>CAVWTE010000001.1:0-108331 GCA_963757925.1 uncultured Actinomycetota bacterium
ATCCCCGCCGCGATCTCGCGCAGCAACGGGGGTCGGACTCGAAGCGGTACTTGTCGAAGTACTCGTGCTCCCACCCCGAGCGCAGCTGAACTCGCCGGTCAGGTGCGATCTCTCATAGATGCGGCGCAAGCGACCTCATCCCGGCGGCCGCGCCTGCCGTCTCGTTGCCCTTAGGTTGCGTCATCAGCGCCCTTCGTAGCTCGCGTGTCCGGGACCATGCTCCAGGAAGCTGCGCACCGCGCCCTTCAGGTCCTCGGTCCCGAATAGCGAACCCGCGAGCTCTGGCACCAGCTCGATCGGCGGCGCGGGCGCCCTCATCGCAGGCCGCGCGCACGATCGCCTTTGTCGCTGCGTGCGCCCGGGTCGGGCCATCGGCCAGCGAGCGCGCAAACTCCGGCGGCCTGGTCGAAAGCCTCGATCCGGCAGCACCCTGTTCACCACGTTCCAGCGCTCCAGCGTTGCCGCCTCATAGAGCTCCCCCGTCATCACAAGCTCCCGCGCGCGAGCCGGCCCGGCGCGCTCGGCCAGGCGCTGGGTGCCGCCCATCGCCGGCGTGAGGCCGACGACCGTCTCCACAAGGCCAAAGCGCGCAGACTGCGCCGCGAGCAGCAGGTCACAGGCAAGCGAGAGCTCAAACGCCGCCGTCAGGCACAGCGAGTGTGCCGCGAAGACCGTCGGCGCGGCAGATCCTCGATCGCGTGCACGATCGAGAGCAGCCGGTGCCACAGCTCCCCGCCACTCTCAGGCCTCAGGCCATCGAAGACGTTGACGTCCACGCCGCCGCTTACCACCTTGCCCCGTGCGCAGATCAGCAGCCCGCGCGGGCGCTTGGCCACGATCTCCCCCACCGCCTGCTCGAGCGCATCGATCAGCTCGCCGTCCAAGAGGTTCAGCGGAGGGTGGTCTATCGCGAGGACCATGAGCGGCCCGTCGGCTTCGATCGCGATCGGCGTCACGCCACGGAGCCTATCGGCAGCGCCACACCTGTACGATCGCCATATGCCGGGGATCGCGAGCACGACATCGTGCTGTTCGGCGCTACGGGGTTCACCGGAGCGCTCGCTGCGCAATACCTTGCCGCCCACGCGCCGCAGGGCACCCGTTGGGCGCTCGCGGGCCGAAGCCAGGCAAAGCTGCAGGCACTGCGCGAGCGGCTCGGGATCGACGCGCCGCTGGTCCTCGCTGATGTGGAGGATCCGGCGAGCCTGCGCGAGCTTGCCGAGTCGACCCGCGTTGCGATCAGTACCGTCGGACCCTACATCCGCTACGGCGAGGGTCTCGTGCAGGCCTGCGCCCTGGCGGGCACCGACTACGCCGACCTTACCGGCGAGCCCGAGTTCGTGGACCTCATGTACGTGCGCCACCAGGAGAAGGCGCTACAGAGCGGCGCGCGCCTGGTCCACTGCTGCGGCTTCGACTCGATCCCGCATGATCTCGGCGTCCAGCTGACAGTCCAGCGGCTGCCCGAAGGGGTCCCGCTGAAGGTGGAGGGCTTTGCCAGGATGAGAGCGAGCATCTCCGGCGGCACGCTGCACTCCGCCATCACCGCCTTCTCGCATCTGCGCTCCTCCATCTCTGTCGCAAGCGAACGCAAGCGGATGGAGCCGCGCCGCCGGGCCGGCGCATTCACGGCATCGCCGGCAGGCCCCGCAACGAGCCCGAGCTCGGCTGGGTGCTGCCGATGCCCACGATCGACCCGCAGATCGTGCTGCGCTCTGCCGCCGCCCTCGACCGCTACGGCCCCGACTTCTCCTATGGCCACTATCTGGTCACCGGCAGCATCGCAAGCACGGCGGCCTACGCCGGCGGTGCGCTGGGCGCGATTGCCCTCTCGCAGGCCGGCCCGACCCGCAAGGTCCTGCTCGGCCGCATCGCAGCCCGGCCAGGGCCCGAGCCCGGAGCGCCGCGCCGCAAGCAGCTTCGTGGTGCGATTCGTCGGCCAGGGCGGCGGGCAGCGCGTGGTCGCGGAGGTGAGCGGCGGCGATCCCGGCTATGAGGAGACCGCGAAGATGCTCAGCGAGACGGCGCTCTGCCTGGCCGAAGACGACCTGCCGAAGCTCGCCGGCCAGCTCACGCCCGCCGTGGCGATGGGACCCGCGCTGCGCGAACGCCTCCAGCGCGCGGGGATCGCCTTCAGCGTCCTGCGCGGCGGCTGAGTTCGGCTCTTCGCAGATGATCGGCTCTGGGGGCGGGCCGCAAACCCTCTGCCGGGACCGCCGTAGCGCATAGTCGCTAAGCTCGGCCGCGTGACTGCGGTCCCCGCTCCTGGGAGCGATTTCGAGGCCTGGCAGATGGAGTTGCACGGCCACCGCGTGATCTACCACACCGCCGGCAGCGGGCCGCCGGTCGTGCTCATCCACGGAATGGTCAACTCCTCGCGCCACTGGCGGAGGGTCGCCGAAGCCTCGCCGAACGCTACACGGTGATCGCGCCCGACCTCATCGGCCACGGCGACTCCGCCACCCCGCGCGGCGACTACTCGCTCGGCGCCCATGCGGCCGGCATCAGGGACCTGCTCGCCGTGATCGGCATCGAGCGCGCGAGCATCGTCGGGCACTCCCTCGGAGGCGGCGTGGCGATGCAGTTCTTCTACCAGTTCCCCCAGCGCACCGAGAGACTCGTGCTGGTCTCCAGCGGGGGCCTCGGACACGAGGTCAGCCCGCTGCTTCGAAGCGCGGCACTGCCGGGTTCTCGAGCCTGCTGCGAATCACCGCCAACCCGCGGATGCTTGCCGCACTGCGCGCCGCCGGCGCGCGCCTGGATGCCTCAGGCTCGCGCTATGGCGTGCAACTGCAGGCGATCGCGCGTGCGCTCCAGCCGCTGGAGCGGCCCGGAGCGCGCACGGCGTTCCTGCAGACGCTGCGCTCGGTGATCGACATCGAGGGCCAGCGCGTCAACGCCAACGACCGGCTCTACCTTCTGGATGGCATGCCCACGATGATCGTCTGGGGCGCGCGCGACCGCACGATCCCGGCCGAGCATGGCCGCGCCGCGGCGCGCCTTGCTCCCGGCAGCCGTTCGAGGTGCTGGAGCGTGCCGCGCACTTCCCCCACCTCGAAGACCCGGATGGGCTCGCGGCGCTGCTGCACGACTTCCTCGCGAGCACCGAGCCGGCGCGTATCGAGGACGGCGACTGGGGCCGGCTTCTCGCGCCGCGAGCACCGACCGATCGCCACGCCGTCGGCGCCTGAGCAGCTCGCGTCGCCACGGCGCTTCGCAAGCCACGCTGCAAGTAGGCCGGCGGGACACACGAACAAGTTGCGCTTGTCACCATCGACAGAGCAACCATTCCCCTCCGCTCGCGTTAAGGAAGTCAGATGGGAGTAGCACAAGCATGATCGCGGGCCGTCTTGCCCCGCTCAGACCCTCTGGAGCGCGCTTTTGCGGGTCCCAGAGGTCGAGGGAACAAGCGTTCTACGACGCGGAGGCTGAGATCGAAAGAATTTGGTTGACAACGCAACTAACCTGGGTATAATTCCGACTCCAGGCATCGGATTAGGAAAGACTGCCATGTCAAAGACAATCGACATCACACGGGCGCTGCCCATCGACTCCCTCGGCGCTGCCCGGGTCGACCGCGCGTGCCGAGGACGAGAATGCTCGCCTCGCGCTGACCGCGGTCGCAGAGCCAGAGGACGACGGCGAGGCGCTCGTCGATGAGGAGGCGGAGGACGAGGAGACCAAGGTCGCTGGTGTTGCCGACACGGATGATGAGGACGATGACGACGAGGAGCCGGTTGCCGTGCCGACGCTGCGGCGCGCAGGCCCCGAGATGCTCGCCGACGAGTCGTTCATTCCCGAGTCGGTCGACCAGCTGCTTGCACACTCGCGGCGCTACCCGCTGCTCACGCCGGATCAGGAGATCGACCTGGCGCAGCGGATCGAGCGCGGAGACCTCCGGGCCAAGGAACTGCTGATCAACTCCAACCTCAGGCTGGTCGCCTCGAACGCACGCCGCTACCAGAACCAGGGTCTGCCGCTGGCAGACCTGGTCCAGGAGGGCATGCTCGGCCTGATCAGGGCCTCGGAGAAGTTCGACTGGCGCAAGGGCTTCCGCTTCTCCACCTACGCAACGCTCTGGATTCGCCAGGCGATCCAGCGTGGTTTGGAGAACTCGGGACGCACGATCCGCCTCCCCGTGCACGTCGCTCAGCGCTCGCGCAAGGTCGGCAGGGTCGAGCGTGAGCTCTCGGTGAGGCTGGGGCGCGAGCCGACGATCGAGGAGATCGCGGCCGAGACTGGCCTGCCGATCGACCAAATCGAAGAGGTGCGCCACCAGCGGGCCGCGCTTGTCAGCCTCGACCAACAGGTCGGGGAGGACGGCGACACCGCCCTCGGCGATCTTCTGCCCTCCGACCAGGAGGCTCCAGAGGAGACCGCATGGGACAACGAGCGGGAGCGGCTCGTGCACGAGGCGATCGCCTCGCTGCCGGAGACCGAGCGCACGGTCCTGACGCTGCGCTTCGGCACCGGCCGCGAGGAGCCCCAAACGCTCACCGCGATCGGCAAGCGGCTCGGCTTCTCGGCCGAGCGGGCCTCACAGCTCGAGCAGCGAGCGCTGAAGAAGTTGGCTGAGTCGCCGGAGCTGGCGGCACTCAGGGAGGCAGCCTGATCAAGATCCCACGGCGATGAGCAAGTCGCCGTGGGAGCGCACAGTCGAGCTGACGATCGCCGCTGGCGAACGCATCCTCGCCCCCATCGAGCGATTCGTGGGGCGACGTTCGCTGGTCGGCGATCAGCCCTTCTTCCCGCTCGAGCTCTTCCCGTGGGTGGAGCACGTCGAGCGCAACTGGGAGGTGATTCGCGAAGAGATGCAGGCGCTGCTTGCCGACCGCGAGGCGCTGCCGAGCTTCCAGGAGATATCCAAGGACCAGGTCGCGATCACCGACGACGACCGCTGGAAGACCTTCTTCCTCTACGGCTACGGCTTCCAGGCCGACCTCGGCGTCGAGCTGTGCCCGAAGACGGCGGCAATCATGCGCGAGATCCCCGGCATGACCACCGCGATGTTCTCGATCCTGTCCCCCCGCAAGCACATCCTTGCCCACCGCGGCCCCTACAAGGGCGTGCTGCGCTACCACCTCGGCCTGATCGTGCCGCAGCGCAAGGAGGACTGCCGAATCCGCGTGGATCGGGAGATCCGCCACTGGGAGGCAGGCGGCAGCATCGTCTTCGATGACACCTTCGACCACGAGGTCTGGAACGACACCGACGAGACCCGAGTGGTGCTCTTCGTCGACGTACTGCGTCCGCTGCCCTTCCCGGAGTCGCTGATCAACAAGCTGATCGTGAAGGCGATCGGCTTCTCACCGTTCGTGCTCGACGCCAAGCGCAACCAGCGCGCCTGGGAAGAGCGCTACCGGACTCGCAGGGCTGCCGCTGGTCAGCGAGCGCCCGTCGGCGAGACGACCTGAGCCTCGTCAGGGGGCTCGGGCACCGCCCATGCCCGCCCTGGCGCCCTGACACAGCCGGTTCGCGGCTGGGTGGCCGTTTGATAGCGTCAAGACGCGTGGGCACACCCTGGGATGCGGCCACATACGACAGGACCAGCCAGCCGCAGCAGGCATGGGCGGCTGAGGTTCTCGCGCGGCTGCAGGGCCTCTCTGACGATGCCACGGTGCTAGATGTCGGCTGCGGGACCGGGCGAGTCACCGAGTTGCTGCTCGAGCTCGTGCCGAGTGGTCGTGTCATTGCGATCGACGCCTCGCCGGAGATGGTGGCACTGGCACGTCGGCGACTTGGCGACCGTGCACAGGTCTTCTGCCAGGACGTTCTGGAGCTCGACCTCAGCGAGCCAGTGGACGCCATCGTCTCCACCGCGACGCTGCATTGGGTGAGCGACCACGATCGCCTCTGGAGGCGCCTGGCGCAGGCGTTGCGGCCCGGTGGCAGGCTCGAGGTCCAATGCGGCGGCCAGGGCAATCTCGACAGCGTGCGCGAGGTCATCGACGCGGCCGCCCGCAGGGCCGCTCCACAGCTCCTCGGCTGGTCCCCCTGGACCTTCGCCTCTCCCAAGGAGACCGAGCATCGTCTGCGGGAGGCAGGGTTCCTCGAGACGCGCTGCTGGCTACAGGAGCGGCCCACCCGTCCCCCCGACCTCGCCGACTTCGTGCGCACGTCGATCCTCGCCGCCCACCTCGACCGGCTGCCCGAAGAGCAGCGTGAGCTTTTCGCCGAAGCGGTCCTGGCCGACGTGCGCCCGCCGCTGGACTACGTTCGCCTGAACGCTTCCGCCGTGCGCAACTGGAGTTAGGACGGCGATGCATGCCCGCTCACGGGCCGCCAGAAGCGCGGAGGCCGGCGCCGCGGCTCAACTACCCTTGCGCCACGGCCTCGGCGACCAGCTGGTCGAGCAGGCCGTTCATGCGCGTAAGCACCGCGGCGTGCTCCATCACTCCATACTCACCCGCAAGCGTTGCCATCAAGCGATGCCCGATCATCGTCTGGGCGTTCGCATCCCAGACCAGCACCCGCAGCGGCAACTCGTAACCGATCGCGGGGTCCTCCTGCATCAGCGCCGTACCCACGCGCGGATCCCCGAAGACGAGCAGCTCCTCGTCTGCCAGCGTAAGCCCGGCAGCGCGTGCGCCGGCGGCATGATCGATGCGCGCGAAGATCTCGATGCCGTGACGCTGCAGCGCCGCCACCAGCCGGTCGGCGGTCTCCTTCACGCTGTAAGGGCTCTTCATTGCGCTCAACGGCATTTGACCACCCCCGAATATTTGCACCAGCGTGGTGCGCTGCCGAATCGACATCGCCGGCACCGCTGCGCCTTTCTTCCGATCAGATGCCCGAGACGTCCAGTCCCGTGCCGTGCAGCAAGCTGTTGGCCTGCGAGTTGAGGATCGTGTACTCGCCGGTGAGGATCAGCAGGCCAAGCCCGATCATCACCGCGCCGCCGATGCCGATCACGATCGGGAAGTGGCGCTTGACGATCGCAAGCGCGCCCGTGAAGCGCTCGAAGGCGAGGGTCAGCAGCAGGAACGGGATCGCAAGCCCGGCGGAGTAGACGGCGAGCAGCAGCGCGCCGTGCGCCTCGGAGCCGGCGACCGCGGCCTGCGCGGTGATCGCCCCGAGCGTGATGCTCGTGCAGGGCGTCCATGCGATCGCGAAAGCGGCACCGATCAGCAGCGGGCCACCCCTGCCGGCCGCGAGCCGCAGGTCGGCGAGCAGTTTCGAGCGCGGGCGCCACGAGAGTGGCAGCGCGCTCGTAAACGGGCTTGCCAGGAACGCCACCCCCATCACCACGATGAGCGCCCCGGCGGCGTGCTCCAGCGTGCTTCGATTCTCATCCAGCGTCGAGCCGATCGCGGTCGCGGCCAACCCCATCAGGATGAAGATGATCGAGAAGCCGGCGATGAACAGCAGGCTTGGCAGGATCATCTTGCGCCGGGCGGTACCCGCGATGTCCGCGGGGCTCACGCCCGCCACCGTGGAGAGATAGCCGGGCACCAGCGGCAGCACACACGGCGAGAGGAAGGAGACGAGGCCGGCCGTGAGTGCCAGCGGGATGCCGACGCCCGTGGCGCCGTCCGTGGCCGACGCGAGCATTGCAGTTGCGCCGATCACGGCGCAGCCTCCAGGCCAAGCTCAGCCTTCAGGCTCTGAAGTTCGTGCTCCAGACGCGCGACGCGCTCACGCAGATCCGCGATCTCCGCCGCCGCCGGCTGCTCGACCTGTGGAGCAAGGCCCGCTGGCTGGCGCTCGACCACGGGTGCCCCGCCGTGCTCGGGCACAGGCTGTGAGACCGCCTGCGCCGCGGGTACGTCCTGTTCCTGCGCCGCACCGAGCAGGTGCACGTAGCGCTCCTCCTTCTGTCCCGGCCGGCGCGGCACGCTGCGGACCAGATCGCGCTCGATCAGCCGCAGGAGCGTCTGCTCCACCTCGGCCAGGTCGGCGAAGGCGTGTATCCGCTCGCCTCGCTGCTTGAGCTCGCCGGGTGTCTGCGCGCCGCGGAGCATCAGCACGCACATCACCGCCTGCTCGGGGTCATCCATCGGCAGCCGCTCGGCGAGCAGGTGCCTGAACTTCGCGGCCCTGCTGCCCGCGCCGCTTGCGAAGCGCAGCAGCCCGCGGCGTTCCAGGCGCTGCACGGCGTCGCGCACCTCGGCCTCGGAGTACTGCACGACCGGGTCGCGATTGGTGGACTGGTTGCAGGCCGCGCGCAGCGCGTTGAGCGTGAGCGGATAGGCGTCGGGGGTCGTGCGCTGCTTCTCCAGCAGGCTTGCGAGCACCCGGATCTCGGTGGCGAGCAACTCCATCGCCCCCTCAATACTATTTTCCGGCGCCAGAGGCGGCGATAGAATCGACTCCGTGAGGCGATCCGGCGCCATCCCGCTTTGAGCCACCAGCCGTTCTCCATCGGACACGGAGACATGCGGCGCGGCTCCGGCGCACGCGGAAAGCCTCCCCGTGGCGGAGATGGCGAGGCGAGCGAGAGCAAGCCGGTGAACGTGCCCTTCCGGCGCGTGGCGCAGCTCTTTAGGCCCTACCGAGGGCGTCTTGGCGCCCTGCTTGGCCTGATCGTCTTCTCCTCGGCTCTGAACGTCGTCAACCCGTTCCTGCTGCGGGGCATCATCGACAACGCTTTCCCGAACCGCAACATGACGTTGCTGGCGCTGCTGGCCGGCGGCATGATCGCGATCGCGGTGATAAGCGGCGTGATCGGGGTCGCCCAAACCTGGATCTCGAACCTCGTCGGCCAGCGGGTGATGCACGACCTGCGCGCCGCCGTCTACTCGCACCTGCAGCGGATGTCGCTCTCCTTCTTCACCCGCACCCGCTCCGGAGAGGTGCAGTCGCGGATCGCCTACGACATCGGCGGGATCGACGACGTCGTCACGAGCACCGCCACCTCCACGGTCTCGGCGGTCACGACGGTGCTGGCCACGGTCGTTGCGATGTTCGCGCTCAGCTGGCCGCTTGCGGTCTTCTCGCTGTGCCTGCTGCCCTTCTTCGTGTGGCTCACGCGCAGGGTCGGCAAGGAGCGCCAGCGCATCCAGTCGGTGCGCCAGAGCCGGCTGGCGGATATGTCCACGCTCGTTGAGGAGTCCCTGTCGGTCTCGGGAATCCTGCTCGGCAAGACGATGGGCCGCTCGCGCGAGCTGGCCGAGCGCTTCCGCTCGGAGTCCGGGGCGCTCGCGGACCTCGAGGTGCGCGCGCGTATGGCCGGCCGCTGGCGGATGGCCTCGGTCCAGATGAGCTTTGCGATCATGCCGGCCGCCGTCTACTGGTTCGGCGGCTACGCGCTCACCCACGGCGACCACTCGCTCTCGATCGGCACCGTCGTGGCGTTCACCACCCTGCAGACGCGCCTGCTCTTCCCGATGCAGTCGCTGCTCGGCGTGATGCCCGAAGTGCAGATGTCGATGGCGCTCTTCGAGCGCATCTTCGAGTACCTCGACCTGCCCGTGGACATCGTGGAGCGTCCCGGCGCAAGGGACGTGAGCGAAGTCAAGGGAGAGGTCGCGATCGAGGATGCCTGGTTTGCCTACGAGCCGGGCGGCGAGTGGACGCTTCGCGAGATATCGGCACAGATACCCGCCGGCGGCCGCGTCGCGCTGGTCGGCGAGACGGGCTCCGGCAAGACGACGCTCGCCTACCTGATCGCGCGCCTGTATGAGCCGCAGCGCGGCCGGATCGCGATCGATGGCCACGACATCCGCGATCTCACGCTTGCAAGCCTTGCCCGCACGGTCGGCCTGGTCTCCCAGGAGACCTACCTCTTCCACGCCTCGATCCGCGAGAACCTGCGCTTCGCGTGCCCTGAGGCCAGTGACCAGGAGATCGAAGAGGCCGCGAAGGCCGCCCAGATCCATCAGCTGATCGCCTCGCTGCCCGACGGCTACGAGACCCCGGTCGGCGAGCGCGGCTACCGCTTCTCCGGCGGAGAGAAGCAGCGGATCGCGATCGCGCGCACGGTGCTGCGAAACCCACCGGTGCTGATCCTCGACGAGGCCACCTCATCGCTCGACACAGAGACCGAGCGCGCGGTCCAGGCGGCGCTGGACGAGCTCGCGCGCGGCCGCACCACGATCGCGATCGCACACCGCCTCTCCACCGTGCGCGACGCCGACGAGATCCTGGTGCTGGACCACGGCCGGATCATCGAGCGCGGCACTCACGAGCAGCTGCTCGTGCTCGGCGGACGCTATGCGGCGCTCGTCGGCGAGCGGGAGGACGGGCTGCTCGCGCCCGAAACGGCGCAGCCGGCCTGACGGGACCGGCGGCTCACGCGCGCCCGCTCACGCGCTCTGGTCCATCAGCTCCAGCAGCGCCCTGGAGAGCTGTCCCCCCTGCCAGGCAATCGGCGAGGCGCCAGGCTCCTCCACAAGCAGCCGGGCGCCGGGAATCGCCGCGGCGTAGCGCTCCCCCACGGCAAGCGGATGGTCGGGGTCCGACTCATCGCGGCTTGCTACCACGAGCGCGGGCACCTCGATCCGCGAAAGCTCTGTCATCGACTCGAAGGGCCGCGAACGAGGCACGATTTCCAACGCGTCGGCGACCGCGTCGGGGTGCAGATGCGCGCTCAGCCGCTGGCGCAGGACCGTGAGCACGGTCTCGCGCCAGCGCTCGGGCAGGCTGGCGAGGTCGTAGGCGTCCACGAAGCCCTCCACACCGCCCTCGCGCAAGCCGCGCGCAAGCGCGTCCCAGCCGGCGTGGTCCTGCTCGGAGTGGGCGTCCGGGTCGAAGGCGGGTGTGATCAGCGCGATTGCCGCCACCCGCTCAGGGTGCGCAAGTGCGAACCGAGCGACCGTGTGCGCCCCCATCGAGGCGCCGGCGAGCGTCGCCCTCTCGACCCCGAGCGCGTCGAGCACGGCCTGCAGGTCGGATGCGAGGTGGTCATAGTCGTAGGCAATGCGCGAGGGCGCCGGAGCTGAGCGGCCGTGGCCGCGCGCGTCGTAGGAGATCACGCGATGCCCTGAGCGCTCCAATGTCCGTGAGCCCATGACGACGTATCGACGTGTCGCGGTCAGGCCATGCAAGAGCACGATCGGCGGCCCCTCACCAGCCTGCTCGGCGGCGATCTGGGTGCCGTCAGCTGCCTGAACGACGAGCTGTTGCTGTGACACTGCCGCCCCTATGCCTGCACCAAGGCATGCTCGATCAGGAGATCCGCTGAGCGCTGTGGCTGCTCCCAAAAGAACAGGTGACCGGCGCCCTCGATGATCTCCAGTCGGGCGGAGGACATCAGGCGCGCGATCAGGTGCGCGTTCTGCACTGGCAGCATCATGTCCTGACTGCCATGCACGATCAGCGTCAGCGCCTGAATCTCACCCAGCCGCGCCGTCGTGTCATGGCCTGCGATTGCTCGCATCTGCTCCATCACCACGGCGGAAGCGACGCCTTTGCCCATCCCGATCTCCATGAAGTCGGCGTGGGCCTGCTGATTTGAGAAGAAAGCCGGCGAGACATTCACCTGCCAGGAGGCCTGCACCGCCCGCTCACGGTCGCGGCTGAGCACGGCGTCGCGCAGGATCCTCGTCGTCTCCTGCGGCGCGAGCGCGCTGCCCTGCCCGCCGCAGTAGGTGCCGCCAAGCGTGAGCGTGATGATCCTCTCGGGATGCGCGAGCACGAGCTCCTGGGCGACCATCCCGCCCATCGAGAAGCCAAGCAGATGCGCCGCGTCGATCTCCAGCGCTTCGAGCAGCCTCGCCGCGTCCGTCGCGAGATCGACGATCGTGAACGGGCTCTGCATCCGCGTCGAGGCGCCAACGCCGCGATGGTCGTAGGCGATCACCTCGAAATGCTGCGCGAGCAGATTCAAGAAGGCCTCACTCCAGTGCCGGCGCGTGCCGCTCATGCCCATGATCAACAGCAGGGGTGGTCCTGAGCCGCGGCGCTCGTAGTCCAGCTCGATATCGCCAGCATCGATGAGGGTCATCTCGCCGGCAACCTTAGCCTGAAGCAAGCACGCTCGTCCTGCGCGAACAAAGACATCCGCGCGCTACTGCCAGCAAGCATGCAGCGAGCGATCTTGCAGGCGCACGCAGGATCACCGCCGCGCCCGCGCCGAATCGCGGATCACGCCCGCGCGGCAGCTTGACCTCAGATCCGCAAATTGCGAGAACTGTTCGCTCAATGACATCAAGATGAGGAGGCCAGAATGGTATTTCCCGCGACCGCGCTGCCTGGCACCTTCTTGGTGATCAATGACCTCACAACCCCGCACGGCTATGGCGGCAGGTTGGAAGGCTCCCTGCCTTTCCCTTCAGTCGAAGTCATCAAATAGCAGACATACCGGGTCTTGCACCAATTGGCACAACTGTTACCTCTCTGTTCATCCAATCACCGAAGGAGCCCACGTGAAACCCACACTCAGGACAACTCTCTTCTGCTTCATGTGCATGCTGGTCGTTGGCGCGATCGCGCCGGCGAGCTCCCTGGCCACCCCGTTATGGCGGGTTGGCGCGACAGTCCTTCTAACCACCCTGGAAACCAAACCGGTCACGGAAACGGGACGAATCAAGATCATTGTCGTCGGCCGCACAGAAGTCTCTTGTGAGGTCGAATTCCGCGATCTGCTGATCGGCGGCGCCCCTGGCACCGACGAATTCACCACCTTCACGCCCTTCAACTGCACTGACAGCACCTCGTTCTGCTCGGTCACATCCGCATCCGCGCAACATCTGGACTTCTATTCGACGTTGAGCGAAAGCGCCAGCAAATACTTCGACCTCATCAAACCCATCGAGATCGCCTTCACGCTCTCTGGCGCAAGCTGCACGGTTGCTGGCAAATACGTGCTCGAAGAAGAAGTGGAAGGCGAATTCATCAACATCCAAGAAAAGCTCGTGCTACCACATCCAGAGCTGAAAGGCACTTTCCTCGTGGTCAACGACCTCACGAACATGGAGGGCTATCACGGCGAACTGGAAGGCTCTCTTCCCTTCCCTGGCGTCGGAGTCGTCAACTAGAGAGAGCGGCGGCGGTCGCCTGCGCAGGTGACCGCCGCTCAGCGCCTTCAGACTGGCAGCGCCATCTGCGCAGCGTCCTGCCCAAGCCTGGCGCCCTCGTCGGCGATCAAGCCGGCGACTCTTATTCCGAGCAGACGAACGGGTCGGCGCGGCGCATATTCGCGCAGCAGCTGCAGCGCGAGAGGACCCACAACCTGCGCCTCGCGCGTGGGCGCCTCGATCGTGCGGGCACGCGTGACGGTGGTGAAGTCGTCGAGACGAACCTTGATCCCAATCGTGCGGCCGCTGTGGCCGTGCTTGGCAAGGCTCGCGCACAGCTCTTGGGTCATCTTCGCGAGATCGCGCTCGAGCTCGCCCGCGTCAACGACGTCGTAGTCGAAGGTGCGCTCGCGCGACTCAGAGACGACCTTGCGCGCCGAGGAGACGATGCCATCGCTTTCAAAGAGCGCGCGTCTGCGCAACTCGCGTCCATGGTTGGCGCCAAAGCGAGCGATCAGCGTCTCCTCTGAGGCCGCGGCGAGCGCCGCCAGCGTGTGGAATCCCATCTCCGCGAGCTTCGCGGCCGTCTTCGGGCCGATCCCTGGCACGAGTCCTGGCGCGGCGCTGCCAAAGCGCTCACATGCCTGCTCGCGGGTGAGCACGACGAACCCGGCCGGCTTCTCAGCATCGGAGGCGACCTTCGCCACCAGCTTGTTCGGCCCGATCCCCACCGAGCAGGCAAGACCGATCTCAGATCTGATCTGCGCCACGATCCGCCGCATCGCCGCCCGCGGCGAGTGAAAGCCCTCCAGGTCGAGATATGCCTCATCCAGCCCCATCAGCTCGACCTGCTCCACGTGCGCGCGCACGATTGCCATCATCCGCGCCGAGTGCTCGCGGTAGGCCGGGAAGTCGGGCGCGAGGAAGACCGCGTGTGGGCACAGCCGCCGTGCCCGCGCCGCTGGCATCGCCGAGAAGACGCCGAAGCGGCGGGCCTCGTAGCTGGCAGTAGTGACCACTGCTCGCGGGCCTGTGCCAGACACCACGACCGGCTTGCCGCGCAATTCTGGACGCCTGAGCAGCTCGACGGAGACATAAAACGCGTCTGCGTCGAGGTGCGCGACGCGCAGCTGTGAAGAGTCGTCCGGCATCCAGCCGAATCTAGCGCCGGCGGCGGAAGTCACCTCGACGGTTGCGATGCTTCCTCCTGTATGGTGCATAAGGCAGCATCGGAGCAACGACCATGAGCCAGCCGGATACCTCCAACATCCTCACGCAGGCCACAGATATGCCGGGCGTCCGCGACGCCTACGCCGAGGTCAACGGGATTCGCCTGCACTACGTGGAGGCGGGCGAGGGACCGCTCGTCGTGTTGCTGCACGGCTTCCCCGAGTTCTGGTACTCCTGGCGCCACCAGATCCCTGCGCTCGCAAAGGCCGGCTTTCACGTCGTGGCGCCGGACATGCGCGGCTACAACCTCTCCGATCGGCCGCACGACTGGCGTCTCTATGACGCCGACGTCCTGGCCAAGGACATTGCCGGCCTGATCGCCCACCTCGGCAAGGGCCCCGCCTACCTCGTCGGCCACGACTGGGGCGCCGCGGTCGCCTACCAGACCGCGATGCGCCACCCCGAGATGCTGCGCAAGCTCGCGATCCTCAACGTCCCCCACACCGAGCGCATGCTCGCTGGCTTTCGCACCCTGCGCCAGCTGCGCAAGAGCTGGTACATGTTCTTCTTCCAGATCCCGCGGCTGCCAGAGCACCTGCTGGTGCGCGAGAACTTCTCCTTTCTCAAGCGCTCCCTGCGCGCCGACTCCCCCGGCGCCTTCAGCGACCTGGACCTCGAGCGCTACGTGCAGGCCTGGTCGCAGGCGGGTGCGCTCACCGGGATGATCAACTACTACCGCGCAGCTCTGCGCCGCTCCCCCGCGCCGCGCAGAAGAGCCTTGCTCCGATCCAGACGCAGACGCTCGTGATCTGGGGCATGCGCGACCGGCATCTGGGCAGCGAGCTTGCTGAGCCACTGCCGAAGTGGGTGCCAAACGTCCGCGTCGAGCGCCTGCCAAACGCGACCCACTGGGTCCAGCACGACGAGCCCGAGCGGGTCAACGAGCTGCTCATCCAGTTCTTCGGCGCGCCTGACGCCTAGCCGCGGGCGAGCCGTCACCACCGCGCCTGCGCCGCCGGAACCTGCCCACGGCGACCGCGATCCCGAGGCCTACGAGCACGACCAGCGCGATCAGCCCGAGCATGCCGACGCCCGTGCCCGCGATCAGAGCCAGAAGGACCACGGCGAGCGCAAGTACCGCATCTCCCAGCAGCAGGCGACGACTGCGCGCCCGCGCCGCCTCCGCGCGGCGGTGCAGGTTGCGCCCTGCGCTTGCGATCTCCGGGCTTGCCGCTCTGCGTGGCCGTTGCGGGCGCATCTGCGTGGGACCCTCGCCGCTCACAGCGAGAGCCGCCTGAAGATCGGCCTCGGCAGCAGGCGCAACAGCAGCATCACCCAGCGCATGGCCGACGGCACCCATACCGTCTGGGCGCCGCGCTCGAGGCCCGCGACGGCAGCCCGCGCAACATCGCCGGGGTCGCACGCAAGCGGCGGCTGCGCGAGCCCCTGCGTCATGCGGCTGCGCACGAAGCCGGGTCGCACGACGATCACCTCGACGCCCTGCGGCCGCAGCGCGTCGGAGAGGGCCTGCGCCAGCGAGTCGAGCCCGGCCTTTGCGGCACCGTAGAGCGCGTTTCCGCGTCGCGGCCGCTCGGCTGCGACCGAGGAGAGCACAACCACAGCCCCCGCGCCCTGGTCGCGCATGCGGCCGGCAACACGCATCAGAAGCGACGCGGCGCCCGTGAAGTTCACCGCCAGCAGCGAGAGCGCGGCCGGCATGTCCTGCGGCAGGCCGGAGCGCTCCTGCCCAAGTGCGCCGGTGGCGAGGATCGCCACATCGATCCCGCCGAGCTCGGCGAAGGCGCTCTCGAGCAGGCGCTCGTGGCCCGCCGGATCGGCCGCGTCGAGCCCGTCCATGACCGAGACGCTGTGGCACCCGGCGTCCCGCAGCATCTCGGCAGCCCGCTCGAGCGCCGCGCGCTCACGACCGAGAAGCACGGCCTCCAGCGCCTCCTTCTGTGCCATCTCGGCGAGGATCGCCATCCCGATCTCCGAGGTGCCGCCGAGCAGCAGCACCCGACGTCTCCGCGCGCTCACGCCGTGACTCCGGGCGTGAGGCCAAGGCGGCGGCCCATGTCAGAGCGCAGCGTCCCCCGCGGGTCCACCGCCGCCCTGACCGCCTCGAAGTGCGCAAGGCGCGGGTACATCGTCGCCAGAGAGGACGGGGCAAGCCGCGCGTCCTTTGCCAGGTAGACGCGCCCGCCGGCGTTGAGCAGAAGCTCGTCGGCCGCATCGAGTGCGTCGCGCACACCGGGCGAGCCGGCGGGAAGGTCGAGCGCCAGGGTCCATCCGGGCGCGGGAAAGGACAACATCCCGCCCGAGCCTTGGCCGAAGCGCTTGATCACCGCCAGGTAGATCGGCTGACGCGCCCGGCGCAAACTCTGCACGACCTCAACCAGCGCATCGGAACGGTCCTCTGGCACCGCGAACTGGTACTGGAGCAATCCCGCGGGACCGTAGAGCCTGTTCCAGTCCCTAAGCGCGTCCAGCGGGAAGAAGTTCTCCCCGACGGTGATCGAACGTTTGCTCTGCCCGCGGGCGCCACGCCAGCGCAGGGCGTTGAAGGCGCGCACCGTGGCGGGTCGCAGCGCTCCGCCGGGGAACCGGTCCGGCACGGCGAGCCGCGGCCGCCCCGGCAGCCTCACGCGAGCGCCCGCGGACAGCGGACGCTCGGCCGAGCGCGACACGATAGAGCGCCCGAATGCCACGCCGCGGCCGAGCAGGTCGACCCACGCGATCGCATAACGGTGCGCCGCGTCGTCGCTCATCACCGCGAGCGCCTGCTCGATGCCGCGCACACGGTCGATCTCCGCGTCCAGCAGCGGGGCGCAGAGCACGCTCGGCACGATTATCGCCTCGACGATCACGCCGGTGAGTCCCATCCCGCCGATCGTCGCCCAGAAGAGCTCGGGCTCGATCGCCCGCGTGATCTCGTGCAGAGCTCCATCGGACGTGCAGAGCGTGACGCTCTGCACGTGATGGCCGAAGCTGCCGTCGCGGCGGTGATTCTTGCCGTGGACGTCCGCCGCGATCGCGCCGCCGACCGTGATGTATCGCGTGCCGGGGAGCACGGGAAGGGTCAACCCGCGAGGGGCCAGTGCACTCAGCACCTGGGCGAGCGTGGCTCCGGCGCCGACCCTCAGCAACGGGCCGTCGAGCAGGTCGATCCACGTAAGCTCACCCGGGTCGAGCACCATGCCGCCGCCGTTCTGCGCCGCGTCGCCGTAACTGCGGCCGGCCCCGCGCGCGACCAGGCCGCCGCGGCCGGCTGCCAGCAGCACCGCCTCGCGCAGGCGCTCGACGCTCTGCGGGCGCACGAGCACCGCCTCGCTCTGGCCGGTCCGGCCCCAGCCCGCGAGCCGTCGCGGCTCCCCGAGGAGCGCCGGCCGCGGTCCATGAGCTGGCGCCAGAGCTGCGGCGCGAGGCTGCGTGCGCTCAGGTGCCGACATACACCGCGCAGGCGAAGACTCCCACCCACGCTCCGCTCATGGCCATCAGGAAGCGATCGCGCAGCAGCACCTCCTCAGGCGCCTCGCCCTGACCCTCGTGCAGCAGCAGGCCGTACCGAAGCAGCCACAGCACGAAGGGCGCGAGGGTGAGCTCATACCACGACAGGCCGTCTCGGCCGCGTCCCTGGAACGCCCACAGGCAATAGGCCACCGTGGTCACAGACGCGGCGAGGATCATCACGAAGCGCAGGTAGTCCGCCGAATAGACGTCGAGGCTCGAACGCGTCGTGTCTTCGGAGCCCGCGTTGCAAAGCTCGGCGTATCGCTTGCCGGCAACCAGGAACAGCGCGCCGAAGGAGGTCACCATCACAAACCACCGGGAGACCGGGACGCCCGTCGCGGCGCCGCCTGCGAGCGCCCGCAGCACGAAGCCGGCCGCGACGATCGCGATGTCGGCGATCGCGACCCTGCGCAGCCACAGCGAGTAGGCGGCCGTGAGCGCGAGATAGCCAAGGCCCGTGGCGCCAAGCAAGGGGCGAATCGCAAATGCGCCAGCCAGACCGAGCAGAGCGAGGACCGCCGCGGCGCCAAGCGCAAGCGCAGGCGAGACTTCACCGGCCGCGACCGGGCGGCTCGCGCGCCGGGGATGCCGTGCATCCTCGGCGCGGTCATGCACATCGTTGATCAGGTAGGTGGCACTCGAGAGCAGGCAGAAGCATGCAAACGCGCCCGTGAGCTCGACGGCGATCTGCGGGTGAAGGAGCACCCCAGCGGCTCCCGGAGCAGCGAGCACGAGCAGGTTCTTCACCCACTGCCTGGGCCTGCACGCGCGCACGAGCGCTCGGCTGCGGATGCTCGTGCGCGGGGCGGCCCGGCGACCGGAGAGCATCTCTGCGGCCGGGATGCCGGCGGCACCTCCCGGCTCGATCGCCGGCTCGGCGGCCGTGTCGATCGTGTTCAACAGCGCAATCATCTCCCTTCACGTTCAGCGGATGCGCCCATCGCACCAGAGCGATCTCACGCACACCTTTGCACCGCATGAAGATGCTCTCACTTGATGAACGGAAACATGAAGAAGCTCTCACGTTTTGCAGCTCAACCGCTGCACATTCGTTCTGAGGATGAGAGAGCTTCACCTCAGTTGTGTGAAAATGCTCTCACCCCGACGCCAACCGCCGATCCCACCTGCTCCTGCCTCCTAGGATCAGGGCGCATGACGCCGCAGAGACAGACGCCGCCGGCCGAAGCACACCGGTGGCACGGAGACACACGGCGGCGGCGCTCTGGCCACCCCCCGTGGAGACGAGTGCGCAGGATCGCGCTGCTTGCCTGCATGTTCGCTCTCCTCCCAGCCACGATCTCCTATGCGGCGATGGCGCTCGAAGCCTCCAATACGAGCCTTGGAATCAGAAGCGTCGAGTGGCTGCGCAGCAACGGCGGCGCTGGGTTGGTCTCGAAGATTGAGAACGTCTACTACTCCCTGACGGCGCCGAGCAAGGGCGGTCCGGGACTGCGGTCGCTGCCGCACGTCGGAGTCGCTGTGACTGCCACCCGCACCGCACGCCGCCGCTATCAGCCGCCGGCGATCCAGCCGCTGGCAGCACCACCGCTCAAGGGAGAGGGCGTCTGGCACGCGACTCGCCCGGGAGCCGTCGATCCGCCGCTGCTGATCACGACCGTCCGCAGCGACCCGACCGAATATCCGCGCCTGGTCGCGGGGGTCGCGTGGATCGATCCGCATCGCACGCAGATCACGCTATTTCCCGGCCGCCTGGAGCCCTCGGTCGAACTGCCGAGCCGCGGCCCGGCGGAGGTGCCGCCCGGTAAGCGGGGCAAGCTGCTTGCCACCTTCAACAGCGCCTTCAAGCTCGAAGACTCCAGAGGAGGCTTCGCCTACCACGGCCGCACCTACGCCCCGATGCACGACGGCCAGGCGACCTTCGTGGAGCGAGAAGGCGGCCAGGTGAACATCGAATCCTGGAGTGCCGGCGCCAAAGCACCCGTAAACGTCCTCTTCGCCCGCCAGAACCTGCCCCTGATCGTCACCGGCGGCCACCCCAACCCGCTACTGAACGACAGCGCGGAATGGGGCGCCACGCTCGGCAACGCGGTCCAGGTCTGGCGCTCAGGTCTCGGCATCGACCGCCACGGCGACCTGATCTACGCCCAGGCCGACTACCAGACCGCCGGGAGCCTTGCGAGGATCCTGATCCACGCTGGCGCGATCCGCGCGATGGAGCTCGACATCAACTCCTACTGGGTGAGCTTCAACACCTACGGCGCGCCGGGCGCGCAGGAGCCGACCAAGCTGCTGGCTGAAACCGAACGGCCCGCCACGCGCTACCTTGAACCAGACGAACGCGACTTCTTCGCGGTCTTCGAAAAGTGATGAGGGGCGGCCCCTGAGGGCCGCCTGCGCGGGTTGCGCTGCGCTTCGGCGCTGCGGTGTGGGCCGCGCCCGCGGGCGCGGCCCCCGCGCTCAGCGCGTGGACCAGACGACCCCCACGCCTTCGAATCCGAGCGCCCGCTTGGTTGCTTCGGTGAGGTCGAATTCGCGGCCGGCGACATAGGGGCCGCGGTCGACCACCTGCACCCTCACGCTGTGGTCTCCGTAGCGGATCGTAAGCCAGGTGCCGCAGGGCAAGGTCTTGTTGGCCACGCCCATCGTGGAGCTCGTCAGCTCCCCGCCGCAGGCCATGCCTCCGCCGCCGCCATACCAGGAGGCATCGGCCGCCCGAAACGCGCTCAGCACGCCAAGGCGCCGGGTGACGGTCTCGGCGGCCGTGGCACCGCGGTAGCGCACCTGCGCAAGCCAGCTGCCGGTGCTGGGCGGCAGGTAGCGCAGCGCAAAGCGGCCACGTGCGCCGGTGCGGGTGTGGGCCACCGACACCCAGCGGCGGCCGAGCAGCAGATCGAGCGTCACCCTGGCGCCGCGCAGCCATGGGCGCAGCGAGCCGGTCGCGCTCATCGCATCTCCGGCGAGCACGTTCAGCGTCCGCGAATGGATGTGCAGACGCTCGTGCACCTGCGCCGATGCGCCAAGCGGCGATGGTGCGCTCGAGGCGCCGCCGCTTGCGAGCACTTCGATCGGCGCGATCGGCGCCGCGGGCGCGGTAGACGCGCCCGTCCCGGGGACGAACATGTAAAGACTTGCCTCCTTTGGTTCGCGCCTACGGGGTTAGCTGTCGGGCTCGCAACCGAGGCCGCATCGCCAAACGCCGATCTTCGATCGGCATCTGCGTGCGCGCTTCGGCGCTAGGGCCGCATCAGCGGCCGATTCGCCCCATCCGTCCGCACTCTCCGCGGTCCGGCAATGGGTCCCCCGCTCGCCCTCGTTGGTGAAGGCGACTCGGCGTCTCTGTCAAGCGATCCGCACACGGTAGAGGGTCGAGCCGGTCCCTATGTGAGGTACATCACACAATCGCGTTAGGGTCCGGTTGGCCTGCATAACCGTTTTGGCAGCCCGAAGGCGGATCAAACGGAGGATTCGCCAGCCCATGCGTTGACTCCGGACCATCAAAGCAGCGACAATCGAGTGAGGCATGTCCAACCCCGATCGGCTCACCGGCCTCGACTCGGCCTTCCTGCATCTGGAGGACCACTCCACGGCCCACATGCACGTCGCCTCGGTGATGGTCTTCGCGGGGCAGGCACCCGTCTACCAGGCGCTCGTGGAGCACGTGCTCGGACGCCTGCACCTCGTCCCCCGCTACCGTCAGCGCCTGGCCTTCGTGCCGCTCGGGCAGGGCCGCCCGGTCTGGACCGACGACCCGCGCTTCAACCCCTACTACCACATCCGCCACACCGCGCTTCCACAGCCGGCCGATGAGCGCGACCTGCAACGCCTGGCCGGCCGGATCTTCTCCCAGCGCCTCGATCGCTCAAAGCCGCTGTGGGAGATATGGCTCGTCCAAGCGATGGCCGGCGATCGCTTCGCGCTGATCGCAAAGACACACCACGCGCTCGTCGATGGCATCTCGGGCGTGGACATCACCACCGTGCTCTTCGATACCGCCCCCGACGCCACGCCGGCCAGCCGGTCGCCCGGGCCCTGGGCGGCGGGGCCGCCGCCGGGATCGGCGAAGCTGCTCGCCGACGCTCTGCTCGAGCGCGCGACCGTGCCCGGCGAGATCGCCCGCGGCGCCCGCGCCACGCTACGCGCTCCGCGCCGCGCCCTGCGCAAGCTGAGCCGCGGCGTCCGCAGCATCGGGGCAAGCGCGCTTCCCGGCCTCGAGAAACCCGCGCCGCACACACCCTTTAACGTCGAGATCGGGCCGCACAGGCGCTACACCTGGGTCGACGCCGACCTCAGCCGCTTCAAGGCGATCAAGGACGCCCTCGGCGGCACGCTCAACGACGTCGTGCTCAGCGCGGTCAGCCTGGCGCTCGGCGCCCACCTGCGCTCCGAAGGACAGGACACCGACGGTCTCGTGATGAAGGCGATGGTGCCGGTCTCGATCAGAGCCGACACCGAGCGCGGCGCGCTCGGCAACAAGGTCGCCGCGATGTGGGCCTCGCTGCCGGTCGGCGTCCAGGACGCCGCGGAGTGCTACGAGCAGGTGCGCGTCTCGATGGCGGAGCTCAAGAGCTCCGGGCAGGCCGTCGGCGCAGAGGTGCTCACCAATCTCGCCGGCTTCGCGCCGCCCACGATCCTCAGCCAGGCGGCGCGCCTGCAGGCAAGGCAGCGTTATTTCAACCTCGTGATCACCAACGTCCCCGGGCCGCAGTTCCCGCTCTACCTGCTCGGCCGCGAGCTGATCGCCCTCTACCCCGTGGTGCCGCTCGCGCGCAAGCAGGCGCTCGGCATCGCGGTGATGAGCTACAACGGCCGCCTCGGCTTCGGGCTACTGGCCGATTACGACGCGCTGCCGGGGCTCGAGGAGATCGCCGAGCAGCTGAGCGAGGCAATCTCAGCGCTGAGCAAGCGGCGGGCATCTCCCCCTCGCCCAAGCGCCCACGAGCCACGCGCGCCAAGCCGAAGGCGCCACCGCGAATGCAAAGGCCAACGGGGCCGGCAGCACAACCAAGCGCGCCGCGCGCCGCCCTGCACCTCGCTCCTGACGGATAGGCTGGGGCGCCCAGCGTCCGTCGACGAATAACCTCTGTCGAGTCGCCCGATCACCTTCATCTGGCGGCGTCCTCGGAGCTCGACGTAGCTTTGCTACGCCTTTGCTCCTGCGTCCTTGCCAGACTCGGCCCTCGAACCCCTCAACTGCGGACCTTATTCGTCGACGAACCATGCGGGTCGCTCTCTGCCAGATCAACGTCACCGTCGGGGACATCGCCGGCAACGCGGCGCGCATTGCCAAGGGCATCGAGAGGCGCGCGCCGAGCGCGCGGAGCTCGTGCTCTTCCCGGAGCTCGCGATCACCGGCTATCCGCCCGAGGACCTGCTGCTGCGCGAGCACTTTCTCGCGACGCGCGTGCAGCGCTCCTGCAGCTCGCTGAGCTCAGCGACGGGATCGTCGCGGTGGTCGGCTTCCCCGAGCGCGCAGAGGACGTCTACAACGCCGCCGCGGTGCTGGCGCAAAAGCGCCTGCACGCCGTCTACCGCAAGAACTACCTGCCCAACTACGGCGTCTTCGACGAGCAGCGCTATTTCCAGGCCGGCCGCGAGGGCGCCGTGATCGACATCGGCGGCCAGCGGATCGGGCTGACCGTCTGCGAGGACATCTGGGAGCCGGGCCCGCCGGCCTCCGAGGAGGCGTTGGCCGGCGCGACGCTGATCCTCAACATCTCCGCCTCCCCATACCACGCCGGCAAGGGCGCCGAGCGCGAGCGGATGTTCGCCCAGCGCGCCCGCGACAACCTCGCCTACGTCGCCTTCTGCGGCCTGGTCGGCGGCCAGGACGAACTGGTCTTCGACGGCTACTCCTGCGTCGTGGACCACACCGGCACCACGATCGCGCGCGGCCGGCAGTTCGAGGAGGACATGCTGATCTGCGACCTCGACCTGGCAGCCGCGGCGGCGCGCGCCTGCGCGATGCAAGCCATCGCCCGGCGGCAAGGCGCCTGGAGCGCAGGGTCGCCGTGCTGGCGCCGCTGGAGCCGCCGCCCCCCAAGCCGCGGCGCCCGCGCCGCCGCCACAGCCGACGGGCGCCACTCGCCCCGCAGGAGGCCGAGATCTATGCCGCGCTCGTGCTCGGGCTGCACGACTACGTCGCAAAGAACGGCTTCCAGGGCGTCGTGCTCGGCCTCTCCGGCGGCATCGACTCGGCGCTCGTCGCCTGCCTCGCCGTCGATGCGCTCGGCGGCGAGCGCGTGAGCACGGCGGTGATGCCCTCGCCATTCTCCTCCCCGCCACGCAGGGCGACGCGCGCGCGCTTGCCGCGCGCTCGGCGACGCGCGCACACGAGCTGCCGATCGAGACCGCGATGCACGCCTACGCAGGGGCTTGCGAGCGCAGACGGCGGGCCGCCCACCGGGCCTAACCCAGGAGAACCTGCAGGCGCGCATCCGCGGCAACCTGCTGATGGCGCTCTCCAACGAGTTCGGCTGGCTCGTGCTCACCACCGGCAACAAGTCGGAGATGTCGGTCGGCTACACCACCCTCTACGGCGACCTCGCCGGCGGCTTCGCGGTCATCAAGGACGTGCCGAAGACGCTCGTCTACAGCGCTCTGCGAGTGGCGAAACTCGCCCGCCGCGGCGCACGGCGGCCCGAGCGCGCCGATCCCCGCCACGATCATCTCCCGTGCCCCCTCCGCCGAGCTGAGGCCGACCAGCGCGACGAGGACTCGCTGCCCCCTATCCGCTGCTCGACCGGATCCTGCAGGGCTACATCGAGCAGCGACCTCTCCCGCGAGCAGCTGATCGCACAGGGGCTGCCGCGAGCGAGCGTCGACCACGCGATCCGGCTCGTGGACTGGCCGAGTACAAGCGCCGACGGCACCGCCGGGGATCAAGATCACCACGCGCGCGTTCGGACGGGACCGCAGGATGCCGATCACCAACCGCTACCGTGGGTGAGCGGGAGGCGCCACCTGGGGGGTCGTGGCGCGGCCGTGCTGGCCATGCTCTGCGCCGGCCTGCCAGCCGGTTGCGGCAACACGGTCCAGAGCCAGCCGACTGAGCGCCTCGACCCTGGAGCCGCTCGTGGAGCCGAGGCTATCCCGGTCTTCTGGCTTGGCCCGAGCCTTCGCGGGATGCCGCTCACGCTGGTCGGCACCGACCCGAGCGGCGCTTACAACGTCCAGTACGGCACCTGCACCACGGGCGGTCCCGAAACGTGCATATCGCCGCTGGAGCTCATCACCTCCCCGGACAACAGCTTCGTGCCCGGCGCCGCGCGCGCGAGCGCGAGCATCCGTGGGGTAAGGGCAGTGCTCGCGGAGGACGGCAGGGTGATCGAGATCGCAACCGGCCCAACCGTGGTGGACATCCGCGCGGCCAGCCGCCGCCTTGCGCTTGCCGCCGCGCAGGAGATGGCGCCGATCAACGAACTGGGCGCTCCCGGCGGCCCGCTGCCCGCGGCGCTGCCCAATACAGGTTTCGCTGGGCACCGATGGAAGGCCAGCGTCTGCCCTCGATCCTCGGCGCGCCCGCCGGGCGAGGCGCCCCGTAAAGCCTCTCAGGAGGAGAACGGGCGCACGGCGATCGTCATGCGCGTGAGCGCGCACAGGCGGCCGGCTTCATCCTCGAAGCGCACGTCCCAGACCCAGGTGGTGCGGCCCTTGTGCAGGCGGGTCGCGGTCGCGGTCACCATGCCCTGCGTGACCGGGCGCAGGAAGCTCGTGAGGTTGGAGAGGCCCATCGCCACGTTGCCCTCGTCGGCCACCGCGATCGCAGTTGCCATCGAGGCCAACGACTCCGCGATCGAGGCGAGCACTCCTCCGTGCAGAAGGCCCGCCGGCTGCTTGAGCTCATCGCGAACCTCGATCCGCGCGCGCGCCTGCTCCTGCTCGCATTCGAGCACCTCCAGGCCATAGAGCCTGTCGAAGCCGATCATCGCCTGGTTGATCTGCTCGGCTGTCGGCGTGACCATCGGGGCGCCACGATAGCCTAAGCGCAGCCGAGCGCATCCTACGGCGACCGCGGAGGAGGGGTCCAGGGCCACGCGGCCGCAGGGCGGCCGCGTGGCGGACACAAACGATGACCAGATTCGAGGAGCTTCCACCAGACCAGCGCGCGGTGCTCTCGCTGCTGTTGCGGCAGCGCAAGCGCTATGACGAGGTGGCATCTGTTCTCGGTATCGAGCCTGGTGCCGTTCACGACCGCGCCCACGCGGCGCTTGCGGTGCTCGCGCCGAGGCAGGCACGGCTTGTGGACCCGGCCGACCGCGAACGCATCGGCGAGTACCTGCTCGGCCAGCAGACCGCGGCGCAGGCCGCGGCGACCAAGGCCTACCTCGCTAGCTCCACGCCCGCGCGCGAGTGGGCACGAGCGCTCGCGGTGGAGCTCGTCAAGCTCGCGACCGAAGCGCTGCCTGAGATTCCAAGCGGGGCGCCCCCGGCACAGCCGGCGCCGCCCCCCGCACCGCCAGCCAAAGCCGCCGCCGTGGACCACGACGGCGCGGCGGCAGACCCATCGGCAGCGCTCCCGATCTCCCGGCGCGGCGGCGCGATCCTGCTCGCTGCGATCGTCGTGATCGCCGCCGTGGTGATCGCGATCCTCGTCAGCTCAGGCGGTGGCAACAACAACGGCGCCGGCAACCAGACCGCCTCGCATTCCAGCACACAGAGCGCCTCGCAGACCAAAGAATCCGGCTCGAGCAAAGCCAAGCTCGAATGGGAGGCCGCGCTGAAGCCGCCGCAGGCGGGCGGCACAGGAGAAGGCGCGGCGCTGATCGCCTCCGAAGGCTCAAAGCGCGCCCTCTACCTCGCCGCCAAGGGCCTGCCCGCCACCGACGGCTTCGCATACGTGGTGTGGTTGATCCCGCGCCACGGCCAGCCCTTCCCGTTCGGACGCACACCATCGGTCGGCGCCAAAGGCACCCTGCAGGCCGCCGAAGTGCTCACGAGCAGCCCGAGCTCGCTTGCCGGTATCGAGATCACCCGCGAGACCGCGGCGCACCCCAAGGTGCCCGGCACCGTCGTGCTGAAGGGCGACTTCAGAAGCGCCCCAGGCTAGTGTCGTGAGTCTGACTCACGACACTAGGTGCCGGGCAGCAGCTTTCCGGGGTTCATGATCCCCTCCGGATCCAGCTCTCGCTTGAGCGCCGCCAGGGCACTCATGCCGGTGGCGCCGATCTCCTTGGCAAGCCAGCGACTGTGGTCGCGCCCAATCGCATGATGGTGGGTGATGGTGCCGCCGTTTGCGAGGATCGCGACGCCCGCCGCGTCCTTCACCGCCCGCCACTGACGCTCCTGATCGCCCCTGAGCATCCTGGCCAGGAACGTGAAGTACAGAGAGGCGCCGCTGCGATACAGATGCGAGACGTGGCACCCGACGATCCCCGGTGTCCCACAGCGCTCGAGCGCACCCGCGATCGCCTCCCCCACCGCGCGCTTGAGCGCGTGCAGGTCAGACCACTGTGCCGCGGTCTCGAGTGTCTCGACCATCACCCCGTGCGTGAGCAGCTCGTCGCGCATGTAGGGGGCGCTGAAGCGCGAGGCAAGCCACGCCTTCCCGGCTGCGGCGCCGAGCGAGATCGCGCCGTGCTCGCGCGCGCAGGATCGCGCATGAGCCCATGCGCGATCCACCTGCTCGGCCTCGCCCTCGAAGCCGAAGATCGCAAGGGCGCCCGCACGACGGCGCCGCGCGGCGAAGTAGAGCCGAGTCGCGCGCTGCTTTGGCCCATCGCCCGCAAGCCGCAACGTAAGCTCCGTCTCGGCCTCGTCTGAGAGCCTTGCCAGGGTTGGCGCCGCCCCTTCCTGCGCGAGCCTTCTAAGTGCCTGAGCGCCCGACTGGAAGTCTGCGAAGAGCAGACCCTGATAGATGCGGGCCGGCGGCCGCGCAGACACCGCCAGGGTGAGGCGGTCGATCACCCCAAGCGTTCCCTCCGAGCCCACGATCAGCTCGCGGAGGTCCGGTCCGGCCGCGCTCGCCGGCAGTGCTGGCAGCTCGATCTCGCCGGCAGGCGTGAGCACGCGCAGGCCGAGCACGAGATCCTCGAAACGCCCGTAGCCCGTGGAGGCCTGGCCCGCGGAGCGAGTCGCGGCGCATCCGCCAAGCGATACGTACTCAAAGGACTGCGGGAAGTGGCCGAGGGTAAGGCCCGATGAGGCAAGCTCCTGCTCGAGCGCCGCGGCACGCATCCCCGCGCCCACGGTCACGCTCAGCGACTCGCGGTCGAGCGCCTGCACTCCTGCCACGCCCGCCATCTCGAGCGCGATCACCGCGTCATGCTTGCCACGCAACGGCGCGAGCCCACCGACCACGGAGGTTCCGCCGCCGAACGGGACGACCGCGATCGAATGCTTCGAGCACAGCTCGAGCAGCGCGAGGATCTGCTCGTGCTCGTAGACGCTTGCAACCGCGTCCGGGGCGTCATCGGGTGCGCCTTCGCGTAGGCGTACGAGGTCCAGGTAGCCGCGGCCGGCCGCGTGTCGCACGCGCTGCGCATGACTGCTGTCAAGGCCCTGGGTCCAAGCACCTGGGCAAGGGCCGAAAGCTGAGCGGCGCCGAGCGCCGGCTGCGACAGGCGCACACGCTCCAGCGCGACCGGAGGCTCGGGCGCTCCGGTGATCTCGAGTCGCTCCCGAAGCAGCGCCAGCGCCCCTCCATTGAGTATCGGCGGGTGCTCCGCATCGCCCCACCCCCACCAGCGCATCGCGGGCGCCTCAGGTCGAGATCCGCTCGAGCCCATCGAGCGCCTCCTTCACCGTCTTGGCCGCGGCCCTTCGCACCATCGGGCTCCCGAGATGCGCGAAGAGCCCGTTCAACATCGGAAACCCTCCTCCCGGCGGACCGGCGGAGGCGCCCGCGAGCCAACCGTGCAGCTTCTGGGAGATCGTGAGCGTCACCTCCGTGGAGGCGCTCTGGTTCATGCCCATCCGCGGCTGCACGCGCACCTCGATCTCGGATGCCGCAAGCACCCGCGCAAACGGCGTCCCCGCCACGTGCTGGGCGAAGAGGAGTCGCATCTCGCGGTCATCGCGCTGCCTCACCTCGAAGTCGGCCCGCACGATCTGGCCGCTGCTGCCGCGAAGCACCTCGGTGAAGAACGCGCCGTCCACGGCCTCGACCCGCTCCACGCGCGGCCACCAGCGCGAGAGGTGGTGTGGATCGCAGACCACCTCCCACAGCTCCCCCGCGGGGGCTCCGATCACGCGTGACTCGCTGGCGCTTGGCATCGCGATCGCGGTCGCCTTTCAGGACTCGTAGCGCAGCAGCGAATGCGCCTGGTGGGGAGCCAGGCGCTCGCGGCCGCCGAGGAAGGCGAGCTCGACCAGAAAGCTCGCGCCGAGCACGGTGCCGCCGCTCCTCTCCACGAGCTCGCAGAGCGCGCGGGCGGTGCCTCCGGTGGCAAGCAGATCGTCATGGACCAGCACTCTGGCCCCGTGTACGAGCGCGTCGGCGTGCAGCTCGAGGCTGTCGGTGCCGTACTCCAGCTCGTACTCGGCGGCAATCGTGCGATGGGGCAGCTTGCCCGGCTTGCGCGCGAGCGCGAAACCGGCGCCGAGTCGCAGCGCGAGCGCCGGGCCAAGCAGGAATCCACGCGCCTCGGCAGCCAGCACACAGTCCACCTCGAGGTCCGCCGCGAGGTCGGCAAGCCCCTGCACGGCGAGCTCCAGCGCCTGCGCGTCGGCCAGCAGCGGCGTTATGTCCTTGAAGAGGATGCCCGGCCGGGGAAAGTCGGGTATGTCGCGGATCAAAGACCGCAGCAGCCGCTCGGGCGAGCTCGCGGTGGGCGCCGAGGCGCCCTGCCTGCCAAGCGCGCCGAGCTCGCTGCGGCCAGCCATCAACCCACGATCTTGCGCAGGTCGCGCACGAGCAGCAGGTGCTTGAGGTGCGTGGTGACCGCCGCCAGGCTCTCGAGCGCCTCCACCGCCTCCTTGCGGCGGTCCGGGTTTCGCGATCGCAACGCCGGAGAGAGGATCTGCTGCAAAAGGCTCGCCTCGCGGTCGGCAGAGGTGCGAAACACACGCAGGTTGCGCCCGCCGACGCCGTAGCGCGCAAGCTCTGCCACCGCACCGACGATCTCGCGCTCGGTCTCGTCGTAGCAGCGCACGCCCTCGTTGACCTCGCCCTTGATCACGCCGAATTCCTCGAGCTCCTTGACCAGGCGCTCATCGGCCTTGGTCTCCTGGAGCACCTCCTGGAGGGTGTAGAGCGCGCCGCTGGCCCCGCTCACGCTCACGCTGCGACGCCAGGGCCACGCTCCGTCGCTCTGCGCCGGAATCGGCGTATCGACGCGCCCGGCGGCGAGCTCCTGACGGATCACCCGCAGCGGCAGGAACTCATCGCGCTGCAGGCGCAGGATCGTGCGCAGGCGGGCCACATCGGCCTGGGTGTAGAGGCGGTAGCCACCCGGCGTGCGCCGCGGCGAGAGCAGCTTCTGGTCCTCCAGGTACCGGATCTTCGATATCGAGATGTCCGGGAACTCCTGCGCCAGCGCCTTGCAGACGGCGCCGATTGTCATCGACTTGCCCGGAAGGGAGTCCGGGTCGGCCGCGGCTGCGGCGCCGTTTGCCAGCTCGACCGGCAGGCCGGCGTCGGTGTCCTGGATTTCGAGATCGGGGGTTGGAGTCGACATCAGTGCGTGTGGAAGGTCAGCTTGTACTTGCCTATCTGAAGCTCGTCGCCTCCCTGCAGCTGGCGCGAGTCGATGCGCGAGCCGTTGATGTAGGTGCCGTTCAGCGAGCCGCAGTCGTCGATGTGCCACTGCTCGCCGCGCTTGACGAGCACCGCGTGGTCACGGGAGACGGTCACGTCGTCCAGGAAGACCTCGAACTCTGGCCGGCGGCCGATGCTCATCCGCTCGCCGCTGAGCGGAAAGCTCTCCCCCTCCCGGCCGCCGCCGGCGCGGATTACCAGCACAGGGCCAAGCGCGCTCACCTCCTCCGCGTCGAGCGGAATCAGCTCGCCGGTCTGCTCATCGATCCGGTAGGTCGCCGTAGCGGGGTCCTGGGAGCCCTCCGTTCGCGCCAGCGAGGCTCCGCAGCGCTGGCAGAAGTTGGCCGCCTCGGCGTTGAGAAAGCCGCACTCTGGGCAGGGGAGCGCCATCAGCTGGCCGGCGACTCCGGCTGGCGGCCCGCGAGGATCTCGGTCAGACGCTTGAGGTCCTCGCCGGAGATCACCTCTTCGCCGCCGTCGTGCTTGTTGCGCAGCCTGTTGACGAGCTCCGCGCGCAGGATGTCGATCTTGCCGTGCAGAATCCGCCGCTTATAGGAGATGTCGGTCTCTTCCTCGGTCAACTGCCGGATCAGGTCCTTCAGCTCGCTGTCGGTCATCGAGCCGAGGTCGGGAAAGGTGTCCATCTCAGGCTTTCTCCTCATCTGGTGCACGCGCGCCCACCCTCTTCTTGGCTGGAGCGCCTCTCACCACGGATGGTCCATCGGCCATTATAGACCAGAACCTTAGGCTGAGCTTGAGGGTCTGGTTCCGATCGCGATGCCGGTGCGGACATACAGGGCACCTGCGGTCAGCGAGAGTGCAAGCCCCACCAGGAAGAGCACCTCCCCAAGGCCGTGCAGGCCGGCCATCGCAAAGAAGATGCCGCCCATCAAGGGGGCGACCGAGAGGCGTCCGGGCCAGTTGACGCGCACGTCTACCCCACGCCCGAGCCCAAGCCGCGCAAGCACGAGGATGAAGGCCTCCCGCACCAGAAGCACCGCCAGCGCCCAGCGCGGCAGCAGGCCATAACGCCAGCAGACGATCACACCGGCGACTGCGAGCAGACGGTCGGTCAGCGGGTCAAGGAGCGTGCCGAGTCGGCTGTACTGGCCAGTCAGGCGCGCCAGCAGCCCGTCGGCGTAGTCGCCCCATCCGCAGACCGCGAAGATCACGATCGCAAGCGCGCTCACCCCTTTGCCTCCCGAGAGCGCGAGCACCATGAATACCGGGATCAATGCCAGGCGCGCGAACCCAACCGCGTTTGGGATCGTCCAAGGACGCAGGGGACTGCCCGGGAGCGTCTGCGGCGGCGGCGGGCCGGAACGATCGAGGCCGATCAGCCGCCTTACGGGAGGGTGCGCCACAGAGCATCCACCGCCCCGGCCAGCTCGCCGGCCTCCGCGCCGAGCGGCAGTCCATCCGCCTGCGCGAGCCCACGGCGCACCTGGACCTCCACCTCGCCGGACTGCAGCGTGCGCCTGCCGACCGTCAGCCGCAGCGGACAGCCGAGCAGCTCCGCGTCCGCGAACTTCTCGCCCGGGTTGCCATCGCGGTCGTCGTATAGCACCTCCACACCGGCGCCAAGCAGCGACTCATACAGCGCGTCGGCCGCCTCTCGCTCAGGCGTCCCGGGCTTGCCGAGCGTGACCAGGTGCACGGCGAAGGGCGCAAGCGCCCGGGGCCATGAGATCCCGCGCTCGTCGGCGTACTGCTCCACTGCCGCGGCGGCGATGCGCGCGGGACCGATGCCGTAGCAACCCATCCAGACCGGGCGCTGAGCGCCCTGCTCGTCCAGGAAGCTCGCGCCGAGCGGCTCGGAGTAGCGCAGGCCCAACTTGAAGATGTTGCCGACCTCGATCGCCGGCTCGATGCTCACGCGCGCACCATCGATCGTGTCCCCTTCGCAGACGGTGCGCACGTCGGCACGCGTGAAGTGAAAGTCCCGCCCCGGGCGCACGCCCCGCAGATGCACATCGGTCTCGTTGGCGCCCGCCACATAGCAGGCGTCGGCGACCGCATCGTCGAGCAGGATCTCCACGCGCCCCTCCAAGCCGGCGGGCCCGATGAACCCCACGGGGCCGATCTTCGCGGCGATCTCATCGGGCGCGCCGGCCTGCTGCGCGCGCCAAGCGCGTTTGCGAGCTTGATCTCGTTCACGCGATGGTCGCCGCGCAGCATCACGAGCACCATCCGCTCGCTGCCGTCCCCCACGATCACCGGGTAGGCCTTCAGCAGCGCGCCCTCGGGAACGCCGAGCGCGGCGGAGACCTCCGCGACGGTGGTAAGCCCCGGAGTCTGCACGCTCTCGGGCGCCTGCAACGCCTCGAGTGCCGCGACCGGCTTGGGCGTTGCGCTTGCGACCTCGATGTTGGCCGCGTAGGAGCCGGCGAGCACGACCTCGTTCTCTCCGGCGGGACAGGGCGCCATGTACTCGTGGGCGCCTAGGCCGCCCATCATCCCCACGTCGGCCTCCACCCGATACCAGCGCAGCCCCGTGCGCTCCATGATCCGGTCGTAGGCCCCGACATGCAGCTCGTAGCGCTCCGCGAGACCGTCCTCGTCGCGGTCGAAGCTGTAGGAGTCCTTCATCACGAACTCGCGCGTGCGCAGCACCCCGGCGCGCGGGCGCGGCTCATCGCGCTCCTTGACCTGGAAGTGGTAGAGGATCAGCGGCAGGTCGCGGTAGGAGCGCACGGTCTGCGCCACGTGCGTGGTGACCGCCTCCTCGTGAGTCATTGCCAACACGAGATCCGAGCCTTTGCGGTCGTTGAGCTTGAAGAGCTCCTCGATGTCGTAGCGGCCCGTACGCCGCCAGGGCTCCGCCGGCTGCAGCACGGGCATCAGCATCTCCTGGCCGCCGATGCCGTCCATCTCCTGGCGGATGATGCCGACCGCCTGCTGGTGCACCCGCCAGCCCGCCGGCAGCCAGGTCCACATGCCCGCGCCGATCTGTCGGATCAGGCCGGCCCTGACCATCAGCTTGTGCGAGATCGCCTCCGCGTCGGCGGGCGCCTGCTTCTCGGTCGGCAACATGTACTGGGAGAGACGTGTCATCTGCGCTCACATCCTATGGGGATGCAGAACACCGCCTGCGGTCCGCTTCATGCATCTCCCGCCCGCGACCGGGTAGGCCCCCTCTGATAGAACAGCGAGCGTTGCGCAATCCTCGACAGCAAAAGGAGAAGGAGCCCTCCCGATGGCCTACACCGTCCCACCACTCCCATACGCCTACGAGGCGCTCGAGCCTCACATCGACAAGATGACGATGGAAGTCCACCACGACAAGCACCACCAGGCCTATGTGGACAAGGTCAACGCCGCGCTGGAGGGCACTCCGCTGGCCGAGGCCAGCATCGAGCAGGTGATCGCCGATCTCTCCGCCGTACCGGAGGACAAGCGCACCGCGGTCAAAAACAACGGCGGCGGCCACTACAACCACACCCTCTTCTGGGAGAGCATGAGTCCGGGCGGCGGCGGTGAGCCGCAGGGGCCGCTCGCGGATGCGATCGCTTCGGCCTTCGGCTCCTTCGCGGACATGAAGGCAAAGATGAAGGAAGCCGGCGTCAACCAGTTCGGCTCAGGCTGGTCCTGGCTCGTCCACGACGGCTCCGGTCTTGCGATCGTGGCCACCCCCAACCAGGACAACCCGCTCTCGGCCGGCAAGAAGCCGCTGCTCGGCGTGGACGTCTGGGAGCACGCCTACTACCTGAAGTATCAGAACCGCCGCCCCGACTACATCGACGCCTGGTGGAACGTGGTCGACTGGGGCAAGGTCGCAGAGCGCCTCGCGGCAGTCTGAAACGCTCTGATCTGGGATTTGAAGAGGGCCGGCCGCCGCAGAGCCGGCCCTCTTCGGGATGCGGCAGGCGCTGGAGAATCATCTCGCCGGAACGAGGCCGGAGCAATAAGTGTTCCTATGCCAAGCGAAGCTCGGAAATTGCGAGGCAGCGGCCCGTTCGTCATCTGGGTCCGCAATGCTGTATCCGATGCGAGTGCAGAGCCTCGATCGGCCGCAGCCCCGTCCGTAAGCGGGGTATGAGTCCCAACCAGTGGAGGTGGCAGATGGCCCAACCCGGACCGCCCACAGAGGGAATTGTGCTGACCCACTTCATCGTCTCAGACGACGTTGAGCGTTCTCGGCGCTTCTACACCGACGTGCTCGGCGGCACAGTGGTCCGCTCCGGAGAGCCGACCAACGTCGCGCTCGCCAACAGCTGGATCGTCATCAATCGGGGCGGAGGCCCGACCGATGACAAGCCCGCGGTCACCTTGGAGACGCCACGCGATCTCGACCGGGTCAGCAGCTTCCTCAATATCCGGGTCAAGGACATCGAGGCCGTGTACGCCGAGTGGAGCGCCCGTGGTGCTCAATTCCTGACGCCGCCGAAGCGGCACCAGTACGAGATCCGCTGCTACATCCGCGATCCCGACGGCCATCTGATCGAGGTGGGGCAAACCACGGACCCAGACGGGGACTGGACGCCCCCTCAGTGGCTGCCGAGCACGGCCAGCAGGGAGCCCGCGTGAACGCCTAGTTCAGCAGCGAGATCCTTCACGTCGACGGTGGCCGGCCCCCGCAAACAAAGATCCCTACCGCCGCCCTTCCCCCGCTCTCAGCCGGCAGCCGCTGCGAGACCGCTCGGCACCGACGCACAGGCGCAGGTTGTGCTCAGCGGCCGACAACGCCGCGAGGCCTTGACTTCCGCTCGGGCTGGAAGGAGAGTATGAGCGACGGTTCCCGCGAGAATGTGGCGCCACGTTGGGACGCCATCAACGTGATGGAGGCAGCCGTGAGCAATGTCGAAGAGACCAGCGAAAGCGCGGCAAGCGCCCCGCCTGTGAAGACCGGCGAATTCAAGCTCGAGGTCGTGGTCCTGCCGGTCTCCGATGTCGACCGGGCAAAGGACTTCTACGAGCGAATCGGCTGGAGGCTCGACGCCAACGTGACTGCCGACAACGGCTCCCGTCTGGTCCAGCTGACGCCACCGGGCTCAGGGTGCTCGATCCAATTCGGCACGAACATCTCGCCTGCCACGCCCGGCTCGGCTCAAAGCCTGTATTTGATCGTCTCGGACATCGACGCCGCGCGCGACGATCTGGTGGCGCGCGGCGTGGAGGTGAGCGATGTGTTCCACGAGGGGACGTTGGGCGACCGGTTCCATGACGCCGGCCGTGTTGCCGGACGCTCGCCCGATCGCAGCACGTACGGCTCGTTCGCCGCCTTCAGCGATCCGGATGGCAACGGCTGGCTGCTCCAAGAAATCACCTCCAGGCTCCCCGGCCGCTGAAAGGAGAGGCCGATGGTCACGACATATGAGTCCGTGAGCGATCTGAAGGAAGCGCTCGAACGCGCAGCCGCCGCACACGGCAAGCACGAGGAGCGAACGGGCAAGGCGGACCCGAACTGGCCGGACTGGTACGCGCTCTACATGACGCGCGAGCGCGCCGGCGAGGAGTTGCCGACATGAGCAGCGACTATGACGTGATCGTGCTCGGCGGGGGCTCGCCGGGCGAGCACTGCGCCGCCGCCCTGGCGGAGGGTGGACTGCGCGTGGCGATCGTCGAGCGCGAGCTTGTGGGAGGGGAGTGCTCCTACTGGGCCTGCATCCCGTCGAAGACGCTGCTGCGACCGGGCGAGGCGGCGCATGGCGCGCGTGAGGCCGCCGCGAGCGCCGCGGTGGATGTCGAGGCGGCGCTCGCCTGGCGTGACCTCATGGTCTCCGACTACTCCGACGCCGGACAGGAGCGCTGGCTTGCCGATCGCGGCATCGCACTGCTGCGCGGCGGTGGCCGGCTTGCCGGTCCGGGCGTCGTCGCGGTCGACGGCGTGCGGCACACCGCCGATCACGTCGTCCTCGCCAACGGTGCCGATCCGGTCGTGCCTCCGGTACCCGGCCTGCGCGAGCTGGACGGCGTTTGGAGCAACCGCGAGGTCACGTCGATGAAGGCCGTTCCTCGCCGCCTGCTGATTCTCGGCGGCGGCCCGGTCGGCGTGGAGATGGCGCAGGCCGTTCGGCGCCTCGGTGGCCAAGCCGTCATCACCGACATGGCCGAGCACGTGCTCGGCCGGGAGCCGGCGCCGCTCGGTGAGGCGCTGGGCGAAGTTCTGCGCGGCGAGGGCATCGAGCTCGTCATGTCCGCGAACACGGCCGCCGCCCGACGCGACGGCGAGGACTACGTGCTCGAGCTCGACGACGGGCACGAGCTGCGCGGCGATCGGCTGCTGGTCGCCACCGGCCGCCGACCGCGGGTGCGCGGGCTTGGGCTGGAGACCGTCGGCGTCGAGGCCGACCCGCACGGAGTGCCAGTCGACGCACACCTGCGTGCGGCGGAGCGCCTGTGGGCGATCGGCGACGTCAACGGCCTCTGGCCGCTGACCCACGTCGGCAAGTACCAGGGCGAGGTGGTCGCCGCGAACATCCTCGGCGAGCCGCGCAAGGCCAACTACGAGGCCGTTCCCGCGTCGTCTACACGGACCCGCAAGCGGCAGCAGTGGGTGCCTCCGCCGGCCGTTTCAGCGTGATGGTTCCCACGTCGGAGGTGGCGAAGATGGCCACCTATTCGCGCGCGTACGCCGACAGCAACGGCTTCCTTGCGCTTCTCAGCGACGGCGAGCGGCTGACTGGTGCCTATGCGCTCGGGCCCGAAGCGGGCGAGTGGCTGCAGCAGGCCACGCTCGCAATCCGCGCCCGCATCCCACTCGAGCTGCTGGCCGACACCATCCAGCCGTTCCCGACATTCTCCGAGATCTACGTCGCCGCGCTGAAGGCTCTCCGCGGCCAGATCACCGCAGCGGCCACGGCGGCCGGCGCGGAACGGCCGATGTCGAGCTGACCAAAGGACAAAGATGAGCAGTCGAGGGCGTCAGGGGCCGCCAAGCCGCTTCCCTCACCGCGCTTGCTCGCGCAACCGCCAGCGTCTCCGAGGGGCCTGCGGGGCGGGGCGCGCCTTCGCGCCGATCAGCTGCGCGTGAAGCGGCGCCCCGCCACCGGCGAGACGGCCTCATCGATCGGCGCGGCGGGGGTCAGCATGGAGCTCAGGACTGTCTGCGCCTCGTCGTCCTGGGAGGCCGCCGCAGCCTCCATCGCGGCCAGTTTCTCGGGCGTCATCGCGGTGGCGTCCTCGTTGTCGGCAAGCCACGCGCGCGCCTCTGCCGCCTCGCGCTCGTCGCGCTGGACGGTCTTGCCCGAGGCGTAGTAGCGGTCTATCTCGGCGAAGAGCTCGTCCACCAGGCGCTCGGTCGGCACCTTCTTCAGCGGCTCACCCTTGCTGTAGATCATGCCCATGTCCTTGGCGCCGGTGATGCCGAAATCGGCGTGGCGGGCCTCGCCGATGCCGTTGACGGCACAGCCCAGCACCGAGACCTCGATCGGGTCCTCATAGGTCTCCAGGCGCGCCTCGACTTCGGCGACCACCCGGTCCATGTCGAACTGCAGGCGCCCGCAGGTCGGACAGGCGATCAGCACGGGGCCCTTCTCGCGCAGCTTCAGCGCCTTCAGGATCTCCCAGGCGACCTTCACCTCCTCCTCGGCATGGAAGGTGGAGAGCGAGATCCGGATCGTGTCGCCGATGCCGTCGGCGAGCAGAGTTCCGAGCCCCACCGCCGACTTCAGCGATCCCGACCACTTTGTTCCCGCCTCTGTGACGCCGAGGTGCAACGGGTAGGGAATCCTTTCGCCAGACGGCGGTTGGAGGCGATCGTGTTCGGCACCGAGGTCGACTTCATCGAGACCTTGAAGTCCTCGAAGTCCAAGCGCTCCATCAGCTGCACCGTCTCGATCGCGGCGCTCACGAGCGCCTCCACCGGATCGTCGTACTCCAGCTGACGCAGGTGCTTTGGCAGCGAGCCGGAGTTCACGCCCACACGCAGCGGCGTGTCGTGCCTGCGGGCCACGTCGACGACCTGCGCGACCTTCTCCTCTCCGCCGATGTTGCCGGGGTTGATGCGCACGCAGTGCGCACCGGCCTCGATCGCCTTGATCGCAAGCGTGTGGTTGAAGTGGATGTCCGCGATCACCGGAATCGGCGACTGCGCCACGATGCTCTTGAGCGCCTCGACGTCCTGCTCGCGGGGCACCGCCACGCGCACGATGTCCGCGCCCGCCTCGGCCACCTTGTGGATCTGCTCCATCGTGGCGGCGAGGTTCGCCGTCTCGGTCTTGGTCATCGTCTGGACGACAACCGGCGCGCCACCGCCGATCGGGATGCCTCCCACGTGTATCTGCCGCTTCGATGCCATGCGCTCAATTGTACGGGGCAGATCCTGTGGGCGGATGAAGGCCGCTCCCCACCGCTCTTGGCGCCTTGCATGGCGCCAAGAGCACGACCCGCCGAGGGACCATGGCCTCCATCTCCTCTCAATCCATGCTGATCCACCGAAGGCAGCCCTTGCTGAAGGCGCATAAAGGCATCCATACGATCTGAACGACGTCGTGCACCAGGAGACGAAGCTCGCGCAATTGCTGAAAGCGATCTCCATCGAATTGCCAGAGACTGTGGGCGCTGCGCGCAGCCTCAGGTCTCTCCATGCTTGGTCTTGGCGTCGCGGATCTGCGCTCGCTGAGGGGCGGCCTCCTCCACCGACACGATCAACGAGGACGCGACCATGCTCCAGCCCATCGACCTTCAGCGGAGCTGGGGAGCCCACTACATCTTGCGAGAGGCATTCTGCCAAGATCGGCCCACCGCACGTGAATGCAAACGAGACGACCTCAGCTCATTGGAGCCGTTTACGTCACTAAGGTAGCGCGATAGGGGACCCGGCTCCCATACTTTCGATATCTTCGCGTACTTCATCGCCGCTGCTCTCAGCCATCGAGATATCCGTGATTCGACCGGTTTCTTCATTCACGATGATAGTAAGCATACCGCCGGTCGGTGCCTCAGCTCCGCGCGGCTCCGATGGCGTGGTAAACGAACCATGCTCTTGAATCATAACCACATGCGCTTCACCGTCTTGCACAGAAATATTCATGATCTTTGAAATGACCTCATCTCTGCGCAACCCATAGATGGCCTGAATATCGACTGGACTAGAGTCGCCGAATTGCGCAGCAACCGTCTCGGCGTCTTCCGCTAGAAGACTCGGGCTGGCAACAGCCCCCACGCTTTCAGCGGCAACATCGCCCGCCGCATGCGCAGACGACGACGTACTACCGAGCCCAAAAGCGAATACCACAGCAACGACCATCGCACCGACCGTCGAACTAAACGCAATATATGTTATCAACCTCTAAACCATGACAAAGTGGCTCTAAGCTCAGCACCCATGGTTGTTGAAGCCGAAATCGGCCGAACTGTTCACCGTCTCCCAATCCCAGTAGAATTTTTCAGTAGTTCGCGAGAGCGTCGCACCATGACCGGACACGGTCCATTTGGTCTTATATTCGCCGGCAGAATTTTGATATTCCATGGCAGTGACGGCGGCATCGTTCCAGCCTTCGCCCGTGCTCGTCTCCAGCCCCGTCTGCAGTTCAACCGCAGCACGTTCCGACGGGAAGCCGTAGACCTCTATCAATCCCGTCCCCGGCGTTGCCGCATACCAATTCTTACTTTTAGCGGGAGACGCTTGCCATATATCAACTTCATGGAGAGCTTTTGTGGACGCTTCACTGCCTACTTCCTCAATGTATTTGCCTCCAGTCTGCGAGGCAATGAAAAAGGCGGGCTCAGGGCGATCGCCGGCAGAAAACGTATAGCCAGTTATGATTCCAGCCTCCACCCAAGTCTCAGAACCTGCAGATTCTATGATGACCCACAGCTCGTCGGTGTTGAAGTTTTTTCCAGATTCTTGTTCAGGGACTGCTACGCATCCGACGTCGAGTTCATCGTTTGCCCCAGATGCAAATGCTTCTCCACTATCTTTCAAGTCGGCCTGCGAATAGCATTTGAGTGTTCCAGTGCAGCCATAAGAGCGCCTAACAAAAAGAGGTTTTGGGATGCTGTTGTCGTAGACGGTGTCTATGGCGAAACCTTTGGTCAGTGATGGGTTGTGGGCTCGTATCGAGCCGTTGTTGCCGCACGTGGAGCGGCGGTTTCGATATCCGGGGCGTAAGCGTGTGCCCGACCGGCAGGCCCTGACAGGCATCCTGTTCGTGCTGAAAACGGGCATTCCGTGGGAGGATCTACCGCAGGAGATGGGCTGCGGGTCGGGGATGACGTGTTGGCGTCGGCTGCGGGACTGGAATGAAGCGGGGGTCTGGGAGCGCCTGCACCACGTGCTCTTGGATGAATTGCAAGACGCTGGCCAGCTGGACTGGTCCCGTGCGGTGGTGGACAGCTCGCATGTGCGGGCCAAAGGGGGGGCGCCAAGACCGGCCCCTCGCCCGTCGATCGGCGCCGGCCGGGCTCAAAGCACCACGTGATCTGCGACGGCCGGGGCACGCCCCTGGCCGTGACCCTGACGGCCGCGAACCGCAACGACATCACCGAGCTCCTGCCGCTCGTCGATCGCGTCCCGCCGACTGGTCGCCACGGCAAGTTCAGGCCCAAAGCTCTGCTCGCCGACCGTGCCTACGACAGCCGCAAACACCGCGAAGCGCTCCGCGAGCGCGGCATCACGCCGCGTATCGCAAAGCGCAAGACCTCTCACGGCTCAGGACTCGGCAAAGAAAGATGGGTCATCGAGCGCACAATCTCCTGGCTGCACCAGCACCGCCGCCTCGATCGACGCTACGACCGCCGAGACGACATCCACGAAGCCTTCCTCACAATCGGCTGCGCCCTCATCTGCCACCAAAAACTCCAAAACTCATTCTGTTAGGCGCTCTAAGCGAGATCGGGTGATGCCGCGGCTTGGATGACTGTCAAGCTGGCCGCAAGAGTCAGAACCATAGCAAGAAGCCAGTGAGTCTTACGCGAAGCGAAAATTGACCCCAGAATCGGGCTATGCATCTACCTGCCGACCTCAAGTCTGACCGGAACGCCAACCGAACCCAAATCTGGATAGCGTTTGCTCAATTCAACGGAATCCCGCCGCATCGTTCTTGAGTCAGTTCAAGGGTAACTACAGAGCCGGGTCTGACGTGTCCGCCATGCGGCGCGGAACAACTCAAACAATTGAATCGGCCGCGCATTGCCACCAGATACACCAAAGAGTCAGGGGACAATGCCGTGCTGGAAACACCACGAAGTCGACCAGCCTCTACGTGAGTGGTGCGTACTGCCTGTATATCACGCGGGTAAGGATCTCCCAGCGATACGGCCTCGCTCCTCGCATCCGCCAGGAGGACCTTGCGCACACGACGCGATATGTGAGCCACTCTTTGGCTTTGGGCTGCCGCGTCGTATGCAATGGACCCGCAGAGCGCAGCCGCACATGTTGCCACTAGACATACTCGACGCATGAGCACGGCGTCAAGCTACAGGATATTGGAAGAGAATGCAATAGAGCAATATTGTGCCCGGCAGTGTGACTCGCGTGTTCCGCCCTCATTGCAGTCTAGATCTCCGCCAAAGGGCGCGAGCAGAGGGCGAATCAACTCCTACTCGATCTTTCCTTGCCGACCTCTTCGCCCCACTACCCGGCGATTCGCCCGATGTCGTTGCTGATACCGCTGATCACCAGGAACGCAAGCAGCACCAGGCCGATCGAGCTGAAGCGCCACATCGCCGCCATCGAGACCCGGCGCCCTCGAACCTTCTCGGCCACCGCCCAGAGGATGTGCCCACCGTCCAGCGGCAGGAACGGGAACAGGTTGATGACGCCGAGGACCAGCGAGACGTAACCGAGCACGACCAGCGCCTTGCCGGCGCCGCTTGCGACCGCTTCCTGTGTCACTTCGGTGATGCCGAGGATGCTGTGCAACTGGCTGCGTTCCTTGGAGCTCGTGAGTGCGCGGCCGAGGCCTGTGACCGTCTGCGTCGTCGCGTGCCACATCGCCGTCGCAGAGGCGCCGGCCGCGCCAAGGAGGCTGAAGCTCCGCGGCGCGAGGCCAAAGTTGAAGCCGATGAGCATCCGTTTGTAGGTGGAGTCGTAGCGTGGCCGCACGGAGATCGCAACGACACGGCCATCGCGCTCCACGGTCATATGCACAGGCGTGGCAGCGAGGCAGCCATTCACCTGGGCGCCCACGCAGCGGTGCGCCGATATCAGGCGCACGATCGACGCCACGCTCGCCTGCTTGCCTTCCACCGTCAGGATCTTCTCGCCCGCGTGCAACACATGCTGCGCCGGCATGCCCCGCTCGATCGCGGCGACCCGCGGCTTGGCCACGATCGATTCGATGCTCGGGTCGAGGTTGCCGAGCGTGATCGCGCCCCCAAAGCTGCCGCTCGTCAATACAACGGCGAACAGCACGAACGCGATCGCGATGTTCACGAGCGGGCCTGCGAGGATCACGGCGACCCGCTTCCACGGCGGCTGGCTGTAGTAGGCGCGCGCCCGCACCTCAGGCGGCAGATCGTCCAGTTCCTCGGGGTTCATCCCGGTGATCTTCACGTAGCCGCCCGCGGGCAATGCGCCGATCGCGTACTCGGTCTCGCCTCTCCTCACCTTCGCGATCGTCGGGGGGAAGAACAGCGAGAAGCGCTCGACGCGCATCCCCACCGCCTTTGCGACCGAGAAGTGCCCGAGCTCGTGCAGCACGATCAGCGCCACGATGCCGAGGATTGTGAGGAACCAGCTCATGAGCTCAGTCTTGCAGGAGCCGGCGGCGAAGCCTGCCGGTCAGGCGCGGGCGCTGACCGCCTCCTCGGCCGCGGCTCTAGCCAGTCGGTCGGCCTCGTAGAGGGAGTCGAAGGAGCGCAATGGCTCCGACCCAAGCGCCTGCAGCGTCTGCTCGATCACGACGGGGATCGCGTCGAAGGAGAGCCTGCCTCCAAGGAAGGAATGCACCGCGATCTCGTTCGCGGCGTTCAGCACGCAAGGAGCGGTGCCGCCGACGATCGCGGCCTCCCGCGCAAGGCGCAGGCAGGGGAAGGTCTCCACGTCGACGGGCTCGAAGGTCAGGGAACCGATCGCGGCGAGATCGACGGGCGCGATCGGCTGCTCGACGCTCTCTGCGCCATGCAGGGCGTAGGAGATCGCCACGCGCATGTCCGGCGGCCCAACGTGGGCGAGCATCGCGCCGTCCACGAGTTGCACAATGCCGTGGATCAGCGACTGCGGATGCACCAAGACGTCGATGTCCTCGTACGGAGTGCCGAAGAGATGGTGGGCCTCGATCACCTCGAGGCCCTTGTTCATGAGGGTCGCGGAGTCGATCGTGATCTTGCCGCCCATCGACCAGGTGGGGTGGCTCAGTGCCTCCTCGACGGTGACCTCTCGCAGCTGCTCGCGGCTCGAGCCCCTGAAGGGGCCGCCGCTGGCGGTGATCGTGAGCTTGCACACCGAGCCCGGAGTGCGGCCGCTCAGCAGCTGGTGCAAGGCGGCGTGCTCAGAGTCAACAGGCACGATCGCCGTCCCTGTGGCTTCCGCCAGCGCGGTCACAAGCTCGCCGCCGACGACGAGGGACTCCTTGTTGGCGAGCGCCAGCTCAATCCCCTCGCCCAGTGTCGCGACAGTCGGCCCGAGGCCCGCGGAGCCCACGAGCGCGTTTAGGACGAGGTCCGCTTCGGACTCGACGACTAGCCGCACCACGCCCTCCGGACCACACAGAATCTCCCCGTCGGTCCATGCCTCAGCGGCACGAGCGGCGGCGTCGACGTTCGCAAGCGCGATGCGGCGCACCCCGTGCGCCCGCGCCTGCTCGATCACGGCCTCCCAGGAGTGCTCGGCGGAGAGCCCGACCAGCTCGAGCTCGCCCGAGCGCCGGACAACGTCCAGCGCTTGGGTGCCGATCGAGCCGGTCGAGCCTAGTATGAGGAGTCTGCGGGAGATGGCCTAAGGGTTGCAAACGTCGCCGCGATCTGCGGGCAACTCCATCACGCCGCACCACCGCGCGAGCTCGTCAGCGATAACGCCGGCCCACCAACGCCAGCTCCTGCGTCGGACGCGAGACTACGATAGCTCCTCCGCCGCGTGAGTAGGCCTTCCAAGGTTGCCGTTATTTTGTATGCGCTTTGGCCACTTCTTCTTCGATCTCATAAGTAACTGTGAGATTCGCCATATTCCCACGATCAAGCGCTGGCGTGTCGCGCTGCCCGGAGCCAAGCACGACGTCTCCCGAGCGCCTCGGATTGTGTAGAGCACGACACACGCCCACCCCGCTTTCGTCGCTCTAGAAACAACCCTCAATCCAAGCTTGACCGGAGACGATCCACGGCGGATACTCAATCGATTGAGATGTACGTCTATCGCCATTCGAGGAGAATAATTCTATGAAGCGAGTTATATCTATCATGACACTCGCCTGTGTCGTCGGCCTAACGCCAGCAACACGCGCCAGCGCTCACGAATTCATCGCAAGCAAACTCGGTGCAGGCACACTTGAAGGCGGCCTCCAAAGGTTCTTGGTAAATGGAGCGGCACTCGAATGTGAAATGGCCTATCAGCCCACCGAAGTCCTGGCATTGAAAACCGAAGTGCTGAATCCAAACGTGCTTAAGACTTAAAATGCGATGTCAACGGCATCAAATTGAAAGTATTTACTACGTCCTATGAATGGGACGCAGACGGTCTGATGGATATCGTCAAAGCCATCTCCATCACTGCCACGGCAGAAGAAGGGGGAGCAGAAACTTGTGAAATAAAAATTCCCGCTCAATTCGCCCTAGAAACCATGACTTACGTCAATCGCGCGGGGGGCCGCCTCGAAATCTTGGCCAATGTCAAAGATTTGAAATCATCTGGCAAAGGTATAATCGCAGCCTGCAATTACGCCGAAGACAACGTCGGCGAATACAGAGGTGCATTTCTGGCAACCGTTGAAGGTGGGACACTTGAATGGAAATAGGAAGAGGCTAGGCCTGATCCCATAAGGACGATACGCGAGGCGCCAGCAGCGACGAGCTCGACGCCTCGCGAGCTTCCCCATTTCCCGACCTTCGCCTCAAACCGCCCACGCCGGACCCGACGCTTCGTCCCTGCTGGCCGTACCGCAGGGCTTGCGCGGGCCTTCCGGGGCGCACCTCGAGGCCGCCTGGCGCCATAGACGTTGACAAGCTTGTGCGTGGACCGCCGGTGCTTTGCGGCATCGTCGGCAGACGTCTCTCGGTTAGGACGCGAACTTCAGCGTCAGCCGTTTGGTTTGTCGCTTCGCCGCCTTGCCGCTCGCCGGCGTAAAGCTCAGGAGCACATGAGCGCTTTGCCGCCCCGCTCTGCGCTGATGCAGTTTGAAGTTGAGCACACCACGGCCCTCTATGGTCTTGGTCTGGGAGCTCAGCCCCTGTCCTGCCGCGTGTACCTTGCCAGCGCTCGGGACGTAGACCGACATCGCCGCATTGCCCTCTTTGACCTTGTGCGAGAGCACCGACAGCTTGAGCGAGCAGCCTTCCACGTTGATGCTGGTGTTCTTTTCGAGCACGGCGCCGTTCTGGCCTGTGATCGTCGTCGGCATGATCAGCGGTTGGGCGCACATGTTGCCGTAGCCAGCAAGAGCCGAGTTCGACTCAGACGGCAGCGTGAGTACGAAGCGATTCACCGGCACGTCCGGTACTGAGGCGAACGTAGAGCTGGTGATGTCATTCGTAATGTCGGTGTTGCCGGTCAGTATCACGGTCACGCCTTCGCCCTGTAGCACGACGTCGAGATCAGGAAATTTCGCGCCGCCGTGGCCGACGAAGATCGCAGGACCCGTGAGCGGTTTCGAGAGGACAGGCGTGGTCGCAGTCGCGGTGCCGACGAAGGAACCGGGCGGACAGCCTGCCGGGTTGACGGCGAACTGCTTTTCGGTGCAGGCGAGGTTCAGCGTCGAGTCTCTCGCGGCCAGCACCTTCGGCAGGCTGACGTGGACCCTGCCGATGTTCGCCTGCCCCAAAGTCGACTTGACGACCACGCGCAGGTACTCTCCGTTGCGACGGGTATGATCGGCGTGCGTGAAGACGCTGAACTTCGGCTTGAAGGGGAGGCTACCGCAGTCCGCGGCCTGGAAGCGACTCGAGACTTTCGCGCTCGCCCCTTCGGCAGAGCCGATCGTGCCGGTCACGTTCATCGGTTCGCAGCTGGTCGGATTGAAAATGAAGTTTGGCCGGTCCACGACCACGTTGACAGCCTCGACATCCACGGGGACGCCTTGAAGAACCGTCGGCATCGAATATGGGCCGCTCGAATCGGTCACGATCGAGACCTGCGCAGTGTGCGGGTCGACCTCGATCTTCGCGCGCACAACGACCGGCTTTTCGTTTGCCGTACCTGCACCTTCAGCCAGGTCGAAGGGACCTGCTTCGGGATGCACGACGATCGCCAGCCCAAATGGTGCCCCTTCGTAGGGGCCGGTGAGATAGACAGGGTCTTCCTGCTTGCCCGGTTCTGGCAGCGTCAGAGGCTCTGTGCCCACGCCAGCCTGTACCGTGACGTGACCAATCTGCGTCGAGGCAGGACAGGAGCCGGCGCCGGCCTCAGCTTCGTCGCAGCGCGACACGTTCGCAATCACGCCCGCGAGGCCCTTCGGCAGAGTCAACGAAACGCTCTTGAACGTCTGTTCACCGTCTTTGCGCGTGAGCGTCGTCGTCATCGGGCTGTAGGCGCCGGCACGGTTGTCCGTCGTGCCGGCGACCAGCGACGGGGCGAAGCCAGGCGAACCACAAGCCCCGCCCCCAGCCATGCTCGTAATCTGGAATTCGCTGGAGGGGGCCGCGTCCGGAGTACCCACTTCGCCGGACGCTTCATGCGACCATGGTTCCAGCAACGAGGTGGTGCCGTAGCTGCCGCAGGTCATCGGCGTGGCCAGCGGTGCGCGCTGACCGCCAAAGAATTCGAGCTTCAGGTTTTCAAACGGAAGTTGTGGATTTTCGTTGAATATCGTAGTGAGCTGGCCCGTGCTAGGGTTGAGCACGACCTGGCCCGCCAACTTCACGACAACGCCCGTTTCTTCATCGTAGATCGCGATGTAGAGAGCCAGCAGCGAGCCAAACGGGTTGGCGCCGTGCGCACCGCCGGCGTTGCCTTGCTGCGCGAGGTAGACGTAGCCCGGCAGTGGATGTTCGATCAACGGGGTTTCGAGTGTGACCTTGCCAATCTTCGATGCTTCCGGACATTTTGCAGGTTCGCTGTTTTCCAGGTCGATTCCTATCTCGCCTTCTCGCAGTTCTTTGCCCTTGAGCAGCGAACAGCCGACGAGACCACTCGCCTCGGCCGGATTGACCGTTATTCCCGCGGGCAGCGTGACGGTCGCATCCTTCAAGTTGGCCGTCGCAAGATCGCCCGGTTCCTCGTTTTGCGGGACGTGAAGATCGACCTGCAAGCCACTGGGCGAATCGGTACTGGTGCTTTCCGGTGCGATGGCCAGCGATGGCTTGAACCCCACGTTCCCGCAACCCGTCACCGCTGGGAGCGACACACTGCTATCTGCGAAGCGTCCCGGCGCCTGCCAAGCATCGGCCATAGCCACCTCACTGACTTCATGACCAGAGCACGACGTCGGATTCGTCAAAAACGGCACTTCCGGGCCTTTTTCGCTACACGGAACCACATATTCATGCGATTCCCCCCGCAACACCGGGCAGCTTCGTTCGGTATCGTGAACAGTTTCTGCCGGCACGCCCCACATTTTGATTATTACGCGCCGTATATCTGTAAAACGGGTGATGTTGAGGCTGTAAGCATCGATGCCGTAATCACCACCTGTCCGCACCTTCGCATCTATAAACGCGTTCACAAAGCCATTGAACCGTGCAGAAAACGTCGCCGCAACGCCCGTAGGAGGAGTTATATTGAACAGCGGTCGCACTTCAGTGCCTTCTTTGCCGCCTTCCTCTCCCCAAGCCACGACCATCGTTCCTACCTGCGCCGCACCGCCGCACTCGTGATCTTCGGCTTCTTGGCTCACGCATCTGGGCGTAGCTGCAGGGTCTCCCACCAGCCCAACCGGGAGTTCGACTTCCACGTCTCGCAGATCACCGCTCGGACTCGTGTCCTCTGTACCGTGGTTGATCGCAATCGTCGTCGTATATTCAAATGGGTGGGCACCCGCCTGCGTCAAGAGTTCTTGTTTCGCATTCAACATCGCCACATCGAAGGCTTCGATCCCAAAAGTTGCAAACGCCGTGTCTGCGCCCTTTTCTTCGCCTGACGTATTTGTTGCAACAAATCGGAAGTGGTAGCCAGTATTGATCTGCAATCCTGATACTTCAGCAATCACGTTCCGTTCTTCGGTGCCAGCGGCTAGATCTTCCGGCGTACACGGCACACTCGTCGCTTCGGCATAGCTCGACGACACATACTTTGCGTCTTCGACCAATTCAAGCTTGCAGTGAGCTTCTTCACCACCAGGGTCGATCCTCGCGCGGATAATCGCACTTTCAGGACCAGCCAATGCCGACTCTTGCGAGACTACTGGGGTTGCACCAGAGGCACCGCCGGGAACCACCATGCATACTCCAAGTACCGCTATGCTCACTACCATAAGCCGCGAGTTTGCCATAGCTCTCTTCTCCCAAGCCCGTGCCATCTCGACCAAAGCATTCATCGGAGGGCCCGCCTTTTAGCCTTCCGCGCCCTGGGCAGTGTGGCACTCACCCCATCATACGCTCGGCGCACACGCCGTTCGCACGCTAGACGTGCCTGCCTTCTGCGCATGCGCCCACATTTGTTCAGGGCCTTGGCACGCTTCTGCCGCCGCGTCATCTTCGTATTTCGTTTCATATTTTCGCCCAAAAAATTACCCGGTCCGCTGGCGGTGCTACTAATCGGCGTAGAAAAACTCGAGCCACTGTAGGCTCCCTTGCATGCTACTTCTTCTTCGCACGTCGCTGGCGCCTTCTCCTGTTCCACAACGCCACCATCACTGCGGGCGTCGTACAAACTGAGGCCATTGTTGATATCACTATGCAACAATGCCTGCGACGTGATAAAGAACACATTACCGCCATTTTCGCTTGCTTCGTAGAACCTCGACGGCAGCGTCGCCGTACCGCCCGACACCAGATGGACTGCACCATCGTTGTATTCATACACATCCACAGCGCCATTCGTGTCGCCTTCGACAAGCGGGTCTGGCGTGTTGAAGAACACAGTTCCGTCATTGAGTACATTTCTGCGTAGCCTGTTCGGTCCAGGGCCCTGCACTAGAGGCTCTGCGTCATCGAGCGTCGCCGAACCCACAGGGCGCGACCCGCTAGGATCACACGACACACAGGACAAGCTTTCACTTACCGCGTCGTACTCGTATACCTCTTCATCATCTTCACCCGTCGCCTTGTCAAGATTGTTATAAGTTGACAGTTTCTTAACGGTGGTGAATACAAGAAATTCACCGTTTGGCGAAGCCTCGGCCGCCAACGCCCCCTGGCCTTCGATCGACTGCCAGTCATTACGCCATTCCGCGGTCTGCGCGCCCACGGTAGCAATGAATTTGAGCACGCCGTCATGCGCCACGTACAACTTTGGTTCACTTGCATTGCTAACGCCCGAGACTAGCGCGGCGTCTGAGGCGAAATACAAGTATTCACCGTCTTCACTGACACCGCTAAAGCCCAAGACGCGAGGATTGGTCACCGGCGTCAGGTCCTTCAACTGTCCACTATCAACATTGAATTCGTAAAGGCTCTCGCCCAAAAATGTCGCATGACTTGTCAGTTCCGCGCCGGATTCGTCGACGAAGTACACAACTGAACCTTCAGTATTTGCGGCCACAAACCTTCCGCCGCCACCTGGCCCTCCCACGATAGATGCGTCAATCTCTATGGTACACGCTTCATTGCTTGTCACGCATTCGACTGGGCTCAGCAAGCCTTTATGAGCTGCTGCTTCTGCGTGCAGTCTCACGTAGAGCTTATCGCTAGCACGAAAGAAGATTTGCGCACCACTATCCGACACCGCGTGTGCAAAGGTTCCACCACTTTTGGTAACAGGAGGGATGCCTTCGATTTCTCCCATCGGCTCGGCATAGTCCGCCATCACTGCTTCCGTCGGCGAGCCTTCTGGCAAAATGCTGACGAGATGATCTTCTCCCGCAAACCACTCGTACAGATTGCCCTTGGCCAACGCTTCCGGAGTCAAAGGCGCATTCTCTGAGAACACGATGCGACTGAAGTCCGCACTCGCGTCTTGGAATCGTGCGTTGCGTGGTTCTATACTACTCGGCGTCATATCCACCAGCGAGTAGCTCAGGGGCTGCAAACTCGTCGCGAATAGATTCTCGAATCCCTTTGGTTCGTTAGGTACAATCGATGGGCTGTTATTGCCGCAGTATTCTGGTTCTTTGCCTGCTCCGCGTGCCCCATTCTGATTGAGTGCATCTGCGTCTTCGCCGACGATCAGCACCGCACTGTCCAGATCAGCCGAGAATGCAATTGAACCTGTGCACGTGAAATTTTCAATACTGGGCCCTTGCCATGTCGTCTGGCTTGGCACAAGGCTCTGTGTCGACCAGCCAGTATCTCCACGAGTGGAACGATCAAAGAAGCCGCCATCGGAGCCCGGCACTGAATAATAGCTGAACCAGGCAATCGCTTCGCCGTCGGCAGATGCCTGCGCGCCCTGTATCAATTCACGATCTTCTTCGAGATACGGAGTTGCACTCGGCGGGCTGACAAGCTCGTAAGCGCGGCAGTCACCTAGGTATGTCGCTTTCTGTGCCATCCGCACAGTTTCATTTTCGCACGTCTGTTCAGCGCCACGGGCCGCGTGGGATGTGCCGAGCATCACGGCAAGTGCGAGAATGCATGCGAATAGACGTATCACGACACGCAGCGAGTTCGGTCGCGCGATCGCCACCGCACCATCTAGATCTTTTCTCGCCGCTTCTATAGCTCGCATATCGTCAACCTTGCGCCATTCGAATTCAAGCCTTTCATCCCGGGCGTGCCCCCGGCATATCCCGGGAGGCACGCTCGAACGGGTCACCGTGCGTCAAAGGGCCGGACAGGATCTCATTCCTATTCGGCCGTTACCGCCCACGATCCAGCCGCGGTATCTCCGGCGGCGGTGCCTTTGAACCGAACTAGTTGTCCGGCCTGCCTACCGACTCCTTCGAACATCGTGATGGTACCTTCCGGTTCGGTTTCAGAATCGGCGTACAGGCACAGATATCCCGGTTCAGCCTCCGGACCGCTGAAGCTTCCAGGGCATTCTGCCGTGGGGCTCGATTTTGCACCTATATACTTGATATGTTCTTCCTGTAGTTCGGACGGCAGCGGCAGCGGATATGAAATGGCGGCATAGCTTTCATCGGCATGGCCAGCTCGTGCTTCGCCGTTGGTTGTGACCTCCCAGACGCCCGTCTCGCTTTCGCCTGATGGCAGCGTCTTTGGGTAGGCGGCCGGATTGCCTGGTTCGCCCTTTTCGCCTTTTTCGCCTTTTTCGCCTTTTTCTCCCTTTTCGCCCTTTTCGCCCTTTTCGCCCTTTTCGCCCTTGATTCCGGCTGGTCCGCTAGGTCCGACTGATCCCGCGAGACCGGCTGGACCTGCACTCCCGGGCGCACCAGGTTTACCTTTGAGCGAAGCGATAACAGACGGCTTGATTTGATTAGTCGAAGTGACGACGTATTTGCCGTGTTGTTTGGCCTTCGTCGATTGAGCAGCCAAGTGCCGAGGGATGTGGCTACCTACCGCACCGATTGCACCCCCCGCCATGGCAAAGACCAACGCAGCCGTGAGCGCGACGTTGGTGTATGTCAGTCGTTTGCGAATGATTGCGAACACCGCAAAATACCTCGCCTTTCTGTGTATGAACAGAAGCTGCGCAACACGCAAAAGTATGCCGCCGATATCGCCTCTAGGGCTTACGGCCCTATCGGCATTTCATCGAACTTCGACGGCACCCGCTATATACGCAGACCTCCCCTTGCATCAGCAGTTCACTTGGCCCTCGTTCAATACTAGCATAGATCACATCGAGCATTACGGGCCGGCCAAGTAATTTCTCCTAAACCACAAGATAATTGGACGGCCAAGAGCCCGCGACGAGAATGTCGTCGCGGGCTCCGTGTGGCATGCTGCTGGTAGGCGACATGCCGTCGGTGACTAATGTTCTGCTACCACTTTTGCGTTCGAGCTCTCCAAGGCTCCCTTGAGTATGGCCGTATTATGTCCCGCCGCCGATGGCAGACCCATATCGGCATTGAGGATTGGGTCTATGAGGAATGACAGGATGCCGCCGCAACCGCTGGCTTCCGGCGCCGAAAAGGCATTATCCACGAGCACATTGTTCTTGACGGTCAGAATCGTGCCTTCCGCGTTGAAACTCTGTTCGCCGGCGTTGCCCGAGATTGGGCTATTAGGTGGAGGAGGCGATGTCGTACCTGAGGTGAATTCCAGCCAAATCGGAGCGGCGTTCGAACCGATGTAGCATTCGCTGCCGAGGAGCGTGTTTTCCAGGTGGACCTTGATCGGCATCTTTAGTGCAATCCCTTTCTCGGTCACGACTTTTCCGGGATTCACTACGATGTCGCTGGCCGGCCCTGCAAGTTCTGTCGTCGCTGTCACTCCGGTAAGACCTTTTTCGAAGGCCGCCTCGCACGCGCTGCGCAAGACTCCTTCCCAGAAGCCTGATCCGCTGATTTCCGTGCAGTTGATCAAACCGCTCAAGCCGCCAGGCACGTTCTGCGGTGTCGGCGACAGCGTTTCCCCGTTTGTGGCGCCTACGAAGTATTTTGTTTCTGTGGCTTCGTCTTCATAAATGCCACCCTGAAGCGTAATCGTTTTGCTCACGGGGACCGTCTTTTTGCCCACAATGAATTCGCCGCTTTCCGTCTGCGAGTATATGCAGCCTTCCACGAGCGGATTGCTATACGGGCACTGGGCGAACACACTGTATTCACCGGTTGGTGTTCCCCATGCAACTGGAGCTGCAACCAAGCTAGCGCATACCGCCATTACGACAGATAGCGCGACAAACAGCCTTTTGCTGAACATGATCCTCCTCGATGTATCGTCGTGTTCCTCGATGTATCGTCGTGTTCCTCGATGTATCGTCGTGTTCAAAATTGTGGCGACCACGTGAGCACAATGGACAACCGCCAGGCCTCATCGTCAACTGCACCTTTTATTTACCATTGCTGCTTACGGCACCGGCGGGGTGGCTAAAGTTAGCCACCCCGCCCCTGATGCCGCATGTCACCTTTGACAAGCGAGGTAACTAGCCGCAGGACGGCTGTTCGGTGCTATTCCCAGCTGAGCGTCGCACCTTCTGTCGACTGGACTAATGAATCACCGGTGTATGTACCCGATTTTTGTGTTGCGTATTTGCAGGATGTTGCGGCACCTTCCACACCCGTCGATTCGATGCCCGATACGTTGGTGATCTCCAATATATTGCTTCCAACGTTTTCGTATTTGATCGTGCGCAGGTCCTGACCCGCCGGGACCTTGACCAAGCACTCTGTAGCGCCGCCTTCTTCTTTATTGCCTTCGATGACAATTGGAGTCTCTGTCAACACTAATTCATCGGCACTAAAGAGATATGAAACGGGGCCGGCGGTCTCTGGTGTGCCTGATTCAGGGCGCACAATCAATTTGACGCCGCCAACGTTGCATTTACCGTATGTTACGTTTATTAACCGGGTTAAAGAAGACACTACCGCTTTGCCAGTGCCGTTGGCTTCGGTGCATTCGAAGTCGGCACCGTTTACGACGAATTTCTGAACTCCGACTGCGCCTGCCTCTACTTTGGACGTGATGTTGGTTTCTTTGCTGGCTTTGAAGAGATGCGCCGAAGCGCTAGCTACACCAACCAGGCTAATGCAGAGCGCCGCAACCAGCGCCCCGAGAATCGAGAATCGTAGTCTCATTGGCTTTGATTCCTCCTGTTGACTGAGGTTTACCGTCGGCGACCCCAGGACCCAACCATTGCTCGATACTCGCCCTAGGGCGCCAGCATTGTGGTGCTTCTTGTCAATTTGCCAACAGCCCCGATAGACGTGGCGGTCAGCGTAGGCAGCATGCCCCGAGGCTATTTCGCTGTCAAGGCTTTGGTAGCCCATATTTCCTAACCGAATGAGCCTTGACGGGCGGCTGCTGGTGGCGGCATGTCTTTAGGCTGACGCATCTTTAGGCTGACGCATCTTTAGGTTGACCCCCATTAGCATGGGAATGCTCCTCATCGGTTCGCCTGCGAGCCGGAGGGGGTTTACCGGCTGGTGCCGGGGCGTCAACCTGAAAGCTCGGACGCCCCGGTACCGGTGCCGGTAAGCCCGATCCGTCGCGCCTGCCGCATGCCCGGCATGCCGTGCGGCGGTGCGCTTCGAAATCATGGCCACAGCGATCCGAGGCGTCAAAGCCTCTGGGCCATCGGCGTCGTTCATGGTAGCTACGCGCCGGCCCGTGTGGCCGCCCGCGATACCGGCTGGGGCACCGGCGAGGAGGCTGGCGCGGGGCAGCTGTGGCTCCCGATGCGAGCGTGGTTACCGACGCTCAGCGCAGGCGCACACATGCGGGCCTGCTCGCGCGCGATCGTCTCGATCGCCGTCTTGGGCCCAATCACGGGCGCAAGCACGAAGTAGGACAGCGCCGGCGCGATCTGTGGCAGGCTCTGTGCATTTCCGGTCGCCACCTGCTTGTGCATGATGCCCCACGCTGCCTCGACCGAGGCTTCGGCGGCGAGCTTGCTCGGCCGCAGATGCGCCGGAATGGCGCACTGTAGATGTACAGCGACGTTTCTGACAACCCGTTCGTGGCAGCAGGCTCCTTCGGGTCCGGGCGAGAAGACCTCGACGAAGATCAGCCCCGCAAGCGCCCTGTCGAACGCCATCTGCGAACAGAGGGCGACGAGCGCGCGGTGCACCGCCGCCTGCCAGTGCTCAGCCTGAGCGCCGACGACGATCGCACGTTTGATAGCAGCATCGGCCTTGGCGTCCACGGTCGCCAGCAGACAGTCGCGGTGATCTTCGAAGTGGGAGTCGAAGCAGCTCCGCGAGACGCCTGCCGCTGCGCGTATGCGGGACGGCGAGAGGTAGGCATAGCCTTCGGCCGCTACCAGATGGGAGCACGCTTGGAGGATCATGCTGCGCTCGTCCCTTACCGCCGGCGCGGTGGTGCGCACTCGTCCGGGGGCCGGCAGTATCTGGGTCCAAGCCGCCACCGGCGGTAGATCTAGCAGTGCCGCCGCACTCTCGCATCGGAAGCACAGCGCCCAGTCAATCAGCGGCATGGCCAGCTTCGGCATCTCCTGCTCTCGCCCTGCGATCAGGTGCGCCCGCGCGACGCGAACGATTCCGCTGGCGATGCCAGGGGCCACCGGAGGGGGCAGCTCCACCGGATCACGACCACTGGCAGATCGCCTGGCGATCATCTGACCAAACAGATCGATGGTCCTGCGCATGCGGCACAGCGCCGCTGGGCCGGCCGCAAATGCTTCGATCAGCGCAAGCCGGGCTAGCTCTGGGTGGGCGGCGATCGCGCCAGCGAATACGAGGATGCCCCGTTCCAGCCCTGAGCGCCAGTCGGGCGCCGCTTGCTGGGCATCGTCAACCGCCTGCGCAAGGCAGGACACGGCCTGCTCGTACGCCCCAAGAAGGCATGCCTCCTTGCTTGGATAATGCCTGTAGAAGTCGCGAGTCGATACGTGTGCGAGGCGCGCGACGCCGGTCACCGTCACCGCCTCGTAACCGCCCTCTGCCACCAGATCGGCCAGTGCGGCGCATATCCGCGCTCGTTGATGGCTTGCGACCACGTCAGGTTGCATCCCTGGGCCTGGCCGCAGCTTCGCGTAAGTCGTCATTGCTCCCCAGTCGCCAAGCGGACCCAAGCACCCCCGTGTGCGGCGCTTTGGGACTCGCCCAGCTTTGCCTCTCCTGCCTCTGTCCGCAATCTTACCCCGAGCGGCAGCTACCATCCGTCACGTGAGAGGGTGTTTCCCTCTCTGGCGAAAGCGCATTCGCATCTTTGTCTGAATACTGACGATTAGCGCCGCGCCTGTCACCGATACGGTTAGAAATGCGTGTAGGCAGCCCAGATGTAGTAGGAAACAATCGCCGTGAACAGCACCGCGTCCAGCCGATCCAACGCGCCACCGTGCGCGCCGAAGACCCGGCCGGTGTCCTTGGTGCCCGCGTGGCGCTTGACATAGGACTCGAAGAGATCGCCGATCGGGCCGATCACGGCCACACCCAGGCCGAGCACGACCGCATGGGAGACCGGTATCCAAGACTGGTAGCGACTTGCAAGCCACACCGCCGCCACCGCGCAGATCATGCCGATCACGAGCCCCTCGATCGTCTTGTTCGGTGAGATGTCGGGAGCGAGCGGACGGCGCCCGAACAGCCGGCCGCCAAGGTAAGCGCCCGTGTCGCCGACGAAGGTGCCCACGAGCACATCGATCACCACGCCGATGCCGTGCGGCAGACCACGCAGCATCACCGCGTGGGCCAGGCCAAAGCCGATCCACCACAGCGCAAGCAGGGTGATCGCGATCCCGGCCGTGCCGCTGCGTTGCTGCCAGACCGCCAGACCGAACACCACCGGAAGGGCGGCAACGGCGACGAGCAAGACGTAGCGCGGGCCGCCGTACTGGGCGGCGAGCAGCAATCCCGCAAGGCCGAGGAACCCTGCCAGCCGCACCGGCCGGGCGCGCCCGTACATCGAGAACAGCTCGTGCATGCAGATTGCGCCGAGCAGGAAGAGCCCGGCGGTGAAGACGAGGCCCCCCTCGATCACCAGGAACAGGGCCAGCGCGATCGCGGGCAGCGCGGCGAGCACGCGTGCTTGCAGATCCGAGCGGCGCCGGCCCGGCTCCTCCTGGTGCTCGCCCGTGACAGCAGCGCGCACACGTGCCCCACCGCTGCGGCGCCTTGCGCCGGCTCGACGCGGACCTCTCACTCCGTCGGTCCCGCCAGGGCTTGCCACCGGCTCACCGGCCTCCGAAGCGGCGGCGGCGCTCGCCGAACTCCGCCAGCGACTCCTGCAGGCTCTGGCGGCTGAAGTCGGGCCAGAGCTCGTCGCGAAAGACTAGCTCCGAGTATGCCGACTGCCAAAGCAGGTAGTTGGAGAGGCGTCGCTCGCCGCTCGTCCTGATCACCAGATCGGGATCGTGCATCTCCGGCGCGTAGAGGCAGGCACGGAACTCCTGCTCGCCGCCACCGTTGAAGCGGTGTGCTGCGTCGATGATCTCCGCCCTGCCGCCATAGTTGAAGGCGACGAACAGGGTGATCCGGGTGTTGGCGTCGGTCATCGCTTCGGCCCAGCTCATCTGACTTTGAAGCTCGGGCGAGACCCCGTCGCGCCGGCCGATGAAGCGCATCCGCACCCCCTCCTCGTGCAGCTCGGGCGTCTCGCCGGCGATCCGCTTGGAGAACATCTCCATCAGTCCCGCAACCTCATCGGCGGGACGGGTCCAGTTCTCGGTCGAGAAGGAGTAGACCGTCATCTCCCTGATCCCGAAGTCGACCGCGTCTCGCAGCCTGGCCTTCACGGTGTCAGCGCCGGCTTCATGGCCAGCCCGCACTGGCAGCCCGCGGGCGTTGGCCCAGCGGCCGTTGCCGTCGGTTATGATCGCAAGGTACCTGGCGCCAGAGTCGGGTACCTCGCCTGCCAGGTGCTGGGCGGGTGGAGTGGACGGGTGTGGCGAGCCGGGGTCCGATCCTTCCGCGACTCCCATCACACCTCGAGGATCTCCTGCTCCTTGGCCTCGAGCATCTTCTCCAGTTCACCGACCTTCGCGTCGGTCAGCTTCTGGAGCTCGACCTCGGCGCGGTGCTCGTCGTCGGAACCCGCCTGGCCTTCGGACTTCAGCTCACGCAGGTCGCTCATCACGTCACGGCGGACGTTGCGGATCGCAACGCGTCCCTCCTCGGCGAGATGCCGCACGACCTTGACGAGCTCACGCCTGCGCTCTTCGGTCAGCTCCGGCACCACGAGCCGCACGAGGTTGCCGTCATTGGACGGCGTCAGGCCGACGTCGGACTCGTTGATGGCCTTCTCGATCGCCTTGATCGAGGACTTGTCGTAGGGCTGCACGGTGATCAGGCGCGCCTCGGGCGCGGAGATCGTGGAGAGCTGGTTCAGCGGTGTGGGCGCGCCGTAGTAGTCAACGACGATGCGCTCTAGCAGGGCAGAGCTGGCGCGGCCCGTGCGGACCGTGCTGAACTCGTAGTGCGCGCTCTGGACCGCCTTGCTCATCCGCTCCCCGGCGTCCTGCAGCAGCACGTCGATCATTTCAGAGGCCATCTTTCAATCCTCCTCTCCAGCCGGTGTCGTGACCAGCGTTCCCACACGCGCGCCTGAGATTACCTTGGATATCGTGGTTTCGTCATCCATGTTGAAGACGTTGATCGGCGTCCTGTTCTCCATGCAGAGCGCGAGCGCCGTGGAGTCCATGACGCGCAGGCGCCGCTCGAGCGCCTCCATGTGGGTGAGCTGCGGAATGAAGGTGGCGCTCGGGTCGCGTGCCGGATCGGCCGTGTAGACCCCCTCCACCCCGTTCTTTGCCATCAGGATGATCTCGGCGTGGATCTCCGCGGCGCGCAGCGCTGCGGCGGTGTCGGTGGTGAAGAACGGGTTGCCGGTGCCGGCGGCGAAGATCACGATCCGCCCCTTCTCCAGGTGGCGCATGGCGCGGCGGCGGATGTAGGGCTCGGCGACCTCGGAGATGCTGAGCGCGCTCTGCACACGCACCTCGTCGCCCATCTTCTCAAGCGCATCCTGCAGCGGCAGGGCGTTTAGCACCGTGGCGAGCATCCCGATGTAGTCGGCCGTCGCACGGTCCATTCCGTCGGCGGCTCCCTTCATGCCGCGGAAGATGTTGCCGGCGCCTACGACGATCGCGACCTCCACGCCCTTCCTACGCACATCGTGGACCTGGGCGGCGATCGCGCGCACCCGCTCTGGATCGGTGCCATAGGGAAGCTCTCCCATCAGGGCCTCTCCAGAGAGCTTCAGCAGGATGCGTTTGAAGACCGCCTCGGGCATCGTGGAGCAAGAGCCTATCCGGACGGCGCCTGCATGGGTTCTATGCACGTTGGCCGGCGCCACCGCACCGAGACGCCGAGGCGGCCCTGCGAGCGGGCAGGACGCCGCCGATTGGGGATCGACCAGCGATCTCCGATCCGGTGGGCGCCGCGACGCTGCCTACTGGCCGATTGCGAAGCGCACGAAGCGCCGTATGACGACGTTCTCGCCGGTCTTCGCGGTGAGCTCATCGCGCAGCTGCTGGACGGTCTTGCCTTCGAACTTGGGGTTGTGCATCTCCTGCTCGAGCAGCACGATCGTCTTCAGGTAGGCGTCGAGCTTGCCGGAGACGATCCGCTCGCGGACGTTCTCGGGCTTGTCGGCCGCTTCCTGCTCGTAGACGCGAGACTCGGCTTCGCGCTGCTCCTCGGGCACATCCTCGCGGCTTACATGTGCGACCGTGGGGCTGGCAGCTATCTGCATCGCCACGTCGCGGGCGAATGCCACGAACTCATCGTTGCTGGCCACGAAGTCGGTGTTGCAGTCGACCTCGATCAGGACGCCCACCTTGGCACCTGCGTGTATGTAGGACTGAATCGTGCCCTCGGTGGCGGTGCGCTCGCCCAGATCCTGGATCTTCTTGCCCTGCTTGACCCGCAGGATCTCGATCGCCTTCTCGATGTCCCCGGCGGACTCCGTCAGCGCCTTCTTGCAGTCCATCATCCCGGCGCCCGTGCGCTCCCGCAGCGCCTTTACGTCCTTTGCCTGGATCTCGATGGTGCTCATGCACTGGCCTCCTTGGCGGGCTCTGTCTGCTCTTCCTGCTGCGGCGGTGCTGCCGGCTCCCCTGCGCCATCAGCTTGCGGCTGTGCATCCGCGGCGGGTGCGGGTGCCTCGGGCGCGGCTGGCGCTGGGGCCTGCTCGGGCTCGGCGGGTGGCTGCGGCTCCGTCTCAGCCGGGGCCTGCTGCTGCTCCGGCGCAGCCGGAGCCTGCGGCGCGGGCGCAGCCGGAGCCTGCGGCGCGGGCGCAGCGGACGGGGGTGCCTGCGGCGCGGGCGCAGCGGACGGGGGTGCCTGCGGCGCGGGCGCAGCAGCCTGCTCCTTGGCCGGCTGCGCCGGAGCCGCGGCCGGAGCTGACGCTGAAGCCTGCGCCTGCCCCGCCGGCTGAGCGGCAGACTGCGCGGGAGGCGCCTGGCCCTGAGTCGCCTGCTGCGCCGCGGCGGCCTGAGCCGCCTTGTGCGCCGCGAAGGCCGCTTCGGCCTCTTCGCGCTGGGCCTGCTCGCGCTGCTCCTGTTCTTCGGCCTCGCGCTTTGCCTGCGCTTCGGCCTCGCGCTTGGCGCGTGCCTCGGCCTCGCGCCGCTCGCGCTCCTGCGCTTCCTGGCGCGCACGCTCCTCCTGAGCGCGGAAGGCAGCATGGCTTTCGGCCACGACGTCGCCGATCGCCTTGGTGATCAGCGCGCACGAGCGGATCGCGTCGTCGTTGCCAGGGATCACGTAGTCGACGCCGTCGGGGTCGCAGTTGGTGTCGACGAGCCCGACGATCGGCACGCGCAGCCGCTGCGCTTCGCGCACGGCGATCGCCTCGGTCTTCAGGTCGATCACGAACACGGCGTCCGGGACGCGCTGCATGTCCTTGACGCCGCCGAGGTTCGCGCGCAGCTTGGCCAGATCGGCCTGCGCGGCCATCCGCTCGCGTGTCGGCAGCAGCGCCAGCTGCCCCTCGGCCTCATAGCGTTCGAGGTCGTGCAGGCGCCTGATGCGCAGCGACATCGTCTGGAAGTTCGTCAGCAGTCCGCCGAGCCAGCGATGGTTGACGTAGGGCATGCCCGAGGACTCGGCGATTTCCTTGACCGCGTCCCTTGCCTGCTTCTTGGTGCCGACGAAGAGGACCGTGCCGCCGCGGCGCGCGACCTCTGAGGCGAAGTTCTGCGCCTGCGCCAGCAGATCGGCCGTCTTCAGCAGATCGATGATGTAGATGCCGTCGCGCTCGCCAAAGATGAAGCGGCGCATCTTCGGGTTCCAACGGCGCGTCTGGTGACCGAAGTGGACGCCGGCCTCCAGCAGCTGTTCGATTCCTACTTGTGCCACGTTGATGCTCCCTTTTTGCTTTGGTGTCAGATGGCTGGCGTCTTGATGTCGGGACCCAGTGCGCGCGAAGTGCGGCTCTGGGCAGGGCCCGGGGTTGGCGATGCCAGGTCGTGTTTCGTTGGGAACGTCTCAGGATAGCCGCTGCGCGCTCTCCAGAGCCAGCCGGAGATCCTCGGGCAGCTCGGATCCCACCTCGATCGGCTTGCCTGTGATCGGGTGTGCGAGCTGCAGCGCAATCGCATGCAGAAACTGGCGTTTGAGGCCGTAGAGGCCGGCGGTGCCATACTCGGGATCCCCGGCCACCGGATGCCCGATCGCCTGCAGATGCACCCTGATCTGGTGGGTCCTGCCCGTCTCCAACCTCAACCTCAGCAACGAGCTGTCGGGCAGCTCGCGCTCCAATGCGAAGTGTGTGATGGCCTCCCGCGCAAACTGGCCGCCGACCGCCATGCGCGTGCGCATACGCGGATCGCGACCGATCGGCGCCTCGATCCGGCCTGTGCGCGAGGGTGGCCTGCCCTGCACGAGCGCGAGGTATTCGCGCCTTATCTCGCGTGCCGCAAGGGCGGCCTGCAGGCGAGCGTGCGCCTGCTCGCTCTTGGCGACGATCAAAAGCCCGAGGTGTCGCGGTCGAGGCGGTGAACGATGCCGGCCCGCTGCGGGTCACCGCCCTTGGCGACTCCGCCAAGCAGCTGGGAGAGCGTGCCTTGGCTGTGCCCCTTGGCGGGATGAACGACCATTCCGGCAGGCTTGTCGACCACGAGCAGGTGCTCGTCCTCGAAGGCGATCGAAAGCCGCGCCTGGCCGGAGGAATCGAGATCGCCACCCGTCCTAGCCTCGGGCACGACCATCGCCTCGGTCATTCGTCGCGCCCCGGGCGCGCGGCTCTGAGCGGCCGGCAAGCAGTGCGAGCACGACCACCCCGATCGTGATCGAGGCGTCGGCGAGATTGAATGGCGGCCAGCCCAGCGGCAGCTTGATGAAGTCGGTCACCGAGCCGAGGCGCAGGCGATCGATCACGTTCCCAAGCGCACCGCCCACGACCATCCCCACCGGCAGCCACGTGGGGCCCCTTTCCACCCGCCAGGCGAAGAGCAGGAGAGCGGCGACCACCACGAGCGCGAGGGCAACCGTGAGGTAGACGTGCGATCCGCCGAGCAGGCCGAAGGCGACGCCGTTGTTGCGGGTGTGCACGATCTCCACTCCGGGTAGGAACGAGCGTTCTTCGCCCGGCGTGATTGAGGATTCCACCGCGTGCTTGGTAAGGCGATCGAGTGCCAGCACGACCGCGACGACCACCGTGGCGCGCGCCCCGTAGAGCAGGCGGCCGCGACGTCTTCGATGGGAGTGGACGGCGCCGTCCCGGCGGTGAGCGGCGAACCTCAACCGTGGATCAGGCTCTGGACGACGATGCTGTTGAACAGCTCGAGCACGAGGATCGCGACCACCGGGCTGAAGTCGAAGGGCCCCATGCGCGGGAGGATCCGCCTGAAGATGCGCAGGAAGGGCTCGCACACGTCGCGCAGGAACTTCAGGATCGCATCGCTCCAGCGCGAGTACGGCGGACGCACGCCGAATGCGAACAGCAGCTGGACCACGATGTAGAGGATGATCAGCAGCGTGTAGACGTAGATCAGCGTCGAGATGTAGTCCGCCACTTCGGTACGGATGCTCGCGATGATCATCGCCCGCTCCCGAGCACGGCATCGAGCGCATCGTCAAAGGCGCTGCGCAGCCCCGCCCGCTCGAGCGCCGCAAGTCCGCGCGCGGTCACGCCGCCGGGCGAGGTGACCTCCCGCCGGACCGAGAGCGTGTCGTAATCGCGCTTGCGCAGCAGCTCCGCGGTGCCGGCGAGGGTCTGCACCACAAGGCCGGCAGCCTGCTCCGCGCGCAGGCCGTGCCGCACGCCGGCGTCGATCTGGGCCTCGGCGATCAGCGCGACGTAGGCGGGCGCGCACGACATCAGCCCCATCGCAACGTCAACGAGCCGGTCCTCGACAGTGACGACGCTGCCGAGACGGGCGAAGAGCGCGTGTACCTCGACGATCGAGCGCCGCGTCCTGCGGCTCATCGGCGGCTTGCACGACGGCGCCCTGACGCACCTCGACCGGCAATGAGGGGATGAACCGGTAGACCGGGCAGCCCGGATAGGCGTCCTTGAGCACCTGCAAGCTCGTTGCCGCCAGTATCGAGGCGACCGCCCTGGCGGCAGGAGCAACCTCCGCGGCGACATCCTGAAGCTGCGCGGGCTTGTGGCAGAGGATCACCAGATCGGCCTGCTCTGCCACCTCGGCGTTGCTCGCCAGGGCGCGGCCGCCGGTCTCCTGCGCGAGCGCTTCGGCGCGCGCTGTCACGGGGTCGGCGCAGAGCACGGGCTCGCTCCAGCCGCGAGCCATCGCCCGCGCCATGTTGCCAGCGCCGATCAGACCTATCTTCATGACCGGCATCAGGCTACACGGAGCAGGTGCCAGCCACGCCTAAGACTGGTTGAAGAAGCCCTTTTCGATCAACCTCGCACGCTCCTCGGCGGATATCTCCACGTTGCGCGGAGTGAGCATGAACACCTTGTCGGCAATCCGCTGCATGCCGCCGTCGAGCGCATAGGTCAGGCCGCTCGCGAAATCGATCAGACGCTTGGAGAGGTCGGTTTCAGTGCCCTGGAGGTTCAGGATCACCGGGATCGAATCCTTGAAGCGGTCCGCCACCTGCTGGGCGTCGTTGAAGGACTTCGGCACGACCAGGTGCACCCGCACGTCGCCGTTGGCCCTACCGCCCACGGGGCCTTAGCACCGTGGTCGCGCGCGCCCCTGCCGCCCGTTTCGGCGCGGCCACCCTCGTCAGCGAAGATGTCATCGAAGTCCTCGCGGCGCTGCGGAGAAGGGAGAGCCGGCGCACGTTCGGACGCTCGCGGTAGCGCTCCTCGATCTCTTCCTCTGGAGGATAATCCTCCTCATAGTCCTCATCGTGGTACTCCTCGGCAAGGCCGAAGTACACAAGCGCACGGTGCCATGAATCGCGAAAGGACATCTTCAGGGGCGTTCTTCGCGCAAAGCGCGATTTTCCCTGCACACATGCTAGCCGGCCAGGCGGCCGCAATTCCCGCGCCGCAGCGGCAGCACGCCGTCGGCGACGCCTTCAGGCCAGGACGCTGCTTCCAGGCGCACGATGGTGGCTCCCTCTTCGACCGCTGCCTCATAGTCCTGGCTCGTGCCCATCGAGAGCTCTCGCAGGCCCCGCTCGCGTGCCAGCTCACGCAAGGCGGAGAACCAGCGCCGGCTCTGATCTGGGTCCCGCGTCGCCGGCGGCATGGTCATGAGGCCCGCGACGGGCACCGGACACTGCTCGATGTAGGTGTCGAGCTCCTGCGGCGCGACGCCGGCCTTGTCCTGCTCGCCGGCGAGGTTGACCTCGATCAGCACCTGCAGCCCGGGCATTGCGGAGTCCTTGTGGCGCTCGAGCTCCCGTAGCGCCGAGAGGCTCGCGACCGAGTGGATCAGCCGCACGTGCGGCACGATCGTGCGCACCTTGCGGCTCTGCAGCTGGCCGATGAAGTCCCAGGTGAAGAGATCGCCGTGGGCATCGGCCTTTCAGGAGGAGCTCCTGAGCGCGATTCTCGCCCACCAGGCTCACGCCGGCCTGTGCGAGCAGAGGCAGATCCTCCAAGGCGACGTACTTGACCGCGACGAGCAGCTCCACGGCGTCGGGGTCGCGTCCGGCCTGCCGCGCCGCGGCGGCGATGCGCTCGCGCGCGAGCGCCAGCCGCTCATGGATTGCATCTGCGTGCAGCGGGCCGATCAGGGCAGCCATGCAACCGCCTGGCGTCCGCCGCTGCGCCTTCTCTGCGGTGGGAAAACATACGTGTATCGCAGATCGTGCAGCGCTCGACGTCGATCAGGGTCTCGATGCCCGCCGCGCCAGGCGCTCGCGGGCGGCGGCGCGCAGGTCGAGCATCGCCTTGCCGACCCCACGCGGCGGCGGCGGCAGGCCGAGCGCGCTCAGCACCTCCTCGCCGACCTCATAGCAACAGCTCCCGGCGCACGGGCCGATCGCCGCGAGCGCCTCTCCTGGCCCGGCGAGCTCGCGCAGCACCGCCACGCCCTGCTCGAGCACCCCGGCGGCCATCCCGCGCCAGCCCGCGTGTACCGCTGCCACCGCCCCCGGCGCGCCGAGCACGATGGGCACCAGTCGGCGGCGAGCACCATCACCCCGATGCCTGGCAGCGCCGTCGCGTGGCCGTCGGCGGCCTCGGCACAGGCTGCCCGCCCCTGTGCACCTGCTCGCGCACCCTGCGCACGTCTGTGCCGTGCACCTGCGGGCTCGCACAGAGCCAGCGAAGGCCAAGCGCGTCGCAGAGATGCTCGCGTTGCGCAAGGCCGTGCTCATGGCCCTCGCCAGCCGAGAGCGAGAGGTTGCCGGCGCCGCGTGTGGTGAAGAGCGCCCGGGCACCCCCGGGCAGGGCGATCTCGACCGCCTGGCGATCGATCTCGACACTCATCGGCCAAGCGCCGCGCGCAGCTCCGCCTCCGGCCCGCCTCGATCTTGCCGTCCAGGCGCAGCCGCAGCGCCTGGCCAAGGCGCTCGCCCACCTCAGGGCCGGGGGTCAACCCCGCCGCCAACAGGTCCGCGCCGCCGATCTGCAGCCTTGTGTGTCGAAGCTCCCCGCAGCCAGAGCTCAGCCGCCTGGCGGGCCCGTGCCTCGCCCGCCCATGCTCCCGCGAGCGCGACAGCCTCCACGGCAACCCCGGCAAGCAGATCCCAGAGCTCCGAGGGCGCCTGTGCGCCGGCCATATCCCGGCCAAGACCGGGCGCGCGCAGCGCCGCTTCGATCGCGACGTCGCGATCGCCGCCGGGATGCTCCAGGCGCTCGAGCGCCGCGAGCAGACCATCGCGGCCAAGCTCGACCGCGGAGCCCATCAGCAGGCATCCGAGTGCGAGCGCCTCGACCCGCCCGTCCGGCGGCAGCAGCGCGAGCGCTCGCCTCAGAAGCTCTGCGTCGAGGTCCATCGGCGGCTGCAATGCCGCGAGCACGCCGCGCTGTGCAAGCGCACCCAGCCTCGCCAGCCGATCGCCTTCGCCAAGTGCGAGTCTGAGCTCCGCGCCGACGCGCGCCGCCGAGACGGTGCCAAGAGCGCCTGCCGCGAGCGCGCCCTTCGCCAGAGCGGCGGTGTGCGGCTCGACCTCGAAGCCAAGCCGAGAGGCATAGCGGCAGAGCCGCATCAGGCGCGTGGGGTCCTCCTGGAAGCTGCCGTCGTGCAGCACGCGCAGCACGCCTGCCTCGATGTCGGCGATCGCCCGGTGGGCGCATCTGATCTCACCCCGGCGACGGCCGCCCAGCCGCGACCGCGATCGCATTGACGGTGAAGTCGCGACGCCGCAGGTCCTGCTCGCCGTCCCCCGCACGCACCTCCGGCAGAGCACCGAGGCGCGGGTACTCCTCGGCGCGGCGCGCTGCGATGTCCGCGCCCGCCGCTCCAGCCGACCGCTGCGGTGCCAAAGCGCTCGTGGACACTGACCAGCGGCTCCCGCTCGTCTGCAAGCAGCCGCGCGAGGTCTCGTGCGAAGAGCACCGCGGCATCCGCGAAGGAGGCCGGCGACCCGTCGAGCACCAGGTCGATCTCGCGCGGCGTACGGCCAAGCAGCAAATCCCGCACGGCCCCGCCGACCAGGTCCACGTCCTCGCGGGCGCCGGCGAGCTCGAGCACCTCGGCGCCGCCGGGAAGATCTCGCAGGCGCTCGAGCACAGCGGCGCCCTGCGCAGGTGGAGCGGCCATCGTGCCGGGCGCACCGCGATGCCGGCCGCCGCGAGGCACTCCTTGGCCTCGGGGATCGTGTGCGAGCCGTAATGGAAGATCGAGGCGCACAACATTGCGTCGGCGCCCGCCTTCGCCGCTTGCACCAGGTGGGAGAGCTCGCCGGCGCCGCCGGAGGCGATCACCGGAACGCTCACCGCCTCCGCGACGGCACTCGTCAGTGGCAGGTCATAACCGTCGCTCGTACCGTCCCTGTCCATGCTGGTCAGCAGGATCTCGCCGGCGCCCCGATCGACCGCCTCGCGCGCCCACTCGACCGCGCCCCTGCCGCTGCGCTTGCGCCCGCCCGCGACATAGGCGTGCCAACCGCCTGCCTCCGGATCGGCCTTCGCGTCGATCGCGAGCACCACGCATTGCGAGCCGAAGACCTTGGCCAGCTCGTCGATCAGCTCGGGTCGCGCGAGCGCGGCCGAGTTGACAGAGACCTTGTCTGCGCCGGCGTCGAGCACGTCCTGGGCATCGCTCACCGAGCGGATGCCGCCGCCGATCGTAAATGGCACGAAGACCTCATCGGCGGTCCTGCGCGCGAGCTCCACGATCGTCTCGCGCCGCTCGTGGGTGGCGGTGATGTCGAGGAACACGAGCTCGTCCGCGCCTTCGCGGTCGTAGTGGGAGGCCAGCTCGACGGGATCGCCGGCATCTTTGATGTCCAGGAATTCGACGCCCTTGACGACCCGTCCGGCATCGACGTCCAGGCATGGGATCACGCGCTTGCAGTGCACGGCTGACACGGTAGCGCCGTCGCGCGGGTCAGTCGCGCGCGACGCGAGCACGCCCAGCGCCTCGGCGACCGTGAACCGCCGCTCATAGAGTGCCTTGCCGACGATCACGCCGGCCGGCGCCCCGCCCGGCAGACTCACAAGCGCCTCCAGGTCGCGCAGATATCCGATGCCTCCGGAGTAGATCAAGCGCGCCGGAGCGGCGCCTGCAAGGAGGGTGGCAAAGCTCCGCGAGGTCTGGTGCCCTGCAGCATCCCATCGCGGTCGACGTCGGTGTAGACGAGATCGTGCGCGCGCCTCGCGCCGCGAGCTCGCCGATCACATCGCCCGCTCCCATGCCGGTGCTCTGCGTCCATCCCGCGGTCGCGACCTCGCCGCCGCGCACGTCGACGGAGACCACGACCCTGCCCGGCCAGCGCGCGAGCGCCGCCTCGAGCAGGTCGGGCTCGGTGAACGCGGCGGTGCCGAGGATCGCGCGCTCGCGCGCCAGCCTCCAGGGCCCCATCGACAGCCTGCAGGCTCCGAAGGCCCCCGCCGTACTGCACGGGCACCCCAAGCTCTGTCGAGATCCTGCGCAGGTTCTCGAGGTTGCGCGGCGCTCCTTCCCTGGCCCCGTCGAGATCGACGACGTGGAGATGGTCGGCGCCATCGGCGACCCACGCGGCAGCCGGCGGAGAGCGGGTCCTGCGTCGTAGATCTTCTGCGCGTCGAAGTCGCCCTTGGTCAGGCGCACGGCCTTGCCGCCGAGGATGTCAATGGCGGGATAGAGAATCATTTTGATAGGGCTCTCAGGCGGCTGACGCCGTGTAGTTTGCGTTCTTGGCGCAGATCGAGACGAAGTTGCCGAGCAGGGCGCAGTCCGTGGGTGGAGGACTTCTCGGGGTGAGACTGGGCGCCGTACACGTTGCCAGCGCCGACGACCGCGGGGAACCGCTCGCCGTATTCGGCGGTCGCGATCACCGTCTGGGGATCTGTTGGATGCGGGACGTAGCTGTGTACGTGGTAGAGGTAGATCCGCTGCGGCAGGTCCCTCCAGAGCGGCGACTCGCGCGCGCGGCTGACTTCGGTCCAGCCGATGTGCGGCAGCTTGCCCATCCGGCGGCCAGCCGGCGCACCTGCCCTGCAAGCAGCCCGAGGCCGGTGGGCACCACCGTGCTCCTCTGAGCCCTCGAAGAGCAGCTGCATGCCCATGCAGCTGCCCGAACAGCGGCACGCCGGCCTGCGCGCGATCGTGCAACAGCGTGTGCAGCCCCAGCCGCTCGATTGTCTCCATCGCGGCGGGGAAGGCGCCGACGCCCGGCAGCAGCAGACCATCGGCCGCCTGCAGCTGCGCGGACTCGCGCGTGACGAAGGCGTCGGCGCCCAACCCGCGCCAAGGCCTTTTCGACCGAGCGGCGGTTGCCCATTCCGTAGTCGACTACGGCGATGCGTGGCCTGGTCACGAGGTGAGCGTGCCCTTGGTGCTCGGCACGCCCGTCTGCGTAGGGTCGATCGCCACGGCCTGCCGCAACGCTCGCGCGAGCGCCTTGAATGCCGCCTCGATCATGTGATGGGCGTTGCTGCCGGCCTGCACCTGGACGTGGAGGGTGAGCTTCGCTGCATTGGCGAGCGCCCGGAAGAACTCCTCGGCCAGCTCGTGCTCGAAGCCGCCGGTCGCGCCCGCGGGCAGTTGCGCCTCAAAGAGGGGTGAAGGGTCGCCCGGAAAGGTCGATCGCGCAGCTGCGCCCGGGCCTCGTCCATCGGGATCAGCGCCCAGCCGTAGCGGCCAATCTGCGCGCGCTCTCCTAGCGCACTGTCAAGTGCCTGGCCGAGCGCGATCGCGGTGTCCTCGACGGTGTGGTGGGCGCCGGTCTGCAGGTCTCCATCGACCTGCACCTCGAGGTCCAGGGCACCGTGCCGCGCCAGCAGGTCGAGCATGTGGTCGAAGAAGCCGACACCGGTCGCTGCGCGAGCCCTCGCCTGAGCCATCGAGGGACAGGGTTAGGCGGACGTTGGTCTCCCCCGTCTTGCGTGAGATGGTCGCGGTGCGGCTCATGAAGGCGAATTCTCGCCCATCGAGTCGGCAGGCGCATCTGCGGAGGCCGACTCGGGCTCCTTGGCGCGTGCCTCCATCGACTCGGCGTGCAGCTCGAAGCCCTCGGCCCGTGCGATCGGTGCGCCGGCCCGCGCCAGCATGCGAGCCGAATCTTGGGTAATCCTCACTTCGGCCATCCGGCGCCTGAAGGTGGCCGCGCTCAGCACTGAGGAGAATCGCGCCGCGCCGCCTGTGGGCAGGATGTGGTTCGAGCCCGCGACGTAGTCGCCGAATGCGGTCGCAGAGCATGCGCCCACGAACAGGCATCCGGCGTGCCGCACCGCCGGCGCGAGCGCCTGCACTTCCACGCCGATCAGCTCCAGGTGCTCGGGCGCGATCGCGATCGGCAATCGCCACCGCATCGGCCGCATCGGCGCTGCACACCGCCGCGAAGGCGGCCTGCTCGATGTCCCCGCGCCCCTCGCCAACGCGGGCAAGCTCGACCTCGAGCGCGTCGAGCACCTGCTCGTGCGGGCAGACCGCGACCACGAGGCTGCCCTGGCCGTGCTCTGCCTGGGCGAGCAGGTCCAGGGCGACGAGTTCCAGGTCCGCGTCTGCGCCGAAGGCGACCACCAGGTCGCTGGGCCCGGCGATGCCGTCGATCCCGACGCGGTCGGAGAGCTGGCGCTTGGCCTCCTGGACGTAGAGGTTGCCCGGCCCCACGATCACCTCGACGCGCGGCACGCTCTCGGTCCCGCAGGCCAGCGCGGCGATCGCCTGGGCGCCGCCCATCCGGTACACGCGCTGCACGCCGAGAGCCGGCAGGTGCCGAGGATCAGCGGATCGATCTCGCCCCCTTCGCCCGGCGGCGAGCAGACGCAGACGTCGAGCACGCCGGCGGCGCGCGCCGTCACCACGCCCATCACGGCCGTGCTCGGATAGGGCGCCCGCCCGCCTGGGACGTAGACCGCCGCGCTGTCCACCGGCAGCTCCCGCAGCGTGACCGAGTGGCCCTGAGGAAGTGTGAGCTCGAGTCCAGGCCGGCAGCTGCGCTTGCGACCTCGGCGACGTTGGCGATACTCACCTGCAGGCCCGCGATCACCTCGCGGGGCATCGTCTTGATCGCCTCGTCCAGCGCCGCCGCGGAGACGAGCAGCTCCTGCGCTGGGGCTCCGCCGAGATCGAGACGGCTGGTGAGCGCGAGCACGGCCGCATCGCCCCCGTGCTGCACCTCGGCAATGATCTCCCGCACCTGTTCGCTGACCGCCTCCACGCCCGGGATCAGCGCGCGTACCCGGCCCGCCACGCCGTGCGGGCCAAGCTGTTCAGCCTGCGCTGCGAGATCCGCTCAACCTGCACGCGCCGCCCCATCACGTCCTGGATCGGCGCCGCCTTGAGCTTGTGGGCAACCGGGTTTGCGATCAGGCGCGCCGTGCAGCGGACGATCTCCTCGCGGACGATCAGGCCGTTCTCGCGCAGGGTCGTGCCGGTCGCGGTGAGATCTACGATCGCCTCAGCCAGGCCCGTGAGCGGTGCGAGCTCGACGGAGCCCTTCACCTCGACGATCTCCGCCTGCCTGCCGGTCTGCTCCATGTGCGCGAGCGCGATGCGCGGGTACTTGGTCGCGATCCTCATCACGCCGAAGCGGCGCAGTGCCTCGGCGGCGGGGTCTCGCCCGCGTCACTCTCCCCCGCGGCGGTGGCAGCACCATCGTGCAGCCGCCGAAGCCGAGGTCGAGCAGCTCGTAGACGTCGTGCTCGCCGTCGGCGCCGCCCACGCCGACCTGCTCGAGCAGAACGTCCTTGCCGGTCACGCCGAGATCCGCAGCGCCGGCCTCGACATAGGTCGGCACGTCGGATGGGCGCATCGTGATCAGCGCCGATCGTCCTCGAACAGCAGCTTGCGATCGTTCTCGCGCATCTCGGCCGTGTCCAGGCCGAGGCTGTCCAGCATGTCGAGGGTCTGCGAGAGCAGCGCTCCGCGAGGCACCGCGATCATCAGCCGGCGTCGCGTCGGCACCGATGGCGCTCATCCGAGCATCGCCCCCGTGCCGCGCTCCTCGCCGGCGAGGGCGATGTGCAGCCTTTCGACGCTGAGCGCAAAGCCGACGGCCGGCAGCGGCGCGCCCGAAGCGCCCGAGCAGATCGTCGTAGCGGCCGCCGCCGCCGAGCGGGGCCCCGAGCGCCGGGTCGTAGACCTCGAACACCGCTCCGGTGTAGTAACCGATGCTGCGCAGCAGCCCGAGGTCGAAGATCACGCGAGCGGCGACGTCCGGCTCGAGCAGCTCTCCACTTCGCGCATGCCGCGCACGGCGTCGGCCACCGGTCCCGGAGCGTGCCCCAGCACCTCGGTGCCGCCTCGCAGCTGCGGCACCTCCAGCAGGCTGGCGCGCGCGCTGGCCGGCAGGTCGGCATCGCCAAGCACCGCTCCACCGCTACGAAATCGCGGCGCCCGAGCGCGTCGAGCAGCGTCTCCCGCACGCCGACGGGCACCTCCAGGCCCTCCATCAGCGACCCGAACAGCGACGCGTCCCCCAAGCCGACTCTGTAGTCCTTCAAGCCAGCCCGGTCCAGCGTGCGGCAGAGCACGGTCAGCGCCTCGATCGTGCCCTGCGGCGCAGGCGGCGCCGATCAGCTCGATCCCGCCCTGCAGCAGCTCGCGCGACTGCCCGCGCTGCGGGCGCACACGGCGATAGCAGTGCGCCAGGTAGCAGAACCGCAGCGGCACCTCGGCGTCCGGGTAGCGGGTCGAGACCACACGCGCGATCGGCACCGTCATGTCCGATCGCAGTGCGAGCATCGCGCCGGCCTCGTCGAAGGTGCGGTACGCAGGCGCAGCCTCGGCCATGTCTGCGCGCGCGAGCACCTCCTCGTACTCGAGCGCCGGCGTGTAGACCTCGCCGTAGCCGTGCGTCTTCGAAGCCGCAGCGCAGCGCGTCGCTGATCTGGCGCAGCTCGCGCATCTCGTCGGGAAGCACGTCTCTGGTGCCGCTGGGAATCGGGTGGATCACTGCCGGCAGAGCCTATCTATCGAGACCGCACAGGCAGGATGCGAACGACGCGGCGTGCCCGGCAGATCCCCGCCTCGCGGCTGCCACTGCTGCCCACGCCGGCACCGTTTCAGACCCGCTGCTCCTCGGGCTCGATCGCGACGCGCTCGATGCGGGCGCCGAGCTCGCGCAGGCGCTCGTCGATGCGCTCGTAGCCGCGGTCGATCTGGCGCACGTTTCCGATCTCGCTCTGGCCCTCGGCGCAGAGCGCGGCGAGCAACATCGCCATCCCGGCGCGGATGTCCGGCGACTCCACGCGCGCGCCGCGCAGCCGGCGCGGCCCGGTCACGATCGCCCGGTGCGGGTCGCACATCACGATGTCGGCGCCCATCAGGATCAGCTTGTCGGTGAAGATCAGCCGGTTCTCGAACATCCACTCGTGCACGAGGATCGACCCCTCCGCCTGGGTGGCGAGCGCGAGCGCGATCGATGTCAGGTCGGCGGGGAAGGCTGGCCAGGGGCCGTCCTGGATCTTGCTCTTGTACTCGCCGACGTCTGCCTGGACGACCAGCTTCTGCCCACCCGGGACCAACACGTCGTTGCCGTCGAGCTCGGTGCGCAGGCCGATCCGCTCGAACACCAGGCGAATCATGCGCAGGTCGTCGGGAACCGTGTCCTCGATCCGCAGCTCGCCGCCGGTCACGCCCGCCAGGGCGATGAAGCTGCCGATCTCGATGTGATCGGGAGCGACCTCGTGGGAGCAGCCGCGCAGCGTCTGCGCGCCCTCGATGGTGATCAGGTTCGAGCCGATTCCCTGGATGTCCGCGCCCATCTTCACGAGCATCCGCGCGAGATCCTGGACGTGCGGCTCGCAGGCCGCGTTGCGGATCACCGTCGCACCGGGCGTGAGCGCGGCGGCCATCAGCGCGTTCTCGGTCGCCATCACCGACGGCTCGTCCATGAAGACGTCGCTGGGACGCAGACCGCCCGGGGCTTCGAGCACGATGTCTCGCCCGCTGACAGCTTCGGCGCCCATCGCCCGGAAGGCATCGAGGTGCGGGTCGAGCCGCCTGCGGCCGATCACGTCCCCGCCGGGCGGCGGCATTACCGCGCGGCGAAAGCGCGCGAGCAGCGGGCCAGCGAGCAGGAACGAAGCACGGATCTGCTCGGCCAGCTCAGCATCGAGGGCGACCCGATCGCCGGCGTCCGCCGCGCAGAGCGTCACCTCGTTAGCCCCACTCCAGGCGACCTCTACGCCGATCTCGTGCAGGATCGAGAGCATCGCCTCCACGTCGCGGATCCGCGGCACGTTGCCGACGCGGACCTCCTCGGAGGTCAGCAGGCAGCAGGCGAGGATCGGCAGCGCGCCGTTCTTGTTCCCCGCGGGCGTGAGCGTGCCCGAGAGGGGAGCACCGCCTTCGATAACGAACTTCTCCATCTTCTCTGCGCCCCCAGCCCCGATCCGTCGGTCGCCAGCGTGTGCGCCGCGAGGCGTCGCAAGCCTAACAGTCATCGCAGTGCTCCATTACGAGATCCACGGGCAACGACCTGCCTAAACGATCGCCGCCAACCAGCCAATTGCAAGCCTCGTTGCAGGCGCGGCACCCCGAAAACGGCTTCACAATGCCAATCCTAGCCTCAGGCGTAGCCACGCAAGCAGCCGAACCCACGTTCCGTCCGCGACCCAGCGTACATTCGAACGCATGTTCGCTTCTACCGCCCAATCCAATCTTGTAGGCCGCTCCCGGGCGCTGCTTGCCGCGGCCCGCTCGCTCCTGAACGTCGAGTACGACCAAGACGTCGACTGGGAGGTCGACCAGGAGCCCGCGATCGCCACGCAGCATCCGCACCGGGAGCGGCTTGGGGCCGCCTGGCGAGGACCCGACCGGCGACGTGCAGGTCAGCCGCCCGCCCGCGAGCAGGTCTGCCTCTCCCCGCTGCCGAGTCGCGATAGCCATCGTCGCGCCACGCCGACGATGCGCCCGCTCCCGGGCCTGAGTCCACGACTGTTCGTCGCAGCACGTCCTGCTCTAGCTGCCATCACTGACTCACCTCGCTGCGCCGGAGAGCGCAGATCGCCCAAACGAATCGAGCCGCCCGTCACGGGCGGCTCGATCGCTTACACAAAAACCGGCGGCGTCCTACTCTCCCGGGCCCTTGCGGGCCAAGTACCATCGGCGCTGAGAGGCTTAACTGCTCTGTTCGGAATGGGAAGAGGTGTTTCCCCCTCGCCAGGGCCACCGGAAAATCTCGAGAGACCGTCCCGGTCCTTCAAAACTGCACAGCGCCACTGGGTATCGCCGAAACGATCAAAAAATCCGTCAAGCCCTCGACCCATTAGTACCAGTCTCCTACAGGCGTCACCGCCCTTCCAGATCTGGCCTATCAACCTGGTGGTCTACCAGGGGTCTTACTCCCTCAAGGGGATGGGAGAGCTCATCTCGAGGTCGGCTTCCCGCTTAGATGCTTTCAGCGGTTATCCGGTCCGCACGTAGCTAGTCTGCAATGCCCTTGGCAGGACAACAGATACACCAGAGGTGCGTTCATCCCGGTCCTCTCGTACTAGGGACAAATCCTCTCAACTCTCCAACGCCCACGGCAGATAGGGACCGAACTGTCTCACGACGTTCTGAACCCAGCTCGCGTACCGCTTTAATGGGCGAACAGCCCAACCCTTGGGAGCGACTTCACCCCCAGGATGCGACGAGCCGACATCGAGGTGCCAAACCGGGCCGTCGATGTGGACTCTTGGGCCCGATAAGCCTGTTATCCCCGGAGTACCTTTTATCCGTTGAGCGACGGCACTTCCACTTGCTACCGCCGGATCACTAAGACCTGCTTTCGCACCTGCTCGACCTGTCGGTCTCGCAGTCAAGCTCCCTTGCTACCTTTGCGCTCTACGTACGATTTCCAACCGTACTGAGGGAACCTTTGTGCGCCTCCGTTACATTTTGGGAGGCGACCGCCCCAGTCAAACTACCCGCCTGGAACTGTTCAGCACCCGGATTCACGGAATGCTGTTAGAAACCCAATACACCAAGGGTGGTATCTCAAAGTTGGCTCCATGCCGGCCGCAACCGACACTTCAAAGCCTCCCACCTATTCTGAGCGAAATGCATCGAATCCCAATACCAGGTTGTAGTAAAGGTTCACGGGGTCTTTCCGTCTAGCCGCGGGTACTCGGCATCTTCACCGAGACTGCAATTTCACCGAGCCCCTCGTTGAGACAGCGCTGAAGTCGTTACGCCATTCGTGCAGGTCGGAACTTACCCGACAAGGAATTTCGCTACCTTAGGACCGTTCCTGAATTGTTACTACTCGCACAAACCAACCGTGCGAGCGGCCCGTACATTTCTGACGGGCTCTCATGGTCGCCCATGAGAGCGGACTATCTCATCTCGTGGCCGCTCCAGGCTCACGAGCTCGGCGTATAGTCTCTGAGGATTCCATCCATCCGATACCTTCTCTTTCCACCGCGGTTCATCCGTTCCCGGAGAGCAAGAACCTGGTGGTAGTCATGGTCGTCAAGACAACCGCCTTGCAGCAGCGCTACTGCGCCGCTCCAGAGCCGGAAGTCTTCAGCCTTGGCTCCGACCGAGCGGAAAACGCTCGAAGAAGGGCACGATCCGGTTGCTGAGGTCGAGAAGTCTGTTGACCTCCCAATACCAGCCACCGTTTCCTGCCTGTCGCATGGACCCGCAACCAAGGGTCTCTCGAAAGAGATCCAGCGGTACGCGATCTGTCTGCGACACGTTGAAGGCCGCTGAGAGCTTGAAGCCTCGTCGATAGTCGCCGCGTTTGCGGCAAACGATCATGAAGCTGCCCTCTCCCAGGGCAAACCCGGACAAGAAGCTACCGAGCGAGGCCGGTATGGCCTCGATGAATGGCCTTTCCTGCTGATTGTCCGCACCCACGCATTGTCACGGTACCGTCCACTTGGGACGGAACTCGTAGCACGGGATACTCGGATGTTCCAGCATATAGCCAAGTTTTACAACTACCTCGGTCAACTGATAGTTACGGCCGCCGTTTACCGGGGCTTAGCTTCGGTGCTTCGGGTCAAGCCCTAACACCTCCACGTAACCTTCCGGCACCGGGCAGGCGTCAGCCCCTATACGTCGTCTTACGACTTAGCAGAGACCTGTGTTTTTGGTAAACAGTCGCTTCAGCCAATTCACTGCGGCCCCATCGGGCTCCACCAGCAAGTGGTTTCACCCTACCGGGGCGCCCCTTATCCCGAAGTTACGGGGCGATTTTGCCGAGTTCCTTAACGAGGGTTATCTCGATCACCTTAGTATTCTCTACTTGCCCACCTGTGTCGGTTTTGGTACGGGCACGCGCTTCCTCCCTAGAGGCTTTTCTTGGAGGTATGGCGTCAGGGACTCGCCGGCTTAGAGCCAGCTGGCATCGCGCCTCAGGTTATGCGGGCCTGCATTTGACAGGCCCACCCCTACACGCTTACCCCAGGACAACCATCGCCTGGGTTCCCTTAGCCTTCCTCGTCCCCCCATCGGTCAAACGGAAGCGACGTGGTACAGGAATATCAACCTGTTGGCCATCGACTACGCCTTTCGGCCTCGCCTTAGGTCCCGACTAACCCTGAGCAGACGAACTTTACTCAGGAATCCTTGGGCAATCGGTGGAAGGGATTCTCACCCCTCTTTCGTTACTTATGCCGGCATTCTCACTTCCCAGGCCTCCACGGCTGGCTTACGCCGCCGCTTTACTGGCATGGGAACGCTCTCCTACCGCGTGATCGGCCCGAAGGCCTCACGCACCCGCAGCTTCGGTGACTAGCTTGAGCCCCGTTACATTGTCCGCGCCCGAACACTTGACCAGTGAGCTGTTACGCACTCTTTCAAGGATGGCTGCCTCTAAGCCAACCTTCTGGTTGTCTATGCACTCGGACATCGTTTCCCACTTAGCTAGTACTTAGGGACCTTAGCTGGCGGTCTGGGCTGTTTCCCTTTCGACGCTGAAGTTTATCCCCCAGCAACTGACTCCCGGAGTAAACGTGATGGTCTTCGGAGTTTGCCTGAAGTCGGTAACCTGGTAGGGCCCCTAGTCCAAACAGTGCTCTACGGCCACCACGCAATTTATCCGAGGCTATACCTAAATATATTTCGGAGAGAACCAGATATCACTGAGCTTGATTAGCCTTTCACTCCGACCCACAGGTCATCCGCCCAGTTTTCAACCTAGGTCGGTTCGGCCCTCCACGAGGTCTTACCCCCGCTTCAGCCTGCCCATGGGTAGCTCGCTCAGTTTCGGGTATACCGCCTACGACTATGTCGCCCTATTAGGACTCGCTTTCGCTACGGCTCCGCTCATCGCTTAACCTTGCCGCAGACGAGTAACTCGCCGGCTCGTTATGCAAAAAGCACGCGGTCACGCACAAGGCTGCTCCCACCGCTTGTAGGCACGCGGTTTCAGGTACTATTTCACTCCCCTTCCGGGGTACTTTTCACCTTTCCCTCACGGTACTAGTCCGCTATCGGTCACCAAGGAGTACTTAGCCTTGGAGGGTGGTCCCCCCAGGTTCAGTCCGCGTTTCACGGGCGCGGACTTACTCAGGAACATCTGCGGAAGATCGTGCAGTTTCGTCTACGGGACGATTGCCCTCTATGGTGCGCGGTTCCACGCGCTTCGACTACCACACGATTTTGTAACTTCCGCCGAGCCGGACACGGCTCGGAACAGACGTCCTACAACCCCTGACACGACAACGCATGTCCACTTACATCCGCAGGGTTTGGGCTGATCCCTTTTCGCTCGCCACTACTCAGGGAGTCTCTGTTGATTTCCTTTCCTCGGGGTACTGAGATGTTTCACTTCCCCCGCTTGTCTTCCACCGGCCTATGTGTTCAGCCGGGGATAACGCCGCATTACCAGCGCTGGGTTTCCCCATTCGGGAATCCACGGATCAAAGGCTATTCAGCGCCTAACCGTGGCTTATCGCAGCCGTTCACGCCCTTCATCGACTCTTGGTGCCAAGGCATCCACCATGTGCCCTTACTATCTTGACGGTGATCTAGCCGAGTCGATCGATCTCCGCACCCGAAGGTCGAAGGGCGACTCGGTGATACCCGTTTTCACCGCCGCTTATCGATGGCGGCTGATGTGGCTTCTGTGCAGTTTTCAAGGACCGTGGAGAGGCTGATCACGCCGGCCTCCGGCGACTCTGTGCGAACGCGCCTATGCGTTCTCACGCCGCCGCCGGCGGACGCCGGTCTCTCAAAACTCAACAGCATGCTGCGGTAGTTGATGCCCCGCGCCAGAACGGCTCCCCAGTAGGAAGGGAGCCGTGCTCGCGCGGCGCGCCGGCCAGGTTCGGTCGACGTGCTAGGCCCGATCCGCTTGGACACCGCCGAGGTCCTTGCGAGACTCACGAGGACTCGGCCGGGCGGCCGCAGGATCGGGGCGCCCGAAGGCGCTCCCTAGAAAGGAGGTGATCCAGCCGCAGCTTCCGCTACGGCTACCTTGTTACGACTTCACCCCAGTCACGAGCCCCACCTTCGACGGCTCCCTCCCTTGCGGGTTAGGCCACCGGCTTCGGGTGTTGCTCACTCCCGTGGTGTGACGGGCGGTGTGTACAAGGCCCGGGAACGTATTCACCGCGGCAATGCTGATCCGCGATTACTAGCAACTCCACCTTCATGCAGGCGAGTTTCAGCCTGCAATCCGAACCGAGACGCGCTTTAAGGGATTCGCTCCACCTCGCGGTATCGCAGCCCTCTGTACGCGCCAATGTAGCACGTGTGTAGCCCTGAACATAAGGGGCATGATGACTTGACGTCATCCCCACCTTCCTCCGGTTTGTCACCGGCAGTCTCGCATGAGTCCCCAACTAAATGCTGGCAACATGCGACGGGGGTTGCGCTCGTTGCGGGACTTAACCCAACATCTCACGACACGAGCTGACGACAGCCATGCACCACCTGTGAAAGTGCCCCGAAGGGAAGGCGTGTTTCCACACCTGTCACTCACATGTCAAGCCCAGGTAAGGTTCTTCGCGTTGCGTCGAATTAAACCACATGCTCCGCTGCTTGTGCGGGCCCCCGTCAATTCCTTTGAGTTTTAGCCTTGCGGCCGTACTCCCCAGGCGGGGCAACTTAATGCGTTAGCTTCGGCACAGGGGGAGTCGACACCCCCCACACCTAGTGCCCATCGTTTACAGCGTGGACTACCAGGGTATCTAATCCTGTTTGCTCCCCACGCTTTCGCGTCTCAGCGTCAGTACCGTCCCAGCGAGCTGCCTTCGCCATCGGTGTTCCTCCTGATATCTGCGCATTTCACCGCTACACCAGGAATTCCACTCGCCCCTTCCGGACTCTAGCCTCACAGTATCCACCGGCATCCCAGGGTTGAGCCCTGGACTTTCACAGCGGACTGATGAGGCCGCCTACACGCTCTTTACGCCCAATGATTCCGGACAACGCTTGCACCCTACGTATTACCGCGGCTGCTGGCACGTAGTTAGCCGGTGCTTCTTGTGAAGGTACCGTCACTCCGGCCGGCTATTAACCGGCGAAGCTTCGTCCCAACTGAAAGGGGTTTACAACCCGAAAGCCTTCTTCCCCCACGCGGCGTTGCTGCGTCACGCTTTCGCGCATTGCGCAAGATTCCCCACTGCTGCCTCCCGTAGGAGTCTGGGCCGTGTCTCAGTCCCAGTGTGGCTGATCGTCCTCTCAGACCAGCTACCCATCGTTGCCTTGGTAGGCCATTACCCCACCAACAAGCTAATGGGCCGCGGGCCCATCCCAATGCGGAGGCCGAGGCTTCCTTTACCCTTGCGGGCACATCCGGTATTAGCTCGAGTTTCCTCGGGTTGTCCCGGTCATCGGGGCAGGTGACCCACGTGTTACTCACCCGTTCGCGGCTTGGCCCCAGGGCAAGCCCTGGTTCGTCGCTCCACTTGCATGTGTTAGGCACGCCGCCAGCGTTCGTCCTGAGCCAGGATCAAACTCTCCGTGAAGAACTTCACGAAAAGCTGTCATGGAAGCGCTTGGCGACCTGCGCACAAGCCGCATGCCACCGTGACGCTGCGGGACCGTATACACGTCGGTCCCGCACCATGACGGGGTACACTACTTGACTCTTTGTCCGCCACCCGAGTAACGCCGAACGTCCCCGCCGTGACGGGTCGAACCTGGACGCACACCGCGATCGATACCGATCGCAAGTGCGCATGCTGTTGAGTTTTCAAAGACCGCCATGCCTTCTCCGGAGGGATTCTCCGAGGAGACCGACAGGCCCTGCGCCCAGAGGCGGCTCGGGCCGACAGGGAGTATAGCGCTAGACGGCATGCTTGGGCAGTGCGCCCCGAATGCCGTCTGACGCCAGCAGGCGCCCACGAGGAGCGCAGCGAGCAGCACTATAGGGCATTCAGCATACGCGCTGCGCCGGGCCCAGGCAGAGCCTGCGTGATCGAGCACTCAGCCGCAGGCGCAGGCGGCTGAAGCGCCGCTTGCCCGACCCGCAGCACCTGGCCGTCGAGCTCGCTCGCTGCGGCAGATCCTGCTCCCCGGCCTCGAGCGCCGCTCCCCGAGCTGGACGGCGCCCTGGGCGATCATCCGGCGCGCCTCCGAGCGCGAGAGGCCGAACACCTCGGCGATCAGGGGCGGGCAGATGCACGAGCTCCCCGCTCGCTGGCGAACGGGCTCCGTCGATCTCCTCCGGCTCCCTGCCTCCACGAAGACGCTGTCGAACGCGGCTGCGCCTCTGCGGCCTGCGCTCGGGCCGTGCAGCCAGCGAGACGAGCTCGCGGGCGAGCAGCCGCTTGGCGTCGCGCGGGCCGAGGTCCGCGGGCAGCGTCGCGACTCGAGCAGCAGCCGGAAGTACTCCTCCATCGCCTGGTCCGGGATCGCCATCGTCTTGCCGTACATCTCCGCCGGCGGGTCGGTGACGCCGATCTGGTTGCCAAGCGACTTCGACATCTTGCGCTGCCGTCGGTGCCGACGAGGATCGGCATCGTCAGGATCGCCTGGCCGGGCTGCCCGTAGGCGCGCTGGATGTCGCGACCGAGCAGCAGGTTGAACTTCTGGTCGGTGCCGCCGAGCTCCACGTCGGCGCGCACCGCGACCGAGTCATAGCCCTGCAGCAGCGGGTACATCATCTCGAGCACCGAGATCGGCTGGCCGCGCGCCAGGCGCTTTGCGAAGTCGTCGCGCTCGAGGATCTGGGCGACGGTGGTCGTGCGCACAGGGCCAGGAGCTCGGGCAGCGCCATCTCCAGCCATTCGCCGTTGCGCCTGACCTCCAGGCGCTCCGGGGCGTCGTCGAGGATCCGCAGCGCCTGTTCCTGGAAGGTCGCCGCGTTGCGCTCGATCTCCTCTGCTGTGAGGATCGGCCGCAGCGTCGAGCGGCCCGAGGGGTCGCCGACCTGCGCGGTGAAGTCTCCGAGGATCAGCACCACCCGGTGGCCGAGGTCCTGGAATTCGCGCAGCTTGCGCAGCACGACCGCGTGCCCGAGGTGGATGTCGGGCGCGGTCGGGTCGATCCCGAGCTTCACGCGCAGGGGCCGGCCCTCGGCGCGCGCTTGCAAGACGCTCCTGCAGCGCACCGTCGGGCAGACCGTCGACAGCACCGGTCAACAGCGCGAGGGCCTGCTCTGAGGGCTCTTGGATATTGCTCTCCATCGGGGCGCCAATGCTAGACTCTCGCGATCCAGCGGGCGTGTGCTGCCAGAGGTGAGCGGCGCTGGCCCGCCTCCCTGCTGGGGGCGCCGCAGCGTGCAGAGCGGCGCCGAAGCGCCTCGATCGTGGCCGCGGCTCGAGTCTCGGCAATCAGCTGACCAAGGACGATCGACATGACCATGAGGCCATGACCGACTCGAATTTCCGGCTGCCGCACCCCCACGCCCACACCGACACCGTGAGCCCCGCCGCGTGAGCTCGACCCTCCCGCCGCCAAGCCGGCGAGGAGCCCGCCGGCGCCCTCAGCAGCCCGCCCCGCCGCTCGGCGGGCTCGCCAAGCGCACGATCGCGGCCGTGCGCCTGAGCTGGCGGGTGCGCTGGCACGCCTGGCGGGCGCGCCGCAGGTCTCGGCCCCGGATGAAGTGGCTGCGCCTGGCGGCGATCCTGATCGCGATGCTCGTGCTGGGAGCGATCTCGTTTGCCTTCGGTACGTTCATGGCGGTGACCTCGGACCTGCCGGCACTCGAAGACCAGGTGCAATACCGCAACGCCCACAACTCGGTCCTGGTGGACGACCACGGGCACATCCTCGCGGTGCTCAGCAAGCGCAATCAGATCCTGCTGAGCCAGGGCAGATCCCGCGGATCGTGAAGGACGCGGTGATCTCGATCGAGGACAGGCGCTTCTACTCCAACGAAGGCATCGATCTGCGCTCGCTGGGCCGCGCGGTGCTGCACGACGTCCTCGGCGGCGGTGGCATCGAAGGCGCCTCCACGATCGAGGAGGAGTTCGTCAAGAACGCGCTCCAAGCCCAATCCAAACGGACGATCTTCGAGAAGATCGAGAGGCAGCGCTGGCGTTCCATCTCGACCACCGCTGGAGCAAGGAAAAGATCATCACCGAGTACCTGAACACGATCTATTACGGCAACGGCGCCTACGGCATCGAGGCGGCGGCGCACACCTACTTCGGCCAGGAAGCCGAAAACCACGGCTGCGGCACCCCGCAGCACCTTTGCATCAGCGACATAAAGCCCTGGCAGGCCGCACTGCTCGCCGGCATGGTGCAGTCGCCGACCGAGTACAACCCGATCGAACACCCGCTCGCAGCGCGCGAACGGCGCGACCTCGTACTCGGCCAGATGCTGCAACAGGGCTACATCGACCGCGCGGTCTACAAGGAAAGCATCGCTCAGCCGGTGCCCACCCAGCAGCAGGTACAGCCGCCGCGCGAACAGCTCGCCGAAGGCGTCGACGCCGGGTACTTCACGAGCTGGCTCGACCAGCAGGTGATCGCGCGCTACGGCGCGGGGCTCGCCTTCGACGGCGGCCTGCACATCAAGACGACGCTCGACCTCTCGCTGCAGCGCGCCGCCGAACGCGCTGTCAACAGCTACCTGGAAAGCCCGGATGGGCCGACGGCCTCACTGGTGGCGATCGAAAACTCGACCGGCGACGTACGCGCGATGGTGGGCGGGCGAAACTATGAACAGAGCCCGTTCAACCTCGCCACCGAGGGCGAGCGCCAGCCGGGCTCCTCCTTCAAGGCCTTCGACCTCGCCGCCGCGCTCGAGGATGGCATCTCCCCCTACTCGGAGTGGCCCTCGAAGGTGAAGGTCTTCCACGTACCCAACTCGAGCCGAAGTCTTCGTGGTCCACAACGACGAAGGCTCCTACACCGGGACCAACACGCTGATCGGCGCCACCGCGGTCTCAGATAACTCGATCTTCGCCGAAGTCGGAATCAAGGTCGGGACCGGCAAGATCGCACGGATCGCGCACGAAATGGGCATTACGACGCCGATCTCGACCAACTACGCAATGACAATCGGGGGCCTGCAGACCGGAGTCACTCCGCTCGACATGGCCCACGCTTACGAGACGATCGCCCACGGCGGGCAGCGGGTCACCGGGACACTGGCCGGCGGCGAAGGCCTGCCCGTGGGCATCCAGGAAGTCAGCGACCCGACTCACACCCTGCCAAACGGCCACCACCTCGAAGTCAACCACGCGGTGCTGCATCGCATCCTGCCCCCTGAAATCGCCGAAACCGAGACCCAGATGCTGGAGACGGTGATCACGCACGGTACGGGCACCGCCGCCGCGATTGGACAGTTCGCCGCCGGCAAGACCGGCACCACCTCCAACTACGTCGACGCTTGGTTCGTCGGCTGGGACAGCAAGTACACGGTGGCCGTCTGGGTCGGCTACCCCCAAGGCGCCAAGCCGATGAGCACCGCCTTCGACGGCGCGCCGGTCCTACGGCGGAACCTTCCCCGCCCTGATCTGGAAAGACTTCATGCTCCCGCGATCGGCATCGAACATGAACTGGCCGCCCACGGAGGCAGCCACAGCGCGCTCTCGAGCGGTACAGCCGCCACGACCACGACGACCGCGCCGGAAGCCGGCGGCGGCGCGACGACGACACGCTCACAGAGCCACGGCAGCTCGGGTGCGGCGGCGAGAACAGGGCTCTGCCGGGAGCACCGAAGGCCAGGGAACGCCCGCCAAAGAACCCTCGCGGCGTCGGCGCCCGCCACACAGGCTCCCCAGGGCCCGGCGAGCTCCTCACCAAGCGCCCCCGCCGAACAGCCCTCGACACCAGCGGGCGGCGCGACCGGCGGGGCGAGCGCGCCCACCGGAGGCGCGAGCGCCGGCGGCTAGCGTCCTGAATTTCTCAAGTCAGGACGCTAACCCAACCGTGGATGGGAGACGTACCTACTGCCGGCCAGACAGAACCGCCACGGCAGGTCCACCGCCTTGCTGATCCCCACCCGCGGCCCGATGAGCACCTGCTCGCTCGCGCACTCGAGCCCGCATGGATCGTGATCGGGCCGTCGACCAGATCGCAGTCGTCGTGTACGAGCTCGATGCCAGCGCCTGCGTGAGCTTGCCCGGTCCAGAGCAGAGCTCGAGCTCCTGCTGTAGGCCGCGCCGCGGCCGCGCATCTGATCCAAACCAGCGATCGGGCGCAGGGCCCTGATCAGCACCGCAGCGCCGACTCCCTCCGGCTCGCAAACGGCGTTCAGCAACGCGTGGATGCCGTATGAGCGATAGACGTATGCGCGACCCGGCGGTCCGAACAGCGTCCGCGTCCGAGGGGTAAGCCCGACGAACGCATGGCATGCAGGCTCGCTGTCGTGGTAGGCCTCGGTCTCGACGATCACGCCCGCCACGCCCGCGTGCTCGACGACGCACCCGATCAACTCGCGTGCGACACGAGCCACCGGCCGCTCATAAAAGGAGCGCGGCAGCCGCGCTCCCCATGCCGCGGGCCCGGCTCAGCCCTCGCGCTCGGCATCAAGCACGTTCCTGGCAAGCGCGAGCTGCTCCCGCAGGCGCGGCAGCGCAGTCCCGCCCTCGGAGACCTTCGACTCGAGCCATGAGCTCTGCGAGAGCACCTCGTAGTACTGCTCGGCGCCCTTGCCGAGAAAGCCTCACTGTGGTCGGCGAGCTCCTGCGGGGTCAGCTGTGAGAGCGGGCGTGCGCTCTCGAGCGCGGTACGCACGAGCGCGGCGACCACGCCGTGGGCCTGCCGGAAGGGCATGCCGCGCCGCACGAGCAGGTCGGCGATGTCGGTCGCGGCGATCATCTCATCGGATGCCGCCTGGCGCAGACGCTCTCGCTCGAAGCGCACGCCTTCGAGCATTCCCGCGGCGGCGGAGAGGCACAGCTCCAGCGTGTCGGCCGCGTCGAAGAGGTGCTCCTTGTCCTCCTGCATGTCCTTGTTGTAGGTCAGCGGCAGCGCATGCATCACACCGTGCATCGCCGAGAGGTGTCCGACGATGCGCGGCGCCTTGGCGCGCAGGAGCTCTGCGGCATCGGGGTTCTTCTTCTGCGGCATGATCGAGGAGCCCGAGCTCCACGCATCGGGCAGCTCGCAGAAGCCGAACTCCTCGCTCGACAAAGAGCACGAGCTCGGCACCGAGGCGCGAGAGATGCGTGGCGCAGGTCGCCGCCGCGCCGAGGTAGTCGAGCACGAAGTCTCGGCCGGAGACCGCATCGAGCGAGTTGGGCACCACATCGGCAAAACCGAGCTCCTGCGCGACCATCCTCCTGTCGGTCTGGAAGCTCACGCCCGCAAGTGCCCCAGCGCCAAGCGGCATCCTCCCGGACTCCCGCTCGGCGAAGGCGAAACGCGAACTGTCGCGCGGAGAGCATCCAGAAGTAGGCGAGCAGGTGGTGGCCCAGATAGACGGGCTGCGCCCTCTGGAGGTGCGTGTAGCCCGGGCATCGGCCAGTCCAGGTGCTGCTCGGCGCGATCCAGCAACACCGTCATCAGGCGCTGCACCGCTGCGCGAGCGGCGCCGGCCGCCTGCCTGGTGTACATCGCCACGTCCGTCGCAACCTGGTCGTTTCGCGAGCGCGCGGTGTGAAGGCGGCCTCCGACCGGACCCGCGATCTCGGTCAGGCGCCGCTCGATCGCCATGTGGATGTCCTCGTCGTCGTCCCTGAAAGGGAAACGCTGCTGCGCGAGCTCCTGCCGCACCGCGTCGAGCCCTGCGAGCAGCTTGTCGCGGTCCTGCGCGGAGATGATCCGCTGTGCGCAGAGCATCTTCGCGTGTGCGCTCCGACTGGGCCACGTCGAAGGGCCAGAGCCGGCGATCGAAGGCGATCGAGGCGTTCAGGCGCTGGAAATCGGGGTGTTGGGGCTCGCTGAAGCGGGACATCGCCGGACAATCTATCGGCCTGCCGTCGCGAGCCCCGCGAGCCGTCTCGACAGGGCCCCCAGAAGAATCTCAGTAGTTCGCCACGGCGTCCATGTGTGTTCCCCATAGTGAGCCGGGAGGCACCTGGCTGGTAGGATCGCAGTCCTTGAGAGGCGTGGACGTTCTTGTGGTTCTGGGTCTGCTTCGCCACCGCGCGGGAGAGTGGACCGTGCGCATGCTCGCCCGCGAGTTGCACATGCCGCTTGCCACCGTTCAGCGATCTCTGGGCCGCCTTGGTACCACGCCGGCCTTCGACCCGGAGCGGCGCCACGTAGAGGTCGAGGGCTGTGAAGAGCTCTTCGAGCACGCTCTTGCGTTCATCGCGCCGGCAAGCACGGGCGAGCGGGCACGCGGAATGCCGACAGCGTGGGCGGTTCCTGCTCTGGCAAAGCGGCTGCGCGTTTCCGCCGATGCACCACAGCCGGTGTGGCCGCAACCTCGCGGGCGCGTTCGCGGCGTGGCGGTGCGACCGCTGCACTCGGGAGTGCTCGCGCTCGCTGCGGCCGACCCGGAGATGCACGAACTGCTCGCCCTGACCGACGCTGCGCGCCTTGGCGACGCGCGCGTCTCAAAGCGCGCGCTCGGCCTGTTGCAGACCTGGATAGCCTCCTCCCCGGCCGCACAGCAAACATGAGCCGCTGCGGCACGGTGAAGGGGGGTTGGTCGCCCACCTACCGTGTCGGAGACACCGGCGTGCGGAAAGGCCCCATGCGACCGGCAAACCTTTCGAGCAGACGCCCGCAGGCATGCTGACGGTACGGGAGCAGTTCGCCGCTAATCTGCGCGCCCGGCGTGAAGAGCTCGGGCTCACGCAGGATGGCCTGGCACGCGCCTGCGGCCTTCACCGCACGGAGATCAGTCTGCTGGAGCGCTCTCGGCGCTCGCCGCAGCTGGAGACGATCGTGCTGCTCGCCCACGGCCTTCAGGTGCAGCCTCGCGAGCTGCTCCAGGGCATCGGCTGAGCCCAAGCGCCGCCACCCGCTGACGAAGCCCTCAGGAAGCGCTTGCTCGTGGCCGGTCGAGTACCGCGGAGAGCTGCTCGGTCACGCGTGCGACCTGCCCCTCGCTCATCTGCGGGAAGAATGGAAGCGCCAGCGAGCGTGCGGCGACGTCCTCGCAGACGGGGAACTCTCCCTCGCGGTGGCCGAAGCGCTCGCGATAGAAGCTCATGAGGTGGATCGCGGGCAGGTATGGCTTGCTCTGGATCCCCCGCTCGGCGAGATCTCGCACGACCTGATCGCGGTCGAGACCGCGTGGAAGCTGGAGCACGAACACAAACCATCCGCGCACCGCCCCATCGCTGTCGCGACACGGCAGCGTGAGGCCCTCGACTCCCGCAAGCGCCTGTCGGTAGAGCTCGGCGACGTGCGCGCGCTGCGCGAGCGTCTGCTCGATCCGCGAGAGCTGGGCGATCCCAATCGCACAGGCGATGTCAGAAAGGCGGTAGTTGAAGCCGAGCCGGTCGTGGTCGAGCCAGTCCATGTTCGGCGCGCGGCCCTGGTTGCGCTCTGAGTCGATGGTCTGCTTGAGCTCCGGGTCGGCGAGCGTGATCATCCCGCCCTCGCCGGTGGTCAGCTGCTTGTTGGCATAGAAGCCGAAGACCGCGGGATGGCCGCGCCCTCCCACCGGCACACCGTCGGCGTGCCGGGCGCCAAGCGCCTCGCAGGCGTCCTCGACGATCGCAAGCCCGTGCCGGCGCGCGAGATCCTCGAAGGCCGGCATGTCGGCGGGATAGCCAAAGATGTGCACGGGCAGCAGCGCGCTCGTGCGCGGCCCGATCGCTGCCTGCGCCGCCTCCGGGTCGAGGTTCAGGGTGACCGGGTCGATGTCCGCGAAGACCGGCCGCGCGCGCTCGTATATCGCGGCGTTGGCGGAGGCGACGAAGGAGAACGGGCTGCTCACCACCTCCTCGCCCTCCCGCACGCCGACCGCCCGCAGCGCGAGGTGAAGCCCGGCGGTGCCACTGGAGACGGCGCTTGCGAGCGGTGCCTTTACGAGCGCCGCAAAGAGACGCTCGAACTTCGATAGGCAGGGGCCGAGTGAGAGGCGCTCGCCGCGCAGCACCTCGAGCACAGCCTGCTCCTCCTCCATTCCAAGCGCCGGCCGCGCCAGCGGGATCTGCTCGCTCACGTAAGCGGCTCGCTCGAGCCCTCCAGCGCAGGGGCCGAGGCTCCCTTGCCGGTCGGGCGGTCGGGCTGCATCCCGTACTCCAGGGCGTCCACGAGCGCCTCCCAGGAGGCCTCGATCACGTTCTCAGAGACGCCGATCGAGCCCCATGAAACCTCGCCGTCGCTGGAGTCGATCAGCACGCGCGTGATCGCTCCGGTGCCCTTCTCCTCGTCGAGGATCCTGACCTTGAAGTTGACGAGCTCGATGTCGCGCAGGTGCGGATGGATCTCCCCGATCGCATCTCGGAGTGCCCTATCGAGCGCGTTCACGGGCCCGTTGCCCTCCGCGGTGCGCACGAGGCGCGTGCCGGTCTTGCGGTCTGGCACCCAGACCTTGATCGTCGCCTCTGTGGCGACTCCGCCCTGCGCGCGCTTCTCGACTATCACCCGCCAGGACTCGAGCTCGAAGAGGCGCTCGTAGTGGCCCGACTGGCGCCGCATCAAGAGCTCGAAGGAGCCCGCGGCCGCCTCGAACTGGTAGCCGCGGTGCTCTAGCTCCTTGACCTTCTGGGCCGTGCGCTGCGCGGAGAGCTCATCGAGCTGCAACCCCGCTTCCACCGCCTTCTCCAGGATCGTCGCCCTGCCGGAGAGCTCGGATACGAGCATGTCCCTGTCGTTGCCGACCAGGGCGGGATCGACGTGCTCGAATGTGCGTGCGTCGGTGCGAACCCCCGCCGCGTGTAGCCCCGCCTTGTGGGCGAACGCGTTCTTGCCCACATAGGGCTGAGCTGCGCTCGGGGAGCGGTTGAGCATCTCATCCATGAAGTGAGCGGTCTCGGTGAGACCGCCCAGACGCTCGGGATCCAGCAGCTCGAAGCCCATCTTCAGCTGAAGGTCAGCGATCAGGGTGACGAGGTTGGCGTTGCCCGTGCGCTCGCCGATGCCGTTCATGGTTCCCTGAACCTGAGTCGCGCCGGCATGCACCGCCACCAGCGAGTTGGCCACCGCGCAGCCGGAGTCGTCGTGCGTGTGGATGCCGAGCGCCAGATCCGGCAGCGTCTCGCGCACTGTCCTCACGACCGCCTGCACCTGCATCGGCAGCGAGCCGCCGTTGGTGTCGCAGAGCGCGACCCGCTCGGCGCCGGCCTCAGCGGCGGCGCGCACGCATTCCAGCGCGAACGACGGATCTTCGGCGTAGCCGTCGAAGAAGTGCTCGGCGTCGACGATCACGCGCTTGCCCGCGCCGACCAGGAACGCGACCGACTCGGCGATCATCGCGAGGTTTTCCTCCGGTGAGACCCGCACCACGAGCTCTACATGCAGCGGCGAATGCTTGGCCACGATCGTGCAGATCGGCGCAAAAGAGCCGGCGATCTCGGCGAGGCCCGGATCGGCGTCAGCGCTTGCGTCGCGGCGCCTTGTCATCCCAAACGCAGCGACCTCTGCGTGGTCGAACCGCTCAGCCGCCAGCAGCGCGAAGAGCTCGCTCTCCTTCGGGTTCGACGCCGGAAAGCCGGCCTCGACGATGTCGATGCCAAGCGCGTCGAGGCGATGGACGACCTGCAGCTTCTCGCGGACGGTGAGATCAAGCCCCCCGCCCCCCATCCCGTCGCGCAGGGTGGCGTCGTAGAGCTCGATCTCCCCCATGCGCTACGCCGTCCTTGCAGGCGGCGCAGGCGCCGCGGGGACCGACTCGCTCACGAGGTCGAGCCACTCGCGGTAGCGCTCGCTGCGCCCGTGGATCGCATCGTCGAAGGTTGCCTGCAATACGCGCGTGATCTCGCCGGGACGACCGTCGGCCACCGGGTGGTCGTCGACCTCGCGCACCGGCACGATCTCCGCCGCGGTGCCCGAGAGGAAGACCTCGTCAGCCAGGTAGAGCTCGGCCCTGGCAACGTTGCGCTCGCACACCGGATAGCCGAGGTCGGTCGCGATCTGGATGATCGAGCGGCGCGTGATGCCGTCGAGAATCGAGCTGTGGTGGCCCGGCGTGACGATCTGGCCGTCGCGCACGATGTAGATGTTCTCGCCCGTGCCCTCGCAGACATGGCCGTGATCGTCGAGCAGGATCGACTCCTCATAGCCGGCCTTCGTGGCCTCGACCTTGGCGAGCACGTTGTTCAGATATTGCCCCGAAGCCTTCGCATTGGGGATCAGCGAGTCCGGGCTGATGCGCCGCCAGGAGGAGACCTTCGCGCGCACGCCGTTGCGCATGCCCTCCTCACCGAGATAGGTGCCCCACTCCCAGGCCGCGATCGCCACGTCGACCGGCGCCTCCATCGGGTTCAGCCCCATCGAGCCGTAGCCGCGGTAGACCAGCGGCCGGATGTAGCAGGAGGTGAGGCCATTGCGCGCGACCAGCTCGCGCGTGGCGGCACGCAGCTCCTCGACGCTGTAGCGCACCGGCATGTAGTACAGCTCGGCGGAGCGCAGCAGGCGCTCGGCGTGCTCGGCGTTGCGGAACACCGCCGGCCCACGCTCGGTCTCATAGCAGCGAACGCCCTCGAAGACCCCTGTGCCGTAGTGCAGCCCGTGTGTGAGGACGTGGACCTTCGCATCCTCCCATGCGACGAAATCTCCGTTCATCCATATGAGGTCGGTGGGCTCCACGGCTCTGCGGCTCCTTGTCTTTGAGTCCTTTTAGTGCTGTGACCCCGATCGCCATGGGCGACGGGTCCCGCCCGCCCTCGGCTATTCGAGATGCGCGAACACCGTCCGGGCCGCCTGCGCCGTGCCGGCCTCTCCGCCCAGGTCCGGGGTGCGCAGACCCGCGGCGAGCGCGCGGTCAACAGCGGATTCTACCGCCGCCGCCTCGCTTTCCAAGCCCAGCCCGTGTCGCAGCATCATGGCCACAGAGAGGAACATCGCCAACGGGTTTGCGATCCCGCGCCCGGCGATGTCGGGAGCCGACCCGTGGACCGGCTCGAAGAGACCGGGGGTGGGTGGGTCCTGATCCCCAAGCGACGCGCTCGGCAGCATTCCGATCGAGCCGGTCAGCATCGCGGCCTCATCGGAGAGGATGTCTCCGAACATGTTCTCGGTCAGGATCACGTCGAAGTGCCGTGGCGAGGAGACCAGCTGCATCGCGGCGTTGTCGACCAGCACGTGCTCCAGCTCGACGTTGGGAAACTCGCGCGCGTGCAGGTTGCTGACCACTTCGCGCCAGAGGCGGGAGGTCTCCAGCACATTTGCCTTGTCGACACTCGAGACCCTCGAGCGGGCCGCCTTGAACGCGGTGCGCGCAATCCGCTCGATCTCCTCCACCGTGTAGGCGCAGAGGTCGCTGGCCGAGTCTGCGGTGCGCGTCTTCTCGCCGAAGTAGATGCCGCCGGTCAGCTCGCGCACGACCAGCATGTCGGTGCCTTCGATCCGCTCGGTGCGCAGCGGCGAGGCCTCGTACAGCGCGGGCAGCGGCCGCACCGGGCGCAGGTTGGCGTAGAGCCCGAGGCCCTTGCGCAGGCCGAGCAGGCCCTGCTCGGGGCGAGGCGCCGCGGGGTCTGTGGTGTCCCACTTCGGGCCGCCGACCGCCGCCAGCAGCACCGCATCGGCGGCGCGGCAGGCCGCGAGCGTCTCATCGGTCAGCGCCGTGCCGTGCAGGTCGATTGACGCGCCGCCGAAGGGGTGCTCCTCGAACTCGAACTCGCCGAGCTTTGAGAGCAGCTCCAGCGCCGGGGCCATGATCTCGGGGCCGATCCCGTCGCCGGGCAGCGTGACGATGTGGTGCGCCATCGATATACCTTTCAGGTCTCGCGGGAAGTCGTGGCATCTTTGCCGATCGGACCGCCTGGCGCCTTCTGGGCCGGGGGCGCCGGCGGCGCCGCACACCCAGCGCGACGACCTACGCGCGGCCACGCCGCAGGCATCGACGACGGCAGACCGAGCCGTCCTCGATCGCCCGGTCCAATCCGCCTTGCGCCGATCCCGCTCAACCCAGGCGAACTCGCGCTGCGTTGGCGCCGCAAAGAGGGCGGACTGTGTGGTGGCTCGGAACGGTGAGCTACCAGGAAAGGCCCTGATAGAGAGCCTGCACGCGCACGATCAGATCCTCCGGGTCGTACTCGTGCAACTCACAGACTGGGGTTCCGTTGTGCCAGCGATACGTGATCGCCAGCGACCGGACGCCCACGTAGACCTGCTCGATGTCGAATCGCAGGTCCGGCAGTCGCGCGAGCCCCCGCGCGAAGTGCTCGCGCAACCGATCCTTGCCGCTCACGCATCCGTCAGGGATGCCGAGCGTGTCGATGATCGTCGGCGTCTGGAAGGCCACCTGCGGCGCGTAGAGCGCCATGATCGCATCGATGTCGTGCTCGTTCCACGGCGCCACCCACTCCTCGGCGAGACGCTGCCCTTGCTCGGCGCTCAGCCGACTCACGCTCACAGCGCAGTGGTCGCCGGCGTGGCGCCAAGGCCGCTCCCGCACCGCTCTTCGTAGGACGCGATCGCGTCCTCGTGGCTCAGCGTGACGCCGATGTCGTCAAGGCCGTCCAGGAGCCGCCTGCGGGTCTCCGGGTCGATCTCGAAGGGCGCCCGCACGAGCTCCCCGGCGGCGTCGCGGTAGCGCACCTCCTGGGCACGCAGGTCGACCTGCCCCTCCCCCGCCGCCGCAAGCGCCCTGCAATGCTGTTCCTCGATCGCAATCGGCAGCAGCCCGATCTTCGTGCAGTTGGAGTAGAAGATGTCCGCGAAGCTCGGCGCGACGATCGTCTGGAAGCCGTAGTCCTGCAGGCCCCAGGGAGCGTGCTCGCGGGAGGAGCCGCAGCCGAAGTTATCCCCGGCTACGAGGATCGGATTCGCCGGCAGGTCCCAGCCCGGCTCCTTGGCCCAGTCGTAGAAGAGGAACTCCCCGAAGCCGGTGCGCTCGACCCGCTTCAGGAACTGCTTGGGCATGATCTGGTCGGTGTCGACGTCGGCGCGGTCGAGGAAGCTGACCTTGCCGGAGATCGTCTCGATGGGGTCCATGGTCGGGCTCCTCTTTCAGTTCCAGGATCGAATGTCGGTGAAGTGCCCCTCGATCGCGGCAGCCGCCGCCATCTGCGGGGAGACCAGGTGCGTGCGTCCGCCGCGACCCTGGCGGCCCTCGAAGTTGCGGTTCGATGTGGAGGCGCAGCGCTCGCCTTCGGCCAGGATGTCCGGGTTCATGCCAAGGCACATCGAGCAGCCCGCGACCCGCCATTCAAAGCCCGCGTCCTTGAACACCCTGTCCAGGCCCTCCGCCTCGGCGGCGGCCTTGACCTGCTGGGAGCCCGGCACGACCATCGCCCGCACGCCGTCTGCGACCTTGCGTCCGGCGACGACCTCGGCAGCGACGCGCAGGTCGCCGATCCGGGAGTTGGTACAAGAGCCGATGAAGACGCGGTCGATCCCGATCTCCTCGATCGGGGTACCGGCCGTGAGGCCCATGTAGTGCAGCGCCCGCTCGGCGGACTCCCTCTCGGCCTCGGTCTCGAAGTCCTCCGGCGAGGGCACCTGCGCACTCACCGGAGCGACCATGCCGGGGTTCGTGCCCCAGGTCACCTGCGGCGAGAGCGCCGCAGCGTCCACGACCATCTCGCGGTCGAAGCTCGCGCCCTCGTCGGTGTGCAGTTGCCGCCAGCGCTCGAGCGCACGCTCGAGCTCCGTGCCCTTCGGCGCGCCGGGCCGCTCCTTCTCTGTGAACCAGGAGAAGGTCGTCTCATCGGGCGCGATCATGCCCGCGCGGCCGCCGCCCTCGATCGTCATGTTGCAGACCGTGAGCCGGCCCTCCATTGAGAGCGCCTCGATCGCAGGGCCGGCGTACTCCACGACGTGGCCAGTCGCGCCGCCGACGCCCATCTGGCCGATCGTGCCGAGGATCAGGTCCTTGGCGGTGACGCCGAAAGGCAGCTCGCCTTGGTAGCGGATGCGCATCGACTTCGGCTTGTGCTGGACCAGGCACTGCGTTGCCAGCACGTGCTCGACCTCGCTCGTGCCGATGCCGAAGGCAAGCGCTCCGAAGGCGCCGTGCGTTGCGGTGTGCGAGTCGCCGCAGACGATGGTCATACCCGGCTGGGTCACGCCGAGCTCCGGCCCGATCACGTGCACGATCCCCTGTCTGTCTGAGCCAAGCGAATAGACCGGCACGCCGAACTCCGCGCAGTTGCGCTCCAGCGTTTCGACCTGCACGCGCGAGAGCTCGTCGGCGATCAGGCGGGCCGCCATCGTGCCGTCGGTCGGCGTGTTGTGGTCTGCGGTTGCGAGGGTGCGGTCGGGACGGCGCACCTTGCGCCCGGCCATCCGCAGCCCGTCGAAGGCCTGCGGGCTCGTGACCTCGTGGACGAGATGCAGGTCGATGTAGATCAGGCCGGACCCGGCGCCTCCCACCTCGTGGGCCTCCCATATCTTCTCGAACAGGCTACTCGGCATCGTGGCTCCTAACTGCGTCTGAGGCCCGCACTGACGACCGACAGGAAGGTCGCCCCCACGGCGGTTGAATTCTCGAAGTGGTGTGGCAGATCGGCGTCGAAGGTCACGCAGTCGCCGGCATCCAGCTCGTAGCGCTCGCCGTCGCAGACCAGCGCGAGCGATCCGCTCTCCACGAGCGCCACCTCCCTGCTGCCGGGCTCGTGCATCGGCGGATCGTCGCAGGCGCCGGTCGCGCCCCCCCGCGCAAGCGTGTGGCGCGAAAGCTCCGCGCGCTGCCCCGGCTGCTCCGAGGTCATCACCTCGAAGCTATGCCCGCGGCTGCTCGTGCCACCGCGGCGGCGCTGGCTTGCTCGCACCACGGTGACGGTGCCCTCCTCGTCCAGGCGCAGGAGCTGAGAGAGCCGCAGATCCAGGCCCGAGGCGATCTTCGCCGCCACCACGAGCGTCGGGCTCGTCTCGCCCCGCTCGACCTGGGAGAGCATCGGCGCGCTCACGCCGCAGCGCAGCGCAAGCTCGCGCAGCGAGAGCGAGGAGGACTCACGCAACGCCTTCACACGAGCGCCGATCACCGCCGGGTCGAGTGTCTCGGCGGTGATCGAGACACTCCGCGACCTGCCTTTGTTCGGCTGTGACACACCCACCATACGCGCGTACGTTATCACGGACGCTCGTATGGTGGCAAGCCTTCGTCTTCGCTCCCGGCTAAGACTGGGCGACCGCCATGTCCTGCACGCCACTCATTGACACGCCGCGGACCTCGGCCGGTACAGCGCCTCGAGCACATCGTTCGCCTTCTCCGGACGCACGATGCCGATGATCAACTTCAAGTGGGTCTCCCTCCACTCGCCGGCAGCCCGACTCTATATCTTGGGTTCGCAGAGCGATGAGTTTCACGGTCCGCCGGTGTCTCAACGATCAAACGCTTCCGCCGAAGGAGACTCCAAGATGCCCCAGATCACCCCTTTCCTGTGGTTCGATGACCAGGCCGAGCAGGCGGCAGAGTTCTACGTGTCGGTGTTCCCAAACTCCCAGATCGAGGAGGTCTCCCGCTACGGCGAGGGCGGCCCGGGAGCAGCCGGTTCTGTGATGACGGTCCGGTTCAGCCTTGACGGCAACGAGCTCGTGGCACTCAACGGAGGCCCGGCGCACTATGGCTTCGACGAGTCGATCTCCTTCATGGTCAACTGCAAGACCGAAGAGGAGCTGGATCACTATTGGTCGGCTCTCACCGACGGGGGCGAGGAGATCGCGTGCGGCTGGTGCAAGGACCGCTACGGCCTACGGTGGCAGATCGTGCCCGATGGCCTCTCGACGCTCCTGCGTGACCCCGATCCCGGCCGCGCGCAGCGCGCGATGCAAGCGATGATGGGCATGAAGAAGCTGGATCTACGGGCCATGAGGCAGGCGGCAGACGGCGTGTCGGTCTAGTCTCCATTGTCATACCGCAGTATGACGTACCGTGGTATGATGATTTCGTGAAGGTGGACAAGCTCAGCGTCTCGTTCGACCCGGACCTTGGCGACGAGGTGCGCGCCGCCGCCAGGCGCAGCGGTCGGGGCCTCTCTGGCTGGCTGGCCGAGGCGGCTGCCGCACGCCTGCGCGCCGAGGCTCTTGCCGAGTTTCTCGACGCCTGGGAATCCGAGCACGGCGAGCTCACCGCGGAGGAGCTGGCCCGAGCGACCGCTGAGCTTGGGCTGCCGCTCGCTCCGGCTGCGGAAGCCGCGTGAGCGCCATCGTGCTGGACGCCGGAGCCCTCTTGGCCGTCGATCGCGGCGACCGGGCGATGGCGGCGCGTCTGAGAATCGCCGAGCGCAACGGCATCGAGCTGCGCAGCAACGGCGCGGTCGTGGCCCAGGTGTGGCGCGATCCCTCCGGGCGCCAAGCGGAGCTGGCCCGTCTGCTCCGCTCTGTCTCGGTGGCGCCGATCGACCGACTGCTGGGCCAGGACGCCGGTGTCCTCTCAGGCCGGGCTGGCGTAGGCGATGCCGTTGATGCCATTGTCGTGGCGATCGCCAATCCGGGAGACAGGATTCTCACCAGCGATCCAAAGGACGTTCGAGCCCTCGTTGCGGCTTCGCGTCGCCCGATCCTCGTCGTCCCCTGCTGAGCAGGCTCCCGGCAGCTCGCCAGACCTCGCCTGCCACATCGCCCACAGAGCCGCTCAACCGAGCGGCTTGAGCGCCCTCACGCACCCCCACACCTGGGTCAGCCACAGCTCTCCGTCGCGCTCAAAGGCCCGCAGCCCGGTGGCCGCCCCGCCCTCGAGCTCCGCCCGCAACCGCGCCCGCGCCGCGGCGGCGCGCGGCGAGTCTGCGCGCTGCAGCCACGACTCAGCGCGATGCCCGACTGGCCGCGTCTGCGCCTCGATCTGCTCCAAGCCAAGGCCCTCCATCATGGCGATCAGCTCGCGGACCGACAGCGTGCGCGTATGCGAGAAGTCGCGCACCCGCTCCAGGTCGTTCTGCCTGCGCGCGATCTCGGGGTCATCGTCGGCGAGCACGTCCGCGAGCGCAAGGCGGCCGCCAGGGCGCAGGCAGCGTGCCATCTCGGCCAGCTGGATGTCGGGACGCTCGATGTGATGGGTGGCAAAGCGCGAGATCACCACGTCGAAGCTCTCCTCCAGAAACGGCAGGGCAAGCGCATCTGCCCGTTGGAAGATCACGTTCGAGAGCCCTTCCCGACGTGCGCTGGCCTTGCCTGCCGCCAGCATCTCCTGCGTCACATCGATCGCGGTCGCAACCAGCACCCTGCTCGCCAGCGCGCGGGCGGCGTGGCCGGTGCCGGCAGCGACATCCAGCAGCAGGTCCTGCGGATCGCACCGAAGCCCGTCGAAGAGCCAGGCGGAGTCGTGCGTGAGCGCGTGGTTGTGCTTCGGGTCCTCAAAGGCCGCGGCCTGGTGGGAGAAGACCTCTCGCACACGCTCGGCGTGCCCATCTGCCGTTGACATCCGGAGCTCCTATGGCGCCGGTGCGGCAGCGGGCAGGCCGGCGTCGGCCTCCTGGCCGCGCTGCACCGCGACCGAGAGAGCGCGCACGTAGGCGCGAGCCGCAGCCTCGACGATGTCGGTCGAAATCGCCTGCCCGGAGCCAGAGCTGCCGGCCACCTCGACCACGATCGAGACCTCACCGAGCGCGTCCTGGCCCTCGGTCACCGCTCCGATCTTGAAGTCGCGCAGCTGCGCCTGCAGGTCGGTGGCCGCGTTGATCGCTGCGAGCACGGCGTCGATCGGGCCATCGCCGGTGAAGGAGCCCTCGGCAACCGAGCCGTCGGGCAGCTTGATTCCCACGCGCGCGTTTGGTGGGCGCCGCGAGGATGCCTGCACCTCGAACCAGTCGAGGCTGTAGCCGCTGACCTCGCTGCGCAGCTCATCCGTCACGAGTGCCTCGAGATCCATCGCGGTGAGGATCTTCTTCTTGTCCGCGATCTCCTTGAAGCGCTTGAAGGCGGTGTTGAGCGCCTGTCCCTGCACCGCGTAGCCCATCTCCTCCAGCGCCGCTCGCAGCGCGTGGCGACCGGAGTGCTTGCCAAGCACGATCGAGTTGGCCGCAAGGCCCACCGTCGTCGCGTCCATGATCTCGTAGGTCGAGCGCTCCTTGAGCACCCCGTCCTGATGGATGCCGGACTCGTGCGCGAAGGCATTTCGTCCCACGATCGCCTTGTTCGGCTGCACCGGATAGCCGGTCAGGCGCGAGACCAGCCGGCTCGTGCGCGCGATCTCGCGGCTGTTGACAGCGGTGTCCAGGCCGATGTCGGCGTGGCGCGTGCGCAGCAGCATCACGATCTCCTCCAGCGATGCGTTGCCGGCGCGCTCGCCGATGCCGTTGATCGCGCACTCCACCTGGCGCGCGCCTGCCAGCACACCGGCGAATGAGTTTGCGACCGCGAGCCCCAGGTCGTCGTGGCAGTGGACCGAGAGCACGACGCCGTGCAGGTCTGGCACCAGCTCGTACAGGCGCCCGAGGAACGCCTGGAACTCCTGCGGCATCGTGTAGCCAACGGTGTCGGGGATGTTGATCGTGGTCGCGCCCTCGTCGATCGCGATCTGCAGCACCTCGGCGGTGAACTCCACATCGGCGCGCGTTGCGTCCATCGGCGAGAACTCGACGTCCTCCACGTACTGCTTGGCGTGCGCCACGGCAGCGCGCGCCTGGCCCTTGACGTCCTCGCGCGTGCTCTGCAGCTGATGCTCGATGTGGATGTCCGAGGTCGAGATGAAAGTGTGAATCCGCGGGCGCTCCGCGTCGCGCACCGCCTCGTAGGCGGCGTCGATGTCGGCCATCTGCGTGCGCGCGAGCCCCGCGACGATCGGCGGCGCCGGGTCGACCACCTCGCGCGCGATTGCCCGGACCGCCTCGAAGTCTCCCGGGGAGGTGATCGGAAAGCCTGCCTCGATCACATCGACGCCAAGGCGCGCGAGCTGCTGGGCGATCTCCAGCTTCTCTGCTGTGTTCAGCGATATGCCGGGCGACTGCTCGCCGTCGCGCAGCGTGGTGTCGAACACCAGGACCCGGTCATCCGGGTCCTGCGCGCCAGCAACGCCGGCGCGCTCGCTCTCCTGCTCACTGGGAATGCTCATGTCGTCCGTGCTCCTTTACTAGGTCTCTTGGCAACTTCCTCCAGATGGGTTTGCGGCACGCGGCCGCCACGCGCTATTCCCCCCGAGGGGGGAGGAGGAGAAGTCGAAGAGACCGGGCGAACGACATTTGCGGCAAGGCTAGCAGCCGTGCCCTGGCACGGCAAGTGACGCCAGCCCTGGCTGGATGGCCCGCCGAATGGGGCGACGCTCGCGTCACCCCATTCGGTCGGTCGCCTAATCGAGCACTACCGTCCAGCCGCCGACGAAGCCCTCGGAAGCGACGATCTCCTGCACCACCTCTGCCGGCACGGCGACATCTGTGGTCACGACCATCGCGGCGAGACGCTTGGCGCCATCCTCAGCGGGTTCTGCGGCGGCGGACGCTTCACCACCGTTCGGCGCATGGCCGACCGCCGCCGAGGAGATGTTGATTCCGTGACCGCCGAAGATCGTCCCCACCCGGCCGATCATCCCCGGCAGGTCCGCATAGCGGAACACCGTCACGAACGGTGCAAGCTCGACCGTCAGCCGCCGACCCTGCACCTCGACCAGGTGCGGCAGCTGGCCTGGGCCGATGCCCGTCCCGGCGACGGCGACGCGTTGATCGCCAGCGAGCACCGTGACGCGGATCAGCTCGTTGAAGTCCTGCGCCTCAGTCACCGTCTTCTCCTCCACGACGATCCCGCGCTGCTGGGCGATCGAGGGCGCGTTGACCAGGTTGACCTCCTGCTCGCTGCGTCCCTGCAGCGCGCCGCGGATCACCGCAAGCGTCAGAAGACGCGTGTCGAACTCCGCGATCTTGCCGAGGAAGGCGGCCTCGATCCGCTCGACCGAGCTGCCCTCTGCAAGCCCCATCGCCAGTCGCCCAAGCTGGGTGGCAAGCGGCAGAAACGGCCCAAGCGCCTCCATGTCCTCCGCCCCGACCGACGGAATGTTCACCGCGGTCGAGACCACGCCGCCAGTGAGCGCGGCGACCACCTGCTCGGCGCTCTGGTAACCCGCGCGGTCGGTGGCCTCGGCGGTCGAGGCGCCAAGGTGAGGCGTCACGACGACGTTTGGATGGCCGAACAGCGGATTTTCGGTCATCGGCTCGGAGGGAAACACGTCGATCGCGGCACCGGCGAGCTTGCCTGAATCCAACGCGTCCTTCAGCGCCGCTTCATCGATCAGGCCGCCCCTTGCGACGTTCAGGACCCGCGCGCCGCTGCGCATTTTGGCGAAGGCCTCGGCGTCCAGGAAGTTCGCTGTCTCCGGGGTCTTCGGCAGGTGGATCGTGATGAAGTCGGCTTGGGCGTAGACCTCCTCCGGCGCGTCGGCCTTCTCGACGCCGAGCTCGCGGTAGCGCTCGGCCGAGACAAACGGGTCGAAGGCAAGCACCTTCATCCCAAACCCCTTGGCGCGCTGCGCGACGAGCTGGCCGATGCGGCCAAAGCCGATGATCCCGAGCGTCTTCTCGTAGACCTCCACGCCTGAGAATTTCGAGCGCTCCCACTTGCCGGAGATGAGCGAGGCATGCGCCTGCGGGATGTTGCGCGCGAGCGCGAGCAACAACGCGACCGTGTGCTCGGCGGCGGTGATGACGTTCGATTCCGGCGCGTTGGCGACGATGATCCCGCGCTCGGTCGCGGCCGGCACATCGACGTTGTCAACGCCGACACCCGCCCTTCCGATCACGCGCAGACGTGCCCCCTTCTCGATCAGCTCCGCGGTCATCTTGGTCGCCGAGCGGATCAGGATGCCCTCATAGTCACCAATCCGCTGCGCGAGCTGATCCTCGTCCCAGTCCGTGCCGAGGTCGACGTCGAAGTGCTGACGCAGCAGGGCGACACCGGACTCGCCGATCTTCTCCTTGACCAGGACCTTCACCGTTCCATTGCTCGCGCTCATGCTGCAGTCCTCTCCACGACGTAGTCGATACATGCGGTGAGCGCCTTCACGTCCTCGGGATCGACCGCGGGGAACATGCCGACGCGCAGCTGGTTGCGCCCCAGCTTGCGGTAGGGCTCGACGTCCACGATGCCGTTGGCACGCAGCGTCTGGGCGACGGCTGCGGCATCGACCTGCTCGGTGAAGTCGATCGTGCCGACGACCAGCGAGCGCTTGGCCGGATCGCTCACGAACGGCATGGCGTAGGAGCTCTGCTGCGCCCATCCATACAGATGTTCCGAGGAGGCGGTGCTGCGGCTCACGCACCCGGCAAGACCCCCGCCGTCGATCATCCAGCGAATCTGGTCTGCGAGCAGGAACAGCGTGGCCACCGCCGGCGTGTTGTAGGTCTGATCCTTCACCGAGTTCTCGAGCGCGGTCTGCAGAGAGAGGAACGCGGGGATGTAACGATCGCTCGCGGCGAGCGTGCCGATCCGCTCCTGCGCTGCGGGGCTCAGCATCGCAATCCAAAGGCCGCCGTCGGCGGCGAAGCTCTTCTGCGGCGCGAAGTAGTACGCGTCCACCTGGCTCAGGTCGACCGGCAGGCCGCCGGCACCTGAGGTGGCATCGATCAGCACGAGCGCCTCCCCGGCGCCGGCCGGCCGCTGCACGGGCACCATCACACCGGTCGACGTCTCGTTGTGCGCCCAGGCGATCGCATCGACACCGCTCTCTCCCGAGAGCGCCGCCTGCAGCTCGCCTTGACCGGGCGCATCGCCGGGCTCTGCCTTCACAACGATCGGATCGGCGAGGAATGGAGCTTCCTTGGTCACAGACGCGAACTTCTGCGAGAACTCGCCGTAGGCCAGATGCAGCGCGCGGGCCTGGAGGAGTCCGAAGGCGGCGGCGTCCCAGAAGGCGGTTGCACCGCCGTTGCCGAGCGCGACCTCATAGCCCTCCGGCGCCGCGAAGAGCTCTCGAAGGCCCGCTCTGATCTCTGCCACCAACCCCTTCACCGGCGCCTGGCGGTGAGATGTGCCCATCACCTCGGCACCCTCGTCTGCCAGGCGGGCCAGGGCTTTCGGGCGTACCTTCGAGGGCCCGCAGCCAAAGCGGCCGTCGGCTGGCTTGATCTGCTCGGGAATGGTGACTTGCGTCTGTTGGCTCGTGCTACCTGGCGTCATGGGCTTCCTCGCTGTCGGACCTCAGGGGCGTGGTGGATCTGAGGGGTGCCCAGGCGCGCGGCGGTGATCTTGCGTCGCTCCCCGGTGGTTGACCCCACCTGAGCCCCGTGTTCGATGGGCTCCGAGCGCCAGTCGCGACGACAAGCGCGAGTGTAGCGAAGCCTGGCTCAGCCGCGACGATGCGGCTCGTTCCAGTCCGGTTTTGGCCCAAGCGGAATGATGTGCTTGGGGTTCAGCTCGTCGTGCGTGGTGTAGTAATGCCGCTTGATCTGATCCATCGCGACTGTCTCCAACACGCCCGGCCACTGGTAGAGCTCGCGGGTGTAGGCCCACAGATTCGGGTACTCGACGATCCGCCGGTAGTTGCAGCGGAAGTGCACGTGGTAGACCTCATCGAAGCGCACGAGCGTCGGGAAAGCGCGCCAGTCCGCCTCGGTGATCCGCCCGCCGGCGAGGTAGCGACGAGCACCGAGCAGATCCTCGAGCCACGCCAAGCTGTCGAATAGCTCGCCAAACGCGGCCTCATAGGACTCCTGGCGCCGCGCGAAGCCCGCCTTGTAGACGCCGTTGTTGATCGTGTCGTAGACACGCTCGTTGACCCGGTCGATCTCGCCCCGCAGCTTCTGCGGGTAGAGGTCCAGAGCGCTTGCGCCAAGCGCGCCGAGTGAGTCCTTTGAGGCGAACATGCGGATGATCTCGCTGGACTCGTTGTTGACGATCGCCTGCTCCCGCGTGTCCCAAAGCACCGGCACGGTGATCCGCCCCTCAAAGGTGGGGTCGCTGATGGCGTAGGCCTGCGACATGAACTCCCAGCCGTTCAGCGGGTCGACGTACTCGCCGCCGGGGCCGTCGTGGAACGCCTCGCCTGTGAACGCCCAGCCGCGCGCATCGCGAAAGGGCGCCACGTAGGAGACCCCGACCGCCTTGCCAAGCCCCGCGAGGCGGTGCACGATCGCGGTGCGATGGCACCACGGGCAGGCAAGGGAGACGTAGAGGTGGTACCGGCCCGGCTCCACGCGGTGGGCGCTCTGGCGCTCGGTGCGGGGATCGAGCCCGATCCAATCGCGGAAGTGACTCTGCTGGCGCTGGAAGGAGCCGCTTGCAAGCTCCCTGTCCATCACGACCTCAGCCATCGAAGATCACCTCCCTGCTCTGCACGCTGCTCTGCCAGCCCTCAGGCATTCTGGCCGGGGATACCCCTGCCGGCGGCTCGCCGGCAAGCAGGCAGTACTCGGGCGCCGGGCCGAGCACCAGCTGGCGCCGCCACAGGCTCGCCCGCTCACGGTCCATGCCGTCGCCGAGCAGATCCCCGAGCCCCGGCGCCAGGGCCCCCGCGGGGCGCGCCACCCAGACAGCCTGAGACTGCGCGACCGACTCGCAGCGACCCTCGATCAGCCGGTAGACGCCGCCGGCGCCGCCGCGGAACATGCGCGCCACCTGATCGTGAAGGCTGCGATGCCCGGCGGCCACAGCGGCCTCGTTGAGCACCCCCAGCGCGCTGAAGTCCTCGAGCAGATACCAGTCCTCATACCAGCCCTCCCCCTCGAGCCACGGCAGATCGCCGGCGCGAAGCAGCGCCGAGCCCCGCATGCCGGCCGGGCGCGCCCGGCGAAGCGAGCGGTGGAAGCGCTCGGCGGCCTGCTCGTAGACGTCGCGATCGGCCTCCTGCCTGGGTCTGTGCCAGAGCAGGTAGGCAATCACGGCGCTAGAAGGAGGTCTCGAGCCAGTCCATGTGCGAGCGCAACTCTCCGCCGACCTCTTCGATCTGCGTGCTGGCCTGCTCGGCGCGCATGCGCTTGAAGCTCTCCTGGCCGGCCCTGTTCTCGGCGATCCACTCGCGCGCGAAGTCGCCGGACTGGATCTCTCCGAGGATCTTGCGCATGGAGGCACGCGTCTCGCGTGATCACGCGCTTGCCGCGCGTGTAGTCGCCGTACTCGGCGGTGTTGGAAATCGAGTAGCGCATGCCGGCAAGGCCCTTCTCATAGATCAGGTCGACGATCAGCTTGACCTCGTGCAGGCACTCGAAGTAGGCCATCTCGGGGTCATAGCCCGGCCCGACGAGCGTCTCGAAGCCGGCCTGCACGAGCTCTGAAACCCCGCCGCAGAGCACCGCCTGCTCGCCGAAGAGGTCCGTCTCGGTCTCGTCCTTGAAGGTGGTCTCGATCACCCCGCCGCGGGTGCAGCCGATGCCCTTGGCGTAGGCGAGCGCGAGCTCGCGCGCATGGCCGGTGGCATCCTGCGCGACGGCGATCAGGCCCGGCACGCCCGAGCCCTCCAGAAACTGCCTGCGCACGAGATGTCCAGGACCCTTCGGGCGCGACCATCGCCACATCGACTCCCGGCGGCGGCTCGATCTCCTTGTAGTGGATCGAGAAGCCGTGGCCGAACATCAGCACGTTGCCCTCGGCGATGCCGTCGGCGATCTCCTGCTGGTAGATCTGACGGTGGAGCTCGTCCGGGAGGAGGATCATCACGATGTCGCCCTGACTGGCCGCTTCTGTGACCGAGAGGACCTGCAGACCCTGCTCGGTGGCCTTGGCGACCGACGTGGAGTCGGGGCGAAGACCGACGACGACTTTCACCCCCGAGTCCTTCAGGTTGAGGGCGTGGGCGTGGCCCTGAGAGCCGTAGCCGATGATCGCGACGGTCTTGCCGTCGAGGAGTTTGAGATCCGCGTTGTCGTCGTAGAGCATGCGCGCAGGCTATCTCACCGGCGCCTGCTCTCAGGCGCAGGCGTGCGCGAGCAGGCTCGCCGCGGGGATCTCCAGGCTGCCGTCAGGGGCGGTGAACGGCGCAAGGCTCGCCGTCACAGCCTCCTGGATCTGCTCGATCTCGCCCGGCGGGCAGGACATCACCGCGTCATGGAACCCGGGCGACATGTCAAGGCTTGTCTCCCAGAAATCCTCGAAGCCCTGATGCGTGCGCGTGAGCGCCACCGACTCCACCGCGATTTCGGTGAAGCCCGCGTCTGCGATTCGCTCGACCAGCGCGTCCGCGTCGGCCAGCGCAAACATGCCGGGGCGAAAGACGCCTGGCTGCTGCGGCGGCACCTGCATCAGGCCGCGCTCGACGAGCACCATCGCCGGCGCCGAGGCCCACGGGTTGCGCGCCGGCAAGTCCCAGACGGCCAATGCGAGCCTGCCCCCCGGGCGCAGTACCCTGCGGCACTCGCGTAGCGCGGCGTCGGGGTCGGCCATCAGCATCACTCCGAAGCGGCACGCGACCGCATCGACGCTGCCGAGCTCCAGGTCGATCCACTCCGCGTCCATTCGCTTCAACTCGACGTTGCCAGCACCCGCCTGCGTCACGCGCTCGCGCGCGGCCTCGATCATCGCCTCGGCCTGGTCGGCGATCACGACGCTGCCGCCCGGCGCCACACGATCCGCCGCAAGCAGCCCGACTTCGCCCATGCCCGCCGCAAGGTCGAGCACTCTCTGCCCGGCGTCGAGATGCAGCACATCCAGCATCCGCTCGGTCACGGGCTCGGCGAACGCGCGCATCTGCTGCGAGCGCCGCGACCATCCCGCCGCGGCCGCCTCCCACTGCTCGACGCTGTCCTGCCGGTAGCGGTCGGGGTCGAAGTCGTTCATCTCAGTTGCCGTCGCAACAGCTTGCCAGAGCGCGTTCTTGGCAGCGGCCCGGCTTCGAGCACCACCTGCTTTGGCACCTTGTAGGCGGCAAGGCGCTGTGCGCAGTGCTCTTGCAGCAGCTCGGCATCTAGCTCTGCTCCCGCCCGCGGCACCACGATCGCGGTCACCGCCTCGCCCCAGCGCGGGTCGCTGCGGCCGATCACAGCGGCCTCGGCAACCTGCGGATGCGATTCGAGCACCGCCTCAACCTCCGCCGGAGCGACGTTCTCGCCGCCGCTGATGATCGTGTCCGACCTGCGGCCGCTGACGTGAAGGTTGCCGCCGGAATCGAGCATCCCGAGATCGCCTGTGGCAAGCCAGCCATCCGGCGATACCGCCGCGGGCGCGACGGTCGGACCGGCCACGAGGATCTCCCCGTCCTCGGCAATCCTCACGCGCGTGCAGAAGAGCGGCCGGCCGGCGCCCATCGCCGGCACGTAAGCCGGCTCAGCCGCTCGCAGGGCGGCCAGCGGCACGGTGCTCACCTGCGAGGACGCCTCCGTCAACCCATAGGTCTGGCATACGGGCACCCCGGCGGCGGCCGCGCGCTCCAGGAGCGCCTGCGGCACCGGACCGCCCCCGGCAAGCGCAAGGCGCAACCGCGGCGGGTGTGTGAGGCCCGCGTCGAGCAGGCGGCCGAGCGTCGTGGCGACGACGCTCACGAGCGTGATGTCCTGCTCCATCAGCGCCGTGAGCGCGCTCTCTGTCTCAAAGCGCTCGTGCACGAGCGCGGTGGTGGCGAAGATCGCGCTGCGCACGAGGATCGAGAGGCCGCCGACGTGGCAGACGGGCAGCGTGCAGAGCCACCTCTCCGCCGGATCTGAGCCGAGCGCCACGGCCGAGCCCTGCGCGCTCCAGAGCAAATTGCCGAAGGTCAGCCCGACCCGCTTTGGCTCCGAGGTCGTGCCCGAGGTGTGGATCACGGCGGCCACCGCGGCCAGGTCGTGCGTCGCGGTCGCCCGCCACGGCGGCGGCGCGCCCTGCCGGCCCTCGGGCAGCGGCTCGTCAACCACCGTCGTGGCGCCCGCACAGATCACCTCGCGCTCCGCGATCGAGAGCCTCAGATCCACCGGCACGACGCTCGCCCCCGCAAGCCAGCATGCGTGCAGCGCGACCGCGAAGGGCAACCCCGGGCCAAGGGCGACCGCGACGCTGTCCCCGGGCCGCACGCCGCGCTTCGCGAGCGCCGCGGCACCCCGAGAGCGCCTGCGCGTGGAGTTGCGCGTAGGTGCACCCGCGCTCCCGGTCCTGCACGGCGAGCCTCTGTGGCGCGCGGGCGCGGCGCGCGCCAGCCAGGATTCGACGATCATCGCGCACAGGCTAGCCTTCGCTTCGCAAATCAAGCCGAGCCGCCACGCAAGAGGAGATCGCAGACTTGTCACTCATCACCTGGAGCACCGCCGGCGAGTTCACCGACATCCGCTACGAGAAGGCCGCGGCGCGCGGCGGCGCGATCGCGAAGATCACGATCGACCGCCCCGAGGTGCGAAACGCCTTCCGCCCGCAGACGATCGTGGAGATCTCGCACGCCTTG
>CAVWTE010000002.1:0-25889 GCA_963757925.1 uncultured Actinomycetota bacterium
TGATGGTGCATGAGTTCGATGTCGCGCGCTGGATGGTGGGAGAGGTGATCGAGGTGAACGCGTGGGGTGCAACTCCAACCCAGCCTGAGCTGCAAGAGATCGGCGATGCCCAGGTCCTCTGCGTGCAGCTGCGTTTCGCCAATGGTGCGATCGGATCGCTTGACGGAACGATGCTCTCGAGCTACGGGTATGACTGCTACACCGAGGTCCTGGGGCAGAGCGGCGCGATCCGGATCGGATACGGCGCTCGCTCGACCGACGTGATCTCCGTCGCCGACGGGCAGCAACGCGTCGGGTACCCAATGGATTTCCGCAAGCGCTTCAGCGCCGGCTTCATAGGCGAGGTCGAGCATTTCGCGAGCTGGATCCTCGCTGAGGCGCCCCCCGAGGCTCAGGGACGCGACGCGCTTGCGTCATACGCGCTCGCCGAAGCGGCGACGGAGTCTATGCGCACGAATCGCGCGGTCACCGTCCCGGCTGTACCGGGAGTTGGCGCATGAGCAGCATCAGTGGTCCTTCTCGGGGCAGACCGCGGTCGTAACCGGCGCGAGCCGCGGCATAGGGTTGGCAACGGCCAACCTCTTCGCCGCTGCTGAGGCAGAGGTGTTCGCGCTGTCCAGATCCACGCCGGAGGACGGCCTTAGCTCCAAGGTGCACGTGCTGAGCTGCGACGTGAGCGCACCGGGCGAGTTGGCTGACGCGATTGCGCAGGCGGCTGCTGCCAATGGGGGAGTCGACATCTGTGTTGCCAACGCCGGGGTCGGCCTTGTCGAAGCCTACGAGGAGGTAGATCCGGAGCAGTGGAGCCGCGTCGTCGATGTGAACCTGTTGGGCGTGATGCGCACATGGCAGATAGCGCTGCGCCATATGGGCAGGGAGGGCAGAGGCGGACGCCTGATCGCCAACTCCTCGGCGGCAGGGGTGCGTGGCGAGCCGGGGACGGCCGCCTACAGCGCGAGCAAGGCGGCGATCTCGGGTCTGGTGCAGGCGCTTGCGATCGAGTACGCCCCCCGGGGCATCTCCGTCAATGCCGTCGCGCCAGGCGAGATCGACACCAGGATGAACCGCGAGGGCCGCGAGGGCGTGGCGGCGCGTCAGGGGCGGGCAAGCGCTGACCTCCTGCACGAGCTGATCTCCGATCACATTCCCACGGGGCGGCTCGGCCAGCCTGAGGAGGTGGCGGCTGTGATCGCCTTCCTGGCCTCCGAGGAGGCCTCTTTCATCACCGGTCAGACGATCGTGATCGACGGAGGTCAACTGCTGGTCTGACTCTTGCGCTGGTGTCGATGGCAGGCGCCTGCCGCCGCGGCAGGCGCGCGAGCCAGCGTCCATCGCGCACAAACCAATCGCTACTGGAGTGAAAGCAATGTCAAGCAAGCTTGCAGTGCTGGGCGGCTCGCCGGCCCATACGCTGAGCGCGCCAAAGTACCCCGAGCTGGACCCTGCTGTGTTCGATCGCATCGCGCAGACGCTCGGTCGCGGCCCGATGCAGGGGCTAAGCAAGGATCATCCGGTGATTCGCGAGCTGGAGGAGCGGCTTGCCGCGTTCCATGGCGCCGAGCACGCACTGGGTCGAACTCTGGCCACGGTGCGCTGCAGTCGGCGCTGGTCGGGCTCGAGTTGACTGGCGGCGATGAGGTCATCACCTCGCCCTACTCATGGGGCGTATCCGTATCGTGCATCCTGCACAACAACGCGGTGCCCGTCTTTGCGGATGTGCTGCCTGACACCGGGTTGTTGGACCCCGATCAGCTCGATCAGGCGCGCACACCGCGAACCCGCGCCATCCTGGTTCCTCACATATACGGCCAGCCCGCGAACATGACGGCGATCATGGCCTATGCGGAGCGGCATGGCCTGAAGGTGATCGAGGACGGCAGCCAAGCTCATGGAGCCCGCCATCGCGGTGTGCGCGTGGGCGGATTTGGGCATGCGAGCGGCTTCTCCATCAACGGCGTCAAGCCCCTGGCCACCACCGAAGGCGGCTACATGGTGACTCGAGATGCCGACGTCTACTGGAACGCGGTCGTGAGCTGCCAGCATGCGGGTCGCAGCGAGATGGCCGGTCGCGCGACCGAGCCAGGCTTTCCCGAGCGATTGCGGCCGGCGATCGACTCTCTCATCTACACCTATCGCCCAAATCTGGTGAGTGCGCTGCTCGCGCTCGAGGGTCTGCCGAAGCTCGATGCCGAGAATGCGGCGCGTCGCCGCAACGTCGAGCTGTTCAAGCGTCAGTTTGCTGGAGTGCAATCGGTGCACGCGCCGGAGAGCCCTCCAGAGGACGAGTGCGTCTTCCACATGCTCACGCTCAATTTCGATGAGGTTCACGCCGGCGTCTCGCGCGACGCATACGTCAAGGCGCTGCAAGCCGAGGGGGTGCCGGCGGTCGTCTATGTCGAGAAGTCCCTGCACAAGTCGCCCCGGCTGAGCCCCAACTGGGATGGGCCGCGCGTGATGTGGACCGAGGCGATCCGCAAGGCGGGATACGACCCGACGACCGTCGAGCTGCCGGCGTGCGAGCTGAAGGTCGCGCGCTCGATCGAGATCCCGTGGAATTACTTCCGCGAGGACGAGGCGCTGATGGCGAGCATGGCCGGCGCCTTCGTAAAGGTCGAGGAAGGCCTCGACGAGTTGAGGCGCTCGGTCGGTGCCGTGACCGGAGCTCGAGGAGAAGGCTGATGATCACAGACGTGGTGTACGACCCGCTCGACTTCGAATCGCTGCGCGATCCCTATCCGCTCTATCGCGTGCTGCGTGACGAGTTTCCCGTCTATCACAACCCCGCACGCGAGATCTGGGCGTTGACACGGTTCGAGGACGTCCAGGCCGCCTCGCGTGACTGGGAGACCTTTGCCACGGTTCCCGGCGTGGATCTCGACGACTTCGTCGACGTCCTCGGGCCTGGCAGCATCATCGACCTCGATCCCCCGAGACATGACGAGCTGCGCGACGTGGTGCGCAAGCACTTCGCTCCCAGCGCGATCCTGCGTCGGGAGGCCGAGATGACCGCTCTCGCCGACACGCTGCTCGATGAGCTGCTCGAGCACGAGACCGTCGATCTGGCGGCCGACTTCGCCTGGCAGCTGCCCGTGGCCGTGATCTCGATGCTGCTGGGCTTCCCGTCCGAGGATCGGCGAGATCTCTCGACCCTCGCGCAGGAGTTCGCCTACCGCGAATCCGGCGAGCTGCGAGTCCCCGAGCGCACCCGCGCCGCCGCGCGGAAGCTGCGCGGGTACTTCGGCGATCTGATGTCCGATCGTCTGCGCAGGCCTCGAAACGACGTGCTCAGCGAGATCGCGGCCGCGGACCACAGCGCGACCGTTTCCTTCGAGGAGGCGATCAGCATCTGCAACCTGCTCTTCCTGGCGGGCATCGAGACGACGGCGAGCCTCCTCTCCAACTCGTTCTACATCCTCTCTCATCGGCCTGAGAAGGCCGAGCTCCTGCGCGAGCGCCCGCAGTTGATGCCGCGGGCGGTCGAGGAGCTCCTGCGCTATGAATCGCCGGTGCAGCATCTGGCGCGCTCGACGACGCGGGCGGTGAGCCTGCATGACACCGAGATCCCTTCTGGAGCACGGGTCGTGCTCGTGCATGGATCGGCGAATCGTGACGAGCGACGATTCCCGGATCCTGACGTGCTCGACTTCGAACGCGAGGTCAAGCGGACGCTTGCGTTCGGCGAGGGCATCCACTTCTGCCTCGGAGCGCCGCTTGCGCGTCCTGAGGCGAGGGTTGCGCTCTCGCGGTTCCTGGCCAGGGTGGAGGCATTCGAGCTCTGTGGTGAGCCAGAGCGGACGCAGGCGGGCAACACTCGCGGGTTCGCGCGGCTTCCGTGCGCACTCAAACTCAGCGCGCGCGGCAGCGACGAGGCCTGATCGGCCGCCTCAGAGAGAGGCGCGCACCGAAGGTGTGCTCATGACCGACGCTGCCGCAGCGGCCAGCGGGTATCGGTGAGTTCGAGGCTGCTCAGGAGCACCTGCAGCAGGTGGGCGAGCGTCTGCTGTTGTTCTTCGTCCAGCGTTGCGAGCAGACGCTCCTCTCGCGGCAAATCGAAGTCCATGGCGGCCTGCTGCAGCTCGCGGCCGGCATCGGAGAGCACGACCTGCACCACGCGACCGTCATCGGGATCCTGCTGGCGCGCGATGAGGCCGGCGAGCTCGAGGCGCTCGAGCAGTTTCGTCAGCCCGCCTGAGGTGAGCAGAACCTCGCGCCTGAGCGCCGAAGCGGTGAGGGCGTATGGCGGTCCGCTGCGGCGCAGGGCGGAGAGCACGTCGAATTCGCGGTTGTTGAGCCCGTAGGCGGAGAGGCCTCGTGTGATCTCGTGTTCGAGGTGCTGGGCGGCGCGCAGGATGCGGGCGATCACGCCGATCGGCACGATCGGCGCCTCCGGCTTCTCGGCGCGCCAAAGCTCGAGCATGTGAGCGACGTGGTCTGAGGCGGTTTCCATGCGCGCGTGAGAGTCGAACCGAACGAGATTTCAAGCCTCATTGGGCACCGATCCAGATAGATGCCCAAAAAGCTAGTGAAGCAGAGCTTAGAGCCTGCGCGCGCTTCAGTCGATATTGCCCTGGTTGGTGGGCCTCTCCCGCATCTCTGGGCGGGATCTTAGAGCCTGCCCCAAGCCTCGATGGATATCTCTCAGTGCGGCGGCGCCGTCGTCTTGCGCACGATCAGTCGCGGCTCGATCAGCGTCGATTGCAGCCGTGCGTCCGGATCATCGACCAGTGCGACCGCGGCGTCGATGGCACGGCTGGCGAGCTCGGCCGCGGGCTGTGCGATGGTGCTCAGCGCGATCATCGGCGTTCGCGCAAGCAAGATGTCGTCGTAGCCGACGATCGACAGGTCTCTTGGAACCTGCAGCTTCAGCTCGTGGGCACAGGACATCACCTCGATTGCGGTGATGTCTGAGGCGGCGAAGATGGCGGTTGGCCTCTGAGGCTGGCTGAGCTGGCGGCGTATCAGCTCCTGCCGCTTCTCTTCGGAGGTGGGCCCGACTCGCAGCACGAGCTCCTTCGCCGAACTCATCCTCGCACGCCGCAGAGCACGCCGGTAGCCGTGGAGACGGTCGCGATCGATGTGACGTGGCAGCAGCGCGGCGCTCACGTATGCAATTCGCTTGTGACCCAGACCGATCAGGTGTGCTGTGGCGAGATCGCCGCCCCGCTTCTCATCCATCCCGATCGACACGCCAGATCGGCTCTGATAGCCCATGTACACGACCGGCATGTGCGCGCCGATGGAGTCCAGCACCCGCTGATCGCCGGTGAAGCCGACGAGTATGACCGCCGCCACACGGTGCTCGAGCAGGCTCACCACCGCCGACTCCTCTTCGCGAAGGTCGGGTCCCGCGGTGGAGAGCAGCACGCGAAAGCCGCGTGCTGCGGCGTGCTGCTCCAGCCGGCCGGTCAACTCTCCGATGAAAGGGTCGAAGAAGTCACCAACCATGATGCCGATCACTTCTGTCTGCCGGCGAGTGAGACCGCGTGCGCCGAGGTGCGTGTGGTAGCCGAGTTGCTTGGCGACCAGAAGCACCCGCTGTCGCGTTGCCGGCGCGATCTGGCCACGATCGCGGAGCGCATCCGAGACGGTCGTCTTGCCGACCCCGGCAACGCGCGCGACGTCTCGTATGGTGGGCAGTCGCGTGAGCCCCGACTTCGGCTGCGTTGTCGTGTCCGGCTCGTTCATGGGTCTCTCGCAGGGTGACTATATCCGCAGCGGTTCGCTCTCCGCGCGCCGCGCTGCAGGTGCGTGGCTTGACACCGAGGCGCCGGGCGGGCTATATTGACCCGGACCGGTCCGGGTCCGATATGACCGGCACGAAACCAGGACAGCCGCAGTTTTACCCGGATCGGTCCGGGTTGGTCGGCTGTCAGACATAGGAGGGATTTGAATGCAGGGCGCAGACGAGAATGGCGCGACGAGCCCGGACCGGTCCGGGCAAGCGCATCCGATGTCAGGTCTTCCCGCCGCCGCCACGGCCACCTGCGAGGGCGTCGATGTCGGTCATTGAAAAGAGCTCTACTTCGAATGCGCTTGCCCTGCTGGGTGGCATGCCCGCCGGGTCTCCCACGGAACCTCACTACCCGTACTTCACGGCCAAGGCACGCAGGCGTGTGGACCACCTGCTGGCGAGCGAGCCGACCGTCGGCCTCAGCAGGGACCACCCGCTGGTGGACGAGGCGGAGAGGACGATCGCGGACTGGCATGGCGTCGAGCGATGCCTTACGACTGCCTCTGGTCACGCGGCGCTGCATGCTGCGCTGATCGGGCTGGAGATAACCGGTGGCGCTGAGGTGGTGACCACGCCCTATACATGGGGTGCGTCGGTCTCTCCGATCTTGCACAACGACGCGGTGCCCGTGTTCGCCGACGTCGATCCTGAGTGCGGGCTGCTGGACCCCGCCTCCGTCGAGGCGGCGATCGGCCGAAGGACCGAGGCGATCCTGGCTGTGCATTTGTATGGACAGCCTGCTGAGATGACGGCGCTACGGGCCATTGCAGACCGCCACGGCCTCGCCTTGATCGAGGACGGCAGCCAGGCGCACGGCGCGCGCCACCGCGGTCTCCGCGTCGGGGGCTTTGGCGACGCCGCGGGGTTTTCCTGCATGGGCGGCAAGCTGCTTGCCACCACGGAGGCGGGCTATCTGCTCACCCAGCGGGAGGACGTCTACTGGAAGGCGATCATCAGCACTCAGCACGCCGGCAACACGATGCATCCAGGACGTGCAAGCGAGCCTGACTTCCCGGCGGAGCTGCGGCCCCACATCGACTCGCTCACCTACACGCATCGCGTAAGCACGGTCAGCGCGCTGCTGATGGCGGAGCAGTTGCCAAAGCTCGACGAGGAGAACGCCGCGCGAGCTCGCAATCGTGCGCGGCTGCTGGAGGCCATCGCCGGGGTGGCAAGCGTGGTCGCGCCTGTCTACTCCAAGGAGGACTCTCCTGTCTTCCACATGGTTTCGCTGAACTTCGCGCCAGAGCATGCGGGCATCTCCAAGCAGACATACCTCGCGGCGCTGCGGGCCGAGGGCGTTCCGATCTTCAACTATGTCGCAACGCCGCTGCACAAGGTCGGGCGCCTACGCGCCGACACGACTGCGCCGAAGGTGATGTGGAGCGATCGGATCCGCCGCTCCGGGATCGACTACTCCGCGCTGGAGCTGCCTGGCTGCGAGCGCAAGGTGGAGCGCTCGGCCGAGATCCTCTGGAACTGGATCGATGACGACCCGGACGCGATGCGCAAGCTCGCCGACTGCTTCATCAAGGTCGAGGAGCACCTCGACCGGCTGCGGGCCTACGAGCACCGCATTTGAGGGGGTACTGTAACCGATGGGAGGAATGGAAATGAGGAAGGCTGTGTTTGCGAGCCTGGCGCTGCCGCTGGCGGCGCTTGCAATCGCGGGATGTGGCTCGAGCAAAAGCAAGGAAGACACAACGGCCGGCAGCACGGCCGGCTCCACGAGAACCTACGCGGAGCTGCGGTGGGGCATGACCCCGTTCCCTGGCCCGCTGGACTACAACAAGGTCGATTATGGCGCGACAGGTCTGACTGAGTTCCTGGCCGTGCAGAGCCTGATGGAATTTGCACCGGATGGAAAGATCAAGCCGGGCTTGCAAGCTCGGTGGAACAGCCAAGCCCTACCACCTACGTCTACCATCTGAAGTCTGTCAGGTTCTCCGACGGCAAACCGCTGACTTCAGCCGACGTGGTCTTCTCGCTCGAGAGCAGCATGTCTGGCAAGGAATCCGTCCTGAAAAACTTCTGGGCTGACGTGGCCTCGGTCGCGGCGCGCAACAGCTCGACCGTCGTAGTGAAGCTCAAGCGGCCAAGCGCGGTCTTCCCCGACGTCGTCGCATTCGCTGGACATGTGATCGAGAAGGCCGCCGCCGAAAAGTCGGGCGAAAAGGCACTTGGCACTCCTGGCCACATGGTGATCGGCACCGGCCCTTGGAAGATCGATAGCTTCACGCCACAGGCCAGTGCTCGCCTCTCGCGCAACCCATACTGGGCTGGGCCAAAGCAGCCTGCCGAAAGGGTAGACATCGAATACTTCAAGAGCGAAGCCTCGATGGCACTCGCGCTGCGCTCGGGCGCGCTCGACGGCGCCTATGACTTCTCGCCGAGGTCCTTTGCCCACATCCCAGGCGTCCGCCCGCTGACCGCGCCGAGCGCATTGATGGTGATGGCGCAGGTGAACACGAAAATTGCACCTTTCAACGACGTGCATGTGCGTCGAGCGATGGCGTATGCGACCGACGGCAAAGGCATGATCGACGCGGTGTTCCATGGGCTATCAGGAAGCTATGCGACCCAGTCGCGGTCGATCGCCCCTGAAAGTCTCTTTGCCAACCTTGGTTCGCAAAGCGAAATCGCGCAGACCATCTCAGAACTGCCAAGTTACGAATTCAATCTCACCAAGGCGAAGGAAGAACTTTCCAAGTCCGCTCATCCTCATGGATTCAGTACGGCGATCGAAGTCGCACAGGCCGGTGAAGCGGAAATTGCGGACGCGCAGATTCTCGCCGCAGATCTCGCAAAGATCGGTATCAAGGCAACCGTGCATGAGACGACCCCTGCCGAAGAAACCGCTTGGCTGACCGGGAAAGGGCGATTCTCGTTTACCGAGCCAGGCGCCGCGTATCCAGATCCGAGCGGCCTCATCGCCGAACGACTTGGTCCTGAAGAAATATATCCGCAGGGCGGCGGTGTGAATGTTGCCGAGTTCCGCAACGCTGAATTTGACAAACTGCTCTCAGAATCGCGAGAAACACTGAACCCACACAAGCGACTGCAGATGATCGGCAAGATGCTCAAGATCGCTGCCAATGAAGCGCCTGTCTGGCCGCTGTACAGCCCCGAGCTCACTGCGGCACTATCCGAAAAATACGTGATGCCATTGTCGTATTGGGGGACTCTGTTCGGTCCCTGGGCGCTGGACGTAAAGCTCGCCGCCTAGGGCCAGACGCACGGCCGGCAGCAACAGGTGGGCGCCTGCTTTGAAAGCAGCGCCCACCTGCGCAGGCTCAGTATTGAACTTCGAACTCAACCATCAAGAACAAGATCAAGATCCAATGGACAGGTGAACGGATGCGCAATGAACCAGGCAGCCGCGACGCCACGCACCGTTATAGGACCACAAGGAGGCCGAAATGAGGAACCGCGTCGCTTCGTCTGAGATCTCATTCGATTCACGGATAGCGCCCCAAGCGGGGTCTGATCTTTCGCTGTGGCCGGCGGCCGAGCTCGCGACGCTGATCCGGCGCCGCGCGGTCTCGCCGGTGGAGCTGGTCGAGATCTATCTGGATCGCATCGAGCGAGAGAATCCGGCGCTGAATGCGTATGTGCACATCGCCGCTGAGGCGGCGCGCGATTCTGCGAGGGCGGCGGAGGCGGCGATTATGCCGGGCGACGCGCTGGGCGCACTGCACGGGTTGCCGATCGCGGTCAAGGACGATAGCGACGTGGCAGGGCTGCCGACCACGTGCGGCTCGCGCCCGCTCGCCGGGAACATCGCAAAGGCCGACAACCCAGTGATTGCGCGCCTGAAGCAGGCTGGCGCGATCGTGCTCGGCAAGACCAATCTGCCCGAGTTTGGACAGAGCGCGGTCACCGACAACAAGCTGTTCGGGCCGACGAGATCCCCGGTCGCTCCACAGATGAACTCGCTGGGCTCCTCTGGTGGCAGCGCCGCCGCCGTGGCAGGAGGGTTGGCGGCGCTTGCGCATGGCTCCGACGGCGGCGGGTCGATCAGGATCCCGGCCTCCGCGTGTGGTGTCTTCGGGATCAAGGCGTCTTGGGGACGCGTGCCCACCGGCATTCGCCCAAACGCCTTCCTGCACGCCCCGATGGTGGGCCTTGGACCGCTGAGCCGCTGCGTCGCGGACGCCGCGCTGGTGATGGGCGTGATCGATGGCGCCTGCCCTGGCGATCCATTCACCTTTGCGCTGCCAAAGCTCGACTATCTTGCGGCATGCCAGCGCGAGGTCGGCAACCTGAGAGTCGCGTTCAGTCCGACGATGGGCGGCCACCCCGTTAGCGCCGAGGTCAGGCAGGTGATCGAGGCTGCCGTGGGTGCGCTGGAGAGCATCGTTGCTGGCGTGGAGGAGGTCGAGCCCCATATGAGCAGGCCGATGAGCGAGGTGGCCGAGGCTTGGATGGCCTGCGCCTCGGTGTCAAGCGCCGCGATAGACCGGCGGCTTGCCAGCGAGGGCATTGCCCTCTACGACCAGCATCGTGACGAGCTCACCCCCTACTTCGCGGAGTCGATCGCACAGGGCCGCACCATCGATGCGGTCGACTACTTCGAGGTCGGTTTGCTGCGCACCGAGCTCTTCGACGCCATGGAAGCGATATTCGCGGATTTCGACCTGATCGTCGGCCCCACTCTTGCGATCGCGGGTGTGGAGAATGCGACAGACGGATCGCTGACACAGGGACCTGCGACCGTCGAAGGCAGGCCGGTTCCCGCACGCGCGGGATGGGCGCTCACCTACCCGTTCAACTTCACAGGGCATCCAGCCGCCTCCGTGCCGGCCGGAATCACCGCCGATGGCGTGCCTGTGGGGCTGCAGGTCATAGGCCGCCGCTTCCGCGACGACGACGTGTTCGCGCTCAGCGCCGCGGTGGAGCGCATGAGCCCTTGGCAGCACCGCTATCCCTCACCAAGCGGGGGCGTATGAATGACGGCCGCCGCACGATCTGAGCTCGAGTGACTTGCTGGCTGGATTCACAGCCTCGAATCCTACGTCCCAACAAGGAGGATGAACATGCGTGTGAATATTGGTGAGACGAGGTTGTACTTCGACGTTGAGGGCGCCTCGCTGGTGCCTGATGGTCCGGTCATGCGGCAGCGGCCGACGGTCGTGCTTCTGCATGGCGGACCGGGCGCCGATCATTCGGTCTTCAAGCCGACGGTCAGCCCTCTTGCCGACTGCGCCCAGCTCGTATACATCGATCAGCGCGGGCAGGGCCGCAGCGACCCGAGCAGCCCTGAGCACTGGAACCTGAAGACGTGGGCTGCGGATGTCAAGCGCTTCTGCGATGCGCTCGAGATCGAGCGGCCGATCGTCGTGGGGGATCCTTCGGCGGCTTCGTTGCGTTGCAGTACGCGATCGACTATCCCGACCATCCCGCCAAGCTGGTGCTGCTGGTGACTGCTGCGCGCATGGACCTGAAGCGCATCGGGGATGGGCTCGCGCGCTTCGCCACCAAGGAGCAGCGCGCCGCTGTCGAGCGGTTCTACCTAGATCCGACCGAGGAGAACGAAAAGGCCTATTTCGAGGCGTGCGCATCGCTTGCCTCGGTCAAGCCGGGCGATCCGGAGAAGGCGATGCGGATGACCTGGCGAGCGGAGGTCTTCCGTCATTTCGCGGCGGGCGAGAACCGCACGTTCGATCTGCGCGCATCGGCGGCCGGCGTGAGGTGCCCAGTGCTCCTCCTCAGCGGCGCCAAGGACCCGGAGACGACCGCCGAGGCGGGGGCCGAGCTCGCGCAATCGCTGCCGGCGGACCTCGTCGAGTTCGTCGTGATCGAGAACGCCTCCCACGAACTGGGGACAGATGCGCCCGAGCAGGTCGTGCAGCTGCTGCGGCGCTTCATCACGAACTGAGCGGCGCCTGGCCACATCTTGGACTTTCGCAAGCTCTTGGCGGCGCGGAACAAATCTGGATCGTCGCCCCAGCGCCCTTTCGCGCACCTTCGCCGTCTTGCGGTGCTCGACAATAAGCCGGGCTCGTCCACCACACGGCCTGCTAGTGCGGGCTTGTTTCGCGACGAAGTGAGACCTCGACCCCAGCGTCAAGCGGTAGCGTGACCGACATCCAGGCGCCCTGCGCGGCGCGGACATGCCGCAGATAGGGCTCCAGATCGGGGTCATCGGCCGAGAGGTCGGCGACCACGACCGCGTCTGGCGAGAGATGCAGCGCCACCAACTGCAAGACGGGCAGATAAAGCTCGTTCCAGCCGTCCAGGCACAGCAGATCAACCGGGCCAGGCAGGCTCCGTAGCGTCTCGAGCGCATCGCCGATACGCACCTCGACGATCTCCGCAAAGCCGGCCTCGCTGAGATTGGCCTTCAGAGCGCTTGCCTTCACCGGGTCGATCTCGGTCGTGATAAGCGACCCCTGCCCGTGATCCTTGAGCCCGGCGGCGAGATGGATCGTGGAGATGCCGAGAGAGGCGCCAAACTCCACGATGCGCCCGCCGCCACGCCGCGCGAGCACATACAAGAGTGCCGCGACCTCTTCAGTCACCGCGATCGGCGCCTCCCGGCAAAGCTCGGCGAGCTCGACCACACCCAAACGCCGACCGCCAGCGTCCGCCTCCCGATCGGCGATCCGACGCTTGGCCTCCTGATCACGCGAGACCCCGCCCTCACGCAAACGAGCGATCACACCCCTCGCCGCCTCAGACTCAAGCACCCCACGCGAACCCAATGACCACACTGTTCCGCCAAGACTACTTGGCAAATCTTTTACGGGCGCGAGTGCAGAACCACGCGGCAATTGCTGCTGGGAACCACAATCACGCCGCGCCAGCGAGGTCGCTCGATCTTTTTGCGTCGGGCGCTAATCGTCCGGCTTGCGAGCAGGGTTTGCAGGATCGTCGCGATCTCGAGCAGGGCGAGATGCCTACCGGGGCAGCGTCGTGGCCCGCCACCCCACGGCAGCCATGTTCGCGGGTCGGGGGGCATACCCAGGAAGCGATCCCAGACATAGGTGTGCGGATCAGGATGGTGGTCCGCGTCATGGTGCAGCAGGTAGATGCAAGGCACCAGTTGGGCGGGTGGCTCGCATCGATATCCGCCAAGTTCGATAGCGCTGGTCAGGGTGCGTGGGATCGCAAAGACGAACGCGCAACAGTGGCGTAGCACCTCTGCGATGGCGGCTCCCGCAAGAGTACCGACACCGGCAGAGCGCGCCTCAGCGGCGAGTCGAGCTTGTGCGTCTGGCTGACGAGCGAGCAACTGAACCGCCCAAGCCAACTGTGCGGCGGTAGTCTCATGTCCGGCGAGGATCATGGACATTACGTTGTCACGGACCTGCCGCCTGGATGGCGCCGAGCCATCGGCGTTGCGCACCGCGGCAAGGTGGGCGAGCAAGCAATCAGCCGGTCGCTCCTTCGTGTTGTCGATCAGCTCTAGCAGCAGCCCGTCAACGACCTCGCGGTGGTGAAGGAACGTCCTCCAGATTGCCCGGCCGGGGCCGTGGCGTAGATAGGGCTCGGTCAGAACCGGGCTGCTCGTGACATCTAGCATTGCCAAGACGCTTTCGTGAAGGCGCTGGAGGAAGTGGTCTGGCGGAGTCAAGCCGACTCGTTGAGGCGACTTGAGGCACTTAGCTTTGTAGAGATAGTCCGACAGCCGACGCCAAACTCTCGGCAACGTGGTCGGCGTGTGTATTTCAGAGCAACCGAGAAGGGCGAAGAGGCGCATCGCCGTTGGCTGTCTGCAGGGGTGAAGGATGAGCGCTGGCGGCTCGAACTTCTCACGCGCATCTATACCGGCGCAAGCATGGGAGCAGCGGGCCTGATCGAGCTTATCGAGCTATATCAAGACCATGTAGCGACAGAGGCGGGACAGGTCGAGGCACGATTGGAGGCGCTTAGAGATGGAGAAGCCTCCAAGGGCTTGGAGGCACTCGCGTCACGGCTCGTCCTTGTAGAGCTACAAATGACGCTTGCCACGCAACATAGATTCAGTGAAGTCGCGCTACGTGCGATGGAACATTACAACGAGCGCGCGTCGAACAAAACTGTATGACTACCACCACCGGACAGCTCCGCAATTCCCAGGCGGCGCTACGTCTGCCCGAGTAGCTGCCTGTAGAACAGCTTAGGTTCTCGCGTGTCAACTGGAGCCCTGGCTGCTGATTGAGGTTGTAGACAAGCTGGTCCTAGCGCCGCGTCTCAGATGTCGACGAGGCTCGAGAGCATGCCTTCCACGCCCGGATCGACTGCGAGCACCGATCCAGCCAGCGGGAAGTCTGCCAGCTGTTGCGTCGCAAGCTTGTGGCGGGTCGTCGTGATGAACAACGTGGAGAGATCCTCGCCGCCGAAGGCGGGACAGGTGGCGTGGGGGACCGGCAGCGCAATGTGCTCCTCCAATGCGCCATGCGGACCATATCGACGGACTGCCCCGCCGCCGAACAGGCACACCCATACCCCGCCCTCGGCGTCGACCGCAAGCCCATCCGGCAGCCCGTCGGCAGGATCGACCTCCGCGAACGCGCGCCGGCCGGAGATCGAGCCGTCGCGACCGTCGAAGTCGAAGACGTCGATCCGCTGAGTCGTGCTGTCGATGAAGTACATGAGCTGCCCGTCGGGGCTCCAGCCGATGCCGTTGGAGATCGTCGTTGCCTCGACCGCGACCTCCAGGCCGCGCTCCGGATCGAGGCGATAAAGGGCAGCCGTGCCCGGCTCGCGCGTCTTGGACATCGTGCCAGCCCAAAGGCGTCCCTGGGGGTCACCGCGGCAGTCGTTGAAGCGGTTGCCAGGTCGGTCGTGCTCGGCGCCGGCGAGCAGGCGGGGCTCCCGGTCGGCCTCCACCAGGTAGAGGTCGTGATCGACCGCGACGATCAGCGCGCCGCTGCGGCACAGAACGGCTGCGCCCGCTTCGCCGTCCATGCGCCGCGTACTGACACGGCCGCTCTGCGGGTGCCATGCGTGCACAAGCCCCTGCGCGATGTCCACACGCAGCAGCTCCTGCGTCTGCGCGCGCCAGAGGGGTCCCTCGCCCAGCAGGTCCTCGCTCGAGAGCGCGACGTCGACCTCAAAGCCCATCGACCGTGGTCCATTCGCGCGTCTTGGCCGATTGCAGAGCGGCGGTGGCCACCTCGGCTGCACGCAATCCGTCCTCAAAGGACGGGCTGACCGTGTTGGCTTGCGCGCTCATCGCGAGGAGCCCGTGTCCCAGCCCGAGTGTGAACGCGTCTCGATAGCCGATGCCCTGTCCTGGCACGCCGGCGAACAGGCTCGCGTCAGGCTGGGTCTCGCCGCCGACCAGCACGCGCCTGAAGCCGTTGGCGGGGTCCTCCACGTCGCCGAGCAGGACCTCGACCTCGTTGGAGCGCTCCCAGCTGAAGCGCGCGGCGCCGCGGTCGCCGACCAGATCGAAGCCGAGATCGCACTTATGGCCTCGCATCGCCCAACTGGCCTCCAGCACGCCGGAGGCGCCGCTCTGGAATTCCACGAGCATCATTGCCGCGTCGTCGAGATCTCCGGCGTCCTGCTCGCGGGCGACGAGCTTCCTGGTCAGAGCGTTGACCGCGCTCACCTCGCCGCACAGGCTGCGGGCGATATCGATTACGTGCGAGCCGAGATCTCCAAGGGCGCCGGCGCCCGCGCTCGACCGGGTGGTGCGCCATCCCATTGCGTGCTTGGGATTGGCGGCGTAGTCCTGAAGCATCCAGCCGCGGAAGTGCTGGATGGTGCCGAGCTGCCCGCTTTGCACGAGCTGCCGCACCCAGGCGATGGCGGGCCAGAGCCGGTAGTAGAAGCACACCTGTGCAAGGCCAGGCGACCCTCCTGCTGCCTCGCACATCGCGCGGGCGCTGTCGAGGTCGTGCGCGAGCGGCTTCTCGCATATGACGTGCTTGCCGTGGGCCAGTGCGTCGATCGCGATCTCGGCGTGCAGAGAGTTTGGCACGCACACGTCGACCACGTCGATGTCATCTGCGCGCGTGATCGCCGACCAGTCCTGCTCCAGCCGCTGCCAGCCCCACCTGCGCTGCAGGTCTGCGGCGCGCTGCCCGTCGGCATCCGCTGCCGCGACCAAGGCCAGCTCCCGGGGGCCGCCCGGAAATGTGCCCGCCACGCAGCGGTAGGCGGCGCTGTGCACGCCCGCTATGTAGCCGGCGCCGACGATCCCGATCCGCATTTCATCGACGCTCAACTGACTCCACCTCCCGCCCCGCCGGGGAGTGCTGGCGGGATTTGTTGACGTGTTCCGGATGCGGCTGAGGCGAGCACGGCGTCGCATATCTGGGCGCATCTGACGCCGTCCTCGAATGTGGCCCCGTGCGGCCCGACCGGCCAACGTCCGGCGGCGGCGCCGAGGAAGTGGCGCAGCTCGTGCACGAAGCTGTCTCCCCAGCCGATCCCATGCCCGCGCGGCCACCACATCTCCAGGAACGGGTGGTGAGGTGCGGTCACCTCGATCGTGCTGCGCCTGCCGTTGCGGGAGACAGTCAGCTCGTTGACGCGCTGGACCTCGAAGCGCAGCGAGGAATGCGAGCCGTCGACCTCGATCACGCTGTCGAGCACGTGACCGGGGGTTGCGCGTGTGGCCTCCATCGCGCCGACCGCGCCGTTCTGGAACTCCAGCGTGCATACGGCGGCGTCGTCGACGTCGACCTGCACGCCGTTGCGTTCGGGCGTCCAGGTGCGCGTGAGCGCATCGACGCTCGTCGGCTCGCACACGAGGTAGCGGGCGAGGTCCAAGTGGTGGGCCAGCACATCGCCAACCACTCCGCTGCCGGCGCTCTCGCTGCGCAGCCGCCATGCGGTCTCAGGCGTGTCGGTGTCCGATCCTGAGGCGAGCAGGAAGCGGGAGCGGAAGTGCAGCACCTCGCCGATCTCGCCGGCCTCGATCATCTGGCGCGCCAGCCGGATCGCGGGAAAGAAGCGATAGTTGAAGGCGCACATGTGAACGATGCCGGCCTGCTCGGCGGCCGCGAGCATCGTGCTCGCCTCCGCGGCGGTCCGGGCCAGCGGCTTCTCGCAGAGCACGTGCTTGCCGTGTTCTGCTGCCACGATGCTCGGCTCGGCGTGCAGCGCGTTGGTCGCCGTGTTGATGAACAGCTGGATCGCCGGATCTTGGACTAGCGCCCGCCAGTCGGTGGTTCGATGACGCCAGCCGTAGCGCTGCTGCATCGCTTCCAGGCGGGTCGGACTGCGGCCGCAGATCGTGTGCAGGTCAGCAAGTGCCGCGGGGTCGTCCTCGAGCGTGCGCAGCAGGTACAGGGCGCGCGAATGCGCGCGGCCCATGAAGGAGCTTCCCAGCAGTCCGACCGAAAGCATCGGGGCGGGCTGGTCGACGCTAGTTAGCATCAAATGATCTAATCACATTCGTTTCATGCGGGCGATCAGCGCTTCGGCGCGGCGCTGGCCGCCAGCGCCGAGGAGGCATGCTCGAAGCCGGCGTCTGCAAGTACCTGCAGACTGGAGGAGATGTCCTCCAGCGGGCTGCCGGTGCCTGGCGTGCGGTCCTGCTCGATCGTCGCAAAGCCCTCGTAGCCGGCGTCCTCGAGCTCTTTCGCCACGCGCGCGAAATCCACCACGCCATCTCCGATCGGGCAGAAGAGCCCCGCGGCAAGGGCCTCCCAGAAGGTCATCTTCTGCGCTTGGGCCTGCGCCAGCACCGCGCCGTCGATGTCCTTGAGGTGTAGGTGCACGAGCCGATCGCGGTACTTCGACAGCGCGGCCGGCACATCGATGCCCGCGATCGCTGCGTGTCCGGTATCGAGGCAGAGTCCAAGCTCGGTGTCGCTCAGCAGCCTGTCGATCTCGTCCTCGAACTCGACGTGGCCGCCGGCGTGGGGATGGAAGGCCGGCCTCAGCCCGTGGGAGGCGGCGATCACAGCGATGCGCGAGGCGCAGTCGAGCATGCGCCTCCATTCGGGCTCCTCCAGGCGCCGAGCGTCGTCCGTGCGAGAGAAGGTCGCGCCACGTTCCTCGCTGACGCGGTCGATGATCACGAGAACCTTTCCTTTCGCGGCGGCGATCGTGCGGCACGCCCGCTCGCTCACCGCGAGGATCTCGTCGTGGGCGTCGGGATCGTGCAGGTCCTCGAACACGAAGGAGCCGACGGCGGTCAGTTGCCGGCCGCTCAGCTGCTCCCGCAGCGTGGACTCGTCCTCGGGCAGGTATCCGACCGGGCCGAGCTCGAGCGCGCCCAGGCCAGTCCGCGCGATGTCGTCGAGCACCGCCGACCACGGCGGGTTGGCCGGCGCGTCGGCGAAGTCCACTCCCCAGGAGACGGGGCCGGTCGCCAATCTAACTTGGGTCGGTCTCATCGCAATGCTCCTTGCTCAGTAGCGTCGTTGTGCTCTGGCGGCCTGCAGATGCGCGTCGGCCACCTCGCGCGTGGCGGGATCGGTCGAGACCTGGGCCACCCCGATATCCCAGAATGCGCCGCTGTCCAGCAGGCTGCGTCCGGGCTCGGTCGGGCAGACGAGCACGGTCGTGCCGCTGCGCCCGCGCGCCTCGGCAAGGGCGGCGGAGAGCTGCTCCAAGCTCTCCACCAGGACGCTCTCGCAGCCAAGGCTCCGCGCGTTGGCGACGAAGTCGACGCCGATCGGGTCTCCGATCGGCAACCGCTCGCCCTCCTTGCGGCTGCGGAACTCGTTGCCCGCGGTGGAGCCGGCCTTGCCGAGCGCGAGGCGGCTGATCGACTGGTAGCCACCGTTGTCGAGCAGCACCACGGTGAGCTTCAGCCGCTCCTGCACGGAGGTGAAGAGCTCGGTCGGGTTCATCAGATAGGTGCCATCGCCGATCACCACGATCACCTCTGGCTCGCCGCCGACGCACATGCGCACGCCCAGCCCCGCTGGGATCTCGTGGCCCATGCAGGAGAACCCGAACTCGATGTGCGTAAAGGAGCCCGGCAGCGTCTCCCACAGCTTCAGCAGATCCCCAGGCTGCCAGCCGGCGGCCGCGATCACCCAGTCGCCGGGCTGCACCGACTCGTTGAGCGTGCGCAGGATCTCGCCCTGGCCGAGCCGCTCGCCGGCGTGCGGGGCGATGCTCTGCTCCAGATCCTCCCGCCAGGATGCGACGCGCCGATCGATGCTCTGGCGGTACTCGGCGCGGGCGCCGTCGCGAGCGCCGTTCAATGCCGCCGTCAGCGCCGTGAGCGCCTCGCGCGCGTCGGCGACCAGCGGTGCTCCTGAGAGCTTGTGGGCGTCGGCCGCGTTGACGTTCACCCCGAGGAAGGTCACGTCGGGGTTCTGGAAGAGCGAGTGCGATCCGGTCGTGAAGTCGCTCAGCCGCGTTCCGACGCAGATCACCACATCCGCCTCGGCTGCGATTTCGTTGGCGGCGCGGGTGCCGTTGACGCCGATGCCACCCACGAGCCAGTCGCAGCCGGTCAGCGAACCCTTGCCCGCCGAGGTCTCCGCGACCGGCACCTCGAAGCTCTCGGCGAACAGGCGCAGTGCCTCCTCGGCGGCCGAGTAGCGCACGCCGCCGCCCGTGATCAGCAGCGGACGCCGCGCCCCGCGCAGGATCTCGACCGCCACGTCCAGCTCCGTCTGCGCCGGAGGGCGGCGCGTGATCGACCAGATCCGTGGTGCGAAGAAGCGTGCCGGGAAGTCGAATGCCTCGCCCTGGACGTCCTGGTGCAGTGCGATCGTGACCGCGCCGGTCTCCGCCGGGTCGAACAGAACGCGCATCGCTTCGGGCAGCGCGGTCAGCAGCTGCTCGGGACGCGATATGCGGTCGAAGAAGCGGCTGAGGGGGCGAAACGCGTCGTTGACGGTCACGTCGCCTTCGGTGGGATGCTCGAGCTGCTGCAGCACGGGTCCCTGGAAGCGGTTGGCGAACGTGTCGGCGGGCAGCAGCAGCACCGGCAGGCGGTTGGCGCTCGCTGTGCCGGCGCCGGTCAGCATGTTCGTGGCCCCAGGTCCGATCGAGGCGGTGCAGGCGAAGGTCTGCGTGCGCCGGCTTGCCTTCGCCAGGCCGAGCGCCGCGTGGACCATTGCCTGCTCGTTCTTGGGCTGGTAGAGGGGCAGCTCATGTCCCTCCTGCGTGATCGCCTGGCCGAGGCCGGCGACGTTGCCGTGGCCGAAGATGCCGAAGATCGCGGGAATCGCGCGCTGAGCCTCGCCGTCGCGCTCGGTGAACTGCTGTTGCAGGAAGCGGATGATCGCCTGGGCGGTGGTGAGCCTCACCGTCTCTGAGGGATCTGCTCCTCTGGCTGGGGGGGCGGTGGTGCTCGTCGGGTCAGGGGCAGTCATTGCGCAGTCCATCCTCCATCGATGATCAGGCTTGTTCCGGTCATGAGCGAGGCCGCCGGCGAGCTCGCGAAGACGATGGCCTCCGCGACGTCCTCGACCGTTGCAAAGCGGCCCGCGGGAATCTGCGCAAGCAGCTCCGGCCCCAACACCGGGTCGTCCAGCTGTGCGGCGGTCATCGCCGTGTGGACGAATGTGGGGGCGACCGAGACGACTCTGATGCCGCGCTCGGCGAGCTCGACGCCGAGCGCCTTGGTGAGGCCCTCGATCGCGTGCTTGGTTGCGCAGTAGACCGAGCGCAGGCGCGCTCCACGTGACCCATCTGCGAGGAGACGATCACGATGGCGCCGCCGTCGTGCATCTGCCGCGCGGCTGCCTGCGCGGCGAAGAAGGTCGCGCGAACGTTGAGATCGAAGAGCCAATCGTAGGTCTCCTCCTCGACGTCGAGAAACGGCTGTGGCCTGTTGGCGCCCGCGCTTGCTATCAGCACGTCGATCTGGCCAACCGTTTTGATCGCCTTGCGCAGCCTCGTGGTCTGGGTCACGTCGCACTGCAGAGGCTCGCTCTGCACGCCCGTCTGGCGAATCTGCTCGGCGACCCGCTCCAGCTCCGGCAGCGATCGACCGAGTACCACCACGCGCCTGGCCCCGGCCGCGGCGCAGCGCAGCGCGCAGGAGGCGCCGATGCCACGGCTTGCGCCGGTCACGAGCACCGTCTTGTCGGTCAGCAAAGCCCGCGTGCGGTCCTTCAAGCAGGTCTGTGGGTGAGCCGTCAGGGTCATGGCGTGGATGTGCGTGCTGCCTGGCTCGCCAGTCGGTAAGTGGCGGTGAGGGCATGGCCCTCGAGCATCTCGGCCTGCGAGATCGCTGCCACGGCGGGCGCGACCTGGGCGGTGCCCTGCGGCGTCAGTCGCTGCCATGTGCAGGTCTTCAGGAACTTGCCGACCCACAGCCCACCGGTGTAGCGCGCCGCGCGCTGAGTTGGCAGCACGTGGTTGGTTCCACAGCCTTGTCACCATAGGCGACCGTGGCCTCGCGTCCGAGGAACAGCGAGCCGTAGTTGCGCAGGCGCTGGCGGTAGGTGTCGAGCAGCGACTCCTCCACCTGCACCTCGAGGTGCTCGGAGGCGATCTCGTCCGAGAGCGCGATCGCCTCGTCCGATCCCGCCGACGATCGCGATCGATCCGTGAGCCTCCCAGGCGGCGCCGGCCACCTCGCGCGTGGGATAGGTGGGCAGCAGCCGCTCGATCTCGGCCAGGACCGCTTCGCCGAGGGCGCGGTCGGTGCTGATCAGCACGGCCGGCGAGGTGGGGCCGTGCTCGGCCTGGCCGAGTAGGTCGATCGCCAGCAGCTCGGGCTCGGCGCTCTGGTCGGCAATGATCGCCACCTCTGTGGGGCCTGCGAGCAGGTCGATGCCCGCCTGCCCGAAGAGCTGGCGCTTGGCCTCGGCGACATAGGCGTTGCCGGCGCCGACGATGATGTCCGCGGGTCGATGCCTTCGATGCCGTAGACCATCGCGGCCAGCGCCTGGACGCCGCCGAGCGCGAGGATGTCATCGGCGCCCGAGGTGGACATCGCATAGAGCATCTCTGGGTGGATGCCAGCGCTGGCGCGCGGCGGCGCGCAGGCGAGCACGCGATCGACGCCGGCGACCTTCGGGACGATCACCGTCATGAAGGAGGATGCGAGCATCGGATAGCGCCCGCCGGGGACGTATGAGCCAACGGTCTGGACCGGGATGTGGCGGTGGCCGAGGGTGACGCCGGGCAGCGTTTCGACCTCGAGGTCCTGCAGCGTCGCCCGTTGGGCCTGCGCGAAGCCCCGCACCTGCGCCTGGGCGAAGGCGATGTGCTCCTTGAGCTCGTCGGAGACCTCCTCGGCGGCGCGGGCGATCGTGGACTCGTCGACCCTGAAGCTGGTCGGGTCCCACTTGTCGAGCTCGCGCGAGTAGTGACGGATCGCCTGCTCGCGATCGCGCTCGATCGCGGCTCAACATCTCCGAGACGGTGTCGCGGACCTGGGCGGTGACCTGCTCGCTGTAGAGCGGCGCCTGCTTGAGATATTCGATCACGAGAGCTGAATCTCCTGAGGGTCGTCTTTGAGGATGTCGCGCATCTGCACGGCGGCGGCATCGACCGCGCCGGCAAGCAGCCGCGCGTCGGTGCCAAGGACCACGATGCTGGCCCCGCGCGCAAGCTCGGCCGCGTTGGCGTCCAGCGCGCCGGCGAGCCCGAAGGCGGTGCCGGCGGCGGTGGCGGCATCGCGGATCGCGAGCACTGCATCGCGCACCTGCTCAGAGCCGGTGTCGAGCGGCGTGCCCACCGAGAAGGAGAGATCGGCCGTGCCGACGACCAGGGCGTCCACGCCGGGCAGGGCGGCGATCTCGCCGGCTGCCTGCACGCCGCGCGCGCTCTCGATCTGCGCCCACACGGTCGGGGCCGGCGCGGCGCCGGCATGGCGCCGGCGCAGCGAGAGGCGTCGCGGGCCAAAGCCCCGGATCCCTGCCGGCGGATGCAGGGTGCGCGTCAGCGCCGCCTGCGCCGTCGCGGGGTCCTCGACGCCAGCGAGCACGACTCCGTCGGCGCCCGCGTCGAGCATCATGGTCATCAGCTGATGGGCCTCAGCCGGCAGTCGCACGAGCGCATACGCGCCCGCGGCCTGCGTCCCGATGATCATCTCCTGGGCGTCGAGCGGGCCGATCGCGGCGTGCTCGAGGTCGATCCAGACGAGATCGAATGGCTCTGCGACGAGCTCTGCGACCGTGGTCCCCGGCAGGGTCATGGTCGTGCCGAAAAGAGGCTCGCGCGCGAGCACGGCGTCCTTGATCGAGCGTCTCATGCCTCCGTCGCCTCTGCCAAGCTCTCAACAGGCGCCGTGCAGTTGCTCAGAAAGCGCTCCTGCCGCATCGCATCAGGGTTGGCGACGTCGCTTGGAATACGTCCTTCCAGCACGTCGAGCACCGAAGCGGTCGCACGGTGGGTCATCTCGAAGATGGAGCGGTCGCTGAGGCCGCCGACGTGCGGTGAGAGAACCACGTTGCGTAGCGTCAGCAAGCGCGAGGACTGCGGCGGTTCACGGTCGAAGACGTCGAGCGCGGCGGCGCGCAGCCTGCCCGCCTCCAGCGCCTCGATCAGCGCCTGCTCGTCTATGACTCCGCCCCGTGCCGTGTTGACCAGCACCGCGTCCTCACGCATCAGGCCCAGCTCGCGCGCGCCGAGAAGCCCGCGCGTGGAGGGCAGCAGCGGCGTATGGATCGAGACGACGTCGCTCTCTTCCAGCAAGGTGTCGAGCGGCACGCGAGTGGCTCCGCCTGCTCTCTGCTGCTCGATGGGATCGCTGAAGAGCAGCCGCACGCCGAAGCCGGAGAGCCGCTCGCCGACGAGCCGCCCGATCTGGCCGTAGCCGATCAGCCCGACAGTCGCTCCTGCGAGCTCCCAGGGCGTATGGCTTCCGGTGCGGTTCCATTCCCCGCGCCGGATCGCGTCGTCGTGCTCGGAGATGCGCCGGATCGCCGCCAGCATCAGCGCGATCGCGTGATCGGCCACCGCGCTCTCGTTGGCTCCGGGCGTGATCGTCACGACGATGCCAAGACGGCTCGCCGCCTCGAGGTCTATCGAGTCGACGCCGACGCCCACGCGCGCGATCACGCGCAGATTCGGACACGACTCCAGTACCTCGGCGTCGAAGGGATCGATGCTGACGATCGCGCCTGCCGAGCGGTGGGCGATCGCGCGCACCTGCGCCGCGCTGCGGTCGCCGCGCTTGGGCTCCAGCTTCAGCACGCAGCCCGCGTCGGTCAGCGCGCGGCCGAGTTCTGGGTCATCGGCGTCGTAGTCCGGCCAGGTGACCAGCACCTCGGGATGTTCGTCCATCACTGCAGCCGCAGACGTTCGCGCGAAAACACGTAGACATTCAATCACTAGATGTCCATGCTGTCAAGGCGTCGCGGCGGTCATGTGAACAATGTGATTGCCATGTGATTGCCGTCGAACGACGATATGGGATAAGAGATATTGTGATCCAATGTTCAAGGAGGATGCGATGCCGACGCTGAACTGCCTGTTCGTCGCCCGAAGTCGCTCGAAGCGCTGCAGCCGGTTCGGAGTAGGGCGGCGATGACGCGCGCTCGCGTTCGCGTAGGGGTCATCGGCCAAGGGTTCATATCGCGTGCGCACACGCACGCGATGATGCAGCTGCGTCAGCTCGATGTGGCCGCCGACGTGCAGCCGGTGATGCTGTGCGGCCATGACGCCCGCCGTGCGGAGGCCAATGCGCGGAGCTGGGGCTACGAGCGCGCGAGCGGAGATTGGCGTGAGGTCGTGGCGCGCAGGAGACGTGGACCTCGTGTGCGTGTTTGCAACCAACGATCTGCACCACCCTGTGACGCTCGCGGCGCTGGAGGCGGGCAAGGCGGTGCTGTGTGAGAAGCCGCTCGCCCTTACGCTGCCCCAGTCGCGCGAGATGGCCGCGGCGGCGGAGCGCTCAGGCGCGCTGCACGCATGCAGCTTCAACTACCGCTTCATGCCCGCGGTCGCGCTGGCGCGCGAGCTGATCGAGCAGGGGCAACTGGGACGCATCTCGCACTACCGCGCCCGCTACCTGCAGGACTGGGGCTGGGGGGCGCCGCATGACTGGCACCACGAACGCGCTCGCGCGGGCACCGGCGCGATCGGCGACTACAGCCACATCGTCGATCTCGCCCACCATCTCGTGGGGAGGATCGAGTGCGTGAGCGCGGAGGCGCTGACGGTGCGCGCCGAGCGCGAGGACCGCGCCGGGACGATGCGGCCCGTGAGCGTCGAGGACGCCTATGTCGCCGCCGGCCGTTTCCAGGAGGGCGGGCTGCTGTCGCTCGAGGCATCGCGCGTTGCAACTGGGCACAAGGCGCAGCAGTTGATCGAGATCAACGGAGATCAAGGCTCGCTGTGGTGGGACATGGAGGACCTCAATCACCTGTGGCTCCATCGCGTTGCCGACGGGCCGAGCGCCGGGTTTCGGCGCATCATGGTGACGGAGGCTTCGCATCCGTTCATGTCGCACTGGTGGCCGACCGGTCACGGCCTTGGCTGGAGCACTCGCTCGTGCACCAGTGGATCGGGTTGGCCGGGGCGCTGGCGCAAGGCGCGCCGCCGCAGGCACCGCAGGCCACCTTCCACGATGGCGTGAAGGCCGACGCGGTCGTGCAGGCGCTTGCCTGCGCGGCAAGCCAGCGATCGTGCGCTCGCCGTCGAATACGAGGGTGAGAGCTGACGTGGACGGCGCGCGGCTGCGCGCGGGAGTGGTGGGGCCAGGGGACGATCGGAGCGCTCCACGTCCGGACGCTGCGCTCGCTGGACATTCCGGTGAAGAAGCGCTTGTCGCCTCCTCGCTGGAGTTGTCGAGCGTCACGCCGAGCGCCTGGAGATCGGGCGCGCCTACGACAGCGTCGCCACGATGGCTGGCTCTGGCGAGGTGGATGTCGTGCACGTGTGCACGCCGAACGTGCTGCACGCCTCCGTTGCGGCTCAAGCGATCGAAGGCGGATGCGATCTGGTGTGCGAGAAGCCGCTGGCCTTCGACCTGGCGGCGGCGGACGACCTGCTGCGCAAGGTGGAGCGGGTAGGAGCGAGGGACTCGCTACCACTACCGCTGCTTCGAGGGCATCGCGGTTGCACGCGGCATCGTGCAGAGCGGGGCGCTTGGCAGCGTGAGGATGCTTTCGGGGCGCTACCTCTCCCAGGAGCTGCGTGATCTGCCGGCCGGCCACTGGCTCGCTGACGCCGCGGTCGTCGGTCCGTCGAGATCGCTTGCCGACGTCGGCGTTCACTGGTTCGATCTCGCCGAGCACGTCTCGGGGTCGCCGATCCAGGCCGCGCCGGCGCAGTCCGCCGGCATGGGCGAGCCGTTCCGCCACGGCGCTGCGGCATTGCTGAGCAATACGCAACGGAACCAGGTAGAGGA
>CAVWTE010000003.1:0-163903 GCA_963757925.1 uncultured Actinomycetota bacterium
CGCCCGGGAGGGGTCTGGGTGTGACCCCGCCCAGCGAGAGGCCGACCCGGCGAAGTGCCTTTTCAGCCACCGGCAGGCGGCGGCCGCGGAGGTTTGGCACGCGAACGGTCCGCGGGGCCAGCACTATCTCCACGGACGTTTCCTCGGCGCGCACAGAGCCGGGCGGGGGCAGCTGGCTTGCCACGTGTGCCTTTTGTTCGAGCTGCGGGGAGACAGCGCCGAGCTTGAGGTGAATGCGCGCCAGATCGGCTTCGGCCTGCGCGGGGCTGAGCCCGATCAGGCTCGGCACGATGGTCGTGGTTGCCTGCGCGGCGGCGACCTGGAGGCTCACGGGAGTCGAGGGGGGGATGCGCTTGCCGGCCGCTGGCGCCTGTCCCACAACGGTTCCGGGTGCCACCTTGGAAACGATCTCGGTCACGATCTGGGAGGTGCTGCGAAGGCCTGCCTGGGAAAGCTCCTGTTGGGCGGCGAAGGCGCTCGGCGCTCCGATCAGGGCCGGCATCGTGACCTCACGCGGAAGTGCTAGATACAGAGCTGCACCCACGGCGAGCAGCAGCAGGACCAGCGGAGGCACCCACCATGGAACCCAAGGTCGCTGTCGGTATACGAGCGGCGCCGCCTTGGCGCCAGTGGCGGCGGGCGTGCTTGCCTGGATCTGCACACGATGGTCGATTGGGCGGCCCACCCACAGCGTCTTGATCGGCCTCACGCCCACCGCCTGCCTGATCCTTGCTCCGGGGGCGATGCGGCTCTGTGGTGGCAGATCGAACCAGCATCCCTGGGCCGCGTCAGACGCCAGGAGCGTGAAGATCACATCGGTGTTACCGAGATTGGCGAGCTCGCAGGCGAAGCTCGCCCGTCGCCTTCCCGCGGCGATCTGCGGTTGCGCTTCGATCTGGAGGGCGGCGAACGGCTCGACGGTCAATGCCGTGCTCACGCGAGCGCGCACGGTCGCGGGGCTGCCGGCGCTGACCCTCACCGCGAAGGGCCATCGTCCAGGTCGGGTGGAGGCCGATCGCGGTGGAGCGATCACGATCGTGACATCGCCTGCCACCTGTTCGCGGGAGCCCGCGGGAGCGAGGTGGAGGGTGGGGGGATGGACCTCGATCCACTCTGGGGGCAGGCCGTCCACGTCGAGCAGGAACTCATCGACAATGCCTGTTTCATTGCGCACTCGCGCCGTGAGCGTGAGCGCAGAGCCGGCCGCAAGACGCAGAGCGCCGAGCGCTTCCGGGTCTTCGACGTCGAGATCTGCGATCTCCACCTGTAGGCGCACAGCCGCTGGTGGCGCGATCACCGTCGTTTGGGCTTCTTCGATCGTGGGTGGCTTCGCGTCGGTGGGCAGATCCCAGGCCAGATAGCTGTGGCAGGCCGGGCAGAAGTCCGAGTCGCGGACCTGCTCGCATCTCGGGCAGTACCGACTTGCCACTTCAGTGGTCATCTCACTCGCCCGTGACGCTGTATCGGTAACTGGCGCCGAGCGGCAGATGGTCAGCGACACAGCGAGCGATCTGAGCCTCCTGCAGGGCATCGGGCATCCGCGCAAGGAGTACTTCGAAGGATGGGTCCGTTGGCGTCTGAGATGCGGGCGGGGCGGGCGCGGAAGGTGGCGCCTCGCTACCTGCCCAGGTGGCGCGGCCGTTGTCGATCACCGTGGGCTGCAGATCCGGACAGACGTGTTCCAGGGCTAGCTGCAGGCCGCCCCTCGTTCCCCGGCGGCGTGCTATCTGGGCGTCATCTGCGGCCAGCCCGCGCCGCGCCTGGGGAAGTAGCGTCTCATCGACCGGCGCTCCCACCATCTCCAGGAGGAAGTCGATCAGCTCCGTGGGGGCGGTCGCCGGCTCAAGATGGCTTGCAAGGTTGTCGAGCAGGATTACCACCGGATCGAGCACGCGCTCGAGCTCCTCGAGCAGCACCATGACGGTTGGCACCTGGCCCCGTGGGCTCTCGGAGTAGACGGCGGGGAGGCTCCCGCGCAGGTAGCGCCGCGCCGAGGCGGCGCGCAGCGCATGGGGAGACGCGCTCATTGCGTACTGGACCTTCGCGCCGCCACCAGGTGCTCCGCCGAGGCCACGAGTTCGTGCGGCCCGATCTCGATCTTCTCCTCGACCGGACGTGGCTCGGGCATGCCGGTCGCAAGGTCGGTGCGGTAGAGCCGCACGAGCAGGACCTCTCTGACTCCGCGAGCCTCGCGGATCGCAAGCCGGACCTCTTCGACGCTCAGGGAGCGGCCGAGCTCCCATCCTTTGCCTTCGCCCGTGAGGCTGCCCCCCACGTAGGGGTTTACGTACCGGTAGAGCGCCTTGGCTACATCGCGCTCGACCTGCTCGGGGTCGGCATGGGCTTCCGGCAGCACCTCGGCGACCACGCTCACCCCGCGCAGCGCCAGCGGCACGACGCGCAGGCTGCTTCCCAGCAGACGCAGCTCGTCGAGCTGGGCGGCCACCTCTTTGAGCAGGGACTCGGGAGGATCGAGCTCCGCGGGGAGCACCCGTCCTGCGGGATCGGTGGCTCTCGGCAGGATGCACACGAGCGTCTCACCGCAGTCGGCGCTCGTGCAGTGCGCGCGTGCGACGCGACGGGATGCCTTGCAGGCCAGGATCTCGTGGTCCTCTGCCGTCACCGCGCGGGACCGGGTTCGCAGCTCCAGCGGGGCGCAGCGCAAAAGCTCGGCCAGCGACTGCTGGTCCACACCTCCACTCGCGCGCTTCGGATTGGTCACCGAGGCGATGCCCGGCAATGTCCGGCGCAGCACCGTGAGGGTGTTTGCGTCGACGTTGCCCGCTGCGCCTCCGCCCCAGCGGTAGCGCAGGCGCACCGCGGCGCCCTCGTCCGGGATCCTTCCCCGCTGAACCCAGCCGTCTCGCTCCCGGATCGCAAGGCCGAGGCAGACCTCGCCGGAGATCGGGTCGAAGCAGTAGTGCGGATCGTCCGGTCCGCTGTCTGCGAGGGAGTCCCGCAGGGTCCAGGTGACCCATTCCTTGGAGTTCGGATCGATGACCGCGAGACCCTCGTCTGGAGCGAGGTCGAGCGCGGGCAGGTGGCGCACGCGAAACACCTGACCTGGCGAGCCATCGCTGTAGCCGAGGATCTCGCCTGCTCCGCCGTCCACGCTCTCGGCTTCGGCGAGCGTCTTGGCGGTGCTGACGCGGGCGGCGTGCTCGGCCTGCACGAGGACTCCGATCGCCGCGACCTGGACCCGCTTGATGATCGGGGCACGGGTGTAGCCGCTTGCTCCCGGCGCCTGTCCTTCCGGCAGCCGGCACCGCAGCCAGTGCAGGTGGCGGCCCGCGACGCTCGCTGGGGCCTCGGCAGGCGGCAGCTGCAGTTCGATGGTTCCGGTGGCGTAGTTGAACCCGCCCGTGCTGTCGCTGCCCTCAAGCACGGTGACGGGCGACCAGGCTCCATCTCCGTCTGAGACCTCCCATATCCAGGGTGGTGCGCTTGGAGCGATGCCCGTGCCGTAGGCGGGCGTTGCCTGCACGTCTACCGAGATCAGCAGCGAGGCGAGCGGGTCGAGGAAGCCGAGGTAGATGCCGTCCTCGGGCTCTGATGGGCTCCAGAGGCCGGGATGTGCCGCGGCCTGCTGCCAGGCGACGCCGTCCTTCACGGGCAGCTCGCTTGCGGTGCCCTCACGTACGAGCTTCATGTCCTGCAGCTGCAGGGGCGGCACCGAGATCGGCTGGCTGGTGCGGAAGACGACCGGCTCGCCCTGGGATTCCTTGGCCGTGGCCACCTCGGCCGCGCCGGCGGGGATCTGCACCCACAAGCGCGCGGGAGCCGAGAGGCGGAAGCGCAGATCCGCCTTTGCGACCTTGGCCGGAGCGAGCTCCATGCCCATCAGGTCGAGCAGTGCGATCTGTACCTTCTCGGGGATCCGGTTGACCCTGTAGATCAGGAGCTCGGTCATCCAGGCGAAGAGCTCGATCAGGGTGATGCCCGGGTCTGAGACGTTGTGCTCGTCCCACGCCGGACACGTGTGCGCGATACGCGTCCGCGCCTCGTCCACGAGGGACTGGAAGTCGCGGTCGTCGAGCTGTATCTGCGGCAGGCTCACGAGTGCTCGGTGGCCGGCACCAGATAGAAGGGATAGATCAGGTTTCGGCGGCTGTTGCTCGTGCGCAGCCGATAGCCGATGTCGATCAGCAGCTCTCCCGTGTGGGGCTCGCCCAGATCGATCGACACTTGCTCCACCTCGATTCGCGGCTCCCACCGGTGCAGCGCGGCTCTGATCGCGCGCTCCATCCGGCTCATGGTGGCCCCGTTCAGGCGCTCGAAGACCATGCGGTGGATGTCGCAGCCGAACTCCGGGCGCATCGGGCGCTCTCCGGGGGCAGTGGCCAGAATGATGCCGATCGCCTGCTCGACGTCCTGCCTGCCTTCGGCAAGCGCGATCCCGCGGTGGACGTCTACCGCTACGGGGAACGCAAGGCCGGTGCCGAGCAGCTCAGCAGGCACGGTCAGCCGAGGATGATCTGGGAGGCTTTGATCGAGATCGTGGCACCCGTGATCTCGACCGTTCCGTCGGCTCCGATCTGCAGCTGCTGCCCGCCCGAGAGCGTCAGCCCCGCTTTGGCGCTGAGCGTCGCCGAGGTGCCGGCGGAGATGCTCGCCGCCCCGTCGCCGCTCAGAGACAGGGCGCCCTTGGCATCCAGTTGGATGTCGCCCGGGGGGCCGCCGCTGGCGGGCTCCTGCGCATCGCCATCCTGTGAAGGCTTCGTCGTCAGCTTCGCGGTGCCGCTGGAAGTCAGGGTGAAGGTCTCTGAGGTCGTGATCGCAGCCTGCTTGGCCGCCTTGATCGTGATGTGCTCGGGAGTCGCCAGCGTGAAGGCTCCGTCGGGCTGCACGACCGCGCCGGGAGCACCGGGCCCGTTGAACACCGATCCGAGCACGTATGGGTGCTGGTCGCCTTCGTGCTCGAATGCGACCAGCACCTCGTCGCCGACCTGCGGCAGCGAGAAGAAGCCGCGTCCGGCGCCGGAGCCGGGCGCGAGCACCCGGGCCCACCACCCCTCGTGGGCTTCGCCGAGGGAGGGGTATCGCACCCGCACCCGTCCGAGCGCTTCTGGGTCGCTCTTGTCGGTGACGATGCCCACGGCGATGCGCCGCTGCCAGCCAGGCCGCTCGGGGGCGCGCGTCAACCCGAGCAGGTCGCGATGGGCGCGCCCGCAGATCGAGAAGTCGGTGCGGTAGCCGGCGCGCGCGCGATAGCGATGCCTGACTCCCGTCAGCGCGTAGGTGCCCGAGAAGGCTTTGCCGATCCCGCCGATGTGCACCTGCGCCCCAGTCATGAGCTGCGGGGTGCCCTGCGCCGTGCCATCGCCCTCGATGAAGACGCTGGCCAGCTGCGCGGCGAGGCTGCTCGCGATCGACTCGGCGTGGTCCTGGCTCATTACCGGGCGGTCCACGATGCTGGCCTGCCCGCTGCCCATCGCCTCCACGATCGTTTCGCGAGATATGCCCATGCGGCTCTCGGGCGCCGGAGCGGAGGCGCTTGCCTCGATCGCGGTCGCGCTCGCAGGATCCCAACCGCGGACCGTGACTTCTTCCACCTGCTGGATACCGCTCACGCGCGGTCTGAACGTAAGCAGGCTCTGCCCCCATATGAGGCGCGTCACGCTCGCGTCGAGCGTGCCTGCGGGAGAGAACCGGAGGGTGCTCCCGACCACTCTTACGTGGTAGTCGACCTCGATCGCCAGGCGCCAGAGGAAGTCCCAGTCGGTCTCGTTGCTCTGCTGCACGAAGGGCAGCCGCAGCCCCGCCGAGACCTGCTCCGGGGCAAGTCCGGCCCGCTCGGCGATCTCGGCGGCGATCTCGCCGTAGCTCATCTGGTGATAGGTGGCCGTCTGCGGAGTGCGCTGGAGCAGCTGGCTGCGATCCATGGCGCAGACGACCAGCGCCACCCCCTGGTCGCTGAACTCGGGCTCGAGCCCTGTGATGAGGCCATCGAAGACGGTCGCGACGCCGCTCGACTCCGCTCCGCCGAGCGCAACTTCAAGGGTGGCGCCTACAGGGAAGGTCTTGCCGTCCACCAGCGCGAGGTCGAAGTCGCGGTAGCGCAGGGTCAGGCGATCGGGCATCCTCAATTGGCAGTCGACGATCGCATCTACGAGCTTGGCCGCGACCGCCGGATCGGTCTGCCTGCCTTCCACGGTGACGATCGCCCCTGCCACACCGGGCGCGCTCATGGGCTCTCCATGGGAATCGTGAGACGAGAGCCGACCTGCAGCCGCAGCGGATCGTCGATCTCATTGGCCAGGGCGATCGCCCGCCAGCGGGTGGGGTCACGGTAGTGCGCGTAGGCGACCGCGGCGAGCGTGTCGCCCACGTGTACGAGGTGCGCGCGCCGCCGCTGTGTGGCTCGCGTGGTCGGATTCTGGCCCTGCTGGTCGGGCTCGGGCATCGCCTGGGTCAGCGCGATCGCGACCAGCGCCCGCAGCGGCGTGCCGTCGATGTCGAAGAGCTCGATCGTCGTGGTCACCGACGTGCACACCGAGAGCGGGCCTGTGTACTGGCCCCAGATGAACTGCACTTGCTCCGGCCGCTGTTGGTCGGTGTCAGGCACTTCCACGGTCGGCTGGATCAGGGCCTCCAGCGCATCGATCTTGTCCTGGATCGCATCGGCGGTCACCTTTTCCTGCGCGTGCAGCAGTAGCTCGAAGGAGAGCGACTCGGAGTCGGTGCCCCGGTACTCGAGTGTCGGCGCCGCCTGGCCGGCGGCTTCGCAGCTGTTGTAATTGGCGCGGCGCTCCCTGCGCAGCGTGCTCGGGTTGAAGTAGAACTGGATCCGGCTTCGGTCCTCTAGAAGCAGATAGGCGCGCGCAAAGGAGGTCACTGGCTGAGACCTTGGTGGGCGATCTCGAGGCTCTCGGTCGCCACGGCGTTGGCCGCCGCGTTTCCCGTGGGGCCGCTCCAGCGCACCGGCGCGGCGGACCGCAGGAAGAACTGCCGCAGCGGCGATCCCTTGGGATCGTGGAAGGTGACCGTCACATTGGCGGGCCCGTCGAGGATCCACCCCGACCCGAGCACCCAGTCGAGCAGCACGCTGTGGTCTGTCACTCCGCCCTTGAGCGTCACATTGGGGTGGCGCATACGCCCCCGGAGCGTTGCGATGAACAGGTTGTTGCCGCCCTCGGCATAGGGGTAGGTCTCGTATTCGGCCGCCAGCCCGCTGCATTCTGTGAAGGTGCCCAGCAGCGCCATGCCGATCATCACCGAGAAGGCGGGCTCCAGCGCGACCTGGCCGCCGGAGAGAAGCGTCATCGCAGCGGCCCCAGCAGGTCTCCCAGGCGCTCGCGGTCATGGATGAGGTCGCGGCGCAGCCGTTGCAGGAAGCTCTCATAGAGCTCGTCGATGTCGATGTCTCCGAGCTGCTCGCGCAGGGCCGGCGCGAGCGGGGTCTGAGACGGTAAGCCGGCGTCGGGAGTCTCGGTGGGCTGCTCGGCGGTTGCCGAGGCGGGCGGCTGGAAGGTCAGGGTGCTCTGGCCCGTCCCATCCTCGCTCAGCGTGCCGCCGCTGCGCCGTGCAAGCTCCTGCACCGGGATGGCCGAGCCCGCCGTGGCCAGTGCGGGCGCGGGGTCCGTGCCCAGGACCCTATCGGGAGGGGGTGTCTGCGCAGGTGATCGGGCCAATCGCAGCATCGGCGGCCCTTCGCGGTGTGCGCCCGGTAGCTCCTCGATGCTCGACAGTCCTCCGGGCCGCCTCGTCGGGCTCTCGGGTGCGGCTTGGCCGCCAGCGCGGCCTGGCACCGAGTGGGACGTCGGCGAACCCTCGATGATCCTCGCAAGGACCGGGCCGCTGCTCGCGCCTTCCGCCGGCGGCGGGTCTGCGGGTGCGGGCGGCTCTACCGGGAGCGTGGGATCGCCAAGCAGCGGAACCAGATCGGCGGGCACCTCCCCGCGCGTCAGCCAGCGGGAGGCCTCGTCGCTGAGCGGCAGCGATGACGCCGGCGCCTGATCCCCGCTCCATTGGAGAACTGGTGTGCTGGTGGCGGGCGAGGACTGCAGCTCCTGCTCGCTCGGCTCGCAGGCGTCGGGCTGCCGGGCCAGGCGCGTGACTGCTCCAAGGCGCTTGGGTCGCCTGGCCTCTGCGACGCGTGCGGCGAGGCGCGCGAGACGATCTGTGTAGCTCATGTCCGCTCCAGAGAGCCGAGCATCGCAAGGAAGCGGCGGCGGTCTGCGTGCTCGAGATCGAGCACCTCATCCAGGGACCAGCGATATCCGTGCGCGAGACGGGCCATCTCCAAGTACAGCTCTGCGGGAGATGGCCCTCTTATTTTCCCGCCAGCGCCTCCTCGATCTGGCTTATGTCCACCTCGAAGCGCTGGCTGCAACCCGGGCACGCCACCGATCCGCTGGCCCGCTCGTCAGTGTTCAGCCGCTCGTATAGCCGCTGCAGGTGATCGAAGTCGGCGGCGAAGAGCTCCTGGATCAGGTTGGGTGTCACCTCAGTGATCTCGCCGATCCGCACGACGGTCCGCGAGAGCAGCAGCACGCTGAGGTATGCCTCGTTGCGCCGCACCTCCGGGTCTCTGAGCGGCTCGATCTCGTCCCGCGCGGTGGCGAGCCTCATCACCCCGTCGGCATGGACCTCGCCAGATGGGTCGACGTATCCGCGTGGGAGAGTGAATGGATGGTGGGTCTGTAGTACGGCCATCGCCTCAGGCCCGTTCGAAGCCCTCGTGGGCGAGCTCGAGCTCCTCGACCAGGATCTCGTTGCCTGAGGCATTGAGGCCGGGGGCGCTGTACTTGCACGGCCAGGCGCGGATGAACTTGAAGGTCACGATCACGGCCTGCGTCCAGTCCAGGACGTCGATCTGACAGTCCTTGCGGTTGGCGTCGATCTTGCCTTCGAGCACGGTCTTGCGCCACGCCCACAGCTGGGCTTCCTTGTCGATCCCACGCTTGAGGGTGATATTGGTCCAGGTCACCTGCCCCGCGAACTTCTGCGGCAGCGGCAGGCCCTTGGCCGTCGCAGCCGTGTGGTCGATCACGTGCGACTCGGTCGAGAAGCCCGCGACCTCCGCGAAGTAGCCGGCGGCCTCCGCGCCGCCGAGGGTGAGCTTGAAGATGAAGTTTCCGACAGGTTGCTGGACTGCTGCTGCCACTTTGACCGCCTCTCTTTCTCAGGCGGCCGATCAGGTCGCCGGCTGGTGCTGGCTGACTTGGAAGATCACGAACTCCGCGGGCTCCACCGGCGCCACGCCGACCACGACGTTCACCTGGCCGGCCTCGATCGATTCCTGCGGATTTGTGTCGGCGTCGCACTTGACGAAGAACGCCTCGTCGGGGCTTGCGCCGAAGAGGCCCCCTTCGCGCCACACCCCCATCAGGAAGTTCGCCACGGCGATCCGCAACTGGCCCCAGAGCATCTCGTCGTTGGGCTCGAAGACCGCCCACGAGGTGCCCTGGGCAATCGAAGCGGTGAGGTAGTTGAACAGGCGCCGGACGTTGATGTACTTCCATTCCGGGTCGCTGTCTGTCGCGAGCGTCCGCGCACCCCATGTCCTGATGCCACGCCCCGGAAAGCCGCGTATGCAGTTGACGCCGTTGCGATTGAGCGGATCCTGGTCGGCGTTGTTGATGTCGGTTGCGAGCCCCACCGCCCCACTCACCACCTCGTTGGCCGGAGCCTTGAAGACGCCGCGTGTCTCGTCGGTTCGCGCCCACAGGCCGGCGATGTGGCCACACGGCGGCACTTCGACGAGATGGCCCTTGACCGGGTGCAGGACCCTGATCCAGGGCCAGTAGAGCGTCGCGAAGGGCGTCGAGGGCGTCTCCTCGTTCTGCTGCCATGCAGCGATCTCCTGCGCGCTCAACCCCTGCGGTGGATCGAGGATCGCCATCCGCCGGCCCTGCGTGCACAGGTCGGTCAGGGTTTTCTGGACGCCGCGGATGTCTTCGTCTGAGGAGGCGAGGCTCATCAGGTCCGGGACGCACACCACCGTGATTTCGTCTCTCGTCGCCAGACCGCTGAGTCCGGTGCCGTGCGCGGCCTCGCCCGTGAGGTCGGTGAGCTTTGGTTTCACGCTTCCGGCTGCGGGGGTTTCCAGCTTGTATGTCGCGGCACTCGGAACGATGGGCGCACCGCCGTCGCCGGGGAGGACTTTCACCAGCTTGGATGCGGCGTCGAGGACGCTCAGCATGTACTTCGGTCCCGGCGTCACGGTGAGGTTGCTGTAGGTCTCCTGGACCTTTTCGCCCACCTTGACTTCGACGGTGAACGTCGGGTTCGGTTTCCAGGAGGACACCGGTGGCCCGCCCTTTGCGGCGGCGCTCTCGTCGACCAGGGTCACCGACACTGGTTGGCCCGCCTTGATTGCTTCTTCGGTGGCAAGCAGGCGCAGCGCCGTGAGTCCGGATTCAGAGGCGCTTGGCAGCGCTGCCTGCGGGAGGTTCCCGTAGTTGCCTGAGCCGACTCGCACCACCCAGCACGCGCCGCCGCCGTTGAGGAAGAACCCGTAGACGGCATGAGCCAGATAGGCCCCGTCCATGAAGGGCCCCTCCGGGTTGTCGTTGCTCTGCGGAGCACCGAAGGTACGTGCGAAGCTCATCCAGCTGGTGATCCTCGTGGGTGTGTTCACAGGGCCCCAGGGAGCCAGGCCCACGAACGCGGCCACGGAGGTGCCGACGCCTTCGATCGGCTTGTTCTGGGAGGGAACCTCGTGAACGTAGACGCCTGGTGTTGCTGGTGGCTGTGGCATTGGTCCTTCCTGACGCTGAGAGTGGTGGTGGGCCGGCGCTCCTTTGCCGGTTGCGGCAAGGAGGAAGCTGTACCTGTTTCACCACGCGATTCCAGAGGCAAAAGGGCGAGATTTCGGGCAGCGTTCGGTGCCCGAACGGGCACCTGCTCAGGCGCTCACGGGCAGCGCCAGGACGACCGCGTCGCCGGGGACGGTCATCTGCGTGCTTGCGAGATGGCCGTTTGCGCGCGCCTGGAGGATGTACGTGCCGGCGGGCAGCGCACGCAGTAGGAAATGGCCATCGCCGCCGCTGACGCAGGCGACACCGAGGGCGGGCACGCTCACGGCGACGTCCTCGAGTCCCTGGCCGGCTTCGCCGATGACCTGGCCTGAGACCGTGAAGCTCGACTCACGCCCGCCTCCCTCTGGCCTCATCTGCGTCCAGATCGCCTCGCTCTGCACCGCGGGGCCGCGAGGCGTACTGAGGCTCGGGTCGCACAGCACGGTGACCGTGTACTCGAGCGATACCTTGTACTGCACACCCATCGCGGTCCAGAACTCCGCACGCGCCTCGTCGCGAATGTGTGCGACTTCGGCGATGAGCGGTTGGGGAGGATCGCCGACCAGCAGGCTCGCGGGCAGCAGCTCGACCGGCAGCAGTGGGCATGAGCCAAGGATCCCGATCACCTGGGAGAGCAGGCGGTGCTCGTCGAGCACCGTGGGCGCCCACGCCGTGATCGCATAGGTGCAGGCCAGGCGCAGCGGCGCGCGGGCGAGCATGGCCCGCCCCTCGGTGCTGGTGGGATGCGGGGCACGGTCGCGGCGACCGGGCGCTTCCCGCAGGTCGTAGAGGAAGAGGTCGATCGCGGGGGAGGGCCACTGCGCCGTGCGCTCGCGCGAGGGGGCCTCGAAGGTGACGGCCACCCCCAGCAGCCCGCGTGCCACGAGCTCTCGCTCGAGCAGCTCGCGCAGCGCCTCGTCGAGGTCGGCGAGGAACATCGTGCCCGCCGTTGCATCGGTCATTGGCCATCGATCCTACGTCGCGCGCACGCAGCGCAGGATGCCCTTTCGGGTGCTTTGCACTGCCCGGACGGGCGGCGCCGGGGAGCAGGCGCCCGCTCCCTGAACGGGACCACCGTCTATCGCGTGTGGAGCCATGGCGAGGTGAGGCCACTCAGGAAACTCTGAGCTTCCTGGGCATACTTGGAATCCTCGAGGACAGGACCCCCTCGAGGGGACCGAGCAGATGAGAGAGCAAGCTCAAGCCTTGGAGGGCCACAGCCGTGCCTGAGGGCTCGTCGCAGCGAGTGCTGGTCGTAGACGACGAACCGAACATCGTCGAGCTCGTCACCATGGCACTCGGCTTCCACGGCTTCGAGGTGCAGGGTGCGGCAGACGGCCGAGAGGCGATCGCGAAGGTCGCGAGCTTCAAGCCCTCATCTGATGATCCTCGACGTGATGCTGCCCGACATGGACGGCTTCGAGGTCGCAAAGCGCCTCGGCGCTCAGAGAGCCGGCATCCCGATCATCTTCCTAAGCGCGCGCGACTCCACCCAGGACAAGGTCAGAGGTCTGAGCGGCGGCGGCGATGACTACATGACCAAGCCGTTCAGCCTCGAGGAGCTCGTCGCCCGCATCCAGACCGTCCTTCGCCGCAGCGGCCAGGCTGCGCCGGAGTCCTCTCAGCTCGTCTTCGGCGACCTGGAGCTGGATGAGGAATCGCGGGAAGTAAGGCGTGCGGGCGCTCCGATCGAGCTGACTCCGACCGAATACCGGCTGCTTCACTACCTGATGGTCAACCCCCGGCGCGTGCTCACGCGCGCCGAGCTGCTCGACCACGTCTGGGAGTACGACTTTGGCGGCGATGGCCGGGTGCTCGAGACCTACATCAGCTATCTGCGGAAGAAGCTCGACGCGCACGGTCCGGCGATGATCCGGACGGTGCGCGGCGTCGGGTACGGACTGCAGCCTCCGAGGGGCTAGGGGGCGTGCGCGCCTTCTCGGTGGCCTCGCTGCACACGCGGGTGCTCGCTAGCGTTCTCGCGCTCGCGGCGGCTGGGCTGATCGCGCTTGCGGCCGTCACCTACCTGGAGCAGCGCTCCTTCCTCGAGAGCCGCGCCGACCAGCAGGCCAAGGCGGCGGTCCCGGCGGTCTCAGACGTGTTGGGGGGCCGGCTCGCCGCCGATGCGCTGCATGCCGAGACCCCGTCCACAGCTCCTCCAAGTGGCGGCCCGGGGAACGGCGATGGCGGGCAGGGGGCCGGCGGTCCCGGCGGCCCAGGGCCCGGGCCGAGCCTGCCGCCCGGCACCTATGGGCAACGCCGTACATATGCGGGAAAGGTGACTGGCCATGAATTCTTCACTTACGGCGAAACCCAACCAGCGGCGCCGAAGCTGCCTGCGAAAGTGCCCCTCGACACGCTGTTCACGGTCGGCTCGGCCGGCTCCTCTGGCCTCGCCTACCGCGTATTTGCGATGCGCGACACCGACGATCTCGAAATCACGATCGCGGCCGTGCCGCTCACCGACCTCCAGCAGACCCTGCACCAGCTGCTGCTGGTCGAGGGCCTCGTGATCCTGGGCGTGCTGCTGGCATTGGGGCTGAGCGCCTTCTTCGTCGTGCGCCTCGGGCTTGCGCCCCTGGACCGGATCGAGGCCACGGCGGGCCAGATCGCGGCCGGCGATCTCTCCCGCCGCGTCAGTCTCGCCACAGAGAGGACCGAGATCGGTCGCCTTGGGCTGGCGCTGAACGCGATGCTCGACCGCTTGGAGCGCGCATTCGCCGAACGCAAGCGCAGCGAGGAACGGTTGCGCCAGTTCCTTGCCGACGCCTCGCATGAGCTGCGCACGCCGCTGGCCTCGATCCGCGGCTACGCGGAGCTGTTTCGGATGGGCGCGACCGAGCACGCGGTCGGCACCGATACCGCGATGCGCAGGATCGAGGACGAGTCCAAGCGCATGGGCCTGCTGGTCGAGGACATGCTGACGCTCGCGCACCTCGATGAGGAGCGCGAGCTTCGCGCCGGCTCTGTCGACCTTGCCCAGCTGGCGCGCGACGCTGCCGCCGACGCCTGCGCGATCCAGCCCGCGAGGACGATCGGCGTTCGGGCGCCTGAGCACGCGTTCGTGGAAGGCGACCCCCATCAGCTGCGCCAGGTACTCAGCAACCTGATGCGCAACGCGCTCCTGCACACCCCGATCGACGCAGAGATCGAGATGTCGGTCGCCGAGCTGGCCGAGGAGGTCAGCGTATGCGTGCGCGACCATGGCCCGGGCCTGCCGCCCGGCGCGCGCGAGCATCTCTTCGAGCGCTTCTGGCGCGCCGAGGCGGGCCGCGAGCGCGGCAAGGCCGGCGCCGGCCTTGGCCTTGCAATCGCCCAGCGCATCGTGCAGGCCCACCACGGCAGCATCGAGGCCAAGGACGCAGAGGGGGGCGGAGCGGCGTTCCTCGTCCGGCTTCCGCGCACGTTGCCGCCGCAGCAGCCCTAGCCGTTTTGGCCTCTCAGTCTGCTCCAAGACAAACGCCAAGGTGCTCTGAGGCGCGCGGGCAATCCTCTTGGCACAGGCAATCGAGTGGAAGGAATTGCAGATGTCAATCGCGCTTCTGATCGCGCTCAACCTGATCTTCGTGCTCCTTGCGGCCACACCTGTGCTCGGACTTGCCGTAAGGGCGGCCCGCGAGGAAGGCCGCGCAGAGCGGCAGGCAGCCCACCCGCGCAGCGCCCGTGCAGGGCGCAGGGCGCCCGCTCACAGCCGCAGGCTGCCCGCCCCGGCAACTACGATCCGGTGAGTGCCCGCCGATCAAGCCTCTTCCAGGATCGTCGCTCTGCTGAGGGGCATCAATGTCGGCGGGCGCAACAAGATCTCGATGGCCGAGCTTCGCGAGCTAGTCGCAGGGCTCGGCTTCCTCGATGTGGCAAGCCACCTGCAAAGCGGCAATCTGGTCTTCAGCGCGCCAGGTTCAGAGCCCCAGCAGGCGGCCCGCGCGATCCAAGCAGCGATCGCCGAGCGGCTTGGCATGAGCATCGCCGTGCTAGCGCGCAGCGGCGCCGAGCTCGAGCGGGTCGTGCGCGCCCATCCTCTGCGAGACATCGCCACCAATCCCTCGCGGCTGCTCGTGGTCTTCCTCTCGACTCCGCTCGATCCTGCGCTGCTCGGTGAGGTGGATGAGCGGCAGTTCGCGCCCGACCGCTTCGTGGCGGGCGAGCGCGAGATCTATGTGTGGGCGCCGCGCGGGGTGAGTGAGACCAAGCTCACCCACGCCTTCTGGGAGAAGCGGCTTGCGGGCGTGAGCGCGACCGCGCGAAACTGGAACACGGTCGAGCGGTTGCTCGCCATGGTGCAGGCCGCCGAGCCGGCGAGCGATCAACCCCCGAGCCGGTAGGCCACGAGCGCGGGCTGTTGGCCGCTTACGGCCTTGCCGGCGCCGACGATGAGGGTGCTGCCCTCGACGGCGACCCCGGAGATGCTGCCTGCGGGCAGTTCGCTTTCCCAGGCGACTTCGCCGTTGGCGGCGTTCAGCGCATAGAGCACGCCGTTGGCGGTGGTCGTGAAGATGAGGTTGTTTACGACCGTTGTCGCGCCGAATGTGGGGGCGGTGAACTTGTGGGTCCACTTCACCGCGCCGGTGGCGATGTTCAGCGCATCGACTTCCCCGCTCTCTTCGGGGCCTTCGGTGCTCTTGGTCTGAGAGGTGAATGTGATCGGCAGGTTGACGACCGGCGCGAACACGGTGGTGGCGTTGCTTGCCATCTGCGCGATGACACCGCCGAGCTCTCCGGGATAGACCGTCTCGGGCAGCTTCAGCTTCGAGTATTCCTGCCTCATCGCGTAGATGCCGTCGTGGTCGTGGCCGTTGTGGATGCCCACGTCGCGCCGCCAAAGCAGCTTGCCGGTCCTGCGATCCAGCGCGACGATCACGCCCGACTTGCCGCCGCTGACCACGACCTGCCTCCCGCCGATTTCGGTGAGTATCGGCGGGGCCTGCTGATCCCAGTCGTAGAGGTCGTGGGGTGTGACCTGGTAGTACCACTCGAGCTTGCCGGTCTTCGCGTTCAGCTTCACGACCGAGTCGTTGTAGAGGTCGGGGCCCGGCCTGCTCGTGCCCCAAGGGAGCTGTTCGGTGCCTGGATCCGGCTCGGGGTTGCCCGTGCCGAAGTACATGTTGCCTTCCGCATCGAACGCCGGCGGGTACCACACCCCGCCGCCCGAGTTGACACTCGCGCCTCCCGCGGACCAGAAATAGGGTGGCGAGGTGTCGAAGTGCCAGAGCTTCTTGCCGGTCCTGGCTTCGAGCGCCCAGAGGACCCCGTTGCCGCCAGCTTCATAGAAGTTGTTGACATTGCCTGGAACCGTGGAGATGTAGACGATGCCGTCGTGGTAGCCGGGCGCCATGTCGATGCCCTCGTGTTCGTTTTCCACGAGCGAGACCGACCAGAGCTCCTTGCCCGTCTTCTGGTCGAGCGCGAAAGCCGAGGTCCCGGTCGCACCGAAGACCTCGCCGTTTGCCACCACCAGACCGTTTGGGCCGTAGTCGGGGACATTGAGTGCGTTACGCCAGAGCACCTGGCCGGTCTGCAGGTCGATCGCCTGGACGTTGGAGTCGAGGTCGATCGAGTAGACGACGCCGTTTGCGATCACGGGGGTGGAGGCGTAGGCGCCGTAGACGCTGCTCGAGTTCAGCGGGATGCTCCACGCCACGTGGAGGTTTTTGACCGTCGCAAGGTTGATCGGCCCGCCTGTGGATCGGGTGTTCGAGGTGTTGAGGTTCTCGTAGCCCGTGCCTGTGAAGGAGACGTGCGGAGCAGCGGCTTCTTTCGAGGAGCCGAGCACTACGACAAGCACCACCACGAGCACCACGAGCGCCGCGATCGCGCCCCCGATCTGCCATGGCGCAAAGCCGCTCGTGCTCTTTGCGGGCTTGGCTGGTGCACCCGCACCTGAGCGCTTTCCCGCTCGCTGGGCACCGCCTGAGCCGGAAGCGGGCGTCCCCTGCTTTGATCGGCTGCTCGTGCTCTGACCGAGCCGCGCGCCCCGGGAGCGTTTGCTCATCTCGCCTCTCCGGGCGCATGAGGCCGCGCGCGGCCGTGCTTGGAGACCCTTGTCACATCGCGAACCTAACCGCCGTGCTCAATGGACGTCAAAGCGGCCGGGAAAAGGCGCTCGCGGCGGGCGTCGGGGGCCTCTCCGGACAGCCGTTTGGCGCCTTGCAGAGCGCAGAAGCGCGATCAGCTGCAGTCAAATGCGATTGTTTCCAGCGACAGCGTCTCGACGGCGCTCCGGAGCCTCAGCTGGACAGGACGCTTACGTGTGGCGCGAGCTCGCGCCTTGCGATGCTCATCTTGTGCACCTCGTCGGGGCCGTCGGCCAGGCGCAGGGTGCGCAGGTGCGCATAGGCCCAGGCGAGGCCGAAGTCCTCTGAGACACCGCCACCGCCGTGTACCTGGATCGCGCGGTCGATCACCTTCAGCGCGATGCTCGGTGCCGCGATCTTGATCGCCGCGATCTCCATTCGCGCCTGGCGGTTGCCGACCGTGTCCATCAGCCAGGCGGCCTTGAGCGTCAGCAGTCGTGCCATCTCGATCTCCACGCGCGACTCGGCGATCCAGTCCTGGATGTTGGCGCGCGAGGCCAGCGGGGCGCCGAAGGTCGACCGTGCGGCGGCGCGGGCGCACATCGCCTCCAGGGCCCGCTCGGCGGCACCGATGCTGCGCATGCAGTGGTGGATTCGTCCAGGCCCGAGCCTGGCCTGCGCGATCATGAACCCGTCGCCCTCGTCCGCGATCAGGTTGGAGGCCGGAACGCGCACTTGCTCGAAGAGGATTTCGGCGTGACCCTCGTGGTCGAGGTAGCCGAAGACGGGCAGGTTGCGAAGCACGCTCACGCCAGGGGTATCGAGTGGCACGAGGATCATGCTCTGCTGGCGGTGCCTGGGTGCAGATGGATCGGTCTTGCCCATCACGATCATCACCCTGCAGTGCGGGTGGTAGGTGCCCGAGATCCACCACTTGCGCCCGTTGAGGACGTAGTGGTCGCCGTCGCGCTGGATCGAGAGGCAGACGTTGGTCGCATCGGAGCTTGCGACCTCGGGCTCTGTCATCGCGAAGGCGGAGCGGATCTCGCCCGCGAGCAGTGGCAGGAGCCACTGCTCGCGCTGGTCCTCACTTGCGAACTGGTGCAACACCTCCATGTTGCCGGTGTCAGGTGCCGAGCAGTTGCATGCCTCCGAGGCGATCGGGGAATGGCCGAGGATCTCCGCCAGCGGCGCGTAGTCGGAGTTGGAGAGCCCCGCGCCGTCCTTGGCGTCGGGCAGGAACATGTTCCAGAGGCCGAGCTCGCGGGCACGCTCCTTGAGCTGCTCCATGATCTGCGGCTGGTGATGGGGGTCGCCGGACTCGCGCAGCTGGCGCGAGTAGGTCTCCTCCGCTGGGAGCACGTGCTCCTCCATGAAGGCTCTCAGGCGCCGCTCGAATTCGTTGCAGCGCTCACTGTGCTGGAAGTCCATCGCTTCTCCTCTCGCTCTCGTGCAGGCCGCCCCGGCCACGGGAGGATAGGCTCCCCCGCAAGTGAGCGACGCGCAGGGCAAAACAAGGAGCTACCGCGACGCGGGCGTCGACTACGACGCGCTGGATGCCGGTAAGCGCGACGCGGTCGCAAGCGCGCTTGCGACCTCCTGGTTGCTTGCGGCGCGCGGCGGGCGCGCACTCGACGCCTCGCGCGGGGAGCCGGCGTTCGTCTTCGAGTACGGCGGCGCGAGCCTTGCCTTCGTGGTCGAGGGCCTTGGCACCAAGTCCGTGATCGCAAGGCAGGTGGAGGAGCAGCTTGGTGTCGACCGCTTCGCCGATGTGGCCTACGACACGGTTGCGGCGATCGTCAACGACCTCTGCTGCGTCGGTGCCCTGCCGCTGGTGTGCTCCGCCTACTTTGCCACCGGTGCATCGGAGTGGTACGGGCAGGGCTCCCGTGGGCGTTCGCTGCTCGACGGGTGGAGCAAGGCGTGCGAGGTCGCCGGCTGCGCGTGGGGTGGAGGGGAGTCTCCTTCGCTGCCAGGCCTGCTCTCCTCGCCCGAGATCGAGCTGGCCGGGTCGGCCGTGGGCGCGGTGCCCGAGGGCCACGCGCCGATTCTCGGCGCCGATCTGCTCCCGGGAGACGAGGTCGTGCTGCTCGCCTCCAGCGGCCTGCACGCAAACGGGGCATCGCTTGCGCGACTGATTGCCGGCAGGCTGCCCGAGGGCTACGCCACGCCGCTGCCGAGCGGCGCGAGCTTCGGGGAGGCGCTGCTCACTCCCTCGATCATCTACGTCCCGCTGGTGGCCGCGCTGATCGAGCAGAACCTTCCGATTGTCTATCTGAGCCACATAACCGGCCATGGTCTGTTGAAGCTGATGCGCCCGGCGGCGCAGCTGCGCTACCGGATCGAGGCGCTTCCGCCGGCGCCTGAGGTGCTCGACTTCCTCGTAGAAGAGGCTGAGCTGGATGCCGAGGCGGCACACAGCACCTTCAACATGGGCGCGGGCTTTGCGGTCTATTGCAGGCCGGGATCGGGCGACCAGGTTGTCGAGTTGGCATCTCGCCTGGGCTACCAGGCGCTGCTTGCGGGTCGCACCGAGCAGGGGCCGCGCGAAGTTGTGCTGGATCCGGTCGGCGTGCGCTACTCGAGTGAGCGACTCGAGCTCGGCTGAGACCAAGATTACCTCTTTTGGGCAAACTCTAATCCTCGACTAGAGGTTGAGGAATATGCCCATAATCCGCATCCGCATGCGGATTATGGGCATATTCTTGGTGAGGGGGATGATTGATCGCCTCGCGCGCGAGGCGATCAATCCGCTGACATTCGTCGCGCTTCATGCATGGAAAGGCGGGGGAGGGGAAAGTTCCAAGCTCGAAACCTCCTTACACGGATGGCTTGAACTTGAACGCAACTGGACGTAGGGGTATGGTTTCTAGTGGTTCTCCGTGCAAAACAGCACGGGGGTCTCGATGTCGCCGGGCCGTCAATGGTCTCGGAGCTACCCGGATCGAGGCGGATCTGTCAATAGACCAGAGGAGAGAGACGAGATGATGCGAAGGGCATCGACATGTCTGGCGCTGCTTGGCGCAGCGGTCCTTGGGCTCCCGGCGGCTGCATCTGCGGCGCCCACCGTGACCTTCAAAGCGAAGGTCGTGCCAGTCCCCAAGAACCTGAACAAAAAGGGCGGGCCGACCTGGCCCGGCACAGGCAACATCCTCGGCAAGCCCGCAGCTGTCGAAGCGCAGTTCACGATCAAAGGCAACGAATACCCGACCGCGAGCGAAGGCTTCACCGAAGGCACCGAGCTCAGCGTCGGCCCGGCACCGCTGAGGCGCGTCACGGTCTACCTGCCCAAAGGCACGAAGATCAGCACCAAAGGTTTCAAGACGTGCCCGATCAGCAAATTCGAAAACCACCTCGAACCGCCATGCCCGAAAGGCTCTGAAGCAAGCCCGCCCGGCGAAGCGGGCGGCAAGGTCTTCTTCGGCAAAACGGCTGTGGGCGAGAAAGTGCTCGTGCAGGCCTACTTCTCGCCGGGTGGCGGGCTGACCTTCTGGATCGAAGGAAAGACGCCGGCGTCGATCGAAAAATACGCAACCGGTGGGATCTCCTCGGCCTCGGGGCCGTTCAGCAGGAAGCTGACCTCCAACGTGCCGCTGATCGAAACCACCTCGGGCGCTCCTGACGCGATGGCCGAACAGATCAGGGTCACAGTCGGCGCCATCATGCAGAAGGGCAAAAAGCTCATGTCCTACGGCACGGTGCCGACCACCTGTCCGAAGGGCGGCTTCCCCGTGAAGGCCGAACTGGCGTTCGGCGGCGGCGAAGAATCGAGCTGGCAGAAGGTGACGAAGACGTCCACGACGCCGTGCCCGAAGAAATAGATCGAAGCAGGGCCTAGACGTGCGGCTCGCGACGAGGGCGGGCCGTGCGTGAAGCCGCGAAGTCGCGGGGCGGCGCACAAGGATGGGCCGCCCCGCCGCTGTCGGGGATCGAGGAAGGATCGGGGTGAAGAAGACCGCTAGGTGGAGGAGAGGGGCGATGGGTTTCGTCGCGGCTGCGGCCGGCATGGCCGCGGTCATCGTCGCGATCCTGCTCGCCACCGCCGCCGGCGGCTCCACCGGCTCCTACAGCGTCCGCGCGATCTTCGACGACGCAAACAACGTCACCGAAGGCGAGGAAGTCAAGGCCGACGGCGCCAAGATCGGCACGATCGGAGAAGTGATCCCGACGCCGCAGGGCAAGGCCGCGGTTCAGCTCCACATCGAAAACCCCGGCTTCCAGAACTTCCGCAAGGACGCCAAATGCACGATCTTGCCGCAGTCGCTGCTCGGCGAGCAGTACGTCGACTGCGAACCGACCCAGGAACATGCCGAAGGGGCAGCGCTTCCACCCTTGCTTCATCGCATCCCCGCCGGCCAGGAAGGCGCCGGCGAATGGCTGCTGCCGCTCAGCAACACCAGCAGCCCCGTCGGCGTCGACCAGCTGCAGGACATCAACCGCCTGCCCGAGTCGCAGGCGCTGCGGATCCTCCTGAACGAACTCGGTGCAGGCTTCGCCGGGCGCGGCAGCGAACTGCACGAAGTGGTCGAACGGGCCGATCCGGGCCTGCGCGAACTCGACGGCGTGCTCAAGATCCTCGCCGACCAGAACCGCGTGCTCGCGGACCTGGCCGTCGAATCCGACCGCGCGCTCGCGCCGTTCGCGGCCCATCGCGAAGACGTCGCCGGCTTCATCGAACACAGCAACACCGTTGCGCAGGCCACGGCCCGCCATCTCTCAGAAGCGGAAGAGGGCCTTGCTCGCCTGCCGGGCTTCGTGCACCAGCTTGGGCCGGCGGCAGAACGGCTGCAGCACTTCGGCGAACAGGCAACGCCCACCTTCGAGGACCTGAACGTTGCGGCGCCTGCGATCAACGAGGTCTTCGAGAACCTCGGGCCGTTCTCCAAAGCCACGAGTCGCTACCTGGCAAGCCTTGGTAGCACCGGCAAACTCACGGGACCGGCGCTGAAAGGCAGCACGCAGCTGCTCGACCAGCTCGAAAAGCTCGGGCCGGTTGCCCAGCCGTTTGCAAAGAACCTCGCGGGACTGCTGACGAGCCTCAAAAACACCGGCGGCATCGAGCGGCTGATGGACTTCATCTTCCTCGGCGCGGGGAATACCAACGGGTACGACGCGCTGGGGCACTTCCTGCGGGCGGAACCGGTGGCGGAGAACTGCATCGCATACCGGGTCAAGCCTGAATCGGGCTGCTCCGCCAACTTCATCAAGGAAGAATCAGGAGAAGGCGCGAAAACAGCGAGCGTCCATGGGGCGAGCGCACGGGCGACGAGCACGGTGATGGCGCGCACCCTGGCGGTGCTCGAAGGCAAGACCGCCGCGCAGGCGACCGCCGAGTACCCGGGCAGCGAAGGCCTGCCGGGCAGCGGTGCCAACGGCGGCTACTCGCGACCCGCCGGCGGCGCCTCCTCTCACACCACCTACTACAAGCCCGGCGCCGAAGCCCCTGGCGCCAGCGAACGACTCCTCGAATACCTGTTGGGCAGCTGATGCGCAGAGCACTCACCACTCGAACGATCGCCAGCGCGCTGGGAGCGCTGCTCGTGAGCATCCCAGCAGTCGTCCTCGCCAGCGCGAGCGTCGCGAGCGCGGAAACCACGATGTCCACGACGGTGACCGCGACCACGACCGAAGGCACCTCGACCGTCACTTCGCAAACCTCGCCGTCGACCCAGACCGAAGCGACGTCGAGCACCGACTCCGCGGCAAGCGCGCCGGAAGTCCGCACGCAATCCCCGCAGCCGGAGACCTCGGGTGAGCGAACCTCGCGCACGCAGACCCGCAGCACACAGACGACCACCAGCCAGGGCGGCGCCAGGGCGCCGAGCTCCAAGCGCGGGTCGAAGGTCGCGCCGCCTCCTGGCAAAGCGGGCAGCAATGGCCTCGCTCCCTTGCCGTTCTCGCTGCGCACGCCGGTCTCGGGGCTCCCTAGCCTCTTCCTGGAAGCCTACGACGTGCCGCCGTTCCTGCTGCCGATCTACCAGGCGGCCGGCATCGCCTATGGCGTGCCTTGGCAGGTGCTCGCTGCGATCAACGAAGTCGAGAGCGACTACGGCCGCGACGTGAACCTCTCCAGCGCCGGTGCCGAGGGCTGGATGCAGTTCCTGCCGGTTGAGTGGAAGCAGTGGGGCGTGGACGCAGGCGGGGCCGGCTACATGGACCCCTACAACCCGGCCGACGCAATCTTTGCCGCGGCGCGTTACCTGAGCGCCGCCGGAGGCGCGGCGCACATCCGTGCGGCCGTCTTCTCCTACAACCACTCGCAGACCTACGTCGAATCGGTGATGCTGCGGGCCCGGCTGCTCGGCGGCATGCCGCCTGAAATGCTCGGCGCCGTGACTGACCTGGCAGAAGCGCGCTTCCCGGTGCACGCCCCCGCGCACTTCGACGACGGCTTCACCACCGGGCCTGGCGGCAAGACGCTCGTGGGCACGACGATCTACAGCGAACCGGGCGCGCCAGCGATCGCGGTCAAGGACGGCACTATTACTGCGGTCGGCGTCTCGCCGGCGCTCGGGCTGCACGTCTCCCTGCGGGATGCAAACGGGGACCTCTTCACCTACGCCGACCTCGGCGAAGTCGCCTCGGTCTACCCGGTGCTCGCGCCCCGCGACCTCCGCGAGCCGGGCCCGCAGGTCGCGGTACGCAGACCTGCCGCGGCACCGCAGGAACCGGCAAGCGAGGGCGCGCAGCCTCACCCGCCGCTGAGCATGGCGGCCGTGTCCGCCGGCTTCACCTTTGGTCCGGCCGAAGCTCTCAACCAGACGGCAGGCCCTGAACCCAGGCGCCTCGTCGCCTCGCCCCCGAAGCACCATTTGGCAATGCGGCGCGTGAGCTCCTTTCAGGAAGGCCCTGAGCGGGTCTATCTACAGCCGCTGCGTCCGGGCGCGACGGTGATGGAGGGGGCGGTGCTCGGGCATCTGTCTGGTGCCGCCGGCGCAGACATGATCTTCCAGGTGCAGCCCGGCGGTGGCGGCTCGCCGCTGATCGATCCGAAGCCGCTGCTCGACAGCTGGGTGGCGCTCGAAGAGACCGGCATCTACGCGGCCAAGGGAGAGAGCCCGTTCCTGTCGGTCTCGCCCACCGCCGGTCAGGCGCTGCTCGAGTCCAGGGGTCAGCTGCAGCAACAGGTGCTGCGCAACCGCGGCGTTGGTCTGGCGGCGTGCGAGCGACGCGAAGTCGAGGCGGGGCGCATCGACAGGCGGGTACTGGCGACGCTCGAGCTGCTTTCCGTCTCGGGCTTGCGACCGAACGTCTCGGGACTCAGGTGCGGAGCAGACCGCACCGGCCTCAGCGGCTACGGACGCGGCGAGGCCTTCGACATCACCGCAGTCAACGGCACGCCGATCGCGGGCCACGCCGGTCCCGGCGCCGTCGCCGATCTGCTCGAGCGCAAGCTGCTCGACCTGCAGGGCACCATGAAGCCGGAGCAGATCGCCGGCCCGGTCACCTATCTGGGAGCACGCGATGCGGTCTCGCTGCCGGCGAGCCGGGATCTCGTCCACGTGGCCTTTGCGCCGCCCAACGGATCGGACGAGTCAAGCGCGAAGATCGCGACCGCCGGCGCACCGCTGGCCGGCAGCGAGTGGACGGCGCTCGACGAAAGGCTGGCCGAGATCCCGAATCCGGCGGTCCCACAGGCCCGCTCGGCCGCATCGGTGCCTGATGCGCCTCACGCCCTGGAAGGGGCCGGGTAGGCGATGGCAACCGTAAGTCGACCCAGCCAGCCTCCCGCCGGCTCTGCCGGTGAGCAGGGCGGAGGCGTCTCGGGGGGGACCGGCCGTGGCGCGATCACCTGGCCGCGCGTGCTCGCGGTCGGAGGCCTCGGCGTGATCGTGCTGATCGTGGCCTACCTGCTCTTCTCTGGCGGCAGCAGCGCTCGCTATTACCTGATCTTCAAGAACGGCAGCCTGCTCGTGCGCGGCGACGAGGTTCAGGTCGGGGGTGTGCCTGTCGGCACCGTGAAGAACATCGAACTCAACTCCAGCCTCACGCCCCGTGTGACGGTGGAATTGGAATCTTCGCTGCTGCCTCTGCACCAGGGCACGACCGCACAGGTGAGAGTGCCCTCGCTGACCAGTGTGGCCGACCGCTACATCGCGCTCACCCCCGGTCCCAACAACATGCCCGTGCTGCCCTCCGGGTCGACGCTGCCCACGACGAGGACCGAAACGCCGGTGGATCTCGACGAACTGTTCAACACGCTCAACCCGCAGACGCGCAAGGGCCTGCAGGAGTTCATCGAAGGCAACGCCACCCAGTACCAGGGCGTCGGCAAGGAGATCAATGAGGCGACGCCGTACTTCAGCCCCGCCCTTGCCGCCACCAACCGCATCTTCCACGAGCTGCTGCGCGAAGAACCCACCTTCACCTCCCTGCTCGTGGAAGGCGCCAAGGCGCTCCAGACGCTTGCCAACCACCGCGCTGAACTGGCCAGTCTGGTCCGCAACGGCGGGACGACCTTCGGTGCAATCGCCTCGGAGGCACACAGCTTCGAAACCGGCCTGAAGGCGCTGCCGCAAGCGCTGCACGAAGGCAACGCCGCGTTCGTCGGACTGCCCGCCACGGTCGCGGGACTGCGGCACCTCTTCAACGCCACCAAGCCCACCGTGAAGACGCTCACGCCGTTCTTCACGCAGCTCCGCGGCCTGTTCGAGGAGGGCACACCGGTGACGGCACAGCTGAGCAGCGCGATCTCGAAGCCCGGACCGAACAACGACCTCACCGACCTGGCGGCTGCCTTCCCCAGTTTCTACAAGTTGCTGCAGACCGCCTCTCCGAACAACGTCAAGGCGCTTGAAGAATCGGTGCCGATCACGAGGTTCTTCGGGCCATACGCACCGGACCTGATCGGTCTGTTCCGCACATTCGGCCAGGTTGGGGGCTATCGCGACGCCAACGGCCAGTACGTGAGCGTGAGCCCTGACTTTGCCGACTTCGCACTGAACGGCAACAAACTCACCCCGGTCACGCCGGCACAGGGCCTGGAAGGACTGAACCTCAAACAGCTGCGGCGCTGCCCGGGCGCCGCGACGCAGCCGGCGGAAGACGGTTCCTCGCCGTTCACCGACGAAGGCCTGCTCGGCTGCAATCCGTCGGAGGTCCCATGAGGCGGGTGCGAGCGTGAACCGCAGGAGAGGATCGCTGGCGGGGAGCCCGCTGCTGATCGGCGCCGTCACGACGCTGATCGTGGTCGTGGCCGTCTACATCTCCTACAACGCCAACCATGGCCTTCCGTTCACGCCGACGTACGACCTCAGGGTTGAACTGCAGAGCGCCGCCAACCTGTTCCCCGGCAACGACGTGCGCATCGGCGGCTCCCGCGTCGGGATTGTGGAAAAGCTCGTGCCCGAGCAGGAGCACAACGGGCACGTCGTGGTGTTTGCCTATCTGAAGCTCGAAAAGGGCGTGCAGCCGCTGCCGGCGAACACGACCGCCACGGTGCCGTCCATCTCGTCGGTTGGCCTCAAGTACCTGGCGCTGGAACGCGGGAACTCGACGAAGACGATTCCGGCGGGAGGCGAGATTCCGCTCTCGCGGGTTCACGAACAGGTGGACATCGGTGAATTCTTCGACATGTTCAACAAGCAGGCGCGCGTGGACAGCCAGCGCAACCTGAATGAATTCAGCGCCGGCCTCGCGGGCCGCGGACCGGACATCAACGAAGCGCTCGGCACGCTCAAGCCGCTGGTCAGGCGCCTGACGCCGGTCGCGCACAACCTCGCCTCATCGCAGACCGACCTAGCCGGGCTGTTCCCCGCGCTGGACCGCGCCGCCAAAGAATCCGCTCCGGTTGCGGCCCAACAGGGCGAACTATATGCCGGCCTGAACACGTTCTTCGGCGCCTGGGCGGGCGTTGCCTCCTCGCTCGAAGCGTCGATCGAGGGCGGGCCCTCCTCGCTCAAGACCGCGACCTATTCCCTGCACCACCAGGCCAAATTCATCGACTTGAACACAGAGTTCATGCGCCTGCTGCGACCGAGTGCGGCGGCACTGCGCGTCGCGGCGCCTCCGCTTGGACATGCCTTCAAGGTCGGCGCGGTCAACTTCGAAGCGGCGCGGTCGCTGAACAGCCAGCTCGCCTCCGCCGCGCAGGCCTTGCAGAAGTTCTCAGAAGACCCGATCGTCTCGGCCGCGCTGGAAGACTTCACGCACACCGCGACGCTCGGCGGTCCTGTGGTCAAGGGCGTGGCGGCCGAGCAGATCAATTGCAGCTACCTCACCTTGACCTTCCGCAACGTTGCAAGCCTGCTCTCGGAGAGCATCGGCGTCGGCACGGTCGCACGCGTGCTGCCCGTGCTTCCTCCGAGCGGCTCGAACAACGAGGGGTACCCGGCCTCCGCACCGGCGAACGGGCCATCTGAAGAAGAAGAACCGAACACTCACCCGCCGCGCTTGGCTCCCACCAACCATCTGCACTACAACCCGTATCCCAACGCAGCTGCCTGCGAAGCCGGTAACGAGGCATACACGGAAGGACACACTGAAATTGGCCCGGCGCCGATTCCCAAGAGCAAGATCGCCAAAGAAACGCCGAGTCGCAAAGTCAATGCTCTCGGCCACAAATACGGACCCTCCGTCTTGGAAGATCTTGGCATCAGCAAAAAGAAGGGCAGCAAATGAGCGGCCTTCGGTTCTGGCGCCGTCGCAACGAGGTCCCGGTTGTCGACCTGCGCCGCTCGAACCCGGTGCGGTTCGGCATCGTGCTGATACTGGTGATCGCGATTGCGATCTACTTCGGATTCTCGAAGCACATACCATTCACCCACGGCTTCCGGCTGAAGGCCGTGTTCAGCTCAGCTCAGAACATCTCGCCGAAGTCCCCCGTGCGGATCGCTGGCGTGCCCATCGGGCAGGTCTCATCTGTGGAACGAGATGGGCACGCCGGTGTGGTGACCATGGAAATCTCAGAAAACGGCCTGCCGATTCACGAAGACGCCCAGCTGAAGATCCGTCCGCGACTGTTCCTGGAAGGCAGCTGGTACGTCGAACTGCAGCCGGGCAGCCCCGCCTCGCCGACGGTCTCCTCCGGGCACACGATTCCGATCTCCCAGACGGCGATCCCGGTCCAGATCGACCAGGTGCTCGACGCGCTCAACAGCGACACGCGCGCCAACCTGCAGTATTTCCTGCAGGGATATGGTGAAGCGCTCACGCACAAGCCGACCTCGGCCGAAGACGCCACGCAGGCGCCCGAAGTTCAGGGCCTGACCGCTGCGGAAGCGCTCAAAGATGCCGCTCGCTACGGCCTTGGCGCGTTGAAGGGCGGCGCGATCGTCCAGCAGGCGCTCGGTGGCGTTGAAACGCACGACATCTCCAAGTTGATCGCCGGTCTCGACAAGGTCACGAGTGCCCTGAACGCTCACGAGCAGGCACTCGGTGAATGGGTAGGGCACTTCAACACCACCCTCGGCTCCATCGCGGCGAACGCGAGCAGCGTCAAAGCGGCGGTCGCGGAACTACCGGGCGCGGCGCACTCGATCGAGCGCGGCTTCGCCGCGCTGCACCGGGCCGAGCAGCCGATCGCCTCCTTCACCAACGCGATCGCGCCCGGCGTCGAAGAGACGGCCCTGTCCTCCACGGCCGCGCTGCCGTGGATTGCGCAGCTACGCTCGCTGCTGCAGCCCGACGAGCTGGGAGGCGTGGCCAAGAGCCTTAACGAAGCGGCGCCTGAACTTGCAGACCTCGTTGGCGGGACGAAGGGACTCTTCGTGCAGAACAACGAGTTCAGCGAATGTCTGACCAAGGTCTTCTACCCGGCGGGCAACGCGACGCTGCAGGACGGGGCGGCCACCTCCGGCGCGAAGGTCTATGAAGAATTCTGGTACGCGCTGGCCGGCCTTGGCGGGAGCAGCCAGAACTTCGACGGCAATGGGAACTACCTGCGCGCGCTGGCCGGGGGCGGCGGTCACACGATCATCTCCCAGCCGACCCGGATCGTCGGCTTCAAAACCACCGGCAGCCAGCTGATCGGCCATGCCACGCTGGCACCCGAAGGCACGCGCCCGGCCTTCCCGGAAACCGAGCCACCATACAAGCCGCTCGTGAAGTGCTCGACCCAGAAGCCGCCAAACGTCAACGGACCACTCGCCTCCGGACCAGCGGACGGAGCTGGATGATGAGCCCGGAGGCCAACGACGCCGGCCGCGGCATCCGCGACCAGATCACTCGCTACAGCGGCGCCTTCGCCGCGGTGCTCGGCATGGTCGTGATCGCGGCGCTGGTCGGCGGCTACATCCTCTCCCAGGAGCGGCTCTCGTTGCCTGGCTGGGTGCCGGTCTTCGGGCGCAGCCACTTCGTGCTGAAGGCCGAATTCCAGGCCGGCGACGCGCTCACGCCGGGGCAGGGCCAGCCGGTCACGATTGCCGGCGCGAAGGTGGGCGAAATCGGCGCGGTCGAACTGCACAACAACGTCGCACTCGTGACGATGAACATCACTCCCAAGTACGCGAAATACATCTACCGCGATGCGGCGCTGATCATGCGGCCGAAGACGCAGCTGAAGGACGAGACGATCCAGATCACTCCCGGCCTGCCCAAGGCGGGCTCCGTGCGCTCGGGAGAGACGTTCTCGCTGTCGCAGACGGCTCCCGACGCCGACTTCGACCAGTTCATCGCGGCGCTCGATGTCGAAACGCGTTCCTACCTCCAGGAGCTTCTGGCAAGCGCTGGCGTCGCACTGAAGGGCAACGGGCGCAACCTGTCGGCCGACTTCAGACGCTTCGACCCGCTCACGCGCGACATCGAGAAGATCACGAGCGAATTGCAGTTGCGCCACCGCAACATCGAAGACTCGATCCACAACTTCCAGCTGCTGATGACCGCGATCGGCGGCAAGGACAAGCAGCTCTCCGAAGTGATCGACGCCTCCAACCGCGTCTTCACGGTCTTCTCCAGGCAGCAGGTAGCCGTGGAACAGACGCTGCGCGGACTGCCCGGGGCGCTCAAGAAGACCAACAAGGGGCTTGGTGCGCTGGCCACGGCGGCCAACGTGATCGCCCCGACGTTGACCAAGCTCCACCCCACCGCGGTCTCGCTCGAGCCTGCGCAGAAGGCGGCCCGGGCGTTGTTCGAAAGCAGCACCCCGGTGATCAAGAACGAGATCGCGCCATTCACGCGAGAAGCGCTGCCGTATCTTCAGCGGGTCACGCCGGCGACCAAGACCTTCAACGAGGCGCTGCCGGAGCTGTCGAGCAGCTTCCAGGTGCTGAATGAACTCTTCAACGAGCTCGGCTACAACCCCGGGCCCAAACAGGGCGGCTTCCTGTTCTTCCTCGACTGGGCCAACCACAACTTCAATAGCGCGGTCAGCGCTTCGGACGCCAACGGACCGGTGGGCAACACGCTGCTCTATTACAACTGCAAGATTGCGGAAATAATCGTCGGCGTAGCCGAAGTCGATCACCCCGTGAAAATCATCGACCATCTGCTCAACCCGCCAACCAAGCAGGAGTGCGCTGCACACGGCATCAAAGAAGGCTCCTCGACTGCTGCCACGGCATCGGTGAGTAAAGCCGCCCACGTTGCCACCAGCCAAGTCGCGGGGCAGACGGCGCCCGCTCCTTCGCAGGCGGCACACAGCGCAAAGGGAGGCCGTTGAGATGCAAAAGCGCGCTCCCACGCTCGCCAACATTCTCGTGATCGCGCTGTTTGCGCTCAGCTGCTTCGGGCTGCTGCTCTTTCTCTGGCAATCTTTTGGTGGTCCCGTTCCGCTGAAGCCAAAGGGATACCGCTTCACGGCCGACTTCCCACGTACCCTCGCACTCGCGGAACAGTCGGAAGTCAAGATCAACGGCGTGGCGGTCGGGCATGTCGTCAGCCTCAAGCTCGACGGGGCCAACGACACCCAGGCGACGATGGAAATCGAAAGCCGCTATGCGCCGCTTCGCACCGACGACCGCGTGCAGTTGCGCACCAAGACGCTGCTGGGCGAGACCTACGTGGAAATCACGCCGGGTGGCAACCAGGCGCCGGCGCTGGCTAACGAAGCGCGTCTCGCACAGGCCAACGTCGAACCGTTCGTCACGCTCGATGACATCCTCAATACCTTCAGTCCCAAAGTCAGGGAATCCTTCCAGGTCTGGATGCAGTCGCTGGCTGAAAGCTTCAATGGCCGCGGCGAAGCGATCAACCTCTCCTTCGCGACGCTGCCGCGCTTCCTCGAAGGCGGCAACCGCCTGCTGGGCGTTCTGAACAGCGAGTCGGGCGCGGTCAGCGCGTTCGTGCGCAGCACGGGCCAGGTCTTCACTGCGCTGACCGAACGCGAAAAACAGCTCGAACGTCTGATCGTCAACGGGCAGGCAGCGCTGAAGCCAGCAGCGGCCGCCAGCTCTGAGTTTGCGGACGTTTGGCGTGAACTGCCTCCGTTGGAGCGAAACAGCGAAACCGGCCTGCGCAGCCTCAACCGCCTCGCCGATGAAGCCAGCCCGGTGCTGGTAGAACTACAGCCGGCCGAGCGCGCCTTGGCCCTGCTGCTCCGTAGCGCGGAGAGCTTTGCGCCCCAGTTCGACTCTTTGGTGACCGCGCTCGGACCTTTCACTACCGCGGGCAAGCGTGGGCTGCCAGACGTATCGAAGTCGCTAGAACTGACGACGCCTGTGCTCGCAGCGCTGCGTCCGGTGCTGCACAACTTCGATCCATTCCTGCAGTACACAGGCGAATATCTGCCCACGGTCGAAGCCTTCTTCGCCAACTTCACGGCCGCGAGCCAAGCGAAGACGAACGTCTCGAACATTCCTGCCTTGCAGGGCGTGAGGCCCCGCTACCTGCGTGCGATGCAGCACATCGGTACGGAATCGCTGGCCGTCTTCCCGAGCCGCATCGGTACCAACCGCGCCAATGCTTATTCGCACTCGGGCGCCTTCAGCCTGCTCGAAAGCGGCCTGCAGGTGTTCAGCGCCAGCAACTGCGCCGACTCGGCGCCGATCATCGAAGGCCCCGCCAATGAAAGCGTTTCCGAAGAACTCATCAACGAACTGATCCATTACAAAGTCGCCAATGCGCCGGGCAGCACGACCAACTCGGTGCCGGCACCTACGTGCAAGAAGCAGGAACAACCGTTCATCTTTAACGGCAAGAGCAGCCAGTTCCCGCATGTCACCTACTCCAAGTAATCCCTGCGCAGCCGCAGACGGCTGTTCCCATTCCCCGAGCTAGCATCGAGACCCATGGACAGCGGCGAGACGATCGAGAACGAGAGCCCAGGCGAAGCGGTCGAAGACGGCGACGATTTTCGCTACCACTCTGCCCAGCCGAGCCAACCCGAGCAGTCGGACGGGCAGGAGATGCGCTGGTCGATTCGCTGCACCGACGTGGTCAAGCGGCTGGCGGGTGTACCGGTCCTCAACGGGCTGAACGTCTCCTTCCCCGACGACACGATCACTGTCGTGCTCGGGCCCTCGGGCACAGGCAAGAGCGTCCTGATCAAGCACCTGATCGGCCTCATGTTTCCCGACTCAGGCGAGATCCTCGTGCACGGCGAATCGGTGCCGAAGATGACGCTGCCGCAGCTGCTCCATATGCGCCGCAGGATCGGCGTCCTCTTCCAGGACGGAGCGCTCTTCGGCTCGATGAACGTCTTCGACAACGTCGCCTTCCCGCTGCGCCAGCACACCGACTACTCAGAGTCCCAGATCGCCGAAACCGTCAAGGAGCGTCTGGCTGACGTCGGCCTCTCCGATGCGATCGAAGACATGCCCTCCCAGCTCTCCGGCGGGATGCGCAAGCGCGCCGGCTTCGCACGGGCGCTCGTGATGGAGCCTGACATCGTGATCTTCGACGAGCCCGACTCCGGGCTCGACCCCGTCCGCACGGCTCTGCTCTGCGAGCTGATCCAGGAGATGCACGGCCAGCACGGCGGCACCTACCTCGTGGTGACCCACGACATCGCCTCAGCCCGACGGATCGGCGAGTACATCGCGCTGCTGTGGCGCGGCCGGATCGTGGAGTCCGGCACCGCCGAGCAGATGTTCTCCTCGGAGAACCCGTTCGTGCGACAGTTCCTCAGCGGAGCTGCAACGGGCCCGCTGGGGATGGACTAGCGGCGATGCTTGGTCTGCGTGCGCTTCTTGTGCTTGTGCTTTGACGGCTTTGGGGGAATGCACGCCAAGCTGTTCGCGGGAATCTGATTTACCTCTCCGACCGTCATCATGGCGTACACGTTGTATTCACTGCAAGGCGTGCCGTTATATGTCGCGTACCCTTCATATTCGCCGCCCATGCAGCCGAAGACACGGGCGGTCGGGTTGCACGCTGGCAGCGATATCTTGAATGTGCCAGTGGATTCACCTGATGCGTTGGTTGCTTCGGTGAGCTTCACAACATGCCAGGTGCCGAAGCGCGGTGCGCTATAGGTGCCGTCGGCTTCTCGTCTGTGTTCGGCCGTGCGATAGACGAAGCGCGCGTGGGAAGGTTCAAATTTTATCGTGGCATTAAGGCTGCGCTCGATGACACCTTCGAGTACAGCAATGCCAGCCGTCGAGGGGCGGCATACCCACGGACGACACCCTGGTTCTTCGAGGCCTTCAGCATGGGTTGGCGCGGCGAGGAGGAGAGATAGGATCGCGGCAAGCAGCGAGGTGGCCAGCAGTTGCAGCCGCCCGCGACTGATCACGTCGGCCGTGGCTGTCCTTGGCCACCTGCATACAGCAATATAGCACCGAAATTGTCGCATAGTGAGCACCCCCGAACCTCCCAAATAGCATAACAGGTCGTGCCGACATGCACGATGAAGCGCAGTATGTCTCGGTGTGACCCGCGGGGTCCAAATTTGGTGCTTGCATATGGCTTAAGGGCCTCTCGAGCCAACAGTCATAGTTCCGTCGGGACCGATGAACGTAACTGAGTTGACATGGCCTATGGTCTCATCCATGTAGACATTTTCATGCACCGAGAGAGTGATAGTCGAGCCACGAGATTCGTGAATCGCGACGTGCTTGACTCCATCTGGTACCAGGCCGGCGACGAAGTTTGCCGCCGATGCGGCGTTGGGATCATGGACACCAATTTCTTCGGTCTCAAGATACCCCATGATGGCCTCTGTGGCTGACATACAGACAGCACCTGCGTCAATGTCGGTGGTTGGGCCGCCGAGCATACACACCTTCTCATTCTCCGGGAAGACCCAAGTCGTTCCAAGCGATGTCTGTATCTTGCGTATCCGACGGTACTCGACACCGACTGCGGGGGTAAAGATATGTCGGGCTTGGGCCGGTAGCGTATCGGCCCGGCTCCAGGGTCGCCTCAGCGCAGAGAATGCCCTAAGGTCCGCGCCATAGCTGAATGGAGACGAGGAAGTGTCCTTCTTCTCTGAAAGATGCCGCTTTGCGTAGTGTGTGAGCTTCGCTGGCTGTCTGGACTGCGCCGCGAATGCGGCGGCAACGAAAAGCAAGACAGCGATCACGGCCACGAGCCGTGATCGCTGTCTGATAAAGCCAATATCTCTTATTCCCAGCTTGCCCACAGTGTAAAGCGGTGCTCTCCACCACTGTTGTTCTCTACGGTAGCCCAGCCGCCTTTTCCGGAACATTTCGATATACAATATACTTCGTCGTAACCGGAAGAAATATTACCTACGCACTGACTTCCTCGTACTTCTTGCGCTACAGTTACCTCTGCACAACTTCCCCATCCCTCCCCAGTAGAGTTCCAGCTCTCGACCTCGTGATAGATATAGGGGCCTTCTTCGCCGTCAAGGCACGTCGCTTTCGGCTCGAGGAGAACGTTGATGCATGTTGCGGGCTCCCCCGAACCCAACGGTATGGCGCTAGGCACCGGTTGAGTCTGTCCCAGTGGCGCGCCCACAGACAATGGCGCGGCGGCTGCGGATTGTGTTGGCGTAATCGTTATGCCTACGGCGCAGCAGACTAGGACAAGCAATAGTGACCGGCACCTGCTGTCTGCCATGACTCTCATTGATCTCACAGGGGTTAGCTCCTCGCCGTGGAAATGGATGTGGAATCAACGGTCGCATTTCCTGCCGATGCGTGGAGTGGCCAATGTGGATAACGGGGTGGCGCGAATTTATTGGTATTGGCCATCAACTTCTGGCACCACTGGCACTTTGAGTTCGGCGCAGTACGCGCCAGGGGCACCTACGACTCGCAGTCGCTCGATGCGCATGGCAAGTTCAGTCTGCCGTCGCCAAACGCGTAGTGGGCGGCCCTTCATCCTCTCTTCCGCTGCTCTTATGTGTTTCTCCACCGTTCGCCGGTGCACTCCAAGCAGCGCGCAGGCGGATGACGCGTTGCAGTCGCACGCAAAGTAGCCGGCTAGGGTGGCGATCAGGGTATCGCCATCGGCTTTGTTGTTCCGCAGTGGATCAAGAAAGAGAGCGATTAGGGCGTTTGCTGCGCGCGGGTTTTGGAGAAAAGGGACGACATCTGCGACGTCCGCGAACATTGCCGGCCCTGCTGAGTCGCGAAGCGCTGCTGAGAAGGTAACATTCGCCTGCCAGTGTGCGCCTCGGAAGCCATCTATGCCGCGTGTAGGCTCGCTGATCGCGATGTAAGTGTCCATCCTGGACTTCGACTTCAGAATATGGCGGGTTACGTCGGACGTTTGTAGAGCGCTTTTGCTGCCGAACCAAGCCCAGATCGTTCCGTCGTCTTGAGGAGCCACGAGTCGTGCGAGGCCCAATCTCTCCGCAGTGACTTCAATCGTCTTGAGAATGCCCTTCCCTGCCGCGATCACACAGATGTGGTTGGCGGCGAGATCGTAGCCGAGCTCACGCGTATCGACATCTTCGTGATTTAGCAGCCTCCGCACGAGTTCGCTTACAAGCTCGGCTTTGGTCTGCATGCCACGTCTTAGCTCTTGTGCATGCCCTTCGGCGACGGCAGCGGTGAGAGCGTTCGCGACAGAGCTGGTGGTGGTCATCGCGTAGCGCTGCGCTGCCGCGCTGTAGGAGCCAGCATGGAGCGTATCGCCCAAGACCTGGAGCACGAGCGTGGCGGCGTGGGAGCTGCGACGCAGGGAGGAGGGCATGTCCACGCCGTTGACAGCGGCGCGCCGCGCGTGCGAGCGCACCTGGGTGGGGACGTGCCAGTCGTGGCCGTGCTCGATCGCCGAGACCCATGCGTCGAGTGCGGCAGCAATGACGGCTGGGAGCGAGCGCAAGAGGTGCGCAACCCCGACATCCATCGACGCCTGTTCGGTGAAGTAAGCCAGAATGTCCCGTTCCAATTCTGGCGACCGCTCCCGGAGCTGTTCGGCAAGCCGAGTGCGGTCGCGCTCGGGCGTCGGCGCGCGCGTCGTTGAATGACCCATATCCTCTCCCCAGCGATTCCAATGGAACGAAGTTCGCGAATGATAAAACATCCATGGCGAATGTGTCGCGATAGTTGCGGACGCTGAGGAATGACATCGCGGTAGCCTAAAGCATACCGGCTGCGGAGCGGAACGCAGGGAGGACGGCTATGAGCAGAATGCACTGCCATGCAGCGCGATGGAGGCCCGAGCCCGCGCGATCCTCGAAGAGGCGCTGCCCGCTCGGCCGCCGTCAGGTGGATTCGGCGGCCGGATCCATGCGCGGTTCGCGGCGCTCGGTGATGTGGAGCTGGACCTGTCGGATCTCGGTGAGATGCCCCGTGCGGCGCGCCGGTCAGGCGTCGTCGAGCAGGATGCGGTCCTCGGAGGTCTCGAACTCGAGGCGTTCTTCGGGGTTGTCTGGATCTGTGGCCACACGCACGACGTACTTGGTCTGTTTGGCGGCGATCTTGCCCCGGTTCTCCAACAGAACTGCAGGGAAAGGCGGTCCTGTCACGGCGATAACGCGCACGCGCCGGCCGCGTTTGTACCACTCCTCGAACGGCGGCTTCAGGGATGGAGGCGGAAGGGGGGACATGACTTCTCCGTATTCGAGGGTATCACCAGGGGCGTGCGCCCACGAGCGTCTCGAGGTGCTTGGCGAGCACCTGATCGAAAGTCTGAGCCAGCCCATCCAGTGCACTGCGCCAGGACCGGCAGGTGGCGAGCGTCACCTCGTGCGGAGTCAGCTCGTCACGGCGGCTCTCAATGTCGTGGTGAGCAATCGCGTTGCGCCAAGCGGTCAGCGCTTGGAGTTGACGCTGGCGTGTGGCGCTGTCGGCGTTCGCAGCATTGACGAGGACCCAGAACTCGATTCCGAACCGCTTGAAGTCACCGCCGATAGTTCCTGGCTGGGCATTGCGATGGTCGAGCTGGCGGGCGAAGGAGAGGTTGGTGTCGAGCACCGCGCCTATCTCGGGGGCGATCGATTCGACGAGCACCTGCGTGGCGTCGCTGTGCAGGCCACGGCAGTAGGCCTGGAAGTGGGCGCATAGAAGCAGAACGTAGGCGTAGTCGAGCTGATGAGACCGGCGCCTCGAACCTCCATCGCATGCCTCCAGCTGTGACAGCGCCGCGGCCGAGTCGGTGCTCCATGCGATCAGGGCAGGAGAGGACATCTCTCTTACTTCCCCGACCCCGACCCGGCAGGCGGGACATCTCGCTTGCCGGGCCTCGACGTGCAGCCGCGATGGCCGGCTTGCCAGGATGCCTTACCTATGCGAACATACGTTCGCCTATGGTCGTCTGCCTCCACCTGCCCCGCTTCGAGCTGATAGTCGCCGCCGGTGGCGCGGAGGCGCTGACGGGGGAGCCGATTGCGATCGCGCCGGCGCCCGGGGCGCGGTGCGTGGGAGAGGTCTCTGGGGCAGCCGAAGCCGATGGCGTGAGGCAGGGCATGTCGCTGGGTGAGGCGCTTGCCCGCTGCCCCTCGCTTGGCCTGCTGCCGGCCGATCCGCTTGGCGCCGCGGAGGCGTGGGAGACGGTGCTCGGCGGGCTGGAGGGCATCGGCGCCGCGGTGGAGGGCCCGGCGGCGGGGATCGCGTTCTTTGCCGCCGATGGGCTGCTGCGGCTGCACGGCGGCCTGCCCGGCGTGATCGAGGCGGCACGCCGCAGCGGGCAGGGGGGCAGGCCGGCGCGAATCGGAGCGGGGCCGGGACGCTTCTGCGCAATGGCGGCCGCCTTTGCGGCAAGGCCTCGCCGTGGCGCGGTGATCGTCGAGCAGCGCGAGGCAGCTCGCTGGCTCTCCTCCCAGCCGGCCGAGCTGTTGCGGCTCAGGGAGCAGACCGCCGACCTCGTGCTGCCGCTGCACCGCCTTGGCATACGCACCCTCGGGGCGATCAGGAGGCTTGGGCGCGATGGGATGGCCGATCGCTTCGGCAGGGCGGGCGTCCTCGCGCACGATCTCGCGGGTGGTTGGGACACGCCGCTTTCGCCGCGCAGCGTCCCCGAGCGCTTGGAGGAGGCGATGGAGCTGCGGGAGGCCGACTCCGGGCAGGCACTCGAACGCGTGCTCGGCGTCCTCGTCGAGCGGCTGCTTGCCAACCCGCAGCGGCGAGGGCGCACCCTTCGGGCGGTGACGCTCTCCGTGCGGCTGGTGGAAGGGGGCACCTGGCGACAGAGCATCCCGTTTCGCGAGGCGAGCGCCGATGCGCGGCGCATGTGCCTTGCACTTGGACTGCGCCTGGCGCAGCTGCCGGCGCCGGCAGCTGCGCTGCGCCTGGGGGTTGAGAGCTTCGGGCCGCCCGGCGGCGATCAACAGGACCTGCTCGCTCCTGCGGCCCAGCAGCGCCGCAGGCGGCTCTCAGAGGCGGTGGGGCAGGCTCGGGCGGCCGCGGGTCCTGATGCCGCCCTGCGGGTCGTATTGGTGGACCCCGAATCGCGTGCTCCTGAGCGCCGCAGCGTGCTTGCGCCCTTCCAGGGCTGATGGGCACGAAGGCCAAGGCCGGCGCGCCGCGTGTGCTGAACAGTCCCCGTCCCGTCCGCGTGCACGCGGGGGATGGCAGGCGGGGCCGCGAAGGTGAGCCGCTCAGCGTCGACGGCGAGCCGGTTGAGATCGTGCGCGAGACGTGGCTGATGGAGGACCGCTGGTGGACCGAGCGGCCGCTGCGCCGCCGCTACTGGGAGATCGTGAGCGCGAAGGGACGAAATCTCGTCGTCTACCACGACCTGATCAGCGGGCGCTGGTTCACGCAGGCGGCGTGATTCGCGCGTCTCATCCCAAGCGGGCGCGAGCATGTGCTCTGTGGGCGTGTCTCCCTGCATTGGGATAAATGGCCGACGGATACCACTCCTATGGCATGATGCTGCCATGAAAGTGTCGATCGATCGCGCTGGCCGGCTGGTGGTGCCCAAGCCGCTGCGCGACCAGCTGGGTTTCTCGCCTGGCGCGCCTCTGGAGGCAGAGGTGGTGGACGGGCGCTTGGAGATCGCCCGTCCCTATGCGCCCGCGAGGGTAGTCGAGGGCCCCAACGGGCCTGTCGTCTCGCCGACTGGAGCTCCGCTCACCGATGAGCAGGTGCGTCGCACCCTCGAACTTGTGCGCGCGCATAGATGAGGTGGGCCGCGGACACGAGCATCTCGATCCCCGCTCTGCTCGCAGACCACGAAGCCCACGATCGCGCAGAAGATGCGCTGAGCCGGTGCGAGGTCACGATCGCGCATGTGGCGGTTGAGACCTACAGCGTGCTGACGAGATTGCCGCCGCCACACCGAGTCGAGCCGCTTGACGCCGCTTCGATCGTGGATGCGCGGCTTCCAGGCGCATGGGCGACACTCGATGCCGGCGCCTTTCGCTCCCAGCTCCCCGGGCTCGCCGAGGCGCGTGTGGCGGGTGGGGCGGCCTACGACGGGCTGATCGCGCTTGTCGCCCGCGAGCATGACCTGGAGCTCGTCTCCAGGGACCAGCGCGCGGCAAGGACCTATCGGGCGCTCGAGGTGCCTTTCAGGCTGGTGGGGTAGCAGGCTCACCTGCTGCTGGGCGGCACACGCAGACGGCGTGATTCGCGCGTCCCATCCATCATGTTGACCGGCGAGATCCTCGCGTTGGTTGCGGCGCTCCTGATTACACTCTTGCATCGAGATGAGCGACGACAGGCCCCCATCACCCAAGCCCATCAAGTCAAATCCGATGCCGGCGACGCCACCGCCGAATGTCATCGCGGTCGAGCTGCGGGGTACTTCAAAGCCCACGCTGCTCAGCCGGGCTGTGAGCTATCTGGAGAAGCGTCTCGCCCGCATCTGAGTGCCGTGGAAGACGTCTGGCCCTGCGGGCTGGACAGCAGACTCCTGTCGCTGGATAGCTGATGGGGCTTATGCGAACATACGTTCGCCATGTCCAGCGCTCCAGGCACCCCGCCCTACGTTGAGCTCCACGCCCACTCCGCCTACTCGTTCCTGGACGGCGCCTCGATGCCGGAAGAGCTGGTCGCGCAGGCGCGGCTGCTCGGCCATCAGGCTCTCGCTCTGACCGATCACGACTCGCTCTCAGGAGCGATGGAGCTCGCGGTCAGCACCGAGGAGATGAAAGGACCAAGGCCCATCTTCGGGGCCGAGGTCACCGTGAAGCTGGAGGAGCCGCCAGCAGAAGGCGTGGAGAGTGGGGCCGGAGATCTGCGCCACCTCACGCTGCTCGTCGCAGATAGGCGCGGATGGCGCAACCTCTGCCGGCTGCTGAGCCTCTCCCACTCCCACACGCGCGATGGCCCCGGACGCCGCGGCAGGGACAGGAAGGGCTCCTCCACCTCCGGCGGCGGGCAGCCGAGCGTCACCCTCGAGCAGGTGATGAGCCATGCCGACGGGCTGGTCTGCCTCAGCGGCTGCGCCACCCGCGGCATCCACGAGCATGCGCCGCTGCGAAGGCTGCTGGACGCGTTTGGCCCAGACGCCCTGCGGGTCGAGCTGCAGCGCCCCTACGCCCGCCACGACCACGCCCGCAACCGGATGCTCATGCGGCTTGCGCGCCGGCTGGGTGTGCCATGCGTAGCGACCGGGAACGTCCACGCCCACACCTCTGCCAGAGCGCTGCTACAGGATGCCTTCGTGGCGCTTGCCCACGGGCTCACGCTCGACTCCAGCGACCCTGTGCGCCGTCCAAACCACACGCACGTGCTCGCCCGCCCGGAGGCGATGGTGGCGCGCTTCTCGGAGTACCCGCAGGCGGTCGCGGAGAGCGTGCGCCTGGCAGAGACGCTGAGCTTCGATTTGCGCGAGGACCTCGGCTACAGCTACCCCGGCGCCGAGCGCGCCGATGCGGCGCGTGAGCTTGCGCGGGTCTGCCAGGCGCAGTTCGCCGTCCGCTACCCGAGGGGCAGCAAGCTCCACGCGGAGGCGGCCACGCGTCTGCGGCACGAGCTTGCCACGATCGAGGATCTGGGGCTTTCGGGCTTCTTCCTGCTGCATCACGAGATATTCGAGCTGGCCAAGCAGGTTGCGATCGAGGTGCGGGGACGGGGCAGCGCTCGGTCGCTGCTGGCGCCCGGGCGCGGCAGGGGCTCCTCGGTCTCCTCGATCGTCTGCTACCTGACCGGCCTCTCCCACATCGACCCGGTCGCGGGCGAGCTCTCGATGGGGCGCTTCCTGCACGCCGAGATCAAATCGCTGCCAGACATCGACCTGGATTTCCCAAGGGACGTCAGGGAGCGGCTCATCCCACGAGTGCACGAACGCTACGGTTCCGAGCGCTCCGCGCTCGTGGCGGCCTTTCCCACCTTCAGGGCCAGAGGCGCGGTGAGGGAGCTCGGCAAGGCGCTCGGGCTGCCGCCGGGCGAGATCGAGCGCGTCGCGCGCTGCGCCGACGGGTGGAGCTCGGCGGGGGCGGTGGCGGACGCGATCGAGGCGGCGCTCGGCAAGCGGCGCCGGCACAGCGGCCGCTGGAGCTGGCTTGCGCGTCTGGCGGATGAGGCGCGGGGGCTGCCGCGCCACATCTCCCAGCACTCCGGCGGGATGATCATCGCCACCCGTCCGCTGATCGACTGCTGCCCGGTGGTGCCCGCGGCGATGGAGGGCCGGCAGATTGCGCAGTGGGACAAGGACTCCTGCGCCGATGCCGGCTTCCTGAAGATCGATCTGCTGGGTCTCGGGATGCTCTCCGCGGTGGAACGCTGCGTGCAGCTGATCGCCGATCGCACCGGAGAGATGGTCGACCTGTCCCGGATCGACTTCGAGGACGATGCCACCTTCCAGTGCATCCAGAAGGCCGAGACGACTGGCGTCTTCCAGATCGAGAGCCGCGCCCAGATGGGCTCTCTGCGGCGCACCAAGCCAAGGAACCTCGAAGACCTCACGATCCAGGTGGCGATCGTGCGGCCTGGGCCGATCGTCGGTGGTGCCGTGAACCCCTACATAGAGCGCCGCCGCAAGCTGCTCGCCGACTCCGGCTACGAGATCCCCTATCCGCATCCTTCGCTCGAGGAGCCGCTTGGGGAGACGCTGGGGACGATCGTCTTCCAGGACCAGGTGATCGAAGTCGCCCAGGCCTTTGCGGGATTCAGCCAGGGGGAGGCGGAGGGGCTGCGCAGAGCGATGAGCCGTAAGCGCTCGCAGGAGGCGATGGAGCGCCACCACAAGGAGTTCGTGGAGGGCGCGCTTGAGAGGCACCCGGACGTTTCCCGCCCACTGGCCGAGGAGGTGTGGAAGATGGTCTCCGGCTTCGCCGGCTTCGGCTTCCCGAAGGCTCACGGCGCCGCCTTCGGCCTGCTGGCCTACCAGTCGACGTGGCTGCGCGTCCACCACCCCGTCGAGTTCCTCTGCGCGCTGCTAAACGAGCAGCCGATGGGCTTCTACGCCCCTGACAGCCTGATCCACGAGGCACAGCGCCGCGGCGTGAAGGTGCTCGCTCCGGATGTGCAACACAGCGAGCTGGAGTGCTCCCTGACCCACGAGGGCGAGGTGAAGGTCGGCCTCGGGTACGTGCGGGGGCTCGCCGGCGAGGACGCGCAGGCGCTGATCGCCTCGCGGCGGCAGATCGGCCCCTTCGCCGATCTGGAGGATCTCGCCTCCAGAAGCGGCATCTCCCGCCAGGCCCTGCAGCTGCTGGCCTGGGCGGGCGCCTGCGACGCACTGGCGGGAGGAGGCCCCAGGGCGCGCCGCAGCGCGCTGTGGCAGCTGGGGATCGCGGCACCCGCCAAGCGTCTCGGGGGGTCAGGCACAGAGGTTCAGCTCGCCCTCGACCTGGAGCTCGGGCGGGCGCCGGCGCTGCCGCAGCTCAGCGCCTGGGATGCGATGCTCGCCGACTACTCCGCCAGCGGCGTATCGATCGAGCGGCATCCGCTCGGTCTGCTGCGCGAGCGCCTGAAGGAGCAAGGTGCGCTCGCCTCGGCCGACCTGGTGCAGGCCCCCCACGGCGCGATGGTGAGCATCGCGGGTCTCGTGATCGCCCGCCAGCGCCCTGGGACCGCCAAGGGCGTCACCTTCCTGTTGCTCGAAGACGAGCTGGGCACCGTGAACCTGATCGTTCCCCCGCCGCTGTATGAGCGAAGGCGCGCGCTCGTGCGCGGCGAGCCGCTGCTGATGGCAAGGGGACGCCTGGAGCGCCACGCGGACGGTGAGGGCGCCATCAACGTGCTCGCCAGCGAGTTGCTGAGCCTGCCCGTGGACGACCTCCATGGCAAGAGGGTCACCGACCTGGAGGAGCGGCGGCAGCGGCGCACGCCACCTGCTGCCGCGGAGGAGAGTCAGGAGGACGCGAGCGACTTCAGGGCCGTAGCGCCGGCGGTCACGAGCTTTGCCCAGGGGCGGCGCAGGTAGGCGGGCCCGCGATCGGCCGAAGCATCCCAAGCAATCTGGACAATCCAGCGATGGCCACCCTTCAACAAGGCCCATCCGGTAGTACCGACGGCGCTACCTTTGTCTCGATGGCGAAGATCAGCAGCAGCCTCGATGACGATCTCTATCAGCGTCTGCGCACAGCAGCCGGCGAGAAGGGGGTGTCCGCCTGGATCGCCGAGACGGCCGCTGCCCGCCTGCGCAAAGAAATCCTGCGAGAAGTGGCCGACGAAATCGCGCTGGAGACCGGTGGACCCTTCACTCAGGAAGAGAAGGAAGAGGCGAGACGATGGCTGTTCTCATCTTCGACGCTGGCGCCCTCCTCATCCCTGAAGAGGCTCAGCGCGATCCCGCGCCCGCCCGAGCAGCGCAAGTACCTCGTGGTCTGAGACCTGGCTGAAGTCGTCGTACCACACGCCGATCGCCCACATCGGCTCGAGCGCGAGCAGGCATATGACCTCATCGGCCTCCGCCGCCAACGCCTCGACGGTGGCGCGCGCACCCACCGGCGCGGCGAGCACGACGCGAGCGGCGCCCCTGGAGCGTGCCGAGAGCATCGCCGCGCGCGCGGTGCAGCCGGTCGCAAGACCGTCGTCGACGACGATCGCGGCGCGGCCTTCGAGCTCGATCGGGGCACGCTCGCCGCGATAGAGTCGCACGCGTCTGCGCAGCTCCGCTTCGGCGGCGCAGGCGTTGCGGTCGAGATGCTCCTCGCTCACGCGCATGCCTCCGAGCACCTCCTCGCTGAGCACCCGCACCCCGCCCTCGGCGACGGCGCCCATGCCGAGCTCCGGATTTCCGGGCACGCCGATCTTGCCTGCGATCAGCACATCGAGCGGAGCATTCAGCGCGCGAGACACCTCGAAGCCGATCGGCACCCCGCCGCGCGGCAGCGCGAGTACGACCGTCGATGCGGGTCCATGCGCGCTCTGCAGCGCGAGGGATCCTTGCGCCGAGCCGCCGGCCGGCCTGGCGCCGGTCGGAGAAGGTATGCGCGCTGCGAGAGAGCTCAGATGCGCTCACGTCTTTCGAAGGCCCTCCGGCTGACCCTGATCGGTGGCGCAAGGCCACGAATCGACGATAGCTCGGCATGGAGGAGCGGGCATCCGGCCTTTGCGGCGGCGCGGCAGCGGAGATCTACTTACGCCTTCGCTACTCTGCTGCGATGCTGCTCGGCACCACCGATCTCGACGTGTTCCCACTTTGCCTCGGCGGCAACGTTTTTGGCCGCAGCGCCGACGAGCGGCAGTCATATGAAGTGCTCGACGCGTACTTCGCCGCGGGCGGCAACTTCATCGACACCGCCAACATCTACGCTGGCGGAGCCTCGGAGGAGATCATCGGACGCTGGATGGCCGCGCGTGGCAATCGCGATCGGATCGTGCTTGCCACGAAGGTGGGCATGGGCGCCAAGCCCGGACTCTCGCCGCAGCGGATAGCCCAGGCGGCCGAGGATTCGCTGCGGGCGCTGCAGACCGACAGGATCGACCTCTACTACGCACACAAGGACGATCCGGACACGCCGCTCGAGCAGACGCTCGCAGCGTTCGATGCGCTCGTGCGGCAGGGCAAGGTCCGCCACATCGCCGCCTCCAACTACGACGCCGATCGCCTCGCCGGCGCCCTGGAGGTCTCCCAGCGGGAGGGCCTGGCTTCCTACATAGCCCTGCAGCCGCATTACAACCTGGTCGTTCGGGACGAGTACGAGGGCCCGCTGCAGGATCTCTGCCAGGCGCGGGGGCTGCCCTGCCTGCCCTACTTCGCATTGGCTCAGGGCTTTCTCACCGGTAAGTACAGGCCCGGCGGCGACACGGTCGCAAGCACGCGCGCCGAGAGCGCAAGCGCCTACATGGACGAGCGCGGCCGGCGCGTGCTCGACGCGCTCGATCGGGTCTCGGCCGCGCATGAGAGCAGCGTCGCGGCGCTCGCGCTGGCCTGGCTTGCGGCGCAGCCCACGGTCGCCACGCCGATCGCGAGCGCCCGCAACGTGCAGCAGCTCGAGGATCTGCTGCACGTTGCGAACCTCACGCTCACCGAGGCCGAGGTGCAACTGCTCACCGAGGCGGGGCGCTGACCGACAGCGCCCCGCGCAGCGCGCTCAGGCGCTCTTGACGGCCGAGACGTCGATCTGGAGCTTCACCTTGTCTGAGACGACGAGGTTGCCGGAGCCGAGCGCCGCGTTGAAGCTCACGTTGAAGTCCGATCGTTTGATCTGGGTGCTGAGCGAGAGGCCGACGCGCTCGTTGCCCTGATGGTCGGTCTCGGTCCCTTCGAGCTCGCCCTGAAGGGTGATGCTCTTCGTCACGTCGCGGATCGTGATATCGCCGGTGACCGTGATCTCATCGCCGTCCACGGCGATCTCGGTCGAGCGGAACTCGATCTTCGGGAAGTTGGCCGCGTCGAAGAAGTCCGGAGAGCGCAGGTGGTCGTCGCGCTGCTGCTGGCCGGTGTCGACGCTCTGGACCTCGACGGTGCCGTAGCCGACGGCGCCACCCTCCGGGGTGACCTGCAGCGTGCCCTCGAACTCGTTGAAGCGGCCTTTGACGGTCGCGATGCCGACGTGCTTGACCGAGAACTCGACGTTGGAGTGGATCGGGTCGACCGTCCAGGTTCCCGTGGGCAGAGCGGTTGTTGTGGGTGCGGACTCTGTTGACATGCTGGTCTCCTTTGAGATCGGGCAGGCCGATCCACGATGGGTAGATGGTTGCTGTTGCACAAACGATAACAGCAAATGATTGCGCATGCAACCACATCGCCGGCCGCGATGTGACAGGTCTTCCCGGGCCGCTGTGGCGGCGCTATCGAGGCTGGACGACGAGCGTCTGGAAGGAGCGTCCGACCGGGCCCTGGATGTCGTGGGCGACGCTCTCGGCAAGGCCCGCTCCATCTGGGCAGAGCAGGGTGCGCGCGTCGATGCCGGCCCATTCGCCCTGGGGGCAGCGCTGCAGATGCAGTGTCAGGTCGGCATTGATGAATAGGTAGCGGTCGAAGCGAAGCTCTGAGCTCACGCCGTTGCCGAAGTCGCAGACGGCCGCCAGCAGCGAGAGTGGGCTTGCGGGACGCTCCGACAGCAGCGGCACCCGTAGACGCATCCACACGCGTCCCGGGCCAAGCGAGAAGGGCTCGGTGAGCCAGCGCATGTCCATCGCGGTCGCGAAGCTCGGCGCCTCGGGGTCATCCAGCGCGAAGCGCACGGCGTTGCCGTCTTCTGGGCCGGGCATGTCGTTCTGCGGCTCGCGCGGGTCGATGTCGGGCGAGAGCGCCTGTACCCGCAGCGATTTCGCCCTGCAGACGAGCGTCTCGCCGCTGCGCAGCTCCGCCGCCAGCTCCTGGACCCTGCGTCCCGGACGCACGACCTCGGTGCTGAGCGTGAGCGGTGCCGCGGGGACCGGGCGCAGGAACTGGAAGGAGAGTCTGCCCGTGCGGAGATCCGGCGTGGGGTGCAGGCGCTCCAGCTCCTCGACGATCAGGGCGGCGGCAGCGCCGCCGTGCAGGGCGCCGGGGTCCCATGGTCCGCGCGCAAGCGCGGTCGGCACGTAGCTGCCCTCCTGCAGGGTGAAGATGCTCTGCGCCGTCATCCGGCGGCGGATGCTATTGGCCCCGGCCTAGGCGGGCAGTGAGGCCACGAAGTCCGCGAGCCTGTCCGGGTCGCGCAGCGGCTTGCCGTGGCCAAAGCAGGCCAGCGCCGGTCGCAGCGCCGCTAGCCTCCGGGCGGAGGCGCGGTTGCGAGCCGGGTCGGGCGTGAACGTGTCCGGGGGCGCGTTCAGCCCCGGTCTGCCCGTCATCATGTTCACGTTGCTCAGCACGTCGCCGAGGATCAGCACCCTGTCGGCCTCGCGCCAGAAGGCGATGTGCCCGCGCGAATGGCCGGGGGTCTCGAGCACCGTGAACCCTTCGACCTCATCGCCCTCGGAGAGGGCGCGGGCGACGGGATGGGGCGGCCCGGTCCACCACCGCGCCTGCGCCCTGTTCAGCCAGGCCGGCGCCTTCGGGTTGACCACGCCGCCGGCCCGCTCCACGGCGGGCACGTCGGCCTGGCCGCACCAGAGCGGAATGCCGAACCGTTCGCAGATCGCGTGGCTCGATCCCTGATGGTCGGGGTGGGCGTGGGTGAGAGCGTGCGTGGCGAGCGCGCGGCCGTCGATCTGGCGCACGATTCGTCTCTCGGCCTGGCGCGTGCCGGCGTCGATCAGGGTCTCGCCCACGAGATAGATGTTGATGACGCCCGGCGGGAAGCCGTCGAGCATGAAGACGCCTTCGGCGAGCTCCTTCACGGCCTGGCCGCCCTCGCGCAGCGCTCGAGGCTTGCGCTGCGCAACCCAACCAGGCCGGCCCCCAAGGCCGGCCCTACCAATGCACTCCTCGCATCAGGTTCGCCATCGCGATCTGCTCGAAGGAGGCCCGCTCATCGATCTGCTCGCGCTGGCCCTTCGCGGCGGCCGAGTCGGGGAAGACCCGGTAGGCGAGGTGCAGGACCCGGTCCACGGCCTTCGGCGAGAGCGCGTAGGCGACCTCGCCGACCGTGCCAAGGCGCGTGCCGATGTGCTTGCGGCGGCTGCGCAGCGCCTCGCAGATCATCTCCGCCGCATCGTCGGGGCTGATCGTGGGGAAGGCGCTGTACATCTTGGTCGGCGCGATCATCGGGGTGCGCACGAGCGGCATGTGGATCGTCGTGAAGGTGACGCCGTCGCCGATCACCTCGGAGGCCACGACCCGCGTGAAGGCATCGAGCGCGGCCTTGGAGGCCACGTAGGCCGAGAAGCGCGGCGGGTTGGTCTGCACGCCGATCGAGGAGACGTTGACGATGTGCCCGCGGCCGCGCTCGCGCATCTGCGGCAGCACGCCGAGGATCAGCTTCACCGCGCCGAAGTAGTTGAGCTGCATCGTGCGTTCGTAGTCGTGGAAGCGCTCGTAGCTGAGCGCGACCGAGCGCCTGATCGAGCGGCCCGCATTGTTGACGAGCATGTCCACGTGCCCGTGGTCTGAGTGCACGCGCGCGAGCAGTCTCTCGACGTCCTCCATGTCGGAGATGTCGGCGGCGTAGACGTAGGCGGTGCCGCCGGCTGCGACGATCTCGGCCCGCACTTCCTCGAGCTTCTCGACGTTGCGCGCGACCAGGAGCGGGACACCGCCGGCGCCCGCGATCTTCAGTGCGGTCGCCTTGCCGATCCCGGAGGAGGCGCCGGTGATCAGGACCTGACGCCCATCGACGGCCTCGCGCAGCGTGCGCGAGCGGTCGACGTCCGGGTCCATCTCGCGCTCCCAGTAGTCCCACAGGCGAGTGACGTAGCCCTCGAAGGAGGGAGGCGTCTCGAGGGTGGTGCCGGCGAGCGCCCTGCGCGCCTCGCGCGTGTCGAACTCGGGGATGAGGTCGATGTGGGAGAGCACCTCCGCGGGGATGCCGAGCTCTTTGAGTGCCAGCTTGCGCCCCTGGCTTATCAGCGGCAGGCGGCTGATCGCCGAGAGGGGCGCCCTGGGCACCGGCGTGAGCAACCGCTTGTCGAGGCTGAGCGCGAAGCGCGGCGCGTGGGCCGCCTCTGCCAGCAGGTTGAAGACTCGGTCGATCCTGATCGAGTGCGGGTCGGTGAGGTGGAACGCCCGCCCGTCCAGACCGCGCTTGTGGGCGATGTGGTCGATCGCGGCGGCGACCCAGTCAACCGGCACGATGTTGGTTCTGCCGAGGTCCAGCCCGATCAGCGGCAGCCATTCCGGGATCAGGCGGCGCATCAGCTGGATCGACTTGAAGAAGTAATAGGGGCCGTCGATCTTGTCCATCTCGCCGGTCCGCGAGTCGCCGACGACCACCGCGGGCCGGTAGACGCGCCAGGGAACGTAGGGCTGCTCGCGCACGATCCGCTCGGACTCGAACTTCGTCTTGTGGTACGGAGATGGCAGCCGCTGGCCCTCGTCGAAGGAGTCCTCGGTGAAGAGGCCCTTCTTGGTCCCTGCGACCGCGATCGAGGAGACGTGGTGCAGGCAGCCGACCTCGAGCGAGCGGGCCAGCTCCACCGCGTGGCTCGTGCCGCCGACGTTGACTGCGACGTTGCGCTGCGGGGAGGCCGTCATGTCGTAGACGGCGGCGAGGTGGAAGAAGTGGTCGATCTTGCCGCGCAGCTCCTGCACCTGGTCCACCTCGATCCCAAGCAGCGGCTTTCGCAGGTCGCCGATCACCGGATGCACCCGGTCGATCGGCAGGCCGGGCGTTCGGCGCTCGAGCGTCTGGAGCAGGTCGGCGAGCTTGCCCTGGGAGCGCTCCCGCACGAGCACGTGGACGTCCCCGTCGCGGCGCAGCAGCGCTTCGAGCAGGTGGTGGCCTATGAACCCTGTTGAACCCGTGATGAAGTAGGCCATCGTGAGGCGAGGATAGGCGATGGCCGGCCTCGAGGACAGTCACGGGCCTCCTGAAGGCTCGCTGGCCTTGAGAGCTGAGAAGTCTCGGCGCGCTTCAGGCGCCGGCGCCGCCGCGGCCCTCGCCGGCTGCGAAGCGCTGTGCCCCGGCAAGTGCCTGCGCGAAGGTCTCCGGGCCCGCCTGCGCCTCCAGCGCGAGGCCCTCGGCGAGGCTCATCGTCTGCCCCTCGATCGCCGCGCGCCTGTCGCCGAGCATCGTCTGCTGTGGGAAGCGGGCGAGGCCCTCGGCGAGCTGCAGCGCGCGCTGCAGATGCTCTCCCCGCGGCACGACCTCGGTCAGCAGGCCGATCGCGAGCGCCTCCGGCGTCTCCAGGATCCGGCCCGTCAGGATCAGGTCGAGCGCCCGCCCGAGGCCGACGATGCGGGGCAGCCTCTGGGTGCCCCCGTCGATCAGCGGCACTCCGAAGCGGCGCTCGGTGAACCCGAGCCGTGAGCCTTCGGCGGCGATCCGCAGGTCGCACCAGAGCGCGAGCTCCAGGCCGCCCGCAAGCGCGTAGCCGGAGATCGCGGCGATCGTGGGCTTGGAGGCACTCAGGCGGCTGAAGCCGAGTGGCCCCTCCGGTGCCTGCAGCCGATCGGCGAAGGTCTCCACGGCCTTCAGGTCGGCGCCGGCGCAGAAGGCCTGCTCGCCAGCGCCGGTGAGCACGAGCGCCGATGCGTCGCCTTCGGACTCGAAGCGCAGGAAGGCCTCGTGCAGAGCCTCGGCTGTCGGACCATCGATCGCGTTGCGCCGCTCTGGGCGCTCGATCGTGATCAGCGCTGTGGTGCCCGTCCGCTCGTAGCGGACCTGGCTCACCAGCCTCCGTGCCAGTTGGCGTTGGCCAGCAGCGCTTTCTCAGCTGCTTTGCGCGCCGTTTTGCGCCTGTCGAGCCGCCACTGGATCAGGCTGAAGATGAGGATCAGCAGCGGGAAGCCGATGATCAGGAGGAAGCCGAAGTCGGTCACGACCTTGTCGTTGACCTCGCCCCACCAACCGCGTCCGTTGGGTGCGGCAGCCAGCGCGTTCGGTGTGAGCGTGAGGCAGACCGCGCTCACCCATCCGGTCGTAAGCGCAATCCGGGTCAGCCTGCCGGCCAGGCGGGTGCTCATCTGGATCATGCGCTGCATCGAGGTCAATCCTATACAAGCGGGCGGCTCGAGACCGCGTCGCAGTGCCGCTTGCGGCACGCGGCTCTCAGAGCGCGCCGCGAAGCTCATACGATGGCCTGCGTGGCTGTACTGATTGCATCCGACATGCACAAGGACCTCGCCGGCAGGCCGCTTCTGAGCGGCGTCTCCTTCAAGCTGGAGCGCGGCGAGCGGATGACGATCGCCGGTCGCAACGGTGCCGGCAAGACGACGCTGCTGCGGATGCTCGCCGGCGAGGAGTCGATCGACCGCGGCGAGCTGAGCCTCGCCAAGGGGGCGCGGCTCGCGCTGCACGACCAGCGCCCGCCGCGCGAGGCAGCGCACGGGTCGGCGCCCCTGGCGCTGCGCGACTACGTGCTCTCGGGCTGCGTGCAGGAGCTTGCGGCCGAGGCCGAGCTCGCGGAGCTGGAGGGGAAGATGGCCGCAGGAGCCGAGGAGCGCGTGCTGGAGCGCTACAGCCGCGCCCAGGCGCGGTTGGAGGCGCTCGGCGGCTATCTCTGGCGCGACCGCGCGACTGTGATGACCCGCGGCCTCGGCTTCGGCGAGGAGGACCTTGCACGGCCGCTCTCCAGCTTCTCCGGCGGCCAGCTCACGCGGGCCTCGCTTGCGCGGGCGCTTGCGAGAAGTGCCGATGTGCTGCTGCTCGACGAGCCGACCAACCATCTGGACATCGAGTCGCTGGAGTGGCTGGAGCAGATATTGACAGGACCCACCCACCCCGCCGCGGCCGTCGTGCTCGTCGCCCACGACCGCTGGTTCCTGGAGGCGGTCGGCACCTCCGTGCTCGAGCTCTACGGCAACCCGCCCGAGAGCCCGACGCGCTCGCGCTTCTTCTCGGGGCCCTGGCACGCCTGGCGCCGCGAGCAGGCCGCGCGGGAGATCGCGGCGGGCAAGGCAATCGACGCTCAGCGGGCGGAGATCGCGCGCATGGAGCGGTTCATCGAGCGCTTCCGCTACAAGGCGACCAAGGCCCGCCAGGCCCAGTCGCGGATGAAGAAGCTCGCCAAGATGGAGCCGATCGACGTGAGCGCCGCCGGCGGGCAGGCCGATCGCAGCCTGGAGTTCTCCTTCAAGTCGGCGCAGCGCTCCGGGCGCGTGGTCTTCGAGCTCCGCGAGGCGCGGATCGAGGTCGGCGGCGGGAACGGGACTCCTCCGCGCGTGCTGCTGCACGACGCCGAGATCTGGCTCGAACGCGCTGAGCACGTCTCGCTCGTCGGGCCCAACGGCACCGGCAAGAGCACCTTGATAGAGACGTTGACCGGTCGCCGGTCGCTGGCCGCTGGCAAGCTCAGCACCGGCCACAACGTCACCGTCGGCTACCTATCGCAGCATTCCGATGAGCTTGGAGCCGGGGGAGACCGCAACCAGAGCGTGCTCGACGCCGCTCAGCGCGCCACGGGGCTCACCCCGAACAAGGCCAGGGCGCTGCTCGGCCGGTTCCTGTTCTCCGGTCAGGATGCGGAGAAGCCGCTGGAGGGGCTCTCCGGCGGCGAGCGCCAGCGGCTCTCGCTGGCGATCCTCGTCAACGGCACGCCCGCGCCGCCGAACGTGCTGATCCTGGACGAGCCCACCAATCATCTCGACCTCGACAGCCGCGAGGCGCTGGAGGACGCGCTGCGCGGCTTCGACGGCGCGCTGCTGCTGGTCACCCACGATCGCGCGCTGCTGGACGCCGTGGGCAGCCGTACCGTCGCGATTGAGGACTGCTCGCTGCGCAGCTACACCGGCGGCTGGCCCGAGTACGTGCGGGTACGCGAAGAGCAGCGCGAAGCTGGCGGCGGGGCGCATACGCGTGCCGGTGTGCCGGCGCTCGCGTCCGTGGCCGCGGCAGCAGCCGTGGAGGAGGAGGGTGCCGGGGCGCGGGTCAACGGCAAGCCGGCGGACGGCGCCGCGAAGGGCGGCTCCGGCAAGGGCACCAGGGGTAAGGGTGCCGCGAGCGGCGAGGCTGCGGGCAAGGCCGTCTCCAAGAACCGGCAACGCGAGCAGCAAAAGGCCGAGCGCGCGATCGAAGAGGCCGAAGCGGTGCTGAAGGCGCTCGAAGACGAGCTTGCCGATCCAGCCGCGTGGGCGACCAAGTACGAGGCCGCCAAGTCGGAGGCGCGGCACACCGCGGCGCGACGCGCGGTCGAGCAGGCCTATGCGCGACTGGAGACGTTGGCGGGCTAATCGCCCGACGGCGCAGGGCCGGCGCTGCCTGGCGGCGGCAGCGAGCGATGCAGGCGAATCCATGTGGTCTTGCCCTACCGTCTCCACTTGGCCCCTGGCCGGCCTTGCTTGGATGCGGCATGTCAGTTGACGACACTGTGAACGCCTGGTAGACCCGGTTGACGATACGAGCCGATCATGACTGCGCGCCATGGTTTGCGCCACGTCATGTCCAATGGAGGAACCATGTTTCGGAAACTATTGCCTGGAGCGCTGCTGATACTCGCGGCCTCGGCCGCATTTGCGCCCGCTAGCGCCGCGGCATCGGAGTTCATAGCGAGCACAACGGGCGCACTGACAGGAGAAGCTGTCTCAACTCAAACGCTGACCTCAAAAGCGGGCACGGTTGAATGCACCAAACTGACCGCCACGGGCGAAGTGGAAGGCACGCTGGACGAAGAAACCGGCACCTATACGAGCGAAGCGCAGGAACTCAAAGTTCAATACGCGTCGTGCAAAGCGTTCGGCTTCCTCAGCGCGACGGTGTCAGAAGCCGACCTCGTGTTCGACATCGGCGGGAACGTTGAACTTCTCAACACGATGACGATTTCGACTACCGGCTGTGAAATCATCATTCCGCCACAGACCCTCACTGGGGCGACATACAAAGACAGCGGCGAAGGTGTGGAAGTCTCGCTCGCCCTCGGCAAAGTCCAATCCCGAGGTGTCGGCAGCCTCTGCGCCTACGAAGAAGAAAAAGCAGGGACCTACAAAGGCTCGGCAAAGGTCTTGCTGGCGGCGGGCAAACTGCAGATAGGACCCGCGCCGAAAAAACTGTTCAAAGTCAAACTCCACATCGTAGGTGGCAAACCAGGTCAGGCTGAATTCATGAATGCCGGCGAAAAAGGCATCCTCACCTGGAGCGCCGAACCCGGCGTCGCCGAAAAAATCACGGAAAAAGCGATCATCGATCCAAGGGCACCATACGTGGCGACTGCGTTCAACCTGCTCAAGGATGAATGCGAAAATAAAGAAGTCAAGGTTGCCAAACCAGGCGAACCGGCCAAGACTTGCCAGCTTGAAATCGAATTCACCAAGCCAAAAGAAGGCGCCGTCAAAAAAGGCAAGGAAAATATCGTCGGCATACATCCCGCAACGTGGGCCGCAAAAACCTATGAAGCCGTGACAGAGAAGGGAGAATGGTAGAGCGGCAAGCCAAGGCTTTCTGATCTTCTCAGCAAGCCAGCCGCTGTCCGGCGGCCCACCCATGAGCCTGTGGGGCTGGGTCGCCGGACCGGGCAAGCCGGTTCATGGGCAGTCTCGCGGCCAGCCGGGCGGCGGCCCGTGCGGTGGCGCCGGTTACCGGGTGATGTCGCGTTCGGCCACCTGGCGGCGATCGGCCATGTCTGTGTGCAGGATGGCGTGGCTCCACACGGCCTCCGCTCTAGACTGAACCCGATGAGCAGGAGCGCCGCATGAGCCGCATCGGCACCGCCCGCAACGTAGTGATCGTGCTGGCGCTGGCTGCCGCGGTCGAGTTCCTGCCCGGCGGCGGGCGCGCTGCGGACACGCTCAGGTCGATCCTGTGGGTCGTCTTCGCCGCGGGCATCGGCTACATGGGTGTGCGCCTCTACCGCGAACACAGGATCAGCCTCTACAGCCTCGGGGCCCGGCATCGCGGCATGCTCTACGGGGCGATCGCGCTCGGCGTGGTGCTGATCGCCGCACGGACGCGGATGTGGGACACGGGCGGCGGTGAGCTGGCCTGGCTCCTCCTGCTGGGTCTGGTCGCCTATTTGCTGATGGTCGTCTACCGCTTCTGGCGCTCCTATTGAGATGAGCGCCGCAGGCGCGGGCAGGGAGGGCTGGATGTCCTCCGGCGTGATTACAGCCGCCGGTGGAAGGCTGCGGCGATGAGCATCGCCGCAGAGCATCGCCGCGAGCTGCCCGACCAGCCGGGCGTCTACCTCTTCCGTGATGCGAAGGGGCGGGTGATCTATGTCGGCAAGGCGAAGTCGATCCGCAAGCGCGTGGCCTCGCACTTCTCAAAGAGCCGGCCGCAGGACACCCCTGGCCACGACGAGATGGTCACCCGGGCGCAGCACGTCGAGTGCGTGGTGGTCGGCAGCGAGGCGGAGGCGCTGCTCGCCGAGCAGAGCTTCATCAAGCAGTACCGGCCGCGCTTCAACGTCAAGCTGCGCGACGACAAGTCCTATCCCTACATCTGCATCTCGCTGGACGAGGAGTTCCCGCGCGTGTACTTCACGCGCGAGCGCCACCGCCCCGGACGCGTCTACTTCGGCCCCTACTCCAACGCCAAGCGCGTGCGCAACACGCTCGATCTGCTCGGCAAGGTATTCATGTTCCGCACCTGCACCGGCGCCGAGCCGGGCCGCCGCTCCGGCAACCCGTGCCTCGACTACTACATAAAGCGCTGCGAGGCGCCCTGCGTGGGCTATGTGTCGGTCGAGCGCTACAGGGCGAGCATCGACAGGGTGGTTGACTTCCTCTCGGGGCGCTTCAAGGCGATCGAGCGAGATCTCGAGCAGCGCATGCGTGCCGCCGCCGCCGCGGAAGAGTTCGAGCAGGCGACCCTCGAGCGCAACCGGCTGCATGCGGTGCGCTCGCTGCTGGAGCGCCAGCGCGTGGTCGGCTCCGCGATTGGCACTCTGGATGCGATCGCGGTCGCGCTCGACGGCGTCGAGGCCAGCGCCCAGGTCTTCCAGGTCCGTGACGGCGTGCTCTCCGACCGCCAGTCCTTCTACCTCTCAAACGAGGCACAGCGGGACGTCGGAGAGGTCTCTCAGGAGTTCATCCTGCAGTACTACGGCAGCCAGACAGCGATCCCTCCGCAGCTGATCGTCGAGCCCGAGCTGATGGCGCGCGAGCCTTCCGAGCGCGAGGCGCTGGCTGAGGTGCTCGCGGCGCGGCGCGGGGGGCCCGTTGCGATCAGGACCGCCGAGCGGGGTGACAAGCGCAGGACCCTCGAGCTTGCGCGGCGCAACGCCGTGCTGGCGCTCGATACCGAGCGGCTGCGGGCCGAGCGCCGTCGCCAGAACCGCGCCGAGGCTCTGGATGGGCTGCAGCGCGCGCTCGGTCTGGAGGCGGTGCCGGTACGGATCGAGTGCTTTGACATCTCCAACCTCGGCGGCACCCACACCGTGGCCTCGATGGTCGTCTTCGAGGCGGGGATCGCCAAGAAGGCGGACTACAGGCGCTTCACGATCCGAACCGTGGAGGGCTCCGACGACTTCGCCTCGATGGAGGAGGTGCTCGGCCGCCGGCTTTCGCAGTGGGAGCGCCAGGTCGAGACATCCCCGCACGACCGCGCCTACGACGCGAGCTTCGCGGCCTTGCCGAGCCTGATCGTGATCGACGGGGGCAAGGGACAGCTCGCCGCCGGCCTGCGCGCCCTGAAGGGCTTTCGCGAGCGCGGCGTGAGCGTGATCTCGCTTGCCAAGCGGATCGAGGAGGTCTTCCTGCCCGGTCGCGCGGGGCCGCTGCTGCTGGATCACTCGAGCCCCGCGCTTCAGCTCCTGCAGCGTCTGCGCGACGAGGCGCATCGCTTCGCGATCACCCATCACAGGATCAGGCGCGATCGCGCGATGAGGAGCTCGCTGTTGGATGAGATCCCTGGCGTGGGACCGGCGCGAAAGCGCGCCCTGCTTGCGCACTTCGGCTCGCCGGAGGCCGTGCTTGCCGCATCAAGGGAGGATCTGCAGGCGGTGCCGGGGCTGCCGCCAAAGGTGGGGCGCGAGCTGCACGGGCACCTACATCGCACCGGCTGAGGGGTCGCGGTCGGCAACCGGCGGCGTTGTCCGCCAAACGCGGCACAATCGGGGATCAGAGATGGCTGTCTTGAAGCCACTGAGGCCGCTGCTTGCGAGCAGGCCGGCGCCTGCCAAGCCGGGCGATGAGTCACGGCTGCAGAACCTCGTCGTGATCACCGGCTACTCGGGCGCGGGCAAGTCGACGGCGATGAACGTCTTCGAGGACGCCGGCTACTTCTGCGTGGACAACCTGCCCCCGGAGATGATCGGCTCGCTCGTGCAGCTGTTCGTCCACAGCGGCTCGAAGGTCGAGCGCGCCGCGGTGGTCTGCGACGTGCGCGGCGGCGTCTACTTCGAGGCGCTGCACGCGGTGATGGACGAGCTCAAGGCGCTTGACATCGAGCACAAGATGCTGTTCCTCGACGCCGCCGAGCAGACGCTCGTCAACCGCTACAAGGAGACGCGCAGGCGCCATCCACTGGCGCCGGAGGGCAGCGTCGCCGAGGGGGTCGCGGCCGAGCGTGCGCTGCTCGAGCCGCTGCGGGCACGTGCGGAGGTGTCGATCGACACCACCGGCTTCTCGACCACGATGCTGCGTCGCAGGATCGTGGAGGAGCTCTTGCCGCATCAGCCGAGTGGGCTGCTCGCAGTCACCTTCATGAGCTTCGGCTTCAAGCACGGCCCCCCGCGAGACGAGGATCTCGCTCTGGACGTGCGTTTCTTGCCAAACCCCCACTACGAGCCCGACCTGCGTCCGCTCACCGGCCATGATCCGCGGGTAGTCCAATACGTCGCGCGCGACGGCCGCCTCGAGCAGTTCTACGAGCGTCTGCACTCGCTGCTCGACTTCCTGCTGCCGCAGTATTTGGCCGAGGGCAAGTCGCATCTGGTGATCGCGATCGGCTGCACCGGCGGCAGGCATCGCTCGGTGGCGATCGCCGAGCATCTCGCCCGGCACTACGGCGAGTGGGCGCAGTTGGCCGTCGCGGTGGACCATCGCGACGTCGAGAAGCGCCCAAGAGACGCCTAAGGGCCCATCCCATTCGGTCCGCACGACCTGAGCGCTCGCTGGCCCGCACATGGCGGCGTCCTCGGGGCTCGACGTGGCGCTGCCACGCCTTCGCGGGTGGGCGGGCCATCAGTCCGTTGCCCTGCTTGACCATCGAAGGCTCCGCCGAAGCCGGGAGACACTCGCCTTCCGGCTCGCATCCCCGCTTCAGCCAGCACGTCCTCACACGAGATAGACCCTGATAGCCTTCGCGCACTCGCCGGGCGGGGGCGTGCCCATCCTTCGCCTGGCCTCTTTCGTTTTGAGCTCAGGAGGCTTTGAGGCATGCCCGTACGTGTTGCAGTCAACGGATTCGGCCGCATCGGCCGCAACATGCTCAGGGCGGCTAGGGAGCAGGGGGCGGACATCGAATGGGTCGCGATCAACGACATCGCCGACACCGGGACGCTGGCCCACCTGCTGAGGTTCGACTCGATCCTCGGCCCCTACAAGGGCACCGTCGAGCACACCGAGACGAGCATCACGGTGGACGGCAACGAGATCCAGGTGCTCGCGCAGCGCGACCCGGCCGCGCTTCCCTGGAGCGATCTCGGCGTGGACGTCGTGGTCGAGTCCACCGGGCTCTTCACCAAGCGCGATGACGCCGCCAAGCACCTGGCCGCGGGCGCGAGGAAGGTCGTGATCTCCGCTCCCGCCACCGATCCGGACGTAACGGTCGTGCTCGGCGTGAACTTCGAGGAGGTCTACGACCGCGAGCAGCACCACATCATCTCCAACGCCTCCTGCACGACAAACTGCCTGGCTCCGGTGGCCAAGGTGCTGCACGACACGCTCGGCATCGACCACGGCCTGATGACCACGATTCACGCCTACACGGCCGACCAGCGCCTGCAGGACATGCCCCACAGCGACCTGCGACGCGCGCGGGCGGCGGCGATCAACCTGATTCCCGCCTCGACCGGAGCGGCGAAGGCGATCGGGCTCGTGATCCCGGACCTCAACGGCAAGCTCAATGGCTTTGCGGTACGTGCCCCCGTCCCCACTGGCTCGGTCGTGGACCTCACCGTCGAGTGCTCGCGCAGCACCAGCGTCGAGGAGGTGAACGGCGCGCTGAAGGCCGCCGCGCAGAGCGGGCCGCTTGCGGGCTACCTCGCATACACCGAGGACCCGATCGTCTCCAGCGACATCGTCAGATCTCCATACTCATCGATCGTGGATTCGGAGCTCACGGCCGTGATGGAGGGCACTATGGTGAAGGTCGTGACCTGGTATGACAACGAGTGGGGCTACTCCAGCCGCCTCGTGGATCTCGTCCAGCTGGTGCCATGAGCGCCGAAGGTGAGGCAGTGTCCTCTCACCATGCAAGCGGCGCCGGTTGGGTGCCGAACCGGTGATCTCGCTCGCGGATCTCGAGGTCGAGGGCAAGCGGGTCCTCGTCCGAGTCGACTTCAACGTCCCCCTGCAACAGGGGCGCGACGGCGCCCAGCAGATTGGCGATGACACCCGGATCGTCGCCGCGCTGCCCACCATTCAGGAGCTGCGCCGCCGCGGCGCGCGCCTGGTGCTCGTCTCGCATCTCGGCCGACCGAAGGGCGTCGTCGATCCCGAGCTCTCGATGAGGCCCGTCGCCATTCGCCTCTCACAGCTGCTCGACGTGCAAGTGGAGCTTGCGCCGGCGGTCCTGGGCGAGGAGGTCGAGGCGATGGCGCAGGCGCTTTCGCCGGGCGAAGTGATGCTTCTGGAGAACGTGCGCTTCGAGCCGGGTGAGACCAAGAACGATCCGGAGCTGGCACGCGCTCTGGCGGAGCTTGCAGACGCCTACGTCAACGACGCTTTTGGAGCCGCCCACCGGGCGCATGCCTCCACCGAGGGAGTGGCCCATCTGCTGCCCCACGCGGCGGGGCTGCTGCTGCAGCGCGAGGTGAGCGTTCTGGGCGAGATCCTGAAGGCGCCGCAGCGACCGCTGGTCGCGGTGATCGGGGGCGCCAAGGTGGCCGACAAGATCGGCGTCATCGATCGATTCCTGGAGCTTGCCGACGTCGTGATCGTGGGTGGAGCGATGGCCTTCCCGTTCCTCGCCGCACGGGGGCACGAGGTCGGCGATTCGCTGTGCGGCACCGAGGACGTCGAGCACGCGCGGCGGCTGCTGGAGCGCGCCCACTCGATGGACGGCGCGAGCTTCGAGCTTCCTGTCGACATCGTGGTCGCCGACAGCTTCTCCGCGGATGCAGAGCGCCGCGAGCTCGATGATGTCGAGGTGCCCGAGGGCTGGATGGGGCTTGACATCGGACATCGCACCGCCGAGCACTACGGCAAGCTGATCGCCGGCGCGGGCACCGTCTTCTGGAACGGCCCGATGGGGGCCTTTGAGCTCCCGCCCTTCGCGGATGGCACCAGGGCTGTCGCACAGGCTGTCGCCAGGTGCAAGGGCGTCACCGTCGTCGGCGGCGGCGATTCGGCTGCGGCGCTCGCCCACTTTGGCTTGGAGGATGCCGTCGATCACCTCTCCACCGGCGGTGGCGCGACGCTCGAGATGGTCGAGGGCCGCGAGCTGCCGGGCGTTCTCGCGCTCGATGGCGCGGGGGTTAGGTGATGGCCGCCGAGCCATCCGGGGAGGCGGACTCCGGGCATACGAGCGCCGCAGGCGATCAGCGCAGGCCGCTGATCGCGGGTAATTGGAAGATGTACAAGACCGAGTCGCAGGCGGAGTCCTACATCCAGGGACTGCTGCCGAGGCTCTCCTCGGTGCAACACGTCGACGTCGCGATCTGCGTTCCCTTCACGGACCTGCGGGCGATGATCGACAGTGCGCGCGGATCGCGCGTCGAGGTCTTTGCCCAGAACATGCACGAGGAGCCGGAGGGCGCCTTCACCGGCGAGGTATCGGCCCCGATGCTGGGCGAGATCGGCACGCATGGAGTGGTGCTCGGCCACTCCGAGCGCAGGACACTCTTTGGCGAGACCGACCGCGGGCTCGCGCTGAAGGTGCCGGCGGCTTTGCGGGCGGGGCTCACGCCGATCCTGTGCGTGGGGGAGAGCGAGGATGAGCGCGACAGCGGCGACACCGAGCGCAAGCTGCGCCATCAGGTGAGCGCCGACCTGGACGCGGTGGACGCCGCCGACCTCGATCGTGTGGTGATCGCCTACGAGCCGATCTGGGCGATCGGCACTGGACGGGTGGCAACGCCCGAGCAGGCGCAGGAGGCGGTCGCGTTCATCAGGGCACTGCTCAGCGATCGCTCTGTGGCGCCGGGCGGCAATCCGCAGACCGCCTCGCGCATGCGGATTCTCTACGGCGGATCGGTGAAGCCGGAGAACGCGGGGGAGTTGCTCGCGCTGCCGGACGTGGACGGTGCGCTGGTCGGTGGTGCATCGCTCGCGCCAGACTCCTTTGCGGCGATCGTCGCGGCGGCGGAGGAGAGGCTGGCATGAGCGCCGGCGTGCCGCAGGGGCCGCCGCTGCCGAGAGTCTGCCTGGTGGTCTTGGATGGCTGGGGCCTAGCCGACCCGGGGCCAGGCAACGCGATCTCGCTGGCCAGGACGCCGGTGTTCGACGAGCTGTGGGAGCGTTGCCCGCACACCACACTGCGTGCTTGCGGCGCGGCCGTGGGGCTCCCGGAAGGCCAGATGGGCAACTCCGAGGTGGGTCACCTGAACCTCGGCGCCGGATCGGTCGTAAAGCAGGACCTCGTCCGCATCGACGAGGCCGTCGCCGACGGCAGCCTCGCATCCAATCAGGCGCTGGCCAAGGCGCTCGACGGGGTGCGGCGGGTGCACCTGATCGGGCTCGTCTCAGACGGCGGCGTGCACTCCTCACTGGCTCATCTGCTCGCTCTGATCGAGATGATCTCGGCCAAGGAGAGCGGGCTCGAGGTCGTGATCCACGCGTTTACCGACGGCCGCGACACGCTGCCTCACTCGGGCGAGGCTTTCCTTGCGCAGCTGGATGAGCTCCAATCAGCACGGGTGGGATCGGTGATCGGGCGCTACTTCGCGATGGACAGGGACCGGCGCTGGGAGCGGATCCAGCGCGCGTATGACCTGCTCGTGCACGGCCAGGCGCCGCACAGCGCCGAGAGCGGCGCCGAGGCGGTGCAGGCCGCATATCGGCGAGGGGAGACCGATGAGTTCATCGAGCCCACCCTGGTTGGGCCAGAGGCGAAGATAGGGCCAGAGGACGGTGTCATCTGCTTCAACTTCAGGCCGGACCGGATGCGCGAGATCGTGAGGGCGCTGGCCGAGCCCGAGTTTGGCGTAGCCGAGGAGTTGCCGGGCTGGGAGGGGCGGCGCGGTGCGCCGCCGGTGCGAGGAGTGGTGACGCTCGCCGAGTACGAGGAAGGGTGGCCCTATCCCGTCGCGTTCCCTCCCGCGCGTCCGGAGATCACGCTCGCATCGGTGATCGCTGGTAGCGGCGCAAGCCAGCTGCACGTCGCCGAGACCGAGAAGTACGCGCACGTCACCTACTTCTTCAACGGCGGCCAGGAGGCTCCGCTGCCGGGCGAGCGACGCGAGCTCGTGCCCTCGCCGCGCGATGTGCCCACCTACGACCACAAGCCGCAGATGAGCGCGAGCGAGGCTGCAAGGGCCTTCGTGGAGGCCTGGGGGCAGGAGCTGCCCGAGTTCGCCATCATCAATTTCGCCAATGCAGATATGGTTGGACACACGGGCGTGATCCCGGCAGCGGTCGCCGCGGTGGAGGCAGTCGATCGCTGTCTGGGAGAGGTCGTCGAGGCCGTGCACTGCACCGGCGGTGCCTGCGTCATCACCGCAGACCATGGCAACTCCGACCACATGCTCGAGCCCGATGGCAGCCCGAACACCGCCCACTCGCTCAACCCCGTGCCGCTGATCCTCACCGCCCGCGACGTCCGGCTCAGCGAGAGGCAGGGCGTCCTGGCCGACGTCGCGCCGACGGTGCTCGAGCTGCTCGGCATCCCGCAGCCCACGGGGATGACCGGTCGCTCGCTGCTCGCCGAGGGGACGTCGTGAAGGCGGCCAATGAGTCGCAGGCGGCCCTCGCCGGGACGCAGGGGCCAGGACGCAGACGGCCTCCGCGTCTGCTGGCCGCAGTCTTCACGCTTGCGGGAATGAACCACTTCGTGATGCCCGGCCCGTATCGCAAGATCGTGCCCCCGGGCTTCGGCGACCCCGCTACGGTCGTCGCGATCAGCGGTGTGGCCGAGGTGCTCGGCGGCCTCGGGACCCTGCCGACCCGCACGCGCCGGCTTGCGGGCTTCTCGCTGGTCGCTCTGCTGGCCGCGGTCTTTCCCGCAAACGTCTACATGGCATTGCGACCGGATCGCTTCGCGCCCATACCGAAGTGGGCTCTCTATCTGCGGTTGCCGCTGCAGCCGCTGATGGCGTGGTGGGCTTTGCGTGCTACCGGCTCAGACACTGCTATGTTCGGTCGTGAAGGACCTGCGTAAAGAGCATCGACAGACCAATGGCGACCGCGGCAGCAGTCAAGATATCCCACAGGGAAGCCGATCCGGCTCAGTCCGGAGAACGGCTCTCCACCGTCCCGCCGGCGCCGTCCTACATCTCCTTCTCGGGCGCCTCTGAGGACCTCAGCGACCAGGAGTTGCGAGCATGGCGCGGGCTGCTGCGCGCGCACGCATCGCTTGCCAAGCTGCTCGATGCAGAGCTGGAGGAGCAGCACGGCCTGCCCATGACCTCCTACGAGGTGCTGCATTTCCTTGCGGGGGCCGAGCGGGGTCGAATGCGGATGTGCGATCTCGCCGAGCAGGCACAGATGTCGCGCAGCGGGCTCACGAGGCTCGTCGACAGGCTGGAGCGCGACGGGCTGCTGGAGCGCTGCTCCTGTGAACACGACGCACGCGGCGCCTACGCTTGCCTCACCGTGGCTGGCAGGGAGCGCCTTTGCGAAGCGCTCAGCACGCATCGCGCGGTCGTTAGGGAGCACTTCCTCTCGCGCTTCTCCCCGCAGGAGCTGAGCTCGCTCGCCGAGCTCTGGGAGCGCATCGCCCCCTGCTGCGGCTCCTCCTCCTGCTGAGCGCTCCCGCTGCGCCAGACGGGCTACTCGGCGGAGGGTGCAATCGGCACGGACGACGACTCGGCCTCCTTTCCGTGGGCGTGCTGCGCACACTCCTCCTTCCTGGCCTGCTCGCTTGCGTGGCTCTGCACCAGGCGCCTGCGCCACAGGTGCGCGATCAGGACGCCGATCGCCGCGAGCGCGACGGCGAGCAGGCCATAGATGCCGAAGGCGCTCACCGCGTTTTCGGCTGAGCGCCCGATGTAGTAGGCGGCCACTCCGATCGCGCACGCCCACGAGATCCCTCCAAGCGCGTTCCAGAGCGCGAAGGTGCGCCAGCGCATCTTCGTCGCTCCCGCAAGCCAGGAGGCCCACGTGCGCAGTCCCAGGATGAAGCGCCCGAAGAAGACCGCCTTCGGGCCGTGACGCTCGAAGAAGGGCTCGCCGGTCGCAAGCACCTCGAGCCGCTGGCGGTGGAAGGGGCCGGGCTTCTGCAGCAGCCAGCGCCCGCCGCGCTGCCCGATCACATACCCGATGTTGTCGCCGACGATCGCGGCCGAAGCCGCGACGGCGATCACGGCCGGCAGCGAAAGCTTTCCCTGGCTTGCGAACACCGCGCCCGCGATCAGAGCCGTCTCGCCGGGCACCGGGACGCCGCCCGACTCGGCCATCACGAGCAGGAAGACGAGCGGGTAGCCGGCGGTTTCGATCAGGGAGTCGACGTTGACGATTGCCGCAAGCTCCAGCATCCCCTTAGGATGGCGCATCCATGGCCGCCTTCAAGATCCAGATGCGCGATGACGCCTCGGCGGCCCGCCTCGGCCGCCTGAGCACCGCCCACGGCGAGTTGGCCACGCCGGCCTTCGTGCCGCTGGCCAGCAAGGGGACCGTAAAGGGCCTGCTGCCCGCGGAGGTCTCTGCGCTCGGCTACGAGATGGTGCTCGGCAACACCTTCCATCTGATGCTGAACCCCGGTCCGGAGGTGATCGACAGCTTCGGCGGTCTGCATGCCTTCATGGGCTGGGATGCCCCGATAATCACCGACTCGGGCGGCTTTCAGGTCTTCTCGATGGGACACGGTACGGTGGCCGACGAGATCAAGTCGAGGGCCTCTCGGGACATGGAGGTCCCGCGGCGACGCGAGGGGGCGATCCTCTCGATCGAGGAGGAGGGTGTGCGCTTTCGCTCCTACATCGATGGGCGCGAGCGCTTTCTCACTCCAGAGGACTCCATGGCCGTGCAGGCCGCGCTGCGCTCGGACATAGCGCTCGTATTCGACGAGTGCACGCCCTTTCACGTCGATCGGGACTACACCGCGCGCTCGACCGAGCGCACACACCGCTGGCTTGCGCGCTGCCTCACCTGGCAGCGTGAGCATGGGCCAAAGGGGCAGCTCGTCTATGGGATCGTGCAGGGCGGTGTCTATGAGGACATGCGCCGCGAGTCGAGCGCTCTCATCGCCGCCAGCGGCTGTGACGGCGTCGCGATCGGCGGCTCGCTGGGCGCCGAGAAGCAGCAGATGTATGAGGTGGTCTCCTATGCGGTTGCAGAGCTGGGGGGTGAGAGGGAGGCTCTGCCAAGGCACCTGCTCGGTATCGGGGAGGTCGACGATCTGATCGCCGGCGTGGAGCTCGGCATCGACACGTTCGACTGTGCGATGCCAACCCGGCTTGGCAGGCACGGGACCGCGCTCGTACCGGATCCCGAGAACCGTTGGCGGCTCGACCTCAAAAAGCGCCGCCTGCTCCAGGACCACGGACCGTTGGTGGAGGGTTGTCCCTGCCCGGCGTGCGCGCTTGGCCTCTCCCGCGCTTACCTCTGCTACCTGGCAAGAGCCGGCGAGATCACCGGCATGAGACTGCTCACCGCTCACAACCTCGCGTTCATCGCAGGTCTGATGGCTCGCCTCAGGGAGGCGATCGACAAGGGCACGCTCACCCAGACAGCCGCGGCGCTGCGCGCCGGTGCGCGCCCTTACTGAAGGTTTTCGTTGACCAGTTCGATGAGCGCTTCGGAGGTTTCCTTGGCGCTGTGCTGGTTCACGTTGCGCAGCTGGTGGACGGTACTGGGGGAGGAGCTGACCGCGAGCGCGATTGCAACTACGACCACCGCAAGCCCGGCAAGCCCGATCAGCGCCGCAATGAGACGTCGTCTGGTATGCGAGGGCCCCGCCTCGGCAGAGGCTTCCAGAGGCGCGGGCGTGCGCGGAGGCCCCTGGCGCGGCCGGCGCTGGCTGACCGAGGTTGCCGCTGTGGGACGCATGCGCCCGGTCGCCGCCGAGGCGGCGAGCAGGCTCGTGGCCTCGGTGGCGTCCGAGCGGCCGCGTCTGCCGCGGGGTGCGATCCCACGGGTCGCGGCCTCGACCGCTTCGCCCATTTGGCGCGCGGTCTCGTAGCGGTCGCGGGGGTCGAGCGCGAGTGCGATTGCGACCGCCTCGGCCAGCTCGGGGTTGACCGCCGCGACCAGCGCGTCAAGCGACTCCGGCTCTTCCTGTTGTTGTTTGAGCGCGAGCTCGGTCAGCGAAGCCGCCTCGTAGGGCAGACGACCCGAGATCATCTGGTATGTCACCACGCCGAGGGCGTAGAGATCTGCGCGCGGACCGGCCTCCTCGCCGCGTGCCTGCTCAGGCGCCAGATACGCGGCGGTGCCGAGCACCGAGCCCACCTGCGTGATACTCGACTGCTCGGTTGCCTTTGCGATCCCGAAGTCGGCGAGCTTGACCTCCCCGTCACTGGAGCGCAGCAGGTTTCCGGGCTTGACGTCGCGGTGCACGACGCCGTTGCGGTGCGCGTAGTGGAGCCCTTCGCATGCTTGCTCGATGATCGATGCTGCTTCGGGCACCTCCACCCAGCCTGCGTCGCGCAGGATCTCTGCGCAGGAGCGGCCCTCGATGTACTCCATCACGATGAAGTACTGGCCGCTGGCCTCGTCCTGGCCGGAGTCGAAGATCTGGACGACGTTTGGGTGCACGAGGCGGGCGGCCGCCTGGGCCTCACGCTGGAAGCGCGAGACGAACGTCGGGTCCTCGGCCAGATGCTCGGCGAGCAGCTTCACAGCGACCTTGCGCTCCAGGCGAGTATCCAGCGCCAGGTGGACGGTGGACATGCCGCCGAAGCCGAGGCGGCCCTCGAGCCGGTAGCGCCCGGCGATCGTCTCGACAGCGCTCATTTGCCTTCGCCTTCTGCGGCGTTTCCTCCGGGATTGGATTCGGGCTGGCCACCGCCCGGCGCTTCTGCGCCGCCGACCGCACCGGGAGCGGTGCTGCTCGTCGTGCTGCTGCTATTGGTGCTCGCCGGTTCTTCTTCGGAGGAGGTGGCCGTCGTGGTGCTCGTCGTCGTGCTGGTGGCGAGAGAGGAGGTTTTGCTGCTTGTGCTCCCGGTTGCCGTGGTGGTCGCGCCGGTGCTCGCGGGCTGTAGGCAGAGCTTCAGCGCCTGCGATTCGAGATGGGAGATCCCCTTGGAGAGCTGCGCGCGCAGCTGCGCGTTGACGCTCGCGGGAAGCTTGTTGAAGTCGCTCTGCGTCCTGGCCAGCGCCGCACTGGTCGTCGAGCAGCTGCCGTGGCCGTTCTCCGCCGCGATTGCGACAGCTTCGAAGTCGGAGCGCAGCGGGCCGGCGTTGACTTCAGGGATCAGTCCCGTGCCAGAGCCGCATGCGGAGAGCAGCGCGGCGCTGCAAGCAAGGCTCGCCGCCAGTGAGAGCTTCATATTCGATCTCCTCATGCTCATTGACCGTATCCCAAGCGCTCAGCCAGCGAGTCTGGCAGGTGTGCTGCACGGATCGCTGCGGCTGCGCCTGCGACGTCGTACTCGGTGCGCATGAAGCGCACCTGCCAGTCCTCCAGGTCCAGCAGCAGCCAGGCCGCGCGGGCGTCGCCGTCGCGAGGCTGGCCGACGCTGCCCGGGTTCAGCAGCCACTTGCCGGCGGCGACGTCGAGCTTGGCGCCCACTCGCCGCGGCTCGCCGCTTGCCAGCTCGCCCTCCATCCGCGAGAAGGAGAGTGCGACGTGGGAGTGCCCGATCAGGCAGACCCGCTGGCGTTGCACGTCGAAGCAGAGCTCGGCGAGAAGGCTCGAGAGCACGTACTCCCAGATCGGATCGCGCGGGCTTGCGTGGTAGAGGCCGACCGGCTCCTCCTCGTTGGAGGTCGAGAGCTCCCGCAGAAACTCGATGTTCTGCGAGTCCATCACCTCGCGCGTCCACTCGGCTGCGATGCTCGCCCCGCGTGAGAACTCCTCCAGCGAGAGGGCGCCGGTCACCGCGAGGTCGTGATTGCCGGCCAAGCACACGGCCGCGTGTGCGCGCGCCAGCTCCACGCATGCGTCGGGGTCCGCGCCATAGCCGACCAGATCGCCGAGGCACCACATCTCCTTGGCCTCGGAGGCAGCGATCGCCTCCAGCACCGCTTCGAAGGCGTGGCGGTTTGCATGGATGTCCGAGGTGATCGCGACCTTCATCGTGCTGGTGGGCGCCCTGCCACGCCGGCGGGCGCGGCCCCGCCAGACGAACTACTCGCCGTCTGCCTCTTCGGTCTCCCCGCCACCGTACTCGGGCAGGTTCTTGATCCCCTCGCGTGTGCGCCACTTGGAGTAGTTGTCCTCCATCGCGTTGATCAGCTCGCGCATGAACCTCGGAGAGAGGTTGACGCGGGAGACGACTACTCCGGGCACCTCGTCGGCTTCGACCTCGTGGTCGACGCGGGCGAAGGTGACCGTGAACTCGTAGTCGGAGTGACTGACGTTCGCGAAGTTGGCGTACACGCCCCCCATCACCTCTGGCGACAGGTGGATATTGATGTGGCGCTCTGCGCCTGGGTCTTGCTCGTTCACCAGGCTAGTATCGCAAGGCGTGCAGGCAGGAGCCGCCAGGTGCGTCTGACGCTGATCGGCGAGGGGCGCCTACGGGCTCCATACATCGACGACATCGAGCATTATCAGCGGCTGCTCTCGCGATATGTCTCGCTCGAGCTTGCACCCCAGCGAGACGCGCAGGCGGTCGTGCGATGTGTGCCCGAGGATGCCTTCGTGTGCCTGCTGGCCTGCGATGGTCGCGCCTATGAGAGCGTCGCCTTCAGCCGCTTCTTGGAGCAGCGCCGGATGGAGGGCCGCGACCTGGCCTTCGTGATCGGCGGCGCCCTCGGTGCGCCGCCGGTTGCGCGGGTGGACCATCGCCTCTCCTTCGGGCCGATGACGCTCCCACACCAGCTCGCCTGGGTGGTCTTGCTGGAGCAGCTTTACCGGGCGCATAAGATCCTCGCCGGGGAGCCCTACCACTACTGAAGAGATCAAGCCGCGGTTGCCCTTGTGCGGGCCGCGGCGAGAAGAACGGAACGGACAGCAGCCACGATGAGCGATCGAGATCAAGGCCCGAGGTCTGGGCAGGCGCCGCTTGCGCAGCTCGCGGCGGCCGTGGAGGCGGCGGCGCTCGAGCTTGCCCCGGACGGAAAGGGCCGGCCTCTCACGCTCGAGCGACCGCCAAGTCCCGATCTAGGGGATTACTCCACCAACGCCGCGCTCGTGCTCGCCTCCGCGGCACGCATGTCCCCGCGCGAGCTCGCGCAGAGCATCGGCGCCCACCTCTGCGAGCGGCTGCAGGGACGGCTCGCCCGCTTCGAGGTCGCGGGGCCCGGCTTCCTGAACATCCACCTCGACGATGGATGGCACAGGCAGGCCCTGGCGGCGGTGCTTGCCGCCGGCGAACGCTTTGGCGCCGGAGACGCAGATTCGCAGCGCATTCTGGTCGAGTTCGTGAGTGCCAACCCCACCGGGCCGATGCACGTCGGTCACGCGCGAAACGCGGCTTACGGCGACTCGCTCTCACGCCTGCTGGCCTTCCACGGTCATCAGGTGGAGCGCGAGTTCTACGTAAACGACGCCGGCTCGCAGGTGCGCAAGCTCGGCGAGTCGATCCAGGCGCTCGCACGCGGGCAGAAGGTGCCTGCCGATGGTTATCAGGGGCTCTACGTCAAGGAGCTTCTCGCAAAGGTCCCGGAGGCGGCCACGACGGAGCCCGCGAGCGTCGGCAGGGCGGCGGTGGCGGTGATGATGCGAGAGATCGAAGGCTCGCTGCGGCGATTCAACGTGCTTGGCTACGACCACTGGCAGTACGAGAGCGAGCTCCATGAGCCCCGCGAGGACCTGCGCGGCCGCGGCGGTGAGCCGCTCAGCGCGGTCGAGCACGCGCTGGAGCTGCTGGAGGACGCGGGCCATACCTATCGCAGCGAGGGCGCCATCTGGCTGCGCAGCACCGACTTCGGCGACGACAAGGACAGGGTGCTCGTGCGCGGTAGCGGCGAGCACACTTACTTCGCCTCCGACATCGCCTACCACCAGGCAAAGCGCGAGCGTGGCTTCGGACGCCAGATCGACGTGTGGGGGGCCGACCATCATGGCTACCTGCAGCGCATGCGGGCCGCATATGAGGCGCTCGGCGGCGATCCCGGGGAGCTCGAGATGCTGATCATGCAGCTCGTGCACCTGATGCGAAGCGGGCAGCGGGCGCAGATGTCCAAGCGCTCCGGAGAGTTCGTCACGCTCGACGATCTCGTGGAGGAGATCGGGGTGGACGCGGCGCGCTGGTACCTGCTCTCTCGATCGCACGACACCACGATCGACCTCGACCTGGACCTCGCCGTCAGGCAGTCGAGCGAGAACTCCGTCTACTACGTCCAGTACGCCCATGCCAGGATCGCCTCGATGCTCGCGAAGGCCGGGGCGGATCGGGTGCGGCAGGCGCTCGTCGAGGATGCGGGCGATGGGCCCGAGTTGCACTCCTCAGAGCGCCGCGCAATCAAGCAGCTGCTCGACTATCCGGCGCAGATCGCCGAGGCGGCCGAGCGCAGGTCGCCCCACCGCATCGCCGCCTATGCACTCGAGCTCGCGCAGATCTTTACCGCCTTCTACCGCGACTGCCGTGTCGTGGGAGCCGAGCCAGCCAGCGTGGAATCTCAGCGGATCGGGCTCTGTGTTGCGGTGCAGCGCGTGTTGGCGCGCTCGCTCGAGATGCTCGGCGTATCCGCGCCGCAGGAGATGTAGCTCACTCGAAGCGCTTCATGTCCTCTTCCAGGCGCTGCGCCTCTGGACTGGTGAGCGTAGGCACCGGCGTGAGCGTCTGCGAGCGCTGCCGTGCGGAGCGTCGCCAGCGCGGCAGCAGCGTGAGCGCGAGCGCCGCCAGCCCGAGCACCACCGCGATTGGAACCAGATAGGCGGTGAGCTGGAAGCCTTTCGTGCTCGGCGTCGCGAGCACCGACTGCCCGTACTGAGCGACGAGCTCCTGCTTGATCTGGGTTTCGTCCTTACCCTTGGCGATCAGTTCCTTGATCAGTTCGCGCTCCTCGGTGGCCTCCGCGGAGTCGGCGAGGCTCAGCGGGATTTTGCAGGTCACGCACATCAGCTGCGGTTCGAGCGCAGGCAGGCTCGGCCGCGCTGTGGCTAGCGCGGTGGGGGCAAGCGCAAGAAGGGCCGCTGCGGCGATCGTAAGGCCGCGGGAGGTGAGGCGGCGGCTCATCCCGGTGTGCCCTCGGCGAGTTGCATCGCCTGCCTTGCGAAACCGGCGCCGATCGGACCCCGTTCGATTGCGTAGATGCGGCCTTCGCGTCCGATCAGGAAGCTCTCGGGAATCTGCCGCGTCCCGTAGGCATCTGCCATTTCCCCGCTTGCGTCGCGCAGGGTGGGATAGGTGAGCCCGTATTTGCTCAGATATTCCTTGGATTTGCCCGCGTCGTCTTGGTAGGTGATGCCGAGGATCGTCGCGCCGTGGCGCTGCAGCTGATGCTGGGTCCGCTCGAGCAGCGGAGACTCTTCCTGGCAGGCCACGCACCAGGACGCGAAGAAGTTGAGCACCACGACCTTGCCGCGGTATGCCGCGAGGGTGCTCTGCCCCGCGCCGGAGAGCGCTGGCAGCGGCCTCGAGGCATAGGGCGCGAGCGGATGCCTGCCGTGAGCGAGCGCTTCGTCGAGGCTGCGGTTGGCTGCCTGATGACTCACGCCGTAGATCAGCAGGCCGATCAGCGCTGCTCCGGCAACGGAGACGAGCACTGTGGGGACAGGCATCTTCATCAGCGCACAGGTTAGTCTGCGGCATTCCTTCGGGGGTGATGGTCCCTGGATGCCTACGCCAGGACCCGTGGCCCGTCCTGGCCTCGGCTACGATCGCGCCACAGTGTCCAAGCAGCCCGACAGGCATCCCGAGCAGCGCCTCCACGCCGACCCGCCGTGTGCGGATGTGAGTGCGCGCGAGGCTGGATATCTGCTTGCGCTGCACGACCTCGCCCGCGGCCAGGCTGCTCCCACGCAGGCCGCGCTTGCGCGGTCGATGGGAGTCTCCGCTCCAAGCGCGCTGGAGATGGTCAGGCGGCTGCGAGTGCTCGGGCTGCTCGAGCCAGGCGGCCTCGCGCTTACCCACGAGGGCACGAGCGCCGCGCTGGTGCTTGCCTCCCATCGCCATGCGGCGCATCTGCTCACCCACGATCTGCTTGGCCTGGACGAGCGCGGAGCTGACACCGAGGCCGCCCGCCTGGCGCCCAGTATCTCGCCTTCGCTGACGCGTCGCCTGATGGCCACGAGGCCGCCGCGCGACTTAGGGTAACCTAATTAGGTGCTCCTAAGTTGTGGTATGGTCGCGCCGCGGCGCAGCCAGCGCTCCGATTTCCACATGCAAGGAGAGGCCACATGCAATCTTCCGGCGAGCGCGCCGCGATCACGTCTCCCGCGGGCGATCGTCCTCGGTGTGGCGATGCTCGCGCTGACCTCGCTGACGGCCGCCTGTGGGGCATCGACGAATGCCTCCGCAAGCGGGCAGGTTGCAAGGCGAGCCTGCAGGCAGATCGAAGCGGCGCTCAGCGATGGTCCCGAACCGGAAGCGGACCCGGTCGGCTACGCGGAGGCTCAGGTGCTGCCGTTGCATCGGATACGGACCTCCGACGCAAGGCTCGGCCGCGCGGTGGGCAGGCTGGCGTCCGCCTATGCCGCGGTCCTGGCCACCGGCGACGCAGCTCAAGCCAAGAGCGCTGTCGCCTCGGCAAGCAGAGCAATCAACGCTCTCTGTCCGGGGGTGGCGTCATGAGCGCGCCCAAGGCTCGCCGCCTCGCCGGGGTGGCACTTGCATTGATCTGCGGCCTGCTGGCAGGCTGCGGGGGCTCCTCCGGCTCAGGCCGATCGCTCATCCTCTACAACGGCCAGCACGTGCAGACCACCGATTCGCTCGTTGCCGCCTTCGAAAAGCAGACGGGCATCGGCGTGAGCGTGCGCAGCGACGACGAGGACACGCTCGCCGACCAGATCGTCACCGAGGGAGCCAACTCGCCGGCCGATCTCCTCTACACCGAGAACTCGCCGGCGCTCGAGTATCTGCAGGGCAGGGGGCTGCTCGCACCTCTCGCGGCCTCGACGCTCTCACATGCCCCGAGCAGGTACGACTCCCCGCAGGGAGACTGGGTCGGCGTCTCAGCGCGCGTCAGCGTGCTGATCTACAACCCGAGCCTGATCAGCGCCAGCCAGCTACCCACCAAGGTCAGCGAGCTTGCCGACCCGAAGTACAGCGGCAAGCTCGCCTTCGCGGCGGGCGAGACCGATTTCCAGCCGATCGTCACCTCCTACGCGCGCACCTACGGAAGGAGCCGCGGCGCTGAGGTGGCTGGAAGCGATCAAGGCCAACGCCGAAGGCCACATCTATCCGGACAACGAGACGATCGCCGACGAGGTCAACCGCGGGGCGGTCGCCTTCGGGGTGGTGAACCAGTACTACTGGTATCGCATGCGGGCCGAGATCGGCGCGTCGAACGTCCATTCCGAAGATCGCCTACTTCGCCGCCCACGATCCCGGCTACGTGATCGACGTCTCAGGGGCGGCGATCCTGAAGTCCTCCAAGCACAAGGCCGCCGCCCAGAAGTTCCTCGCCTTCCTGGTCGGCAGGCAGGGCCAGGAGATCATCGCCCACTCGATTAGCTTCGAGTACCCGATCGCCTCGGGGGTCACCACTGCCGCGCCCGAGACTCCCTTCGAGACGCTGGAGCCAAGCTCGATCACGATCCCCGAGCTGGGGACCGGGTCGACGGCGATCGCACTGCTGCGTCAGGCGGGGCTGCTGTGAGGCACCTCCCAAGGGATCTGGCCCGGATTGCCGCCGGGCGGCGATCTGGCGCGCGGCCCCGCGCGGTCCTGCCGCAGTGAGCGGGCCGGCCGCAGCGGTCTCGGCGAGAACGCAGCCGGCGGGCTCGGAGGCTGCGATCGTGCCGGCACGCAGAGCTCCGCGGCCGTGGGGGCTGCTCGCAGGCAGCCTCGTAGTCGCAGTCGTGCTGGTTCTGCCGCTCGCCTTCCTGCTGATCGAGGCGCAGGGCGCCGGCACCTCCACGATCCTGCATCTCATCTTCCGCTCGCTTACTGCGAGCCTGCTGTGGAACACCGTCCGGCTGACGGTAGTGGTGACGGCGCTCTGTGCGGTGATCGGGACCGCGGCGGCCTGGTTCGTGGAGCGGACGGACTTGCCGGGGCGCAGGATCTGGGCGGTGCTGGTGGTCGTGCCGCTCGCGATTCCGGACTTCGTCGTCAGCTTCGGCTGGGCGTCGCTGAGCACCTCGATGCAGGGTTTCCGCGGCGCCGTTCTGGTGATGACACTCGCGGTGTATCCGCTCGTCTACCTGCCGGTCGCGGCCAGCTTCCGCGGCGCCGATCCCGGCCAGGAGGAGGTGGCGCGCAGCCTCGGTATGGGGCGCGTGGCGACGTTCTGGCGGATCACGATCGGGCAGGCGCGGGTGGCGATCCTCGGCGGCTGCCTGCTCGTCGCGCTCGTGCTGCTTGCCGAGTACGGTGCGTTTGAGATCCTCGGCTACCAGACCTTCACGACCGAGATATTCACCGAGTTCAGCGTCTCCTTCAACGTCCCCACAGCCTCTGCGCTCTCGCTCGTTCTGGTACTCCTGAGCCTCGCGGTCCTCTGCGGCGAGGGGCTGCTACGCGGTCGTGGCCGCATCAGCAGGTCTGGCGCGATGGCGCAGCGGATCGCCTCGCCTCGGCGGCTTGGACGATCCAAGCCCTTCGTGCTCGCCGGCTTCGCCCTGCTTGTCGCGCTGGCGCTCGGTGTGCCAGTCGGCTCCGCGATCTACTGGATGATCGAGGCTGGGCATGCCTATCTGACAGGGGTCTCGCTGCTCGGCGCTGCAGGGCACACCGCTCTCTACAGCGCCATCGCGGCCGCCCTCTCGACACTGATGGCGTTGCCTCTCGCCCTGCTTGCGATCCGCCATCGAAAGCGTGGATACCAGCTACTGGAGCGCAGCACCTATCTGGTCCTTGCGATGCCTGGCCTTGTGATCGCGCTCGCGCTCTCCTACTTCAGCGAGCGCTACGCGAATGGCTTCCTCTACCAGAGCGCCCCGCTGCTCGTGGTCGCCTACTCGATCCTGTTCTTCCCGTTGGCGCTCGTCGGCGTGCGAGCCTCGGTGGCGCAGGCACCGCCTGGCATCGAAGAGGTCGCCCGCTCCCTAGGGCAGCGGCGGCTCGCCGTGCTCTGGCGGGTGACGCTCCCACTCATAGGCCCCGGCCTCGCCGCCGCCTTCTGCCTGGTGTTCCTCATGGCGGTGACAGAGTTGACCGCCACGCTGATCCTGATCCCGACAGGCGTGCAGACGCTCTCCACCCAGTTCTGGGCCTATGAGCAGAACCTCGCCTACGGGCAGGCCGCTCCATTTGCGCTTGCGATCATCCTGATCGCCGCGCTGCCGAGCTACTTGCTCGGCCGCTTCTTTGACCGGCTTCCCTCCCGGGCGGCGCTTGCGCAATGAGGATCACGAGATGAGCCAGCTCGCCGTAGAGGACCTGCACAAGAGCTTTGGAGCGCAGGCTGTCCTCAGTGGACTCGATCTGAAGGCCAAGGCCGGCTCCTTCACCGCGATCCTTGGGCCCTCGGGCAGCGGAAAGACTACGCTGCTGCGTCTGCTGGCAGGCTTCGAGGCGCCCGATCGCGGCACCGTCAGAATCGGCGAGCGTGTCGTCGACGGCGAGGGCAGGCACGTTCATCCCGAGCATCGCAAGATCGGCTACGTCCCCCAGGAGGGTGGTCTCTTCCCGCATCTGACGGTCCAGGCAAACGTCGCCTTCGGGCTGCCGCGCAAGGCGCGGCGCCACGGAGCGGGCGACCTGCTCGAGATGGTCGAGCTCGCCGAGCTCGCCAAGCGCTACCCGCACCAGCTCTCGGGCGGCCAGCAGCAGCGAGTCGCGCTCGCCAGAGCACTTGCGGTGGAGCCCGAGATCGTGCTGCTGGACGAGCCGTTCGCATCGCTTGACGCGCACCTGCGCTTGAGCGTAAGAGAGCAGGTCCAGCGGGTCTTGCAGACCTCGCAGACGACCACGCTGCTCGTCACCCACGACCAGGACGAGGCGCTCTCGCTGGCCGACCAGGTCGCCGTCCTGCGCGAAGGCAGGATCGTCCAGTGCGCGCCCCCTCAGGACATCTACGCCTGGCCCGTGGACGACGAGGTTGCTCGCTTTGTCGGAGAGGCCAACCTGATCGCCGGCACGATGGTAGAGGCCGAGCAGGTGCAGACGCCGCTCGGGAGCCTGCCCGCGAACTGGCGCGGCGCGCAGGCATCCACGCCCTGCCCTGTCAGCGTGCTGATCCGTCCAGAGCAGATCGAGCTGCGCTCGGATGGTGGCGAGGGTGCGCTTGGCCGGGTCCTAAGCGCCGGCTATCACGGGCACGAGATCGTCCTGCGCGTGCAGCTCGAAGGAGGCAGCGGCGAGGGGCCGATCGTCGTGCGCGCGCCCGGCGGGACCCGCGTGGCGGTTGACTCTGCGGTTCGCCTCGGCGTGCGCGGGCCCGTGCTCGTGTGGCCGCGCATGTCGGGCTGAAGCGCGTCCCCGGCATGGCTGCGGTACCTTTGCGGCAGAACGCTGCTGAGGGCCGAGAGGCCTGCCAGGCAGGCGTGCGGCGGTAGCTCAGCTGGTAGAGCACGAGCTTCCCAAGCTCGGGGTCGCGGGTTCGATCCCCGTCCGCCGCTTTGTGTAGGGAAAGGCTTGAAGATCAGGCTGTTCTGGGAGCTCGAGGGCTTTCGTGGCGGCCAGCCTGAAGCCGAGCTTGCGCGCTTCGTGTGCCAAACTCTCTCGCCGCGGTCGTGGGCGCGTGTCGGCTTCCGTCATGCGGTTGCAGCGGGTGGACCAAAGCCGGTGCTGGCACCCCAGTTCGCTCCCTGCCGAACCTTGGTCGGCTCTGCTGACGGTCGCCGGTGCGCGCTGCGATGCAGAGGCCGAGGATCAGCAAGTTGACGAGTATCCAGGATGTGCCTATGAGCAATAGGAGCATGAATCTCCCGGGTATCGAGGTTGACGCGCCAATTCAGGCGTGGACGCGGGATCGGATGCCGGGCCGTGTGGCGGATCTGCCCCTTCGTGACGGTCTTGGTCGTATGCGATGCTCGCGCTCGTCCTCGGCGTTCTCCGCGTCGTTGATCGCCCAGGCGAGTCGCTCTACGAACTGTGCTGCGGCGTGGTCGGTGTTGAGGTGCACTGATTGGACGAGCTCATCGAGCCAGACGGTGGCGTCGGTGGCAAATGGGGCTGGGTCGGTCGTGACGATGACTCTTGGCATCCGAGGCTCCTTTTCAAGACCTGGCGGTGAGGTGGTGGACGGTGTGTCCGCCGCGAAGCGGGGGCGCTGGGAGGGCGTCCGGGGAGGGCAGGGGGGCGCCTCCCCGGACGCCGTGGGAGGAACGTCAGAGAGGACACCAACGTCCGAGCACGCGGGCCCATGCCGACGCCATGCCAGGTACAGCACACTGTCCTGCGCCTCTGCTCGTCGGGCTTTGGGAGATGAGCACGAACATTGTTCACTAAGTCTATCAAGATTGCTGGCTTTATCAAGGGCTTGCTTCTGCTGGATCTGGGCGCATCGCTCGCCTGTCTCCGAAGCGATGCACAGCGGCCAGTCGAGGCTGAGCCATTTGCGGGGTGGAGGAGCGGAGACCCCGCCTGCTGCTACCGTTGCTGCATCAGGTTGGGCACTCTGCCCAACGTTCGAAGTGCCAGCGCTCGTAGCCTTTGCTCAGCAATCTCCGCGTTCGCAGCACGATCTAGACCGGAGGAAGACAATGGCTATTGGAACCGTGAAGTGGTTCAGCGACGACAAGGGCTTCGGGTTCATCACACCTGAGGATCAGTCGAAGGACCTGTTCGTTCATCACAGCGCCATCGTGGGCGAGGGCTACCGCTCGCTGGCCGAGGGCGCCAAGGTCTCATACGACGCTGAACCCGGCGACAAGGGACCCAAGGCCGCGAACGTCAGGTTGGCCTAGCTCTCGGCCAACCACGGAGAGCGAGGGGCTCGCCGGCTGGCTGTGCGGCGGGTGAGTTGGCGCCGGCGGCCTTTGAGCTCTTCAAATCCATATCCACGAAACAGCAAACGCTGTGAGAGGGAACGGGATACATGGGCACGAGCGGCAAGAAGAAGACGACGATGGCCAAGCTCGCTCGCGAAAGCCGGCTGCGCGAGCGTCGCATGCTCAAGCAGGCCAAGAAGAACGACCGCAGGTCGGCGCCGGCGTCGACAGAGCACCCAGGTCAGCACGAGGTCGTGCTGACCGACACGGCGGTAAGCCCCACAGGTCCAGCTCAGGCCGATCTCGAGGACGTCGGGCTGCCCTCCGGAGAGGCCTGAAGGCCCGTCGCATCTGACGCGCCTTCTGGGACCGGACAGCGCACGGACTTCGCGCTTCGCGAGAGTCAAGGATGGCCGTCTGTGGTGCGATCCCCGTGGCGCTCTGATCGGCCATCCGTTACGACACTCGTCCGTCCCTGTTTTGGAGCGGCCGCCGGTGGCTAGTCTTTGGGGACGTGAGCCTGTCGAGGTTGGGTAACAGGTGGGCTAGTGTCGCGTTCGTGGTCGGCGCGCAGCTCGCGGCAGCTGGTCTGCATGCCGCTCCAGCGGTTGCGGTGCAGACGGTTGCGCCGCTACCGGAATCCAACTACGCGGTCCGCCCGGCCTGCGCCTCGCCTTCGCCTGGGCATGCCGGCTGCCTTGCTCTGGAGCTGCGTTCCAGGACAGCGGCCGCAAGGGCGCACTCGCATCCACTCGGGATCACGCGGCGCGTGACGGCAAGGGCGGGCGCAGCGACCAAAGCCTGCCAACCAACGGAAGGCTGCTACGGCCTTCGCCCAGAAGACCTGAAAGCGGCCTATTTCCATGGGGAACCTCCAGAATCGTCGGTGGCGGCCCCGCTTCAGACGATCGCGCTGGTCGACGCCTACAACGACTATGCGGCCGAAACGGATCTGAAGGTATACGACACAGAGTTCGGGCTCCCGGAAATCACACGCTGCAAGTCGGGCCAGATCAGCGACTGCTTCGAACAGGTCAACCAGCAGGGCGAAAGCGCGGCGACCAACCCGTCGTTCCCGCGCAACGAAGAAGAACTCGTCGAAGCCGAAGATGACTGCCTGGCCAAAAAAAGCAAAGAAACCGAAACCGAACGAAAGGCCAACTGTCATCAGGCCCTCGAAGCGGAGGGATGGGCGGTCGAGATGTCGACCGACATCGAGGTCGCACGGGGCGTCTGCCAGAACTGCCGTGTGCTGCTCGTCGAGGCGAGCTCCGACGGATACTCCGCCCTCTACGAAGCCGAGGAAACCGCCGTGAGGGCAGGCGCGACAGAGGTATCCAACTCCTGGGGAGGCGACGAGCCTTCCTCCGACAGCGCCGCCTTCGACCATCCCGGCATCGTGATCGCCGCCTCGGCCGGCGATGATGGATATCGCAACTGGACCGTTGCAGGAGAAGAAGGCTACGTCGCCGGCGCCGACTACCCGGCGTCATCGCCGCACGTCGTCGCGGTCGGCGGCACGAAGCTCACCCTCGAAGGCGGCGTCCGCAGCGAGACCGTCTGGAACGAGGATACCCGACTCCAAAGGCGAAGACGAGGGTGCCGGCGGTGGCGGGTGCAGTGCGGTCTTCCAAGCGCCCTCCTGGCAGCGAGCGGTCCCAGACTGGTCGCAGGTGGGATGTGAAGCCAACAAGCGGGCGGTCGCGGACGTCGCTGCGGATGCCGATCCCTATACGGGAGTGGCCGTCTATGACTCGGTTCCTGACCTGCGTGTCGAAGAAGGCGCGGGCGGCCGGAAAGAAATCGTAAGAACGCCGCTCGGCTGGTGGCCGATCGGCGGTACGAGCGTCGCCTCGCCGATCGTCACCTCGCTCTACGCGCTCGCCGGCGGTGCCCAGGAAGTGCAGTATCCCGCCGAGACGCTCTACGCCCATCTCGGCGAAAGCTCCCTCTTCGACGTTACGAGCGGCGGCAACGGCAAGTGCGACGACGTCTACGACAAAGGCTGCGAAGGATCACTGAGCTCAGCGCTCGACTGCGGCGAAGGGCATCTGATCTGCAACGCCGCGTCTGGGTACGACGGGCCGACCGGCGTCGGGGCGCCGAATGGGCTTGCGGCCTTCAAGCGTCGCGTGACCGGGACGCAAACAGAAGAAGAAGCACGGATCGCCAGGGAACAGCAGCGCGCAGGGGAAGAGCGCACGGCCGAAGCGCTTCGCGTCGAACGCGAAGAAGAAGAACGCAGGGAGGCAGAACAGAAGACCAAAGAAGGCTCGGGCGGGGCCAAGGAAGGACCAAGCGAAGGTCCCGGCAGCACTTCTGGCGGCTCGAGCGCCTCTCTGGCCGGGTCGGGTTCCTCAGCCTCCTCGGGGGGCGCGAGCTCATCCGCAGGCGCGCCCGGCTCCGGGTCCCAGAAGACCGTGCATGCCAAGCTGCTCGCGCTCTCGCTTACCCACGCCGCAAGCATCGCGATGCGCCGCGTCGGGGCGCTCGTGGACCAGGTCTCCTTCGCCTTCCGCCTGAGCGCGGCCGCGAAGGTTGATGTGCGGCTTGCACGCCGAACACACCATGACGGATACCTGATCTGGCAGAACGTCGCTCGCGACTCGATCTCATTCTTGGCCCGCAAGGGCACGGGCAGCCGTAGCCTCACCGCCGAGCTAAAGCTGGTTCCCGGCCGCTACAGGCTCACGCTTGCGCTCGGCGCAGGAGGCTCGCGCTCGGTCCTGTTCACCGTCCGCTGAAGGGGGCGCCCCCCTCCGCCGCGATTTGCAGGAGAATCTCCTGCGATGCACGTCACAGCAAAGGCTGACTATGCCGTTCGGGCCGTCGTCGAGCTGGCCGGGTCCGGGCAGGACTCGCCGCGAAAGGTCGATGATCTGGCCAAGGCTCAGGCGATCCCGCCATCGTTCCTGGAGAACATCCTCACGCAGCTGCGCTCGGCGGGAATCGTTCGCAGCCAGCGCGGCCCCGAGGGCGGCTATTGGCTTGCAAGGCCGGCGGAGGAGCTGCCGCTGGCCGAGGTGATCAGGGCGGTCGACGGGCCGCTCGTCGGCGTCCGGGGGCAGCGACCGGAGGAGGTCGAGTACGTCGGCAGCGCCGCGTCCCTGCAGCAGGTGTGGATCGCGTTGCGGGCCAACCTCAGAGCGGTGCTCGAGCGTGTCAGCGTCGCGGACGTCGCTGCGGGGCGCCTGCCCGAGGACGTGCTCGCGCTGACCAACGACGAGGATGCCTGGCACACGCGCGCGCGCTGAGCTACGTTGCCTGCCCTTCAGGCGGCGTCGCGCGCCCTAAAGCGCGAACACGCGCGGCGCTGGCATCCGCACCGCGACGATCTGGCCCTCCCGGAGCTCCATCTGCTCGGCGAGGTCCTTGGTCACCTGGGCCCAGACCTCGGTGCCGTCCTGGAGCGTGAGGTCGACTCTGACCTCGAAGCCGAGGTGCACGATCCGTCGCACGAGCGCCTCGGCGCCCCCGTCGCTGCGGTCCTCGAGCAGCTGGATGTCGTGCGGCCGAAGCAGCGCGTCGCCGACCCTGCTCACAGGCCCCACGAAGGACATCACGAACTCGTTGCGCGGCTGCTCATACAGCTCCCGCGCGGTGCCGATCTGCTCGATGCGGCCTGCCTTCATCACCACGATCTCGCCGGCGAGGTCCATCGCCTCCTCCTGGTCGTGGGTGACGAAGACGGTAGTCATGTGGATCTCTTCGTGCAGGCGCCGAAGCCAATCCCGCAGCTCGCCGCGCACCTGGACATCGAGCGCGCCGAAGGGCTCGTCGAGCAGCAGCAGGCGCGGCTGGGGCGCCAGGGCGCGGGCGAGCGCCATCCGCTGCAGCTGGCCGCCTGAGAGCTGGGAGGGGTAGCGTCCTGCCAGGCCGTCCAGGCGCACGAGGTGCAGCAGCTCATCGACGCGCTCGCCGATCTCGCGCTTGGGTTGTTTGCGCACCTTCAGCCCGAAGGCGACGTTCTGTGCCACGGTCATGTGCTTGAAGGGGGCGTAGTGCTGGAAGACGAACCCGATCCCCCGGTTGCGCGCCGGGGCCGCGGTGATGTCGGTACCTTCGACCTTCACGCTGCCGCTGTCGGGCTGCTCCAGGCCCGCGATCACCCGCAAGAGCGTCGACTTGCCGCTGCCGCTTGGGCCAAGCAGCGCGGTGAGGCTGCCGTCCGGCACCGCGACGCTCACGTCGTCGAGCGCCGTGAAGGAGCCGAACTTCTTGCTGATGTGCAGGGCCTCGATGGCCATCAGGCGCTCACCTCCGTAGGGTTGTCGATGGGTATCTCAGAGAGCTCAGCGGTGTTGATTTGCGCGTTGTGACCGGCGCGTCCGGCCAGCAGGCGCATTGCCACCAGGGTGAGGATCGCGAGAATCGCAAGCAGCACCGCGGCCGTGTAAGCGCCCGTCAGATCGAAGTTCTCATAACGATCAGAGACGTAGAGCGGCAGGGTTTGAGTCTGCCCCTCGATGTTGCCCGAGACGATGCTGACCGCTCCGAACTCGCCGAGCGCCCTTGCGGTCGTCAGCACCACGCCGTAGCTGACGCCCCAGCGGATCGCTGGCAGCGTCACGCGCCAGAAGGTCTGCAGGGGGCCTGCGCCAAGCGTTGCGGCGGCCTGCTCGGCGTCGGTGCCAACCTCGCGCAGCACCGGAGTCGTCTCCCGGGCGACGAAGGGCAGCGAGACCACGGCAGTCGCGAGCACCATGCCGGGCACCGAGAAGATCACTTCGATCCCGTGCTGGGTGAGCCAATTGCCAAACCAGCCGGTGCGGCCGTAGACGAGGATCAGTGAGAGCCCAACGATCACTGGCGAGATCGCGAATGGCAGGTCGACGATCAGGCCGAGCAGCGCGCGTCCCGGGAAGCGCTTGCGCTCGAGCAGCAGCGCGATCCCGACGCCGAAGATCGTGTTCAGCGGTACGACGATCGCGACGATCTCGAGCGAGAGCAGCAGCGCGTGAACCGCATTGGGGGCGCTGACCGCGTTCCAGACCGGGGTCAGGCCGTGTTCGAAGGTCCTGTAGAAGAGCATCAGGACCGGCCCGAGCAGCAGCGCAGCCAGGTAGAGCAGCACCACCAGGCGCAGACCAAGGCCGCCTGCGCGACCCGAGAGCCGCTCGCCGAGGCGCAGGGAGCGCCGCGGAGGCGCCACGCCCGCATCGCCGAGTCGGCCGACCCCCGGACGGCCCACTTCACCAGCGGACATGCTTGCTCCTTGCGCGTGTGGCCAGCGTGCTTGCGCCCAGCACGATCAGGGCCGCCAACAGCAGCACGACGGACACCGCCGAGGCGGCGGGAAAGTCGCTGTTGGAGACCTGGTTGAAGACGTAGACCGAGCCGACTTCGGTCTTGAAGGGCAGGTTGCCCGAGATCAAGACGATCGAGCCGTACTCGCCAACGGCCCTCGCGAAGCTGAGCGCCGCGCCGGAGAGGATCGCGGGGACGAGATTCGGCAGCACGACGCGAGCGAACACGGTAGGACTCTTGGCGCCAAGCGAACGCGCGGCCTCCTCCATCGAGCGATCGAGCTCGAGCAGGACCGGCTGCACCGAGCGCACGACGAAGGGCAGCGTCACGAACAGCAGTGCCAGCACGATCGAGGCGCGCGTGAAGGCGACGTCGATCCCGGTGGGTCCGTTCTTGCCGTAGAGCGCCAGCAGCAGAACGCCCGCAACGACAGTCGGCAGCGCGAAGGGCAGGTCGATCAGGGCGTCGACGAAGCGCTTGCCGGGGAAGTTGTCGCGCACTAGCACCCATGCCACGAGCGTCCCGAAGAAGGCGTTGATCGCGACGACGATCGCCGAGCTTGCGAGCGTCAGCTCGATCGCGGCGACGGCCTCGCGGCCGCTGATCTCCTGCCAGAAGGTCGAGGTGCCGCCGTGGCCTGCCTGCGCGAGCAGCGCGGCGACCGGCAGCAGGACCAGGGCCGAGAGGTAGAGCGTCAGCACCCCCGGCCCCAGCGCGAAGCCGGCGCGGGCGCCGACCCGCCTGCCCGCGCCGAGCATGCCCCCGCGCCGCGGCGCGGGGGCGGTGAGGCTATTTGGCGGTTGAGACGCCAAGCGATTCCTCGATCTTGGTCACGATGCCCGTGGCAGGCGCGAAGAACTGTTCTTCGATCTTGGTCCAGCCACCGAGCGATGCGACGTTGAACAGCCCCGAGGGCGTGGGGAACTTGCTTGCGCCGGGGACGCCGCTTATCACCGGGCGGTAGCCATGTTCCACCCAGATCTTCTGGCCTTCGGGGGAGAGCAGGAAGCTCACGAAGCTCTTCGCCGTGGAGCTGCTGCCCACCACCGCGACCGGATTTTCGATCTGGATCGTGTCGCTGGGGACGATGTATTCGATCGGCGCGCCCTTCTTCATGTCCGAGATCGCCTCGTCCTCGTAGTCGATCAGCGCGTCACCGCGGCCGGCGAGGAAGGTCTGCAGGGCTTTGCGCGCAGAGCTGTCCTGGCTTACGACTTTCTTGAACAGCTGCTGCAGGTATTCGGTGGCTTCCGCGGGCGTGTGGCCTTCCTTGAGCTGCGCGCCGTAGGCGGCCAGGATGTTCCAGCGCGCGCTCCCGGAGGTGAAGGGGTTGGGCGTGAGCACTTCCACGCTGGGCTTGATCAGATCGCTCCAGCCGTGGATGTGCTTGGGGTTGCCCTTGCGCACGATGATCACCGCGACCGAGTTGGTGACCATGCCGTGGGTGGCGTTCTGGTTCCAGGAGGAGGAGACGAGGCCTGCCTTGACCAGGCGCGTGACGTCCGGTTCCAGGGCGAAGTTGACGACGTCGGCGTGCAGGCCGTCGGCGACCTTTCGCGACTGTTCCCCGGAGGGCCCGAAGGACTGGCTGAAGCTCACGCCCTTGCCCGCGGAGGTCTTCTGGAAGGCAGAGATCAGCGAGCTGAACGCCGACTGTGGGGTGGAGTAGGCGATGAGCGTGAGGCTCTTGGAGGATCCGCCTCCCGAGGAGCCGCAGGCCGCCAGCGTGAGCGTGGCGCCGAGCACGCCCGCCGTGGCGCAGAGCGCCCGAATCGTCGTCTTCTTCCCAAGAGGTAGGGGCATCAACACAATCTCCATCCGCAAGCTGATCAACAGGGTCCCACAATGAATACCATAAATCCAGTCGATAATCGTGGGTATATGAGGTTCTGCCTCGCTTCGTCTCGGGGCTTGGCGCGCGCGGCGGCGTCGGTTACGCTTCCTGGCGGTCCTCGCAAGGCATCCACCCTGCGGTCGGCGCTCAGAGCGCCTCCATCGTCCATCACCCCCGAGAAGGAGAGGCAGAACCCATGTCATCGAGCACCGTCTCCGACGCAGAGGCGGCCGACGCCGCCGTCGAGGCGATTTCCAAGGCGGCTTCCCAGGAGGTGTCCTTCTCGCTCGCGCTCAACCAGGATCAGAAGGACATCCGGGACTGGGTGCACGGCTTCGCCGCTGATGTGATGCGGCCCGCTGCCCACGAGTGGGACGAGAAGGAGAAGACGCCCTGGCCCGTGATCGAAGAGGCCGCGAAGATCGGGCTCTATGGCTTCGAGGCTCTGGCTCAGTTCTTCGCCGACCCCACCGGGCTCACGCTGCCGATCGTCAACGAGGAGCTCTTCTGGGGCGACGCCGGCATCGGCATGGCGATCATGGGCACGGGCCTCGCCGTCGCCGCGATCTTCGGCCAGGGCACGGGGGAGCAGATCGGCGAGTGGATCCCGCGCTGCTTTGGCACTCCTGAGGACCTGAAGGTCGCCGCGTTCTGCTCCTCGGAGCCAAACGCCGGCTCCGACGTCTCCGCGCTGCGCACGACCGCGAAGTTCGACGAAGCGACGGGGGAGTGGGTGCTCAACGGCCAGAAGGCCTGGGCGACCAACGGTGGCATCTCCGACATCCACGTCGTGATCGCGTCTGTCGACCGCGAGCTCGGCGCCCGCGGCCATGCCGCCTTCGTCGTGCCGATGAGCGAAGCAAAGGGCATCTCGCAGGGCGCGAAGGTCTCAAAGCACGGCCTGCGCGCCTCCCACACGGCGGATGTCTACCTCGACGACTGTCGTATCCCCGCCGGCCACGTGCTCGGCGGCAAGGAGAAGCTCGACGAACGGCTCGCCCGCGCCAGGGAGGGCAAGAAGAGCAAGAGCAATGCCTCGATGGCGACCTTCGAGGCCTCCCGGCCGACGGTCGGCGCCCAAGCGCTCGGCATCGCCAGGGCCGCCTACGAGTACGCCCTGGACTACGCCAAGGAGCGCGAGCAGTTCGGAAAGAAGATCATCGAGAACCAGGCGATCGCCTTCACCCTGGCGCGCATGAAGATGGAGATCGACGCCGCGCGGCTGCTGGTCTGGCGCGCCTCCTGGATGGGCCGCAATCAGGTCCCGTTCGAGAACGCCGAGGGCTCGATGAGCAAGCTGAAGTCCGGCGAGGTCGCGGTCTGGGTCTCAGAGCGCGCGATCCAGATCCTCGGCGGCAACGGATACACGCGCGAGTTCCCCGTCGAGCGCTTCCACCGCGACGCGAAGATCTACGACATCTTCGAGGGCACCGCGGAGATCCAGCAGCTCGTGATCTCCAGGGCCATCTCGGGGATGCACATCCAGTAGCCTGGACCGCCACATAGGGCCGATCCCACCGGTGGGTCGCCCCCACGCGATCGAACGTCGACGGGGGCGGATCGCACTGACGGTCTCGGCCCACCCGAACCCAGGAGGAGCAGGCGATGCGCACCGACACCCCTTCCCACGCGCGAGTCAGGGCGGCGGCTGCGCTGCGGCGCCTCACCCTCGCCGGCGTCATCGCCGCTGCCGCGGCGCTGATCGGCGCAAGCGGCGCGGCAGCGCTCAGCGGCAAACCGGTCAAGGCCGGCGAACCCCTCAGCTCAGCGCCGCCGGTGGTCGCGGTCGACTCGGCCGGGACGGCATACATCGCCTGGGCGAACACGAAGGACGTTGGGGGCGAAACCAACAAGGTCGAATACTGCGTGCTGCCGCGCGGCGCGAGCGCCTGCAGCTCCTCCGGCTCCTTCAAGCCCGCGGACGGCGCGGAATACATCGATCGGGTCCAGGTCCTGGTCGACGGCTCGACGGTCGTGCTGCTCCTCGACACCTACGGCGCACATGGGGAAAAAGCCTCCGAATACGAGCCCGAGCAGGAGTGGCAGTCGACCGATGGCGGAAGGACCTTCGGGCAGGTCGCCGGCGGCTTCTCGGTGGCCGATGGCGTGATCGACGCCGACACGGCGCCCCTGAACGCCGTGATCGTGCCTGGAACGAACGTGCTCGGCTACGGCTGGAACACGGCCGGCGGTTCACCGCCCAGCTTCGACGCATTTCCGCTCGAATCGCCTCCACAGTGCTCGGCCGAAAGCTGCCCCGCCGGAAAGTACGCCGAATTGGAGCCGAGCAGCAACCCTGACCAGATCGGCAACGCCGGTGGCGAATTTGCCGCGCAGCAGGGATCCAGGCCGGGAGTCATGGGCGTCTTCAACACCGACTTCTCCAACGGGCCGCTCGGATGCTCCGGCAGCGGCACGGCCAACTTCGGCGCGGCGTTTGCGTACGGCAGCGGTGCGCAGGCAGCCACCAACAACTACAACCTGTCCCCCGGCTCCCCAGGCAGCGCCTGGAAGGTGCCCGTCACGCAGGCCGACTGCGACGTCGAGTACCCGGCGGTAGCGGGTGGCCCCAGCGGGTTCGGCGTGCTCGAGGACGATCTGGGCACCAGCCAGACGGTCTATCACCGCTTTGACGAAGCCACAGACAAGTTCGACACCTCGAAGGCTACGATCGCCACAGAGTCCGAGCTCGATCCGGCGCTCTCACAGGACAAGTTGGGTGACGTATATGCGACCTTCCTCGGCGGGGGCGCCGGCGGTCCGGTCAGCCTCGCCTACAGCAGCGATGGTGGCACTGAATGGGCCGGTCCGGCAACGCTCGATGCGACCTCTGAAGCGAGCGAACTCACGAGCTCGGTCGACGCCAACGGCCAAGGTTGGGCGGCGTGGGTGCAGAACGGGGCCGTCTATGCGCAGCCGTTCGAAGCCGCTGACGCGCTCTCTGCAGCCAAGGCCAGCGAATCCGCTACCAGCACCAGCGCGTCGGTGACGGTGACGATCACCTGCTCCTCGACGCCGTGCACGGTCACGCTGACGATCACGATCAGCGGGGCGAGCACCGCAAGCGTGAGCGCGACAGCGGCGCACGCCAAGAAATCAAAGAAGCCGAAGAGCGTCACGCTCGGCAGCGGCACCTTCACGATCCACAGCAAAGGTGCTCAGCAGCTGACGGTGCATCTGACCAAAGCAGGCAAGAAGCTGCTCGCCAAGCATCATGGTCGACTGAGTGCGACTCTGCTGCTCTCCGAGAAGATCGACGGCCACACGCTCCACAGCACCAAGACGATCAAAATCAAGCCGGGGAAATCCGGCAAACACAGCAAATAGGCGCCCGGCGGCCCTACCAGGCCTGCTCGCAGCCGCAGTGCGGGCAGGCCACCGTGGTCGAGACCGGAGCGCTGAAGAGCAGGCCGCAGCTACAGGCATAGGTGGCCAGATCGACCGGGCCACCGGCGGCGCGCGCGCGGCTGCAGGCACCGTCGGCCTGCTGGGCCGGGGTGAGCGAGACCCTCGCGGCTGGCTTGACGGCGCTGCGCGGGTGCCTGCGCCTCAGGCGCGCGAGTTCGCGGGGGCTGCCTGGCGCACGCCGGGGATCGCTGCGATGAAAGAGGGCGGGTCGCATCATGCTCTCTACTCCTAGACTCCGATCGGAGGCGAAGGTTTCGCCGTCCACCGGCAAATTGTTCGCTGCGGGACCGCCAACTCCTCGCGGCGACGGCGGACCCTCGGCGCGCCCGATTGACGTTTGGGATACTTAGGTCGCATGAATCCTGCACGCAAGCGAACGATCCGCTTGGTCGTGGCCCTCACGGCGGCGGTCACGCTGGCGAGTGCGCTGATCTACACGAGCTTCAGCGCCGCGAGCCCGGCGCTCTCGCCCACCCAGCTGCTGCACACCGCGGTGCCGGGGCGCAGCTATCAGCTCATGGGCACCGTGGTCGCCCACTCCGTCCGCCACGAAGGCGAAGTGCTCGACTTCCAGATCAGCGACAGGGCCGGCGAAGACTCGGTGCCGGTTCGCTACACCGGCGAAGTCCCAGACCCCTTCAAGGAAGGGCGCGAGGTGATCGTCACGGTCCAGAAGCAGGGCGATCAATACATAGGCGAACGCAACTCGCTGATCACAAAGTGCCCATCCAAGTACAAGTCGGCGCCGCCCAGCGCCACGCGGAAATACTGATGCCCCGGCGCCCTGGCTCCTCCCTGCGCCCGCCGGTCGCGGGAGCGGCGCTCTAGATGCCCTCGCTTGGAACCGGAGCGCTGCTGCTCGGCATGGTGGTCTGCATCTATGGGATCGGCGCGTCGATCTACGGGGTGCGCACCGGACAGGATCGCTGGATGGAGTCGGGCAAGCGGTCGGTCTATGCGCTTGCCCTGAGCATGCTGTGCGCCTTCGCGGTGCTCGAGGTGGCGCTGCTCTCAAACGACTGGGCCTTCAACACTGTCGCCCAGACCTCGAGCGTCACTACCCCGCTCTTCTACAAGGCCGCGTCCGTCTGGGCCTCCCAGGAAGGCTCGCTGCTGCTCTGGTCGCTGCTCTCGGCGATCTGGTCGAGCCTCGCTCTGCTTCTGATCAAAGGCAGGATGCGTGAGATTGCGGCCTACGCGACCGCGGTGCTGCTCGCCTTCGATGTTTTCTTCATCGGGCTGATGCTGATCTATGCAAGCCCCTTTCGGACAACGCATCCGGCGCCCGTCGAAGGCGCCGGGCTCGACCCGCTGCTGCGGTTCCCGACGATGATGATCCACCCGCCGATGATCTATTCGGGGTACACGCTTTGCATCGTGCCCTTTGCGTTCGGGGTCGGCGCGCTGATAACCCGCAAAGTCGACGCGGAGTGGCTCAAGGCGATGCGCCGGTTCGCGCTGGCCGCCTGGATCTTCCTTGGCATCGGCATCGTGCTCGGCGCGCGCTGGTCCTACTCGGAGCTCGGCTGGGGCGGCTACTGGGGCTGGGACGCGGTCGAGAACGCGGCGCTGATGCCGTGGCTTGCCTGTACGGCCTTCATCCACTCGCTGATGATCCAGGAAAAGCGAGGGATGTTGAAGGTCTGGAACGCCTCCCTGGTGCTCGCGATGGGGACCCTGGCGATCATGGGCACCTTCCTGGTGCGCAGCGGGATCCTGGACTCGATCCACGCCTTCGGCGGCGCGACGGTCGGGGTCCCATTCGTGATCCTGATCGCGACGATGATCGGGGGCTCGATCTACCTCGTGGTGAGCCGGCGCGACGTGCTGCGCTCCGAGCACCAGCTGGACTCGCTGCTCTGCCGCGAGGCTGCATTCCTGCTGAACAACCTCGTGCTCGCAGGGCTTGCGTTCGTGATCTTCTGGGGCACCTTCTTCCCGCTGATCTCGGCCGCCATCACAGGCCAGGAGGCTTCGGTCGGGCCGCTGTGGTTCGATCGCTACACCGTCCCGCTCGCGCTGATCCTGGTACTGCTCTCGGGCATCGGGCCCGTGATCGCCTGGCGCAGGGCGAGCCTCGCCAATGCGCTGCGCAACCTGCGTCTGCCGATCCTCGGCGCGCTTGTGGTCTGCGCTGCGAGCATCGCCGGCGGTGTGAGCGGCAAACCGCTTGCGATCGCGATGTTCGGCTGCGCCGGCTTCGCCCTGACCGCGGTGTCGCAGGAGTACTGGCGCGGGACGCGGGTGCGTGCAAAGAGCACGGGCCAGGTCGCACCTCTGGCCCTGCTCGGCCTGGTCAAGCGCAACCGCCGCCGCTACGGTGGATACGTGGTGCACGTGGGGATGGCCGCCCTGTTCATAGGCGTGGCCGCCTCCTCGTCCTTCCAGCATGCCTCCGAGCCCAGGCTGCGGGTGGGGCAGTCGCTGAAAATCGATGGATACACGATGCGCTACGTCAGGCCAACGGCGAGCGTGACCCCCAAGTACGACGCTGCTCACACCGGCGCAACACTCAGCCTCGGCGCGGTCATAAGGGTCACCAAGGGCGGCAAATACGTCGCGACGCTGCTGCCGGCTGAGGGCTTCTACGACTCCGGCGAACCCTCGCAGGGCTCGGTCGGGCACCTGATCGGCGGCCAGGCCGTGAGTCACGTGGCGCTGAACAGCACGCCGCTGCGCGACCTCTGGGCCGCGATTGCGCCCGACATCACCGCGCCGCGGCTGGAACGGATCCTGGCGGCGGGCAACAAGGCGATCCCCGTCAACCAGCCCGAAGAGGCCATGATCGTGCTCGCCTACCTCGCACGCTCCTACCTGATCAAAACGCCGCCGGCCGATTTCCACTTCGAGGTCTCCCCGATGGTCATGTGGATCTGGATCGGCACGCTGATCGTCCTGATCGGCGGCTTGATCGCGATCTTCCCGGCGCCGAGTGCGGTAATCCGGCGGGTGAGCATGCGCCTGCCGGCGCCAGCACGCACGCGCCGACGCGACCGTGTGCCGGCGTGAGCTGATGAGCCTGCCCGCCGCAGCCCTGATGATCGTTCTGGTCGGGATCGTGCTCTCGATCGTGCTCGCGCCCCTGAGCGCGGTGCCCGGCCTGCACCGCCGGCGCTCCAACGAGCGCGCCGACCTGGAGGCTCAGCGGGAGGCCAAGTACCAGGAGATCAGGGACTCCGAGATGGACTTCAAGACCGGCAAGCTCTCGGTCGAGGACCACGAAGCGGTCGACGGCGCGCTGCGGCGCGAGGCGCTTTCGATCCTCGACAGGATCCGTGCACTGGATGAGGCCGAGGGCGCGGGCGAGCAGCCGCCCGGGCCGCTCGCGGACAGCTAGACCAGTTTCTTCAACAGCACGATCGTGTTCAGGACGAACAGGATCGCGAAGAAGACGGTCCAGCGGTTGAGGTTGCGCTCCACCATCGACCCCCCGCCGAGCGGGCCCGTGCCGGTACCGACGCCGAAGGCGCCCGAGAGGCCCGTGTCCTTGCCCGAGTGCATGAGGACCAGGAAGATCAGGACCACGGCGATGATCACCTGTATGACCGAGAGGATCGTTTCCACGACGATCAGGGTACAGGCGCGGCGCTGGCGATGCGAACGTGGGCTCCGCAAGGCAGTCTGGTCGCATGCGCGGCAAGCGCTGCAAGCCCGATTGCAAGACCCCATTGCATTGTAAAGGGGGCTGCGCCTCCCGCCTGTGGCCCCGTTACAGTCATGGCGCCTTGCCTTCGTCGGGTCTGCAGCCATACCAACTAGCCGATCCGCTCTATGCGGCGATTACCGTACGTTTACGAGCGCCTCAGGCAACTGTGGTTGGCTACCGCATGCTCTGTGCCTGGACGAAAGTCAAGGGAGTGTCGGTTGCGGGCCGATAACCGAAGTGTCATGAGCTTCACCTCAGGAGATCGCCGATGAGCATCCCGCGCCGCTGGGCGCGGCGCGCAGCGCTGTCCGCGCTGGCCGGAGGCGGCATCACGGCGGTCGGCTGGGGCGGCCAGCTGTCTCTTGCGATCGGCGCCGAAGGGGCAGCGGGAGGTGGCTCGAGCCAGGCCGAAGCGAGCAGCTCGGAAGCGCTCACCTCGACGACGACCGAAACCTCGACTGTCTCCAGCTCCTCATCGAGTTCGAGCTCATCGAGTACCTCCACGGCCCAGAGCGGATCCTCGAGCGGCTCTGGCACCCAGAGCTCCACGACCTCCTCCTCGAGCAGCTCCACACAGACCGGCTCGAGCACCCACCACACCGAACAGGCGCCCTCGGTGCTCGATGAACACGGGCAACAGGGCGCCGGCGGCTCCACGGCGCCTTCACGGACCCGCCACACCGCGAGCAAGACACACGCGGGCTCCGGCGGCTCTTCCAAAAAGAGCAGCAGCGGTGCCGAAGGCAATGTCGCGCCGGCGCCGCAGACGGTCGCCTCTGCCTCAGAAGCGCTCACGGCGCTGCTCGGCTCACCGGCGGTATCGGTACAGGCGCTCGACTACTACCGGATCCCGATGTTCCTACTGCCGATCTACCAGGCCGCCGCCGTGCAGTACGGGGTGCCATGGCAGGTCCTTGCCGCGATCAACGAAGTCGAGACCAACTACGGCAGCGACCTTTCCCTCTCCACCGCGGGTGCGGAGGGCTGGATGCAGTTCATGCCCTCGACTTGGCTTCGTTATGGCGTCGACGTCCAGGACGCCGGCTATGCAGATCCATACAACCCGGTCGATGCGGTCTTCGCGGCCGCGCGCTATCTGCGAGCCGCCGGAGCCGCCCACAACCTCAAGGGCGCGATCTTCGCGTACAACCACTCGCAGGCCTACGTCGAATCGGTGCTGCTCCGGGCCAAGCTGATCGCGCACTATCCAACCGCGGTGATAGAGACGCTCACAGGGCTCGCGGAGGGCAGTCTGCCCGTCGCGCACGCGCTTGCGACCGCCGAAGCACTGCTGCAGACGGGATCGGCCTCCGCGAGCATAGACTCACTCGCGCCGGGCAAGGTGAGCTCTACCGGCAAGCACTCCAAGGGCGCCTCGAGCAAGAACACGACCGAAACCGCTTCCGCCGCCTCGGCGAGGCCGGGGTCGGTGCTCGCGCCGACCCCCGCGGCGAGCGCCGCCTCGCTGACGAACGGTTCGGCGAGCTACTCGCAGCGCTTCGGAGACCTCGTCGCTCCCGCCGGCGCGCCGGTCGTTGCCGTCCAGGACGGGAAGATCGTCAGACTCGGGCGCTCTCGTAAGCTCGGCAACTACGTGATCCTGCGTGATGTCTACGGAGACGTATTCACCTACGCCGGCCTCGGCAGCATCGCCACGACCTATTCGCCGCCGAAGCTGACCGCGTCCGGGCAGGTCTCGGGCGTCGTCGCGGCGGGCGCCGAAGCCACGAGCGACCCGACCCCGGCCGCCCCCGCGACTGCCGGGCGCCAGTCGCCGCTAACGCTGCACGTGAAGGCACCGGCGAAGTCCGGAGCAGGGGCGCAGGCGGGCTCGGTGGAACCGGAAGGCGAAGCGGGCGAAGGCATCGGCAAGGTCAGGATGTACGCCCATCCCGCGAGCTCCTACGCGCACACCGCGATCGCGCGGGCACGCGCGGCGGGCACGCTCTACGGCGAGCGCAAGCCGTTGCGAGCCGGCTCGGTGGTCTCCCAGGGGACCGTACTCGGGCAGAGCAGCCCCGGCCCGGGCCCGGCGCAGGGCCATCTGCGCTTCGCGATCAGTCCCGCCGGGGATGCCGGCACCGTCCAGGTCCAGCCGGTGCTGCAGAGCTGGAGGCAGCTGGAGACTGCGCTTCACCCGCGTGGCGCCAAGCGCAACTCGGGCCTGATCGGCGCCACCGCCGGCGATGCCTTCCTGCTCTCGCGCGCGACATTGCAGCGCGCCGTGCTCTCAGACCCCGGCATCGGCCTCGATGCGTGCACCAAGGCCGATGTCGCAAGCGGCGCGATCGACACGCGCGTGCTCGCGAGCCTCGTCTTCCTCTCACGTAGCGGCCTGAAGCCGACGCTTGGCGCGATGCCCTGTGCCACGATCGTCAAAGGCGGGATCTCGCTGCCGGGACAGACGGGCACCCTGTCGCCGCTGCACTCCTTCCAGATCGTCAAGGTCAACGGCGTGAGCATCGCCGGCCATCAGGGCGCGGGGTCGATCGCGGACCTGACGATCAGGACGTTGCTCACGCTTCAGCGCAAGTTCGCTCCGGTCAAGATTGCAAGCCTCATGCACTATCCGGGTTCGCCGGCGACCCAGGCAAGCACTTCGCACTGGCGCACGATCCGAGTCGCCTTCAGCGCACCGGCGCCGCAGGGCGCCACCGCGAGCGCCCCAGCCGCAAAGGCGGCGAAGGCGCTCACATCGAGCACGCTGCTGCTCGGCGGAGGTCTGCGCTCGTCGCAGTGGAGTAGCCTGATGGGCCGCATCGGTGCGATCCCGCAGCCCCAGATCACGCGCAAGCCGAGCTCGGCCGCGATTCCGGACCGCGAATCTCACAAGCCGTGATCTCGCGGGATCGACGCGCGGTTCTGCGATGATCGCCGCATGAGCGTCACCTACGGCGGGATCGATCTCGGCGGCACCAAGATCCAGGCGATCGTCCTTGACGCGCAGAGCGGCAAGGTGCTTGGTCAGGCTCGGTCTCCCACGCCCCTCGAGGGTGGGCCGCAGGCGATCGTGGGGGCGATGGCACAAGTACTCGAAGAGTCCGCCAAGGACGGGCAGGTCCCGCTGGAGAGCCTCCAGGCCGTGGGCGTCGGTTCGCCGGGAGACGTTGATGCCCCGACGGGCACTGTCGAGCACGCGCGCAACCTCTCCGAATGGGAGGACGCCTTCCCGCTGGCCGCGGCGCTCTCAGAGCGGGTCGGTGCGACGGTTCGGGTCGGCAACGACGTTGACGTCGCCACTCTCGCGGAGTTCGAGCTCGGCGCTGGTAGAGAGGCCCACTCGCTGCTCGGGGTCTTCTGGGGCACGGGCGTTGGCGGCGGGATCGTGCTCGACGGCGAGCTCTGGCGCGGTCGCGACGGCGCGGGGGAGATCGGGCACATGGTCGTCAAGCGCAAAGGCGCGCGCTGCCCCTGTGGGCGCCGCGGCTGCATGGAGGCCTACGCGGGGCGCAAGGCGATGGAGCTGCGCGCGCGGCGGGATGCCGAGCGCGGCCACGACACGGTCCTGTTCGAGATCATGCGCCACCATGGGCGGGATTCGCTCAGCAGCGGGGTGTGGGCCCGTGCGCTCGAGCATGGCGACGCGCTTGCCAAGCGGCTGATCGAGCGCGCGGTGAAGGCGCTTGGCGCCGGCGTGGCCTCCGCGATAAACCTGCTCGACGTCGAGCTCGTGGTGGTCGGGGGCGGGCTCGGTACGCGCTTTGGTCCGCAGATGGCCGATCGGATCGCCGAGGCGATGCGTCCCCACCTCTTCAACGACCAACGCCCGCCGCAAGTGCGCGTGGCGGGGCTTGGCGACCTTGGCGGCGCGATCGGAGCGACGCTTCTTTGCGGGGCGGTGGCTGGCGCGAAGGCCAAGGTCGCGGCAGATCCCTCCTAGCGCCGGCCGTTGCACTAACGTATATCGAAGCGTTGTCCAAGCCAGTCGTGCATCTCTCGACGGTTCTACGCAGCCCCCTCCTCGACCGAGCAGGTGAGAAGCTCGGTTGCGTTGAGGATCTGATCGTGCGTCTCGCCGACGGCGGATATCCCCCCGTGACCGGCGTCAAGGGCAGCATCGGGGGCCGTGAACTCTTCGTACCGATCGCCAAGGTGGCGACGCTGGAGCCCGGAGCTGTGCGTCTCTCGGGGGAAAAACTCTCGCTCGGACGCTTCGAGCGCCGTCCCGGGGAGGTGCTGCTACGCCAGGACGTGCTCGGTCGCAAGCTCGTGGACGTCGAGTCGGAGCCTCCGCGGCTTGTCACCGCGCATGAGATCGAGCTCGCCTGCATCGAGGGTTGGTGGCGAGTCGTGGGCCTCGACGCAAGTGCTGCGGCCCAGGTGCGACGCGCGCTGCCGCGGAGACTGAAGCGATTGGTCAAGGACAGGCCCTTCCTCGACTGGGCCGATATGGAGCCATTCGTGGGCCACGTGCCAACCGCGCGACTGCGCTTCTCCCATCGCAAGCTCGCCAACCTGCATCCCGCGGAGATCGCCGACCTCGTGGAGGCGGCCTCCCACGACGAGGGCGAGGAGATCATCGAAGCGGTGCGCCAGGACCGGGAGCTCGAGGCCGACGTCTTCGAGGAGCTCGACGAGCATCATCGGCTGGAGTTCATCCGCGAGCGCCCCGACGCGCAGGTCGCGGCGGTGATCGCGCGGATGGAGCCAGACGACGCCGCGGACCTGATCGGCGAGATCGACCAGGAGCGAAGGCTTCACATCCTGGAGTTGCTCCCGGCCGCGCATAGGCGCAAGATCGAATCCCTGCTCGGCTACAACCCATCGACCGCGGGTGGCCTCATGAGCGTCGAGTTCCTGACGCTTGGCGAGACGGACACCGTGGAGCAAGCTATCGAGCAGGTGCGCTCGAGCCAGATCGCGCCCGGGGCGCTGAGTGTGCTCTTCCTCTGCGATGCGGATGGCAAGCTCACGGGCACGCTGGCGATCGTCTCGCTGCTACGCGCGCGCTCGAGTGCGGCCGTAGGTGAGGTCGCCGAGCACGAGCCGGTGTCCCTCGGCACCGATGCCGACCTGCCCGAGGTCGCAAGGACGATGACCGACTACAACCTGATGGCGCTGCCCGTGGTCGACGAGGAGCACCGGATCGTGGGGGTCGTGACCGTCGACGACGTGCTCGAGGAGACCCTACCCGCCGGTTGGCGCCGGCGCTACGGTCTCGTCAGCGACTGATCGCGAGCCGGTATGGAGGGGGCGGCGGGCGTGCGTGGCCGCGCCTTCGCTGCTAGGGTGAAGCAGCAGCAGAGCCCGTGGAAATGCGCAGAAAGGAGGCCGGTGTGGACGCAGATACGCCACGAAGTACCACGCCGGTAGCGCGCACACCGGGCTCGTCTCTTTCGCTTTAGGGGGAATCCTCGAGGGACAGTTCGGCACCGCGCCACCGTGCCCAAGAGCACGCGAGCGATGACGGCGATGCCGTCCGCTTGCGGGCCGGCACGAGCTGACGCCAGGCGCCGCTCGTGCTGGCTGATGTGTGGCGGTCCCGCCGCCGAGCAAGTCAGTCACCCGAGCATGGCGAAAGGAGGTCGATTCCGATGTCTGAGAAGGAGAGCGCGGTGAAGGAGAGCATCTCCACCGCGGCGCCCACGCATCCCGAGGGCGTGCCGCCCGTCCTCGACGAGGCGCACATCGGCGACATCCGGGGGGCGCTCGGAACGATCAAAGCCTCCGACCTGGCCGCCAGGCACGGCTGGCGCTCGCGTGCGATGGCGCTGCTTGCGATCATGGGCCCCGGCCTGATCGTGATGGTCGGCGACAACGACGCCGGCGGCGTCTCCACGTATCTGCAGGCGGGACAGAACTACGGGCCAAGCCTGCTGTGGGTGCTGATCCTGCTGATTCCGGTCCTGATCGTCAACCAGGAGATGGTAATCCGGCTCGGAGCGGTAACGGGCGTCGGGCACGCGCGGCTGATCAACGAGCGGTTTGGCCGCTTCTGGGGCTGGTTCTCGGTCGGCGACCTGTTCGTGCTCAACTTCCTGACGATCGTCACCGAGTTCATCGGCGTGAGCCTCGCGCTCGGTTACTTCGGGGTGAGCCGCTACATCGCGGTGCCGCTGGCCGCGATCGCGCTCGTGGCGATCACCTCCACCGGCAGCTTCCGTAGTTGGGAGCGCTTCATGTATCTCTTCATCGTGGCGAACATCCTCGTGGTCCCGCTGCTCTTCATGTCGCACCCAAGTGGCGGCGAGATCGTCCATCACACCTTCCTGCCGGGCATCCAGGGCGGCGCAAGCTCCACGGCGGTGCTGCTGATAATCGCGATCGTGGGGACCACGGTCGCCCCCTGGCAGCTGTTCTTCCAGCAGTCGAACATCATCGACAAGCGAATCACCCCCCGCTGGATCAACTACGAGCGCGCCGACACCGTGATCGGGGCCTGCGTTGTCGTCATCGGCGCGGGCGCGCTGATGGCAGTTGCCGCGTTTGCGTTCGGTGGTACCTCCGCCGCCGGGCACTTCTCTGACGCGGGCGCCACCGCCGAAGCACTGCGCCACTACGTCAGCCCCGCGGCCGGGACATTCCTGGCGATCGTGCTGCTGAACGCATCCCTGATCGGTGCCGCCTCTGTGACGCTTGCCACCTCCTACGCCTTCGGCGACGTGTTTGGAGTCAGCCATTCGCTTCACCGCGGCGTAAAGGACGCGAAGGTCTTCTATGCGAGCTTCTCCGCGATGGTTGCACTGGCGGCTGGAGTGGTGCTCATCCCGGGGGCACCGCTTGGCCTGATCACGACCTCTGTGCAGGCGCTTGCGGGCGTGCTGCTGCCGAGTGCAAGCGTGTTCCTGGTGCTGCTCTGCAACGATCGTGCGGTGCTTGGGCCATGGGTGAACCCGACCTGGCTGAACATCCTCGCCTCGGTGATCGTAGGCGTGCTGGTCGAGCTCTCGCTGATCCTCGTGGTGACGACGATGTTCCCTTCGTTGAACGCAAGCACCGCGTTCCTCTACATGTCGATCGCCCTGGTGATCTGTCTGGCGATCGCCGGCCTCTACATCGCTTCGCGCAGAGATCCGGCTGCGGAGGGTCCTGCGATCGAGAAGGAGAAGACGACCTGGACGATGCCGCCGCTGGCGCTGCTGGAGCCGGCCAAATGGTCGCCGGGTCGCAAGACCGCAATGCTTGCAATGCGCGCATACCTGGTGATCGCCGTTGCGCTGCTGATCGTAAAGGCGGCCGAGTTGGGCCATTGAGAGCTGATGGCAGGAACTGCTGCTCTATGGCCCCGGAATGTCGTTCAGCGAGTCTGTGGCCTGCCATTGGACCGTTTCGTTTCTGGATTGTGTGGGGCTTGCATACGGCCGTGTTCACCGCGGTTCGCGTCGTCCCGAGCTGGGGTTTGACGCCATGCGGTTTGGCGGCTCACGCGGCGGTCACCGCGCTCAGCGGTGACGGAGCAGCCCTTCCACCGCTTCCTCGATCACCGAGCTCTGGACCGCCGCTGAGGCGGGCAGGCGATGCGCTTTGGCGCCGGTGCGGGCGATCGTGAAGGAAGGGGTGCCGGTGAGGTTGAGGCGGTGGGCTTCGGCCGAGGCGCGGGCGATCTGCGCGTTGACCCTCGCTGAGCCCCGTGCGGCAAGTGCCCGCCGCATGTTTGCACCAGGGATCGCGCTTGCGAGCGCCTCCAGGTATGTCGTGGTCACATAGCCAGTGTTCTCTGCGCCCTGGTTGCGGTACATGAGGTCGACGAACTGCCACAGCCGATCCTGGCCAGCGAGTGCGACCGCCATCCGCGCGGCGCGCAGCGAGTCCGGCCCGATGATGTCGAGCGGCCGGTAGACGATCCGCACCTCACCGGTGCGCACGTAGTTGGAGATCAGGCCAGGCAGCTCTTCCTCCGCGAAGCTCGCACAGGAGGGGCACTGCAGGTCCCCATACTCAAAGAGTGTCACCGGTGCCTTCTGGCTGCCCAGCGCCAGACCGGACTGGTGAATGCCCTTCAGCATCGAGATCGTCGAGGATGCGCCGGGCACCGGCTTGCCAGGGCGCAGTTCAGAGGTGCTGCCGCTGGCGAACACCGCGACCACGACGGCGATGATCACCGCGCTTGCGACGAGCGCGCCGACGACCTGATGCAGCCTCGTGGAGGATTCGTTTGGGGCGATCTGCGACTCGGGCACGGGATAAGTCTATGTTGAGACGATGCTTCCGTTCTGGGCTTCGATCGGCGTGCTCTCCTTGGTGCAGGCGATCACGGTTGCGTTGCCGGGCAGCAGGGCGATCCTCGCCTTGGAGGACCAGCGCATGGCGGGGCGGCTGAGCAGTCGCTGGTGGGCGCTGGTGCCACCCGGATCGGTGCTTGCGTTCGTGGCGGTCGGCAGCGCCGCCGCCAGCGCCAGCGCCAGCTTCCTCACCTATCTGGCGCTGTGCGCCGTGCCGATCGGAGCCGCACTGGCGCTCGGTTGGTTGGGACGCTTCTCGCGACCGGCGCTCGCGCTCGCAGTCGTGCCGCTGATGGCGCTCGCGTGGAGCGACGGCCAGGGCCTGCCAGGGCAAGCGGCGGCCGTCGCGCTGACGGCGCTCAGCTGCGTCGCGCTTGGTGCGATCTTCGCCGCCGTGACGCCGCCGCGCTGGCTGATGGTCGGGATCGTCACGATGGCGGCGGTTGACATCGCGCTGGTCGCAAGCGAACTGCTGCAGCGTCCGAACAACGCGCTCAATCTCGCCCACCCGGCGGCCAAACTGCCGCGCCTGCAGGCTGAGCTGTTCGGCTCGGCAGCCATGGGCTACGGGGATCTCTTCGTCGCCGCCCTGCTCGGTGGCCTGCTCGCAGCGACCGGCGGCCCGGGCCGCCAGCGGCGCGTCAGCGCGCTCGTGGTCGTGCTGGCGCTCGCCTGCGACATGCTGTTCTTCGTGGTCAACGAGCTGCCCGCGACCGCGCCGGTCGCGCTCGCTCTCATCCTGATGTTGCTTTTGGAGCGCCGGCGTGCTGGTACCGCCGGGGCGCCGCTCCGGCTGGCGGGCGCTGAGGCGTCTGGCCGCGAGGTCGCCGAGCAGCTGCGCTAGCGCGTAACCGCCGGCGAAGCGGGTGGTAGTAGTCGAGTTGAGATGTCAGACTCGGACGACAGTCGGCAGGGAGGCTCATGGCACAGCGCTCGCGCGACTCATGGCCTCGTCTCGAGCGAGCTGAAGCCCCAGGTCTACCTCGATTCGCGACCCGCGGAGCGCTTCACTCCATATCACGAGTGGGCTCGCGCACACAACCCGGACTGGGTGCAGGATCTGCTGCGGCTCCTGACGCTGCCTCTGAGCATGGTGCTCTACCGCGCCAGCTGCCGTGACAGCGCGCGCGTGCCCGGCCATGGCGCCGCGATCATCGCCCCCAATCACTTCTCGGCGATGGACCATTTCTTCTGTGGGATCTACCTGCGCCGCCGTGTGCGCTTCATGGCCAAGTCGCAGCTCTTCAGCGGCGTGTTGGCTCGCGTTCTCGAGCATGCCGGTGCCTTCCCGGTGCGCCGTGGGCAGCGCGACGAGGAGGCGATCGAGACGGCGCTCGCGATCCTTGGGCGTGGAGGCGTGATCGTCATCTATCCCGAGGGCGGGCGCGCTCGCGGCAGAGAGGTCGGTGGGCACGCGCGCCCGGGGGTCGGCCGTCTGGCGCTGGAAAGCGGCGCCCCAGTCGTGCCCGTTGCGATCCACGGATCCCAGCGCGTGCGCGGCTGGAAGCGGCTGCGCTTCCCGCGCGTGAGCGTCGCCTACGGCCAGCCGCTGCGCTACCGGCAGCTCAGCGACAGCACCCGCGAGCAGCAGCAGGAGGTGGCAGACGAAGTGCTGCGAGAGGTCCGGGCGCTGTACGGGAGCCTCAGCGGGCGAGCGTCCGCGAAGGCGCCCGATCGGCCGCCACTGCTTCAGGGTCCCGCGACGCGCTGATCGGGCCGTCCTCGGCAAGCGCGCCCAGCATCTCACGGTCTGCGGCCTCCAGCACGTCCCGGCGCGCTGCGGGGACCTCCGGCTGGGCATTCGGCGGTTGCGGGCTGGACTCGATCAGCGTCCTCTCGGCAAGCTCGCGTCCGGAGGAGGCGCCCATCTCAGCAAGCTCCGTGGCCTTCGGCACCAGGCGCGCATCGAATGAGCGGGCGGCCTGGTTGTAGGCGTCCACCGCGGATCCAAGCTGGCGCCCGACCTTGGCAAGCGGCTCGGCGAAGACCGCAATGCGCTTGTGCAGCTCGCGGCCGGCCTCGGCGATCGCCCTCGCGGACTCGGCGATCTGCTCCTGGCGCCAGCCGTAGTGGACGGCCCGCAGCAGCCCGATCAGCGTCGTCGGCGTGGCCATCAGCACCTGCTGGTGCACGCCGTACTCGATCAGGCTCGGATCCTCGGCGAGGGCGGCCTGGTAGATGCCATCCGACGGCACGAACATGGCCACGAGGTCGGGCGTCTGGTCGAATTGGCGCTGGTAGCCCTTGGAGGCGAGCTTCGTGATGTGCTCGCGCGTCTGCTTGGCATGTCGAGCCAGATGCAGGGCCCGCTCCTGGTCGCTCTGGGCCTCCAGGTGGGAGAGGTAGGCGTCGAGGGGGACCTTGGAGTCGACGACGATTACCTTGCCGCCGGGCAGCTTGACGAGCACGTCGGGCCGCAGCATGCCCTCGTCGGAGGAGACGCTGCTCTGCTCCAGGAAGTCGCAGTGCTCGACCATCCCGGCCATCTCGATCACGTTGCGCAGCTGGATCTCGCCCCAGGAGCCGCGCGTGCTCGGCCGCTTGAGCGCCGAGACGAGGTTGCCGGTCTCCTGCCGCAGGGAGCCAACGCCCTCGTGCAGCTGGCGAACCATGTTGGCCAGTTCGCCCTGCGCCTGCCGGCGCTCGCGCTCAAGGCGCGCGATCTCGCCCTCGACCTTGCCGAGCTTCTCGTTGACGGGACCCACGAGGCCCCTGATCTGCTCGGTCCGAGTGGCCATCTCCGCGGCGATTGCCTCCTGCTCAGAGCGTCGGGTCTCGCTCAGGCGCTGCGCCAGCGAGTCACCGGTCTGCTTGAGCACGTCGGCGGAGATCGCCTTCATTTCATCGCGCATCCGCTCGCGCCCCTCGGTGGAGAGCTCGCGCAGATCCTCACGCAGGCGATCACGACCGGGCCGGGCCAGCAGCAGCGCGGCCAGCACGCCCACCAGGGCGCCGACCAGGATGCCGAGTATCACGAGTAGGACACTCATCGCGACCCATCACGGTGACACGCGGCTCGGACGACAGCGGTCGTTCGCGCGGAGAACGTGCCCCATTCTTCGAGGGCGCCTGCCAACGCACCTAATGTGGACGCATGTCCATGGCCGCTCCAAGCGCATGGTCGCGCTATCGGGCGCTGCTCGCCGACCCTGCATTCACCGGTCTGCTCGCAAGCTCTGTGCTTGCACGGATGCCGCTTGGCATGAACTCGCTGGCAATCCTGCTGTTCATGCGCGCAAGGACCGGGTCCTTCCTGCAGGCGGGAGTCGCGGTCGGCGTCTACACCCTCGCAAGTGCGGCTGCGGCGCCTCTCCAGGGCAGGCTGCTGGACAGCCTGCGCCACCGCCGGGTCCTGCTCGCCGGCGCTCTGGCCGATACGACGCTGCTAATCGCGCTCGTGATAGCAGCGAAGGCGGGGGCCGCAAGCGGCTCGCTGATCGTGCTCGTTGCGCTTGCGGGTGCCGCGACGCCACCCGTCTCGGCGAGCTTGAGATCGCTTTGGCCGCAGGTGGTGGGCGGCGCCGGGGAGCTCGAATCGGCCTATGCGCTCGATGCCACGACCCAGGAGGTGATCTGGACGCTTGGCCCGGTGATGGTCGGTGCCTGCACGGCGATCGCCTCAGCCTCAGCGGCGATCGTGCTCTGCGCAGGAGTGTGCCTTCTGGGCACCACGCTATTCGCGGCGATGCCGGCGCTCGGGTCGGCGGGTGGGCCAAAGGCGCACCGGCGAAGCGCCGGGGGAGCGATCCGCAGCGGCGCTTTGCGCGCGCTGTTCGTCTCGGTCGCGCTGCTCGGTGTGACGATCGGGGCGATGGAGGTCGGCCTGCCGGCGCTCGCGGTGCACCTGGGAGCCCCTTCGGCGGCCGGCGTGCTGCTGGCGATGTTGAGTGTCGGCAGCATGGCCGGGGGAGTCCTCTACGGCATCCGTCGCTGGCGGCGGCCGCTGGCGGTCCGGCACGAGGCGCTGCTGGCGGCAGCCGCGCTGCTCTCCTTGCCGCTGCTGTTGGTCGGCTCGCTGCCCGAGGCGATCCTGCTCACGATGCTCGCGGGCACCGCCTGCGCGCCCGCTCTCTCATGCCAGTACGCGCTGGTGGAGGCGCTTGCCCCGCCAGGAACGGCATCCGAGGCCTTCAACTGGCATACGGCGGCGCTCGTGGCTGGGATCGCCGCCGGCACCGCGATCAGCGGCGCGCTGGTCGAAGGGATCGGCGTGCGGGCCGCGTTCCTGCTCGCGTGCGGGGCAGTGGGCCTCGGCGCCGCGCTCGCGGTGGCCTGGCGTGCGCAGATCGGCTCGGCGAGCGCCCGGGCCGCCGCGAATGGCCCGAGCGTGGAGCAGCAGAGCAGCGGCGTCGTCGGGGTCGGGGCGCAGACGCAGAGAGAGGGAGAGGAAGGCCTCCACGATCGCCCGCAGGGCGCTCCGGAAGGTCTATCGAGATAGGCGGCGCGTAAGAGCGCTCATCGACCGAGCTGTGCGGTGCGGGCCGGCGGGACCTGCATGCCTTGAGGCGGCGACCCGGCGGATGACCGCCGCAGGACGAGCAGTCCGAGCAGCGCCACCAGCACGCACGTGATGGCGCCGAGCCCAAGCCCGGCGCGGGCGCCCGCGGCCGCCATCACGAAGCCGACGATCGGGCCGCCGATCGGAGTGGAGCCCTGGAATGCCACGAACCAGAGCGACATGACCCGGCCGCGCATATCCGGTGCGGCCGTGAGCTGCAGGGTGCTGTTGCCACTGGCCATGAAGGAGATGCTCGCCCCGCCGGCGAGTGCGAGTGCGAGCAGCTCGACTGGCAGGCTCTCGGCGAGCGCCGCCGCCAGCAGGAGCACCCCGAAGGCCGCGGCCGCGAGCGAAAGGGTGCGCACCCCGGTGCGGCCGACCGCGGCGATGATCAGGCCTCCGAGGACTGCGCCTACGCCCATCGCCGCAGTCATGAAGCCGTAGCCGGCTGCGCCCACGTGCAGCCCGCTGCGCGCCATCACCGGTAGCGAGACCTGGAACTCGTAGGCGAGCATCCCGACGAGCGCCATCATCAGCAGCGGCACGGCCAGGTCGGGCGTGTGACGCACGTAGCGCAGGCCTTCGCGGAGCTGGCCGGGGGCGCGCGGCATCGGGACGCTTGGCGAGAGCGCACTGCGATCGAGACTCAGCAGCGAGGCGATCACCGCCAGGAAGCTCAGCGCGTTCAGCAGGAAGCAGACTCCCTCGCCCACAGTTGCGATCAGCAGGCCGGCGAGTGCCGGCCCGATGCTGCGTGCGACGTTCACGAGCACCGAGTTGAGGCTGACCGTGTTGCGCAGATGATCGGGCCCGACCATCTCGAGCATGAACGACTGTCTTGCCGGGTTCTCGAAGGCGTTGTTGAGGCCGAGCAGCATTGCGAGCGCTCCGATCTCCCACACGGTCACAACTTTGGTGATCGTGAGCAGCCCGAGCACGAGCGCCTGCAGGCCCATCATCGCCTGCAGGCAGACCATCAGCTTGCGCTTGTCCGCGCGGTCTGCCACGACGCCCCCGTAGGGACCGAGAAGCAGGATTGGCACGGTCTGCAGCGCGACGATCAGCCCGAGTGCGGTGCTCGAATGAGTGAGCGTGAGCACGAGCCAGGATTGCGCCGCCATCTGCATCCAGGTGCCGACCAGGGAGAGCGACTGGCCCGAGATGTAGCGTCGGTAGTTGGGTACGGCGAGCGCCTTGAAGGTGAGCCGACCCGCTCTGCGGATGCGGGTCAAGAGTTGCCCTCTCCGCTTATCCGCGCGAGTCGTTCGAGCGCCGGAAGCGCCGCCAGCAGCGCCGCCTGGTCATCAGGCCCAAGCTCGCGCAGATGTCGCTCCAGCGCCGCGGTGCGCTCTCTGGTGATGCGCCTTCGCATCCGCCTGCCAGCGGGTGTCGATTCCACACGCGCCGCGCGGCGGTCCACGGCATCGGGCGTACGCCTGATCAGGTTGCGCTCCGTCAGCCGGCCCGTGATGCGCGAGAGCATCGTCGGGTTGATCGACTCGATCGCGGCCAGGTCGGTCAGGCGCAGCGGGCCGTGGCGGTCGACGGTGAGCAGGACCGATACCTGGGAGGGGGTGAGGTCAAAGCCTGCCACCGTCGGCCGCAGGTGCCGCGAGAGCCTGCCAATCACCGCCCGCAGGCGGGTAGGCATCTCCTCTGGGCTCGGCTGCCCCGCGAAGGCGATGTTGGCGGTCTCGCTGGTCGTGTCGGCAGCGGTGATGATCGGCACTCCCTCGGTCGATAGTTGCTTGCTGGCAAGCATTATATCTGGTTGCGGCACGCCTCGGAGGCCTCGGGGCGATCGCGGTGGTGGTGATCGCCGCGCAGCTCGGGCCTGACGGCCGGCACGTTGCTCAGCATCTTCCTGCTGGCGCAGCGGGCCTTCTCCGCTGCCGACGATCTGCTCGAAATAGGCCTGGACGTCGAACTCGTCCGCGGCGCGATCGCCCGCTGCTTCGAGCTCGTGGACGGGGAAATGGAGTGGCACGCCTCGCCCGCGGCGGGTGCGATCGAGCTGCCGCAGGAGGCCGTGCCCACCCTCGCGGTGATCAGATGACTCTGGTGGCCGGCTCGGGGTCGTAGGCGGCTGCGGTGGCCACGTCGGTCGCGTAGCTGTGCCGGGCGCGCAGCAGGAAGACGCCCGCAGCCACGAGGGTGACGAGCATGATCATGAAGCTGACCTCCAGGCCGTTTGCGACGCTTGGGGAGATCGGGCCTGGGTGGGTGCCCACGGGCGCCTGCACGGGGAAGATGCCGGCGATCAGGTCCGAGACGCCGCCGAACAGCAGCGGTGCAAGCGCCTGTGCCAGCGAGCGCAGGAAGGTGCGGGTGCTCTCCGCCTGGCCCCAGAGCCCGGATGGGATGATGTCCAGGCGCGCGGCATCGAGCGGTGGGTTGGCGGCCGCGATCAGCGTCGCGCCGCCGACGTCGAACCAGAGCGCGGTGCTCAGCTTGCTGGCCAGTATGCCGGGCACCAGCAGCGCCGCGGCTCCGAAGTAGCAGAGCGCCGGAATCCAGATGCGCGCCTGCAGCACGCCGTTTCGCAGCATCGCGTCGGTGAGGCGGCCGCTCACCAGCGTGCCGATCAGCGAGCCGACCACCAGCAGCAAGAGCACGAGCGTCACCGAGCCGTAGCCGACTTTGTAGTGGCCCTCCACGAACACGACCGCGAAGATCTGAAGGCCGGAGAGAAAGAAGTAGCCAAGAGCGGAGCTGGCGATCAGCATCACGTTGGTGGGAACCGAGAGCACATAGCGGATTGCCGCCCGCATGTTCAGTTCACGCGGATTGCGGCGCAGCACGCGGCGCTGATCCGGCTGCACACCGTGGCGTTGGGCGGCTTCGTGTGCCGGATCGGCGTCCTGCGGGACGGAGCTGCCCGCGGGGCCCTCCCACTCGAATTCCCCGGGCGGCGCCTGCTCGAAGCTTTCGGCCCCCGGATGCAGGTGGCTCTGGCCGCCGCGTCGCGGCTCGGGAACGGTGCGCCACAGTGAGCGGGCCAGGAAGAACCCGGGAATTGCGAGCATCACGAATGCGGCGCGCCAGGAGATCAGGTTCGCCAGCGGCAGCGAGAGCAGGAATCCGACCGCGGTACCCGCGAACTCGCCGGCGAGGATGTAGGAGTACACGCGACCCCGCTCGCGGGCGGGGAAGTAGTCGCCGGTGAGCGAGGCGATCGCCGGGCCGGCGGTGGCGATCACCGCGCCGAGCGCCAGCCGGGTCAAGAGCAGCGTTGAGTAGCTGGCCGCGAGTGCGGAGGCCAGCGATGCCACGCTCCAAAGCACGATGCTGCCCGAGAGCAGCGGGATGCGCTTGGAGCGGTCCACGAGCATCCCTGCTGGCAGCACGAAGATCGCTCCCACAAGCAGCGAGGCCGAGCTGAGCAGCCCGATCTCGGTGTTGCTGATCTTCATCGCGCTCTCCAGCTGCTTGGCGACCGCCCCGATCGTCGCGGTGTCGGCGCTGCTCAGCGCGAGCACGCAGCCAAACAGCACGACCACGCGCGCCCGGGCGGGACCGCCGACCATCTGGACCACCTGCCCGCGCGTCACCCTCGCGCTCCAGCGCATCGCTTTCCAGGTCGCGCCTCTGGCGCGGGCCGCTGCTCGCTGGCTTGCCATCAGCCCCGGCCGGACGCGGCTGCTGCGGTCCCTTGCGAGCGCTGCGCCTCGCTCTCGTCGTCGGCGGTCCAGGTCTTCACCGTCGCGCGCAGCGCCAGATAGCCGCCGATCCCGGGCAGCGTGGGCAGCCAGAAGGAGATCGCCCTGTAGGCCAGGACGCCGACCACGGCCTGGCCACCCGGTACCCCGAAGGCTGCGAGCGCGCCGATCATGCCGCCCTCGACTCCGCCGATGCCCCCGGGCAGCGGCAGCAGGCTGCCCAGCGTGCCGAGGAAGTAGGCCATCACGATCACAGACGGTGAGACTACGGCTCCGAAGGCGCGCAGGCTGACGCCGAGCACGGCGATGTCGAATCCCCAGTATCCGATCGCCGCGAGCACGCTGTAGGGCCGCTCTCGCACCAGCGGGATCGCGGTGCGCACACCCTCGGAGATCGTGCTCGGCACGGGTGCAAGACGGCTCGCAAGGCGCCCCAGGCGCCCCGATCTGCCGCTCATCCGGCGCAGGCGTCGCTCGAAGTCCTGCGGCAGCAGGCCCATGCTCAGTACGAGCGCTCCGAGCGCTGCGGCGAGGATCGCCGGCAGGATCGTCAGGGCGAAGGAGCCGCCGCCTTCCAGCACGCCAGCCCAGAGCCCGAGGCCGCACACGATCAGCGCGAGCAGGTAGATCGCGTATTGGATCACGAGGTTGGCGACCATCCGCGAGCCGATCGTCCGGCCGGCCATGCCCGCGCGCCGCAGCGCCCAGACGGTGACCGCGACGCCGCCTGCGCCGGCCGCCGCCAGCAGGCGGATCGCCGCGATGCCCGCCAGCGGGATCGCGATGCTCACCCGCCAGTCGATTCGCGGCACCCCGCAACCGAACACGGCCTCGAAGAGCGCCGCATAGCTCGCGATCGAGAGCGCCTCGAAGGCCGCGCCCACGCCCAGCCACATCGGGTCGCCGCGCTGCAACTGCCCCCAGGTGTGTTCGAGACCCGCGAGCTTGGGGATCAGGAGGTACAGGCCGATCAGGCCGAAGACGATCACCGCGACGCTGATCAGCAGCCGGCGGCGGTTGATCAGCTGGGGCGAGGCGCCCTCCGTCTCGCCATTGGCCTGCGGTGGCGGGGAGGGCCGGTCTATGGACGATTGCGTGCCGGACACGGGAATGGCTCCTGTGCGGCGCCGTGGCCGCACCTCATCATTACCCGTCTGGGCCCGCCGTCCCCATTTAGAAGGTCTTTCAAGATAGGCGGTGCGGTCGGGGTGTGCTCAGACCAAGCTGGGCGTCGCGGGACGGCGTAGCGCGTGCTGGTGGCACGCGGGAGCCGGCACGTGGCGATCCAGCGCCGTGTCCATGTGCGCATCCGGACGTGAGGGTCTTTTTGAAAGACCTTCTTAGGCGGTCAGCACCGCCTTGACCCCAGCGGAGCGGAAATGCTCACTCAGCACACACGGCGCCTGCTCGAGCGGCGCCTGCGTGCTGATCACGCGCTCGGGCTGCAACCGGCCATCCTGCATCAGCTTCAACACCGCGGGTATCAGCGGCCGCGCAGAGGTGCGACCGACGTGCAGGGTCACTTTGCGCACATACATCGGGGCGATCGGAACGCTCGTGCTGCGGTGCAGGCTCCCGGAGCTCGTGCAGACTCCGTCGGCAGCGGTCGCGGCCAGCGCCCTGCCGAGATCGGCGACGCTCGCGTCGACCACGAGCGGTGCGGGCGCGCGCCGCCGCAGTGCCCGCGGCTGCTGCGCTTCGATTCCAAGCCGTTCGGCGTGAGCGCGCACCGCGGCTCTTGCGTCGATCAGGCAGACGTTGCGCGCGCCGAGTGCCTTTGCGATCAGGCCCGTATAGAGGGGCAGGCTCGCGCCGAATGGGCTGCGCGGGCGCAGCGCGCCGACGATCAAGACCTCCGCTTCGGCGTCTCGCTCCAGTGCGCTTGGCAGGTGAGGCGCGATGTGCCGGTAGGCATCGCAGAGATTGTCGGCGGCGCTTGCCGCCACCGCCGGGTCAACGCCCTCCGGCAGTGGTACTAGCATCGCGTCGGCGTAGGGGACGGCGAGCAGGTCCGAGTAGGCGCCGCCCCAGTGGCCAGTCGCAAACCCCATGCCGAAGGCCGAGACCGGGGGCACCGAGGCGCAGCTGCCGGTCAGCCCGGCTCGGCACGGCTTGCAGGTCCCACAGCTGATCTCATATGGCACCACGACCCAGTCGCCCGGCCTGCTGTTCTGGACGGACTCGCCGACGGCCCGCACTTCGGCGACGCATTCGTGGCCGAGGTGCAGCGGCAGCGGCATCTGCAGCATGCCCATCACCAGCGGGCAGTCGATGTCGCAGGTCGCGATTGCGATTGGCCGCACGATCGCAGCTTGCGGGCCGGGCAAGGCGGGCTCGGGCACGCTCCTCCAGCGGAGCCTGGCTCCCGGGGCGGCCTGCAGAGAGCGCATCCGCCCGCGGGTCGGATGCACGCGCTGGCGGGCGCCGTCGCTCGCGCGAGCGCCTGCTCGTCGCAGCCGCTCGCCGAGGTCCCGTTCCAGCATCACCGGCGCAACCGCGGCGGCGCTCGGGCCGAGCATGCCGGCGTAGTGACGCAGCGCGCCTCGCGGTCGATTCATCTGAGATCGTCTCATCTGGCCCCTATCTCATCGAGCCCTCTCGTAGTGGAAGGCCTGTGTCTGGGTCACCTTCGCGGCGAGCTTGCCGTCCTTGCGCGCAAGGACGGTCTCGATCACGATCGTCGTTGCGCCCGTGTGCAGCGGCCTGCTCGTGGCCACTACGCATCCATCTGTGACTCCCCGCAGGAAGTTGGTCTTCGACTCGATCGTGGCGGTGCCAAGCGCGCCTCGCGGCAGGTTCAGGAACGCGCACGCTCCGCCGCAGCTGTCCGCAAGCGCCATCAGCGCGCCGCCGTGCAGCAGGCCACCTGCGGTGCAGCGCTCCGGCGCCCAATCCATGCGCCCGCGCACGAGCTCAGGCGAGACCTCGACCAGCTCGATGCCGAGCAGGGAGCAGAGCGGCATCAGGTCTCGCAGGGCTGCTGGGTCGAGCGCACCCATTGGCTGGAAGTGTGACATGGATCACGTTACTTGTGTATAAATTTATATCCGGGTAACATCGCGCCGGATGGCGGTCGAGACTTCTCCCAGAACCCGCATGCCGCGCGAGCAGCGCATGCAACAGACGCTCACGGCCGCTCACGATCTGTTCGCGCAGCGCGGCTACGCGGCAGTCACGATGGACGAGGTCGCGGCAGCCGTGGGCGTCACCAAGCCGTTGCTCTACAACTACTTCGGCAACAAGGAGCGGCTCTACATCGCCTGCATGGAGCGGGCGGGGGATGGACTGTTCGCGATGATCGGGCAGGCGGTCGCCGAGGCGAGCGGACCAAGCGATGCGCTCGGCGCGAGCATCAGAGCCTTCTTCGGCTTCCTCGACGCCGACAGGGCCGCCTGGGCGGTGCTCTTCGACGAGACCTCCGCACACGTGGGCGAGGTCGCCGAGCGCGTGGCCGATTATCGCGGCCGGATCGCCGATCTCGTCGCCGGCTCGCTGCTGGCTCGGCTGCCGGCCAGGCGCCGTGACGCTGCGCGGGTCGAGGTGGAGGCGCTCTCGGCGGCGCTACTGGGAGCCGCGGAGGCGCTTGCGCGCTGGTGGCTTGCCACTGAGGCTCTCTCCGCCGCGGAGGCCGCTGAGCTCTTGATCTCGACGGTCGAGCCCGGCCTCACGCTGCGCTCCAAGAAAGGGCAGGCAAGTTGATCGAGACGCCTCGGCGCGTTGCGGTGATCGGCGGCAGCCGGATCCCGTTTGCGCGCTCGAACTCCCACTACTCGCATGCCTCCAACCAGGACATGCTCACCGCGGCGCTCGACTCGCTCGTGGAGCGCTTCTCGCTGCAAGAGCAGCGGATGGGCGAGGTCGCTGGTGGCGCGGTGCTCAAGCACGCCAGCGACCGCGACCTGACCAGGGAGAGCGTGCTCGGCACCCGCCTTGCTGCGGAGACGCCCGCCTACGACGTTCAGCAGGCCTGCGGCACGGGCCTGGAGACCGCGATCCTGGTGGCGAACAAGATCGCGCTCGGGCAGATCGACTGCGGCATCGCCTGCGGCGCGGACACGACCTCGGATGCGCCGATCGGCCTCAACGAGGACCTGCGCGAGATCCTGCTCGACGTCAACCGTCAGAAGTCGCTGGCGGGACGCGCGATGCAGCTCACGCGCCTTCGCCCAGGCCAGATCGTGCCGGCGATCCCGCGCAACGAGGAGCCGCGGACCGGCATGTCCATGGGCGAGCACTGCGCGATCATGGCCAGCGAGTGGGAGATCGGCCGCGCCGAGCAGGACGCGCTTGCGGCGCTAAGCCACCACAACCTCGCCGCCGCCTACGAGCGCGGGTTCATGGAGGATCTCGTGACGCCCTACCTGGGCCTCACGCGCGACCAGAACCTGCGCCCCGACTCCAGCGTGGAGAAGCTCGCCAAGCTCAAGCCCGTCTTCGGCGGCCCTGAGGGCACGATGACCGCCGGCAACTCCACGCCGCTTTCCGATGGCGCCTCCGCGGTGCTGCTCGCAAGCGAGGAGTGGGCCAGGGAGCGCGGCCTGCCCGTACTCGCCTACCTGCTCGACGGGCAGACGGCGGCGATCGACCATGTCCACAAGCGCGAGGGCCTGCTGATGGCGCCTGCCTACGGGATGCCGCTGCTGCTCGAGCGCAACGGCCTCGCGCTGCAGGACTTCGACCTCTATGAGATCCACGAGGCCTTCGCGGCGCAGGTGCTATGCACGCTGAAGGCCTGGGAGGACGAGCGATTCTGCAAGGAGCGTCTGGGACTGGGGGCGGCACTGGGGCCGATCGACCGTGAGCGCCTGAACGTGAACGGCGGCTCGCTGGCGGCGGGCCATCCGTTTGCGGCCACGGGCGGGCGCATCCTCGCCTCGCTGGCCAAGGCCCTGCACGAGCGCGGCGCAGGCCGCGGCGTGATCAGCATCTGCGCGGCGGGCGGCCAGGGCGTGCTCGCCGTGCTCGAGAGCGCAGGAGGCGCGAAGTGAGCGATCTGTACGCGGAGGCCGTCAACTCCCTGCCGGGCCGGCTGATCGCCGGCCGGCTCGGCCTGCCGCGCCCGGCGCGGCTGGAGCGCCATCGCGCCGGCGCGCCGGCGATCTCCGGACCGGTGCTGCTTGGCGCCGCGCCCGGCGGCCGGCTTTCGCCGGCGATCGAGCGGCTGCTGGATCAGATCGAGGCCAAGCGCGCGGACGACGGGCAGGCGCCGGTGAAGGCGCTCATCTTCGATGCGACCGGGATCGAGAACTCCACCCAGCTCGTGGAGCTGCAGCGCTTCTTCCATCCCAATCTCAAACGCGTGCGGTCCTCCGGCCGGATCGTCGTGCTGGGCGCACCGCCGCAGCCGCCCTCCGGTCGCGCCAGGGCCGAGCGGGCCGTCTCGGCGCGCTACGCAACCGCTCAGCGCGCCCTGGAGGGCTTCACGCGCTCCGTTGCCAAGGAGGTCGGCAGAGGCATAGCCGTGCAGCTCGTTCACGTCGTCGAGGGCGCCGAGGAGCAGATCGACTCCACGCTGCGCTTCCTGCTCTCGCCGCGCTCGGCCTACGTCTCGGGGCAGGTGATCGAGATCGGCGCCCCGGTCGCTGAGATGCCCGCGATCGATTGGACCAGCCCGCTGGCCGGCAAGCGGGCGCTCGTGACCGGCGCCTCGCGCGGCATCGGCGAGGCGATCGCCACCACGCTGCACCGTGACGGCGCGCGGCTCGTGCTGCTCGACGTGCCCGCGCTCTCCTCCGATCTCGCGGAGGTCGCCGCGCGCCTCGGTGCGGAGACGATCGAGCTCGACATCACCGAGGCCGAGGCACCTGCCGTGATCGCGGACAGGCTTGCGGGCGGGATCGACGTCGTGGTCCACAACGCCGGCGTGACCAAGGACCGCACGCTCGCGAAGATGCCGGAGGACCGCTGGAGCTCGCTGATGGAGATCAACCTCTCGAGCGAGGAGCGCATCGACGACGAGCTGATCTCGCGTGGGCTGCTCGCGCAGAACGGGCGGATCGTCTGCGTCTCCTCGATGAGCGGCATCGCCGGCAACGCGGGGCAGACCAACTACGCGACCTCCAAGGCCGGCGTGATCGGGATGGTGCAGGCGCTCTCGGGCGAGCTGGCCGAGCGTCACGCGAGCATCAACGCAGTCGCGCCCGGCTTCATCGAGACGAAGATGACCGGGAAGATGCCGATCGCGCTGCGCGAAGCGGGACGGCGCATGAACAGCATGTCCCAGGGCGGCCTGCCGGTCGATGTCGCCGAGACGATCGCCTGGCTTGTGAGCCCCGCCTCGACCGGCGTCAACGGCAACGTCGTCAGGGTCTGCGGGCAGAGCCTGCTGGGGGCCTGATGTCGGCGCGCACGCTGAATAGCCCGCCGCACCTGCTGCCGCTCTATGCGCGCGCCGCCATGCCGATGGTCCCCGGCGCCTGCCTGCTGCCGTTCGTGCCCGGCCGGGGCAGCGCGATCCCAGAGATCGAGCTGCTGCTCCAGGACGTGCGCGCCGATGCCGACCAGGTCGCCGCCTACGCGAAGGTGTGCGGTTTTGCGCTGCGTGAGCACATGCCGATCACCTATCCGCACGTGCTCGCCTTCCCGCTGCATATGGCGGTGATGGCAGATGGACGGTTTCCGTTCGGCGCTGTGGGGCTCGTGCACATCGAGAACAGGATCCGCCAGCGCCGCCCAATCGCGATCGGGGAGCAGATCTCGATCAGGGTCTCTCCGAGCGCTTTGGAATCACACCCACGCGGCCTGGCCTTCACGCTGATCACCGAGGTCTACGCGGACGGCGAGACGGTCTGGGAAGGCTTCAGCACGATGCTGCGCCGCGGCGCGAGCCCAGGCGGCAAAGACGTCGGACCGGGGGAGCGCGAGGCCGCGGATCGGCAGGCAGGGCAGACGCCCGCCGCCGATCTGCGGCCAAGCGCCATATGGCGGCTGCCGGGCGACCTCGGCCGCCGCTACGCCGCCGTCTCGGGCGACCGCAACCCGATCCACATGCATCCCCTAAGCGCCAAGTTGCTCGGGTTCCCCGGTGCGATCGCGCACGGCATGTGGAGCAAGGCGCGCTGCCTGGCCGCGATCGAGAGTCGCCTGCCGGATGCCGTGGAGGTACAGGTGCGCTTCCGCAAGCCGATCGTGCTGCCCGCGAAGACCCAGTTCGCAAGCTCGCTCTCGCAGGCCCCGGCCGACGCAGCGCCCGGTGAGATCCGCTTCGCGCTCAGCGACGCGAGGAAGGGCAGGCCCCATCTCGATGGCAGCGTCAAGCGTCTCGAGCAGACTGAAAGGAGCAAGGCGAAGTGAACGCCCAAAAGGGAATCGCCGAGCGGAGTATGGGCCTTGGCCTGCGGGCGCTCGGCGCGCTCGCCGGCTCGCCCGCACTCGACAAGCTCGGCGTGCGCAAGCAGACAGAGAAGGTGATCTACAGGGCCACCAAGAACGGGTTCAAGGCGGCGACCGCCGCCAGCCGCAGCTTCAAGATCGCCAAGCGGCTGCCCGGCCCCGTAAGGCAGGGAGCCTCCAAAGCGCCCTCGCTGTTCGACATCACCCCTGACGACGAGCAGCAGATGCTCCAGGAGGCCGTGAGGGACTTTGCCTCCGAGAAGGTGCGTCCGGCCGCCTCGCAGGCGGATGCGGATACGGCGACCTCCGCGGAGCTGCTCGCCCAGGCGAGTGAGCTTGGCATCAACATGCTCGGCATCCCAGAGGAGCTGGGGGGCGTATGCAGCAGCGCGCCGCGGTCACCGGTGTGCTGATCGCCGAGGCACTGGCCCACGGCGATATGGGCGTCGCCTACGCCGCGCTTGCGCCCGGGGCGGTCGCCACGGCGATCAGCAGCTTCGGCGACGCCGATCAGCAGGCGGCATACCTGCCCGCATTCAGCGGTGAGAGCCCGCCCGCCGCCGCGCTTGCGATGCTCGAGCCCAGGCCGCTGTTCGACCCCCTGCGCCTGGAGACCAAGGCTCGGCGCGAGGGCGGCGACTGGGTGCTCGACGGGGCCAAGGCGCTGCTGGCCAGGCCCGGCGAGTGCGAGCTGTTCGTGATCGCCGCGCAGGCCGATGGCGTGGGACCGGCGCTGTTCGTCGTTCGAGTCCTCCACACGTGGGCTCTCGGTCCAGTCTGAGCCTGCGATGGGTCTGCGGCCGGCCTCCACGGGACGGCTGCTGATCGAGGGCGCAAGGGTCCCCGCGCGCGCGATCCTCGCCGAGGGCGCGCGGGATGCCTACGTCGAGTGCGTCCAGCGCGCCCGGATCGCCTGGTGCGCGGTCGCGCTCGGCGCTGCGCAGGCCGTGCTTGACTACGTGATCCCTTACGTGAACGAGCGGAGCGCCTTCGGCGAACCGATCTCAAACCGCCAGGCGGTTGCCTTCGGGGTCTCCGACATCGGCATCGAGACCGAAGCGATGCGCCTCTTGACCTACAGAGCGGCCGCCAGGGTGGACCACGGCAGCGATTTCGCCCACCAGGCGGCGCTTGCCCGGCGGCTCTGCGCCGCCAAGGGCATGAAGATCGGCTCCGAAGGAGTGCAGCTGCTCGGAGGCCATGGCTACGTCAAGGAGCACCCGGTGGAGCGCTGGTACAGGGACCTCAGAGCGGCGGGTGTGATGGAGGGCGCCCTGCTCGTATAAAGCGAAAGCGATCACATGATCAATCTGGAGACACCCAAGAAGTTCAAGCCGCTCGTGGACCAGGCCCATCAGGTCGCAACCGAGGTATTCCGGCCGATCTCGCGCAAGTACGACATCGCCGAGCACGCCTACCCCAAGGAGCTCGACATGCTGGCGGCGCTGATCGATGGCATGAACGAGGGCAGCGACATCGGCGGCGCGGGCGCGACCGGCGTGCGCCGCGAGGCAAATGGCAGCGGCAGCGGCGAGAATCGCAACGGCTCGAACCTCTCCACGGTGCTCGGCATCATCGAGCTCTGTTGGGGCGATGTCGGCCTGCTGCTCTCGATGCCCCGCCAGGGCCTCGGCAACTCCGCGATCGCCTCTGTTGCCACCGAGGAGCAGATGCAGCGCTACGGCGGCCGCTGGGCGGCAATGGCGATCACCGAGCCCGAGGCGGGCTCTGACTCCGCTGCGATCAGGACCACCGCCGAGCTCGACGGCGACGAGTACGTGCTCAATGGTGAAAAGATCTTCGTCACCGCCGGCGAGCGCGCCGAACTGATCGTCGTGTGGGCGAGCCTCGACCGCTCCAAGGGCCGCGCCGCGATCAAGTCGTTCATCGTCGAACGCGACAATCCAGGGCTCAAACTCGAGCGCCTGGAGCACAAGCTCGGGATCAGGGCCTCCGACACCGCCAACTTCCGCCTGGAAGACTGCCGGGTCCCCAGGGATGCGCTGCTCGGCAAGCCGACCGTGGACGCCAAGCAGGGCTTCGCGGGCGCGATGCAGACCTTCGATAACACACGGCCGCTGGTCGCGGCGATGGCCGTCGGCGTGGGACGGGCGGCGTTGGATGAGACGCGCGGGCGCCTGCAGGAGGCCGGCGTGGAGATCGACGACGCCGCGCCTGCGCTCTGCCAGAGTGCCGCGGCGGCCCGCTTCCTGGAGATGGAGGCCGACTGGGAGGCCGCCCGCCTTCTGACCATGCAGGCCGCCTGGATGGCCGACAACTCAAAGCCCAACTCGCTGCAGGCCTCGATGGCCAAGGCGAAGGCGGGCCGCACCTGCGTCGATGTCACGCTCGGCTGCGTGGAGCTATGCGGCAGTGTCGGCTACGCCGAGAACGATCTGCTCGAGAAGTGGGCCAGGGACGCGAAGATCCTCGACATCTTCGAGGGCACCCAGCAGATTCAGCTGCTGATCGTCGCCCGGCAGCTGCTGGGGAAGACCTCCGCGGAATTGCGGTAGACAGCCCCGCATGCGGGGCTGTCAGGAGGGCCGCATGCGGCCCTCCTCAGGAACGGCCGCATGCGGCCGTTCCCGGTCGGCGCATGCGCCGACCGGCCCTCGATATCAGGAGGGGTCGCTCTCGTGCCAGGGCGGCAGGCCCGCCGCTTCTGTGATCAGGCGCGTGCCGCGCCCGTGCGTGAAGAAGCTGTAGGCCCAGCGCATCAACACCACGGCCCGGTTCTCGAAGCCGATCAGGTAGAAGAGGTGCACGAGCAGCCATGTGACCCAGGCGATCAGCCCGTGCAGGCGCATGCCCCGGATTTCGGCGACCCCGCGCCCGCGGCCGATCGTCGCAAGCGAACCCTTGTCGCGGTAGCGGAAGGGGGGCAGGGACTTGCCGCCTAAGCGCGCTGCGATCAGGGCGCCCGCGTAGCGGCCCTGCTGCATCGCCACCGGCGCGAGCCCGGGCAGGCTCTGCGGCTGGCCGCTCGTGGCGTCCGCGACGACGACCATGTCGCCGAGCGCGAAGACCTCAGGGTGTCCCGGCAGTGTGAGGTCCGGTTGCACGTGCAACCGGCCGACGCGGTCGGTCTGCGCGCCCGCCGCCTCGGCCAGGGCACGCGCGAGGGGAGAGGCGGTGACGCCGGCCGCCCACACGACCGTTCGCGTCGGGATCCTGCTGTGCGCGCCGTCGGCGGTTTGCAGCTCCACGCAGTCGGGGTGGACATCGATCATCTTGTGGTCGAGCATCAGCGTCACGCCGAGGTGCTCGAGGTCCTTGGCGGCGCGGTGGGAGAGCGAGGGCGCAAAGCCCGTCAGCACCCTGTCTGCCATCTCCACGAGCAGTACGCTGCCGGTGCGCGGGTCGCTGCTCCTGTACTCGGCCGGCAGCGTGTCCATCGCCATCTCGGCGATCTGCCCCGCCATCTCCACACCCGTCGGCCCGGCGCCCACCACGACGAAGGTGAGCCAGCCGAGCCGGGTCTCGGGGTCGTCCTCCAGCTCGGCGGCCTCGAAGGCCTGCAGGATGCGGCCCCTGACCTGCAGGGCGCTGTCGAGCGACTTCACCTCCAGCGCGAGCGTCCTCCACTCGTCGTGGCCGAAGTAGGCGTAGCTGGAGCCACCCGCGACCACGAGCGTGTCGTAGGGCACGCGCCTGGCGGCGGTGCCGGCGATCGCGGGCTCCACGACCACCTCTCTGTTCTGCAGGTCGAAGCCGCTGACCTCACCCATCAGCACCCGCACGTTTCGCCGGCGGCGGAAGATGCGGCGCAGCGGCACGGCGATATCGCCGGGGGAGAGCGCGCCGGTGGCGACCTGGTAGTTCAGCGGCTGGAAGAGGTGATAGTTGTGCCGGTCGATCAGCGTGATCTCGGCGTCTGCGCCCGCGAGCGCCTCGACGGTCTGCAGGCCGCCGAAGCCTCCGCCGATGACGAGGATGCGGTGGCGGCCGGTGGATGCGCTCATCCGCGGCAGTCTCTCATACGGCGGTGTTGACATTGGGGACGCAGTGCGTTCCGTCGGGCAATCAGGCGACGGCCTCGCGACGCCGCGGTAGCTCTGCGAGGTCGAGCTCGTCGGAGGCGACCTCGTGCCCGGCTTTGACACCGCAGCGCCACCCCGACGCGTTCCCCGCAGCCGCGGTGGCGCACCTCGACCGGGCCGCCCTCCTCGGCAAGCCAGCGGTCGCCCCACTGCATCAGTGCGACGAGCGCGGGCAGCAGATCGGCGCCCATCTGCGTGAGTGCGATAGCGCTGCCGTGTGCGCTGACCCGGCTCGCGGTAGTCCTCTCGCTCGAGCAGCCCCTTCTCGACCAGCTCGCGCAGGCGCTGCGCGGCCACAGGCTCACTGACGCCGGCGAGCTTCGTGAACTGGCTCGAACCGGCTCGCGCCATAGAAGGCCTCGCGCAGGATCAGGAAGGCCGAGCGCGCGGAGAGCACCTCGAGCGCCCTGGCGATCGAGACATTCGCTGCGCCTCCCATCCATCGCGTGGGTCGAGCCTGCCGGTCATGCGGATGGTGGTATCTGCGGCCTGCACTCGCCTGTCATGGGTCCACATTCTAGCTGACTGTTGTGTCCCTAAGTCAAGGTGCTAAGGTGCCTGGCTATGAGATCACTAAGCCAGCCTTCGCGTGTGCCTCCGTCTCGCCCCGCCTCGTGCTCGCGATCGTCTGCGCGGGAGTCGTGCTCGCGAGCCTTGATTTGTTCATCGTCAACGTCGCGCTTGCCGCAGATGGTCAGGGACTTCCACGAAAGCGGCCTGACCGGCCTCTCTTGGGTGCTGAACGCCTACGCGATCGTGTATGCCGGCGCTGCTCGTGCTGTTCGGGCGACTCGCCGATCGCTATCCGCGCGAGCGGGGGTTCCTGCTCGGCGTGGCGATCTTCGTGGCCGCCTTCTGCCGCCTGCGCCGCGGCAGACAGCGTGGCCATGCTCGTCGCCTTCCGCGTGCTGCAGGCGGCCGGGGCGGCTCTGCTCACACCGACCTCGTTGGGTCTGGTCCTGGCGACCTCCGAGCCAGAGCGCCGCTCGGGGGCGGTGCGCTCATGGACCGCGGTCGGCGGGCTGGCGGCTGCGCTTGGCCCGGTGATCGGTGGCCTGCTCGTGGCCGCAAGCTGGCGCTGGGTCTTCCTGGTCAACGTCCCGATCGGCCTGCTGGCGCTCACGGTCGGCTGGTGGAAGCTGCCGCACGTGCCCGGGCATTCGATCCGCGGCCCGATGCGCTGGGTGCGCTGCTCGTGACCGGCGGGGTGGGAGCGCTCACGCTTGGCCTGGTCAAGGGCGGGCAGTGGGGGTGGGGCAGCACGAGCCGATCGCGGTGCTCGGCGGCCGCCGTTGCGCTGCTGTGTCTGCTCGCGATGCACACCGCGAGGCATCGCAACCCGCTGATCGACAGGGCGCTCTTCAAGGTGCGCTCCTTCACGGGCGCCTCGGTCGTGGCGCTGCTGTTCTCCGCTGCCTTCGGCGGCATGCTGCTCTCACGCGTGCTCTGGGCCCAGGATGTCTGGCATTGGTCGGCCCTGGTCACGGGTCTCTCGATCGCGCCGGGGCCGATCATGGTGCCGCTGTTCTCGTTCCTGGTTGCCGGGCGGCTGATCGCGCGCTTTGGCCCAGGGCTCGTGATCGCGGCCGGATCGACGCATCTTCGCGGCCGGCGCGGCGTGGTGGGCGCTGGCGGGCGGGGCTCGTGCCCGACTACGCGGGCGAGATGCTGGGCGGCATGCTGCTGACGGGCATCGGCGTGGGTCTCACGCTTCCCACGCTGATGGCGACCGGCGCCTCCTCGCTGCCCTCGCAATCCTTCGCCACCGGCTCGGCTGTGGTGAACATGCTGCGCCAGGTGGGGCCTTGCGATCGGGGTCGCCGTGCTGATCGCGGTGCTCGGCTCCCCGGCGTCACCCGCTCGCCACGCTCGATGCCTACGACCGCGTCTCCTGGGTGATTGCGGTGATCGCGTTCGCCGGAGGCCTGATCGGGCTTGCGCTGTTGCGCCGGCCAAGGTCTGTGCCCGAGGTCGGCCCGTCGCCGAGCCTCGGTGCGGCCGTCCCGGCGCAGACATCGACCCGATGGTGATTAGGTTCACGCTTTCCGGCAACGACCCGACAGGGGAGGAAGCGATGAGCGGCGAGATGGTCGACGTGCAGACGAAGGACGGAGTGGCCGATGCCTACCTCTCTCTTCCGGATGGAGAGGGTCCTCATCCCGCCGTACTGCTGCTCATCGACGCGTTCGGTCTGCGCCCGCGCATCGAGCAGATGGCCGACCGGATCGCTGCACAGGGCTTCGTCGTGCTCGCTCCCAACGTCTTCTATCGCGCCGGCCGCGCGCCCGTTATCTCGCTCGACGGCCTCGATGACCCCGAGAAGCGCGGGGCGATCTTCCAGAAGATCATGCCGATGATGCAGGAGCTCACCACCGAACGGATCGTAAGCGACGGCGGTGCCTATCTCGAGAAGCTCGAAGGGGTCGGCCGCGGCCCCGTCGCCCTCACCGGCTACTGCTTGGGCGGACGCCTGGGCTGGCGGATTGCGACGGCCTATCCCGATCGCGTGGCAGCGGTCGGCGCCTTTCATACGGGCGGGCTCGTGACCGAGGATCAGGACAGCCCGCATCTGAGCGCCGCCGCCCTTACAGCCGAGATGTACTTCGGCTTTGCCGACAACGACCACAGCATGACGGCCGATCAGATTGCGACGCTCGAGCGGGCGCTCGAGGAGGCGGGTGCGTCATATAGCGCGGAGGTGTACGAGGGCGCGGCACACGGCTACACGATGTCCGACACGCCCGCCTACGACGAGGCGGCGGCCGAGCGGCACTTTCAGGCGCTGTTCGAGCTGCTTGGGCGGACCGTGGAGGCCTGAGCAGACTGGGCGCGTCCTCACCGCGCATGTAGGATTCCCAAGCAATGAGCGCAGTAGGCTACGAACCAGGCCTGGCTGCATCGAGTTCCCGGACGTTGTTCGGGCGGGTCATGGCGCTAGTCGCCCTGACCGTCGGCTTCGCGACTTTGGGGGTCTGCCTCGCCCGCGAATCAGGCGGGGCGACCTGGTTCATCGCGTGGCTTCTCGCGCTCGGCTGCCTCGTTGGACTGAATGTGGCAAGCAGCAGGGGCAACCAGAGCCTCGCGCTCGTTCTGCTGTTCGCATTTGGGCTGCTGCTCGGAGCGAGCATCGCGACGACCGTCAACTATTACTCCGCAGTCGATCCGACGGCCGTCCGCCAAGCATTCGGTGCAACGGCGCTGTTCGTGGGGGACTGGGTGCCGGCGGATACGCCACCAGGCGCGACCTCTCCTTCCTGTACCGGCTCGCCTTCTGGCTGCTGCTGGGACTGATCCTTGCCGGGGTCGCTTTGATCTTCGTGCACGTCTCCGCCGTTTATACGGCCTGGGCGATCGCTGGCCTGGCGGTGTTCGGCCTGTACACGGTAATCGACTTCAATCGCCTGCGCAGAGCCCAGCAGGCCGAAGCGATTCCCATCGCGGCGGGGATCTTCCTCGACATCCTGAACGTGTTCCTGCTCTTCTTGAGGCTGTTCGGCTCTCGCTGAACGCCTCCGCGGTTGTAGGGGAGCGAGGTTTCCACAGAGCCTTGTCGATATCGGCTCCACGTGGCGCCAGCGTGCCCGCTGGCGCCACGTGTCCATGCTCGGCACTAGGTCATAATGCCTGCGCCTGAGACCTATCCCATGGCTCACACGCAACGCTCAGCTGAGCCACCACACCACGACTACGACAACCACGATGATTACCCCAGCTGCCACCAGTAAGCCAACGGCGGCCGAGTTTGATTCACCCAGATCATTGAGGTGCGTGACTGTCTTCATTTGGGCTACGCCGCCGCTGTTCACCCAATAGTCTTCGGCAGGCGACGCTTCGAGTTGATGTTCCTTGAGGTGTTCACGCGCTTTGATGTCGGTGTCCAAGGTTTCGCCTTTGACTTCATACACGCCGCCTTTTGGACAGCCCGTCCCGGTCATTTCCCCTTTGAAGAACACTAATTTTGCGTTGACCGGCTTGGAAAGCAGGGCGGAGTGTTCAGGGTTTTTTTCGGTCGCGGCCGCTTCGGTCGTATAGACGACGGTCATGGCCAGCGGTTCGGACTTGAGTTCTTTTCCACCGTTGATCAAACATGCACTGTGCCCTTCGACTTCACATTCGCCATATTCCAGCGTGCCTGAGGCGGTGCCAGGGTTTCCGCCTAAGATGCGTGCTTCTTTGTTGAATTTGACCTTCTTGCATACCACGGTGTTGCCATGAATATCCAGTTTTTGTAAGGTGCCGCCAGCGTTGGCTAAGAGGACCCGCGTTTCGCTCCCCGAGGTCAGCTCATGTAATTCAAATTTACCAGAAGCGGATTCTTTGGTGCAGGCGCTGTCTTCCCACTTCAGCCCACTTCCGGAGCCTTCTTCGCAGACCGTCCACGTCGGATTTTCAAATGCTGATGCGCTCGCGGCTCCGAAGGCGCCCAGCGCGAGTGCCGCCACGAGACACAGTCCCAGCAATCTCATTCGTCCCATCTCGATCTCCTCGTATTGTCATGACGTTGTGCCGTGTGAAGCAAGGCTCCTCGCGCCGAGCAGGGCGCCAAGCACCAGTGCGCCATGCCAACTCAGGGCGCGATGTAGCATCGCGCCTCATACAGCGCACGACATCCACCCGAAGGATCGGCGGCATACGTTCCCGCCGCTGCGGATTGGCCTTGCGTCCTACACGACGAAAGCGCGGTCACACCGGCTCCATCTCACCGCCCCGGCAGGCAATCCTTTCCCCTCGGTGAGCATACTGCCGAATCGGCGCTGACTCAACTAGTGGGAGACAGCCACGGGTAGGGAGTCACCTCACGGATAGGTGTCGTGCTCGGGGTCCTCCGAAGGGCGTGTTGGTTGCCGCCAACGGCTGCCAGTCGCATCGCCGCAGGTGCGTGGTGGCTCCATCTTGGGTTGAGTGGACTCGCCATGTGCCGGATCAGGTGCAGCAGCCCGGCAACTCGTCGCCGGACGACTGGTCATCGTGATGCTAAGATGTAATGATGTCCAAGGTCCGTACGACGCTCACGATCGAGGAGTCGGTGATGAGGGCAGTCAAGATACGTGCGGCTCGCATGGGCCGGGGCGATAGCCAAGTGATCGAGGAATCGCTCCGGCGCGACCTAGGGCTTGACCTGCTGGAGCGTCTCTGGGAGCGCAACGATCTTTCCGAGCCCGAGGCGATCGCTCTCGCTGTCGAGGCACAGCACCAGACGCGACGGCGTCAGCGCTGAGGAGTGCGGGCGGTCCTTGACCCCAATGTGATCATCTCCGGTGCGATATCGCCTCGGGGAACTCCCGCCGACGTCCTACGATCGCTCGCCGGCGGGGAGTTTGAGCTGATCGCCTCGCAAGCGTTGTTGGATGAGCTGGAGCGAGCCCTTGCGTATTCCAAGCTGCGACCTTACATTGGGGTCTCTGACGCAAACGAGATGGTGCGCTGGATCGCCGACAGTGCCACCTTGGTGCCTGATTCAGACGCCGACCCACCCACGCATGCCTCTGACCCGGACGACGACTATCTAATCGGGCTCGCATCGGCACACCAAGCGGCGCTCGTGTCTGGCGACAAACATCTTCTCGCCCTCGAGAACGAGATACCCGTGTTCTCGCCACGCGCCTTTCTCGATCTGCTCGCCCGGTCGTAGCACGCCTCGCAAGCCAGCCCAAAGAGGCTGGTCGTCGTGCCACAATCGCTGCGTGGCCAGAAGCGCCTGACGCGGCGGATGCTCAAGCCCCTCGGGTATGGCAACCGGACCAAGCGACGGCTGTAGCCGTGGACGCGCCGATGGAAACTGCGACTCAAACTGTGGCTACCACTGTGCCTCATGCTATAGTTTTAGCTCATGACTGGGCTTGACCCTCCACTGATTGCACGCAGCGTCGAAGCAGCGCGTCAGCGCAAGGCGGATGCTCTCGCTGAGTACGAGGCCGCATCGGCCGAACTGGCATGGTGGCTCAAGGGAGCGGAGCTGGCCGGTCTGGCGGTCGTGCGAGAGGACGACGAGGAGCCAGACCTGGGCCATATCGAGGAGCTGTTTCCGGCCGCGGCCTTCTTCGATGAGACCGGCACCCGTCCGACACTGCGCCAAGCGGTCGTAGCGTATTTTCGCGAGCATCCGGACGTTGCCCTGTCGCATGCAGAGCTTGCGCAGGCTCTCATAGAGCGTGGGTGGCTCGCTGAAGAGGACGCTCAGAAGCGTGTCTCTGATGTCGCCGTGGTCATGCGGCGCGACAAGCAGCTGGAGCGCGTTGATCGCGGCGTGGTCCGGCTACATCCACAACTGAAGATTCCATTGGAACAGCTAGACGCTACACAGGGCACATCGACTGATCCCGACTGACGCATGGAGCCCTTGTCCCAGATGTGGCCACATCTGTCATTTGCCGAGATTGCCACGCTTGCTGGCCTTCGAGCAATTTGGAAGGCCCCTGATTGGGGTCTGAAGGTATTGGTCTCGTGCACGCCATACGGCAACTACGGCGGTAGCTGCGATCACTTCGACTCACTGGCCGATGCGTTTAACGCAACGTCGCACAAGCGGCATTGGACGCTGTAGGCTGGCAAGCATGTCGCGGTCGTCTGCCCAGGAAGCTCTCGAAAGAGTAATCGTATGGACAAACGGCCACACCAAAGGTTTAGAGCGCCTAACAGAATGAGTTTTGGAGTTTTTGGTGGCAGATGAGGGCGCAGCCGATTGTGAGGAAGGCTTCGTGGATGTCGTCTCGGCGGTCGTAGCGTCGATCGAGGCGGCGGTGCTGGTGCAGCCAGGAGATTGTGCGCTCGATGACCCATCTTTCTTTGCCGAGTCCTGAGCCGTGAGAGGTCTTGCGCTTTGCGATACGCGGCGTGATGCCGCGCTCGCGGAGCGCTTCGCGGTGTTTGCGGCTGTCGTAGGCACGGTCGGCGAGCAGAGCTTTGGGCCTGAACTTGCCGTGGCGACCAGTCGGCGGGACGCGATCGACGAGCGGCAGGAGCTCGGTGATGTCGTTGCGGTTCGCGGCCGTCAGGGTCACGGCCAGGGGCGTGCCCCGGCCGTCGCAGATCACGTGGTGCTTTGAGCCCGGCCGGCGCCGATCGACGGGCGAGGGGCCGGTCTTGGCGCCCCCCCTTTGGCCCGCACATGCGAGCTGTCCACCACCGCACGGGACCAGTCCAGCTGGCCAGCGTCTTGCAATTCATCCAAGAGCACGTGGTGCAGGCGCTCCCAGACCCCCGCTTCATTCCAGTCCCGCAGCCGACGCCAACACGTCATCCCCGACCCGCAGCCCATCTCCTGCGGTAGATCCTCCCACGGAATGCCCGTTTTCAGCACGAACAGGATGCCTGTCAGGGCCTGCCGGTCGGGCACACGCTTACGCCCCGGATATCGAAACCGCCGCTCCACGTGCGGCAACAACGGCTCGATACGAGCCCACAACCCATCACTGACCAAAGGTTTCGCCATAGACACCGTCTACGACAACAGCATCCCAAAACCTCTTTTTGTTAGGCGCTCTTAGGAGATTCATAGTGGTTTGATGGCCGTGCCGCCTAGTTGCTGGCGCTGGGAGCTTCGCACAATTGGTATTCAGTGACAGTGACATTCGCCCTGCCGTGGCCTTTGCGGATGTATATCCCGACGCGAGGGTAGGACGACGTCCGTCCGGCCCTATTGAGCTATAGGTCAGAGCTACATCAGCCAGCTACAAGCCGAGTACGAGGGACTATGTGACCGCTTGGCAGACCTCGGCCGTGAAGGGACGAACACTTTGGAGACGCGACGTCTTTGACGAAGCCAGTGCCGCGTGGAAAACTACGGTTCGACGTGCGCGTTGCCCCACACGATATTTGGATCGCCTGTCCCCATGTTGGTGCCGGCCGCCCTCAGTTCCAGGTGCTGGGCGTGGTCGAGTGCAAGACTCAGCTGGATGGGCTGTTCGCCTTCGAAGGATCCTTGACGGAGCACTTTATTTTCGGCGATCACCCAAAAATGGCCGTTCGGTGCGTCTGGCGCCTCCTTGGAGGTGATCCCGAACGCGGCCTTGAACGTGTTGTAGTTGCCGGCGAGATCATATGTGACAGCACGACACAAGCCTTCTCCGGAACACGGACCTTCGTTCGGGGGATACCCTTCGACCCCTTCGTAGAAGATGCTTGTTTCGTAATGGTGTCCACCGAGCACAAAATCGCCGGTCAGCGGCGTGCTGCCTTCGCTCGGTGACATATCGGCGAGGTAGGTCAGTTTCGGCGGCGGGGACGGGCCTTTTTTCCCGTGCGAAGTCGGCCCATTCGCGCCGTTGCCACTTGCGCTGGGCGTAGGTCTGGATTTGCTCGACGACGCCAGCAGGCCGACCACAGTCAACAAGACGAGCACTACCGTGCCGATCGCGATGGTCTTCGTGTATTTGTCGACTCGGGGGCGTTCGGAGGACGCCATCTTCGAATCATATCTGCTTATGGCAAGGTGCGTGACGGCCATGCCGCGTCGATTCGAGTGCAGCTCAGGGAGCAGCCGAGTCTTTCGCAGCTCCGGTCCTGGGCTTGGGGTCGGAGCGAATTAGCGACTCAAGCCGACCAACGTCGCACAAGTGCCATTGTGTGTGCCATTCGATGATGCTGGTGGCTACGGCCTGGCGAGGCGCGGGAAGCAGCCGCCTCATATATGGCGTTGATTGCGCAGCGCTGTGGTCCGGGTTGCTGGACGCATCGGACAGGTCTGGAGGGGTGGATGTTCTCAAAGTGTTCTCACGGCCGATCGGCGCGGGAGGCGTCTCGGTGGCAGGTAGTCGGGTAGATGCTCTACCGTCTTGGGCATGATCGAGACGGAGATCATCACGGAGATCGGGCGGCGGCTAGCTACGTCGGCGCCTGCGGGTTCGCAGGTCGTGTTGTTTGGGTCTCGGGCGCGTGGCGTCGCCAGCCACATGTCTGACTACGACGTGCTTGTGATCGAGCCGACGGTCGCGAACAGCGCTACTGAGTCGGCGCGGCTCCGGGGGCAGCTTGACGACCTCCAAGCGCCGATCGATGTCATCGTCGTGGCGGAGGACGTAGCGCGGCGACGAGCAGTGGTGCGCGGTACGGTCGTGGAGCGCGCGCTGCGCGAGGGCCGGGTGCTTGCCCAGACCTGAGCACGTTGAGGTCGCACAGCTCCTGCTGGAGAAGGCGACGGGGGATCTTGCAGCGCTGCGCGTATTGGCTGCCGATCAGAATCAGGCTGACCATGTGGTCGGCTTTCATGCGCAGCAAGCGGTCGAGAAGTCGATTAAGGCTGTGCTCGCCAGCCGCGAGATCGAGATCCCGATGACGCACGACCTCGGGTATCTCGTCACGCTCGTTGAGGCGCTGCCTACCGAAGTGGCCGAGTCGCGATGGCTCACGCCATGGGCGGGAGGAGCTACGACGCCGAAGGCTCGCCGATTGATCGCGAACGGGCGGTCCGGACTGCTGAGCGCGCGGTCGAGTGGGCCGGCGCTATCGTTCAGCGTGTTGCCGCAAGCATGCAGACGCCGGAGCAGTAGTTGTCGGCATGATGGGGCGTCTTAGCTGTCGGTCTCTGGATCATCTGGCTCGTCCTCGTCTGCCGCTTCCCGGCGCTCGAGCTCCTCGTGGCGCGAGCGGATTGCCGCCAGGAGCTTGTCGACATGTGGTGGGCCATCTGGTCGAGGCTGATAACCAGTAATTGCCGGATAGAGGTTGGTTACACGTTTGCACTAGCGCATCGGCTTGCGCGCATAGCTGGTCAATGCCTTGGGCACTGGGGTCCACAAGTGAATTGTTGGCGATGCGCGTGAGCACGTCGAATGACAGGGCAAGATCAGTATTGACATAACGCCACTCCTCGTGAGCGGAAATCTCGTCATTAACAAATGCCAAGACGCTTTCTGCATCGTCTTTTGTGATCTGCCCGGCCCAAATGTCTTCCCAAGGAATCTCGGTGGCTTCGACGAAGCGCGCGCCGTAGTATGACACGAGTACACGGATGGCGGCGCGGGTCGCTGCGTCAGACGGCGTCCGCTGTAGGGACCAACGTGCGAGCGAAGCCGACGTCTGACCTGTCCATGTGCTCTGACGAAACGTCTCGCCCAACAACTTTTCAACCAACGCGAGACCGCGATCGCGTCGTGTCGCGTCGACGCGTCGATTAAGCAAGGCTGATGCAGCGGGGCCAAGCAGGCGGCTAAAGCTAGGTGACGCAGATCACCATGATACTTGACGATCTGTGTGCGGTTAGTATCGGCCCGTGCAACGTCCCGCGACAGCGCAACCACTTCGGCTGCTGATCCAGTCGTCTGTAAGTCATCTCAATGACTTCATCAAAGTTCGTAGTGTAGATCTGTGGGCAGCCAAGATTGACTAGCTCGACGTGTGGCGTCGACGTCAAGGGATCGAGATCGGTGTGTAGGGCATTGGTGATCGAGTATCGCAGTGGTCCTATCGACCGGCCCGCACGCAAGAAAAGGTACTCCGCGATTCGAAGGAAATCGTCGTCGCCAAAGCGACGTATATCCTCGTACGTGAGGCTTGGCTCTGTTTCCGTGAATCTGAGGTCGGCCGCGACCTGTCTCAGCAAACCCTCCCACCCTAGGAAAGCGTGGCTAGCGGAGAAGCCCGCTAGCAACTCACGTTGCACGGCACCGAGCCGATCGAGCACGATCGTCTCGAAGCTGCGCCCGCTCGTCTCCCGGCCGGCGGCACGCAGAAGCTCGCGTATGTCGGCATCGAGGGCGGCGGCGAGGCGGGTGATCGTCTCGTCCGGTGGTGGGCTCTGTGTCGCCATTCTCCAGGCGGACGAGGGAGGACTGCGAGAGGTTGACGGAACTCCCGCCCGTCGCCCGCGGACAAAGAAAAACCCTGCATTTGCAGGGCTTTTCGAATGCGCTCGAGTGGACTCGAACCACCACGGGCCGTAAAGCCCACAAGGCCCTCAACCTCATACGCCCGTGAAATATGGGTCCGCCCGCGTCCAGATCGTCCATTTTGTGCGGGATCGCGGACGCATCGGACGCATCGGACGAAATGACTTGTGCCAAAGATGTGCCACGCCCAGGTTGGGTCTTGACCTCGCGCAGATCATGGAGCCGCCAGGCTTGTTCATGCCTGTCCGTACAACCTCCTGACGGGGCCTGATCGAGCAGCTGCACAGCCTCGGTAGTGATCGACTCAGTGGACGGCAGGCGGGGCCGACACCTGCGCGGTCTACCGTCTTGTCACACAAACCTGTTGACGTGTTCGATTCCCCGATGACGGGATCGAATGGAGGCCTGCAAATGAACAACGACAAGCTCATCTCCGCGGTTAGTGCAGTCGAGCAGCGCGGTTGGAGCCCGGCGCCACTGGAGATGGTCGCCGACGAGACGCAGTGGAGGGGCGCGGGGCTGGAGCAGGAACTCGATCGTCTCGCCTCCCTCCGTCTCCTTGATCGCCAAAAGCAGCCGGACTGCGACCCCGCGTATGCCAGCCGCCGGAACTAGCGGGCACGCGAGTGATTCGCACGAGCAGCGGCTCGCCGAGCCGCTGATCCTCGCCAGCGTCGGGAAGGAGCTGGGCGTCGAGCTTGTGCCCCGGTCGCTGCGCCTTGAGCATGGCGCCCGCGTCGATGTCGATGGTGTCTCGCCCGACGAGTCCGTTCTCGTGGAGGTCTTCGCGCATGAAGGGCGCCTCCGAGGTGGCCAGTTCCACAAGGTCGCGCGAGACGCGCTCAAGCTCATCACCCTGAAGCGCACCCGACCGACGGCACAGCTCGTCCTCGCGTTCGGTGATCCTGATGCCGCCGCGTGCGTGACGGGCACAAGCTGGCTCGCCGAGGCGCTGCGCGCATGGGAAGTCGCCGAGCTCGATGACGAGGTTCGCGCGGGACTGCGCGCAGCGCAGGTCCGACAGGTCATGGTCAATCCCTCGCCCGCCGGCGACTAAAGGCCCGCACTGTCGATGCGCCGAGACGAACGTCGCGGTAGCGCGCTCGACGGCTGAGAGCCGTAGCGGGAGCCGGCTTGCCCGGCCATTTTCGCATCCCCACTGGGGGTGCGGCCGGGGCTGCGACCGGCCCCGCACCGAGCGGGGCCATACAGCCAAAGGAGGCTCAAATGTCTGCAGGACTCACAGATTCGGACACCATGTTCTCGGTGCGCGAGACGCCCTGGCACGGTCTCGGGGCCGTACTCGATCGGCCGCCGGCGACAGTGGGTGAGGCGATCGAGGCGTCGGGTCTCGGCTGGAGCGTCGCAAAGCGGCGCCTGGCGATCGACTGCGGTGCTGACCTGCCCGATGTGCTGCGCTATCGGGGCTTCACTGGTCATTACGCGACGGTTCGCCAGGACAACGATGAGGTGCTTGGTGTCGTCGGCGAGCGCTACCGGATTGTGCAGAATCACGAAGCGTTTGCGTTCGTCGACCAGCTGCTCGGCAGCTCGATCCACTTCGAGACGGCCGGCAGCCTGCACGGCGGCCGCCGCGTATGGGTGTTGGCGACGCTGCCCGATCACGTCGAGGTTGGGGGCGACGACGTGCGCCCATACGTGCTGCTGATGAACAGCCATGACGGGTCGACGGCCGTTTGTCGCTGCCACCACCCCGATTCGCGTGGTCTGCCAGAACACCCTTAACTGGGGTCTCACCAACGCCCGGCAGAAGTTCTCGATCCGCCACACCGAGGCAGTTACGCAGCGCGTCCACGAGGCTCGCCGAGTCCTCGATCTCTCCATCAACTACTACGAGCAGTTCAAGCGCCTCGGCGCCCGGCTCGAAGTGGGCCGCGGTGAATGCCATCGTGGAGTACGGCGACTGGCTGCGCCCGCTGCGCTCAAGTGGCCAGCGCTTCGCCCGCGCACTGGACGATGGACCCGAGGAGACCCGGGCTCTGCAGCTCGTCGCCGCCGCCTGAAAGGTGGGGGCTCGGCGGGCGTCCAAGCTCGCCGAGCCCCTAGACCTCACCGTCGAAGCTCGCCGCATTCTCGCCTACAATCAGGATCAAGGAGCCGGCCCACGCGGCCGATCCTCCAAGGAGCGTTTGCAATGGCTACTCGAACCGACAACGAAATCCGCGAGCTGGGTCCCGAGGAATGGGCTCAGCTGGTCGATGAGAAGGCCCGCGCTCTGCTGGGCATGAGCGGCGAGGAGTTCGAGCGGCGTCTGAACTCGGGCGAGATCGACATAGACGACAGCCCCGAGGTCACGCGCGTTGCAATGATGCTCCCGCTCAGTGGCACCTCCAAGTAACAACCCCGCCGAGGCCGTCGAGCACTATCGCGGCCGAACAGTGCGGCTGCTGTCTTGCTTGACCAGCGCCCACACCACTGTCAGCGGCTACCACGCGGCCGATCATCCGCACCGCCTGCTGCTCGCACGCGGCGACGCTGCGCGGCTGCACGCCGAGCCACGTCTCACGCTCCTCGTCACCGAGCAGTACGAGGTTCGCCAGAGCACCGCAGGCTGGCATGTCGAGATCGTCGGCTACCTCTACGCCATCGGATACGAAGACCACGAGCTCGTCTCCTACCACTGGCATCCGAGCGGCAAGAGCACGATCACCCAGCCGCACATGCACGTCGGCGCCGCCGTCCAGATCGGTGATCGGTGGCTGGGAAAGGTTCATCTGCCCACCGGCATGGTCGGCCTCGAGCAAGTCATCGCGCTCGCCATCGTCGAGCTCGGCGTCGAGCCACTCCGCGACGATTGGGAACGACTGACCACCGAGGCCGCCGCCCGCTGACGCTTGCCTAAAACGCTCAGCCTCGTCAATGGGGGAGCGGAGCGCCTACCACCGTTGCGAGCCATCCGGTGGCGCCTGCAGCGAGCAGCGTCTGCACGACCCCACGCCGTAGAACCAGGAGCGCCACCGCGGCGGCCACCAGCACGAGGTACTGCCACTGCTCCTGCAGCGCGCCCGTCAACGGGATTGCAGCACCGAAAATCGCGCCGATCGCCGCTGGCCGGCGCCGTCGAGCAACGCCCTGGCGGCGGCGTTTTGGCGCAGACGCTCGAAGCGCTGACCGCCGAGCAGGATGAACGAGAAGGACGGGGCGAAAGCGACGCTCGCCGTGAGCACGCCGCCAGCGATGCCGCGCGGGCTTGCCGCTGGACGGGGTGCCGCCGCCCCTCCCGATGGTCGCACGCTTGCGCGTGCGGTTGGTCGGGGTCGGCTCCCCGTCCGGTGGGAGCCCTGTCAGAAAAGGAAGATCACATGGCTAGTACGACTAACGCAACTCAAAACGGCAACGGCCACGGTGTTGCCACAGTGGAGCTCAGGGACATCCCGATCTCGCGGATTGTCGTCGCTGAGGGCTTCAACCCTCGTGGCGAGGTCGTGGAGGACACCGAGTTGCAGGCGATGGCCGCCACGATGAGCGATCGCGGTTGCCTGCAGCCGATCCGCGTGCGCGCGACCGAGACCGGCGACTTCGCCCTGATCGCTGGCGAGCGGCGCTACCGCGCTGCAACGCTCGCCGCGTTGACGACGCTCCCCGCGGTTGTGCTGACGGGCGGCGCCGGCGACGAGGGTGAGTATCTGGACCTGCTGACCGACGCGATGATCGAGAACGAGCTGCGCAGCGATCTGGACCCGCTCCAGCGCGCCCGCGGCTACCAGGCCATGATCGACGGCGGGCTCGGCGTTCGCGCGGTCGCTGAACGCCTCGGCGGCAAGACGAAGCGCTCCTCGCGCGAAAGGCGCATCAAGGAGCACCTGGCGATCCTCTCGCTCCCCGAGCGGCTGCGGACGCTCGTAGCTGAGCAGGTGATCCCCCTGCTCGCCGTCAAGACGCTCGTTGAGCTCACGAGGAGTTCGCACACGCGGCGCTGCGTGCGGTTACTCCTGACGGCGATGACAGCGAACCGTACACCTGGCAGGAGCTCATCGAGAACCCATCGACATCGCCATGAACCACATGGACGAGCTGCCCGCGGGTGTGTACTCGAGCCGCAACTCATACCCGGTCGACAGTTCACGTTGAGCGAGAACGCGCAGATCGTCTGCGAGCTGTACCTCGCCGATGATGAGCGCCGAGGTCGCTGCCGCACGGTGGCGCCCGAGGACTTCCAGGCCACCCGTCATGCCACGCCAGCTCCGTCCAGCGGCCACGGGCCGCAGGCAGTCAGCCGACTGCAGGACGCCGCCGGTCACGTGTACCGCATCAGCGAAGTGCAGGTGCCCGGCCACGCGCCCGAGCTTCGCTGGACGCGCTCTCACGATCCAGGTCGTGAGGATGACTTCGAGGCTGTCACCCTCCGCGAGGTCGTTGGCAGCCTCGAAGCCTACGAGCCGGCGCGAACGCTGACGCGCGAAGCGCTCGCCCGCTGCGCAGAGTCTCTCTCCACCCGGCGCCTGCTAGAGGAGGCACAGCGGCTCGCCGGCAGCGCGATCGTGCTCAACCGCGGCCTGCGCGAAGCGGTCAAGCGGGAGCTCCGTTTCGGCGTGGTGACGATGGGCGACATCGCCGCGCCCTGCGGGCGGGTCAGGTGCGACCCTCCCGGCGGTCGCACCGGCGAATCGAGCTGGCTCGCGCGCCGGATCGGCGCTCTGCCGGAGGCAGGCGAGGAGAAGCCCTGTCCGTGGGTTCACATCGACGTGCTCGCGCTGATCGCGCGAGATGGGCTCGGCATCTGCCCGCGCGAGGTGGAACTGTGAGCACTCTCGGCGAACGCCGAAACGCCGCGCGCAGGGCCGCCAGCCGGCTGATGCGCACGGGTCTTGACTGTGGCCGGGACCTGAGATCGCAGGCGGCGATCGACTGGCTCGCCGACGTGGCGCTCCACGTAGGCAGCCTCGACGCGATCGAGATCGGCGCCGGCGCGATCCTCGAGAGCAGCGGCCACGCTCGCGGCAACGAGCAGTTGACGCTGCCGGCAAGCTGATGCTGCTGCTCGCAACGCAGGCCGAGCCGCAGATGATCGAGCACGCCCACCCGAACCTCGGGCGTCTGATCCAGCCGCGTCACCACAACGCCCTGGCAGCGACGATCGAGCGCGGCATCCCGTGGGCAGCCGACAACGACTGCTACCAGGGCCTCGACCCTCACGCCTACTACGCGATGCTCGATCGTGTGCATCATGTCGGTGGCCGGTGCCTGTTCGTGGCCGTGCCCGACGTGGTGGGCGACGCGCACCAGACCCCACGCCAGTTCGAGCGCTGGTGGACCGGCATCGCGCGCCGCGGCCTGCCGGTCGCCCTGGTGGCACAGGATGGCCTTGAGCACATGGAGCGGTGGCTGGGCATGGCCTGGCCGCGCATCGACGCGCTGTTCATCGTCGGCTCGACCAGCTGGAAGCTAGGGCCAGCCGCATGCGCGCTCGTGCGCGAGGCCAAACGTCGAGACCTGTGGGTTCACATGGGGCGCGTCAACAGCGTCAAGCGGATCGCCTACGCCACCGAGATCGGTTGCGACAGCATCGACGGCACAGGCTGGGTGTGCTGGCGCAACATCCGCCTGCCCGAAGGCTTGCAGGCCGTCAGCGCACCGCCACGGCAGGCACTTCCCGGTTTCGACCGGGACGCCACCCGCGAGCTGCCCTACCGAGAAAGGCAGGCGCGCGTCACAGCGTCGCGCGCTGCCGCTGCGCCTACTCACCAGCAGCTCGTCCTCTGTGAGCTCGAGCGGGTCACCGCCTGATGTGCGTGTAGCCGGCGCGGACCTCGCCCTTCGGATTTTCGCACGCTGCGCGTGCGCGGGAGTCGGGCAACGGCCTGCACACGGCGGGCCTCAACCCACGAAGGGACGGGACCTCAATGGAGTCTGCACTTTCACCTACACCGCACGAAGCCAGTCAGCAAATGCTTCGCGTCTCAGGCAGCCGGGACGGTGCCGGAAGCGGTCCAGCTATGCCGATCAACGGGGATGTTCCCGGCGGCCTCGATGACCTGCTCCCTGGCGGATTCATGGAGGCGTTCGATGCCGCGATGAGCAGCATGGAGATCGCCGAGGGCCTGATCGAAGAACTCGGCCGGGAGCACCCGGAGAGCGCTGACCTGATCTGGCACAGTTCAGCCTGCTGCGTCCCACGCACAGCCTCATGCACAAGACGGACATGATCTACCGATCCCATTGCCGGGAGATCCTGCAGCGCGTCATCGACGGCGCTGACACCCGGCCTGGGACCGCGGCCGAGTGCTGCATCGTCTGCTGTGAGACAAGCCAGATCGCTCCGTTGACGGTGGCAGGCGTCGGGACCTACATGCGCATGTGGCAGGCAGCTGGTCTGCCGGACACCGGGGCTGGTGTCTCCGCTGAGCACCACGAGGCAATACGAGGCCCGGCGATCGACGAGCACGAGCGCATGATGCGAAGCAAGCTCTCCCAGCCCTGGCGGAAGCTCCCTAGCGTCATCGAGCACTCGCCGAGCTGCCCTGCCACGCTCGCCAGCTAGCGGCAGTGATCGAGCGAGTGATGGCCCGGCCAGCGCCTTGAACGCTCCTCCGTTGCGGCCGTCGCCTCTCCCAGGCTCGCACACCCTGCGGGTGTGCCGGGTCGGGCTCCACGGCCGCAACGGGTGAGGCCGACGACCCACAGAGAGGATCACGCATGACGACAACAGGCGCAGAGCTAGATCGAGATGAGCCGTGGGCATACGGCTACAACTACCGGGAGATAGAAGCGATGGACCGCTTCGAGGCGTTCGAGGCGGGCGTCGTCGCTGGCGCAAGCGAGGCTCGCCAAAACCTCAAGGGATGGGTGCTGCTCGTCGGCGACCCGCGTGGCGGTTTCTCCGTGATCGGCCCGTTCCCAAGCCGGGACGCAGCCGAGGCCCGCGCATCACGCTGGGAGGACAGCGACTGGTGGCCAATCGAGCTTCACCAGCGCGCCGCCGGCGAGAGCGACCCGCCCCTGTGCACGACAGCTCCCTGACCGTCCGACGCGCCGGCCCGAAGCCAGAACGGGATGTCGGTGTGGCGTCGGCGCGGACCTCGCCCTCCTGATCTTCGCACGCTGCGCGTGCGTGGAGATCGGGCAACGGCCCGCGCCCCGGCGAGCCCAACCCTGAAGGGAGCGGCATGAGCACCACCACCCAAGTACACAAGGCCGAGATCGCCAACGAGGACGATCGCGTACCCGTCCGCGAGGAGCTGCTGCGCGAGTACCGAGCCGCCGCGCACGAGCGCGACCACGGCCACGATCGCGCCGCGCGGCGTGCCGCCGGCGCACAGGCCCGCGAGATCGGCGCCCAACTCTCACAGCTCGGTGTGTGGGTCTTCAACGGCGACTACCACGACCTCGCGCAGATCATCCCGTTCATCGAGCCCTACTGGATGATCTACGAGCAGATCAAGGCCGCGGGCAAGTACCCGTACAACGCGGACTTCGAGGGCCGCATCCCTGGTCTTGAGGATGCGCTCCCGCGAGAGGAAACGCCCATCTTCCTGCTCCAAGGGCTGCGCCGTCTCGTGGAGGGACACGACCTGCTGGCGCAGATTCTGGACGACGGATACCGGCGCCTGACCGAGCTCGCCACGCGCGAGCGCTTCTCGAGCGTCGCTGTCTTCGACAGCTTCAGCGCCGTCCAGCGCTACGAGGACGCTCGTGTGATCCCCGACGAGCAGCACCGCCCGAGCGGCATCTTGCCGAAGGGCAAGCGTACCCACGGCCGGCGCATCGAATCACCCGATCAGGTGTACGTGCGATGAGCGCGTTGATCGAGCCGGGAGCCAACGGGCTGCTCGCCAGCGAGCACAAGGACCTACGGCCGTGCGTGGTCTGCGGCCAGCCCACCAAGCACCGTGTCGGTCGCCACAAGTCGCCGACCGCCTGGGCATGGAGGTCTCCGCGCTGCGCGGACATCGCCGCGTGCACGGCGCGACGCGACGCCCAGCGTGCGCGCGCTAGGCGGCCGGCTCGCTGACCGCCTCTGCTGGCCCACACCAACGAGCGGGCGGCGCCGGTGCGCTCGCTCCCCGCTTCGCGGGATCGCCCCGCGCGGGCTTGCGCCCGGCTCCACGATCGCCGCGCCGGCGACCGCCGACGGCGCGTCCCCAACACCCGAACGGCCAGATACCGCACGCCGGCTGCGCCAGCTGTAACCGAGCCTCCCAAGGTCGGCTCTCTACCGACCCCGGCGGCGTGACACGCCGGCCTTGCAGCCCTGCGGGCTGATCGCTCGCCGCTCGCTGACGCTCGCAAGCTCACGCGGCCGGCGGCACACCGCCAAGCCCGGACAGACTAGATGCACTGTGAGTGTGTGCGCAGCAATTGCTGTGTCGTGAAGGTGCGTTCAGCGACTGTGTTGTAGTCGGCGTTCTCCCGCGTTGGGGGAGTGTCGGGTCTGGTGTTCAGGCTGGCTCCGGTGGCGATGGACGTGACCCTCATATGCACTGGCCCTGCGCTTAGCGTGGGTGCTTTTGGCCTGATCTGTCCGTCCGTTGCTGCCGGTCCCGGCCTGGCCTCCGCTTGTGGCCTGATCAGAAGCCTGTCCGCCCCGGATGTATGGGGCGTGACTCATCACAGTCTTGCCCTTCGCGGTTCCTATTGCCCAGGCCGAGCACCGACAGACAACCCCCCAGAGAACAGGAGGTCGTATTCCATGCTGGCAGACCAAGCCGACTATGTGCTCGGCATCGACACGCACCGCGACTCGCACTCCGCGGCGATCCTCGCCGTGGAGACGGCAGTCGTGCAAGGGCAGATCATCGTCGCCGCGAACGAGCGCGGTTACAGGCGGCTGTTGCGCTTCGCGTGTGAGAACGCCCCAAGCCGCAGAGCCTGGGCAGTCGAGGGAACAGGCAGCTATGGCGCGGGACTGACCGTCTTTCTTCAGCGGGAGGGCGAGCTGGTGCTCGAGGTTGACCGTCCTCGCCGACCCGCGGTCCGCGACCGTGCCAAGTCCGATCAGCTCGACGCGATCCGTGCCGCGCGCGAAGCGCTCACACGAGAGCATCTCGCGCGGCCACGCCAGCGGGGAGAGCGCGAGGCGCTGCGTGTCCTGTTGGCTACCCGCGACAGCGCGGTGCGCTCCAAGCGAGCAGCGATCACATTGATGAAGGGTCTGCTCGTCTCGGCCTCGCCGACCCTCCGCGAAGGACTGCGTGCCTTACCGACACGCGATCAGCTCGCGCGCTGTGCCAGGCTGCGCATCAGCCCCACACAGGACGCAGAACAGCGCGCCACGACGATCGCGATACGCGCGAGCGCCCGCCGAGCCCTCGCGTTGCAAGACGAAGCACTCGAGCTCGAAGCAGAGATCAAGCCGATCGTCACCGACCTCGCGCCGTGGCTACTGGCCGAAATGGGCGTCGCCGCGATCGTCGCCGCACAGATCCTCTGCGCCTACTCCCACCACGGACGCATCCGCTCCGAGGCCGCGTTCGCGTCACTCGCCGGCGTAGCTCCGATCCCGGCGTCCTCAGGGCAAACCGTGCGCCATCGCCTAAACCGAAGCGGTGACCGCCAGCTCAACCGGGCACTGCACACAATCGTACTCTGCCGCATGCGCGACGACCCCCGCACACGCGCCTACACCGCCCGCCGCCAAGCCGAAGGACGCAGCACCCGAGAGATCAAGCGATGCCTCAAGCGCTACACCGCACGCCACCTATACCGGCTACTCCAAGCCACACCACCGAAACCCGCAAATAGCGTGACTTGACAAACATAGAAGCATCGGGGGTGCGATCGCTGTGTCCGCGCCATGTAATTCGTTGGCCGGTCTGAGGGCCTCGGGGTCAGTACCCCTTGTGATGACCGCAGCCAGCATCGGCGCCTCCAAAGGCGGCGGGTACGCCCGCTACCTCGAGAGCAAGACGGTCACGCCCGAGCGCGGCGACTACTACCTCTCCCCGACCGGGGAGCCCACCCAGGCCCCCGGCCAGTGGCTCGCCACGGCGGACACGCTCGCGCGGCTCGGGATCGAGGGCCCCGGCATCGAGGGCCGCGACTTCATCTCGCTGATGGAAGGCAAGCATCCCCGCAGCGGGCGGTGGCTGCGTCGAGCGGGAGCCGACGGCAGCCGTGCCGGCGGCATCGACCTGACGTTCTCGGCGCCCAAGTCGATCTCGGCGGTGTGGGCGCTCGCCGGTGAGACCCAGCGCCGGGAGATCGAGGCCGCGCACGCCGTCGCCGTCAGCGAGACGATCGGCCATCTCACAGAGACGGTGCCGACGGTTCGCCGTCGTCACGATGGCCAAGTGATCGAGGAGCCCGCCCGCGACCTCGTGGCCGCCGAGTACCGGCACACAACCTCCCGCGGCGTGCTCGAGGGCGACGCGCCCGACCCGCAGCTGCACAGCCATGTCGTCATCACCAGGCGATCCGCGAGGACGGCAGGATCGTCGCCGTCGCCTCGCGCCCCGTCTTTCGCTCCGCCCGCGAGCTCGGCGCCTACTACCGCTCGGCGCTCGCGCACCAACTCCAGCAGCGCGGCTATGCGATCGAGCGGGGCACCGGCAAACATGGCCGCTACTTCGAGATCGCCGGCGTGCCACGCGGCCTGCTGGACGCCTTCAGCGCCCGCAGCCGCGAGGTCGCCAGAGCCGCCGAGCGCTTCCGCGCACAGTACGGGCGGGCGCCCGAGCGCGGCGAGCTACGAGCACTCAAGCTGGAGAACCGCCGCGCCAAGGTGCTCGTCACGCGCACCGACCTGCAGCAGGCATGGAACGACACCGCCGCCCGCTTCGACTTCACCGCCCAGCAGCCCGGACAGCGCTCTGTCGCGGACACGCCGCCGGCGGTGCAGGCGCCGCTCGAGGATCGCGTCGAGCAGCGCCTGACCGAGCGCGCCGCCACCTTCGAGCCCGACGAGCTGCGCGCCGTCATGCTGGAGCAGTCCGTCGGCGAGCTCTCCCCACGCGCAAGCCCTCGACCGCACGCGAGCCGATGATCGCCGAACGCCGCGTGCTGCCCCTGCAGGGCGGCCTGATGACCACGCTCACGGTCAGGGCGCGCGAGCAGGCGATCGAGCGCCGCTTCACCGTGCTCGCCACGCACGCCGGCAGGGACGTAGGAGCCCAGGCCCGCGCGCTCGCCGGCGATCAGATCGCCGAGCGCATCGGCGGACGCCTCAGCACAGAGCAGGCCCACGCGCTGCAGGTCATCACCGGCCCCGAGCGAGCCGCGATCCTCGTCGGCCCCGCCGGCACCGGCAAGGGCGTCGTCATCGACGCCGCCGCCCGCGCCGAGCAGCACACCGGCCACCAGACCTTGGGGATCGCCGTCTCCGGCTCAACCGCCCAGCGCCTCGGCCAAGACAGCCCCGCCCTCGCCGGGCAGACGCTCACGCTCGACGCGCTCGTCTCGCGCGTCGAGCGCGGCCAGCTCGCCGTCAGCCAGGACAGCACGATCTACTTCGATGAGGCGGGCATGGCCGACACCGACCGGCTCGATCGGCTCACCGAAGTCGTGGAGCACACCGGAGCGAAGCTCGTGGCGATCGGCGACGCCGCGCAGCTCCCCTCGATCGGCGCCGGCGGCATGTTCGAGCGGCTCTCCAGCATCGCGCCCGCAGCGGAGCTGTCGAACATCCGCCGCACCCTGGACCCCGACGAACAGCGCGCGTGGGCAGACCTACGCGCCGGCCGCTCAGACCGAGCGATGGCCCACTACTACGACCGCGGCCAGCTGCACATGGCAGACACCCGCGATGAGGCAGTCGAGCAGGCCGCCCAGGAGTGGGCGAGCCTCACCGAGACCCATGATCCCAGCGAGGTCGCGTTGATCTCCGATGCGTCAAACCAGGAGATCGCCCGGCTGAACGCCCGCGCCCAACACTTCCGCTCCGAGCGCGGCGAACTCGGCGACGCTCGAAGTCCCCGTGCCCGGCGTCCACTACGGCGTCCGCCAAGGCGACCGCATCGCGCTCATCGAGCAGCACCGCGAGCCGGGCGTCGAGCGGATCGAGAACGGCAGCCGCGGCGAGATCCTCGACATCAGCACCGCCGGGGAGGTGCTGGTCGAGTTCGACGTGACCGGCCGCCAGCAGCGACTCTCCGGCGAGGATCTGGGCAAGCTGCGGCTCGGCTACGCCCAGCACATCCACCGCGCCCAGGGCGCCACCGTCACACGCACGCTCGTCGTGACCGGCGGTTGGCAGACCAGCAAGGAGCCCGCATACGTCGAGGCGTCCCGCGCCCGCCAAGGCACCGACTGGTACGTCTCCCGCCAAGACCTCGGCGTGGAAGGCCACGACACCGACCGCATCCAGAGGCTAGCGCAGAGCATGAGCCGAAGCCACGCGCAGACGCCATCGCTCGCGCACCCCGAGCTGCCCGACCCAAGCTACGGCCCCGGCCTTCACCTTCCGATCGCACCCAGCCGCACCAGCCCCATATCGGGGATCGTCCGCGAGGCGATCAACCGGATCATCAACCCACCAGCACCCGAGAGGACACGATGAGCCAACGACGACAGATCGTTCTGCCCGACCCCGTAGACCAGCAGCTGCGCGAGCTGGCCGCCGCACGCGGACACGCCGCCCTCGACGCTCGCCGCGCAGATGGTGCAGGCCGGCGTCGCCCAGGCAGCCAAGGACGGCAAGGTCCGCCCGCTGCGCTCCACGCCGGCGCTCACCGGCGCGCGTGGCGGCGAGCGCGCGCCGTGGCTTGAGCCCTACGGCGGCGACAGCGAGTGGCGCCGGCAGATGTGGGGCGCGATCGTCGCGCTGCACGGCCGCTACCCCGACCAGCTGCAAGCGCTCAAGGACAAATGGTGGAGCAGCGACGCGACCACCGAGACACTGTGCGCGCTGGCGGTGTGGCGAGCCGAACTGGACGACGGCGGGCAGGACCCCCGCGAGGAGCTCGCCTTCCAGCACCAGCTCGCCGACTACTCCCAGCTACTGCGCCAGCAAGGCGGCGGCGCCACGAAGGAGTGGAAGCCCGGCGCCACACCGCCCGAGTGGGCCGGCGAGTAGGAGAGCAGCCGGCTCTCCCGGCTGGGCTCGTGCGGCTAGGGGACGAGCCTGAACGCCTCGACGTGGCGTGGCCGCACGACATTGAAATGCCGCTGGTCGAGCGTGGCGATCACGTCCACCTCACGCCGCTCGGCCAGTGCGATCACCGAAGCGTCGACCATCCCCAGCGGCAGGTCGAGATACTGCTCCATCAGCTCGTAGATGCGAGACCAGTCCGCGTCGGCCACCGGCTCGACCACCAGCTCGCCGTCCGCGAGCGCACGGCCAAACGCAAGCTCGGCGTGAGCGCCGATCCGGTCGGCGAGCAGATAGGAAACCTCTGTCACCACGAGCGCGGGGACGAGCAGGGGCCGCGGGCTGCTGGAGAGCAACGCGACGGCGCGCTCGTGGTGCTTGTCCTTCCTCGCCGCCGCCGCGTACAGCGGCCCGGCGTCCACGATCAGCACTACCGGCGCCCAGCCCGACGTTTGCGCACGCTCTTGGCGACCAGCTCATCGACCCGCTCAGAGGCATCTCGAGGCGAGCCGTCGCCGACGGCGAAGAAGCTCAAGCTCCCATCGGTCTGCTCGGGCAGCTGCTGCTCGATCGCCTCCCTGGCAACCTGAGCGACCGACGTGCCGCGCCGACGCGCCTCCAGACGCAACCGCACATCGACATCCTCGGGCAGCATGATCGTCGTGCGCCTCATACATACATCCTAACGCATCACGAGGACCGCACCGCCCGCTTGCGTTACATCTTCGGTTCGCTCTGTGTCAACTTCGCGTCACCGGCTCACAGGCGGACACAGACCTTCTACGGTTCCAGCACAACTGAAAATGTTGGCGCCGGCGGACAGCTGTAACTGCCCCCGACGCCGTGGCACAAGGAGCAATACCTCCCCATGCACAAACACCGTACCCCAGAGGGGTTGAAGGAGCACGCGCTCCTCGACCGCGCCGAACTCAACCTCATGCTGGACCCCGAGCGCCAGCGACCGTGGGCCGAAGACGAGCTTGACCGCACGCTCAGCGTCCCCGGTGATGTCCGCGAAAGCCTGCGCCGTCTGCGCGCGTGCAAGCTCATCCACCGCTGGAACGACCTCGCCGTCGCCGCGCACGCCGCGGTGCGCTTCCACGAGATCAGCCAGGCCATCGAGAACCTGACCCCCGGCGATCGCGCGGAGCGCCATTGGGAGCACGCAGTCCTTGAGGGTCTGATCGTGCGCAGCGCCGAGGGCGAAGGGCCACGCTCCCTGCAGCAGACCTACGAAGCATTCGGTGCGACCAAGCGCAAGAAGCAGCTCAAGGTCGCCGACGCGGTGGACCGCCTGGAGGGCGCCGGGCTGATCGAACGCCGCGGCGGGCGCTCGATCGCCTCGGAGGTCGCGCTGCGCCTCGACGAACTGATGACCGTCTGACGCGCGAGCTCATTCCCCCACATGCGCGTCAACGAGCTGGCCTTGAGCCAGGCTTTCCTCCCGAGCCTGGCCAAGGCCGGCATCCACACGGTAGAGCAGCTCGCCGAGCAGAACCTCGGCGGGCTGCTCCGCCAGCCCGAGTTCAGAAGCGGCGTCGAGCTCTACGAGCTGATCCGCGAGCTACACCGCCACGGCCTGACACCGTTCGCAGCCCACGGCGCACACTTCCACACCGAGCGTGAGCTGGAGATGTTCCGGCTGCGTGTCGTGGAGGGCTGGACCCTCGCGCGGATCGGCGCGCAGTTCGACATCAAGGGCGAGCGGGTGCGCCAACTGCTCAAACTGCACTTCGGTCTCGGCGGCGTACCGCCCGCCGCCAAAAGAAGACCGCCCATCAAGCCCCGGCCACTGACGACCAGCGAACGCCGCCGCATGTACCGGCTCGCGCGCCTGACCGTGATGCGCAACTACCACCGGCCCCTCACCTTGGAGGAAGTCGCCAGGACCGTTGCCGCTTCCCCTCGCCAGGTGCAGCGCGCCTACGCCGAGTTCGGCAAGAGCACGTTCCACGACGACCTCACTGTCAGGCGTCTTGATGCTGCCGCACGACTTCTGCAAGGCACGTCGATCCCGGTTGCCGACGTGGCGCAGACGGGTCGGCTATCGCCAGGCCAGTCACTTCGCTCACGCCTTCCGGCGTCGCTACGGGCTCTCACCCTCGACCTACCGCACTCGATCCCTGGAGGCCCGGCGCCAAGAACTGCAGGAGGCGATCGCCGCATGATCGGCTCGCTGCTCAGCGTCAACCACGGCATCGACGCTCTGCTGGCTGTGAGCGTCTGCCTGCGGGCCGTGCTCGCGGTCATCCGCATACGCAAACGCCGCCTCGAAAAGCTCCTGCAACGACTCGAACAAGAAGACCGCGAACGCAGGAACAGCGATGCCCTACGCTGACATCAACCGCGTCGTCCTCGTAGAACGCCTGACACGAGACCCCCAGCTACGGGCGCTGCCCTCCGGCGCCAAAGTCTGCGGACTGCGCATCGCCTGCAACGGCGTCCGCAGGGACGGAGATGTCTACAAGGAGCGCCCCCACTACTTCGACGTACACGTTTTCGGCGCTCGTGGAGAAAGCGTCGAGCGCAATCTGCGCAAAAGCTCCCGCGTGGCCCTCGCAGGCAGATTGGATTGGCGCGAGTGGAAAACCACCGACGGCAACAAGCGCCAGGCCGTCAGCATCGTTGCCGACTCCGTGCAGTTCCTCGACACCCCCGGCGGCCCCAAGGGCGACGGACACGATGAGGACGGCACGCTTGACGAGAGACATCGAAGGTGAGCACGACGAGCAGCAGCCGGGAGCCGATCCTCGTCGTCGAGGCCGACACAGACCTGGGACAGGTGCTAGTCGCACAGCTCGCCGCCGACGGTCATCCAACAGAGCTTGCCCGCACCGCAGGTCACGCCTGTTGGATGGCCCAAGCACGCCCGCCGCGGCTGCTGGTGCTCGGAGAACTCGACGGGCCAAGAGGCACGATCGACCTGCTGGAGAGCATCCGTGCCGACCCACCGGAGCGTGACAATGGGCAGATGCCCTCACCGTGGCCGGACAGGCTGCCGGTGATTGTCCTCAGCGCTCGAACCACGCAGGCCGACCTGCTGCGAGCGTTCGAGGCTGGCGCGGATGACTTCCTGCGACGCAGCGCTGGCTACCTAGAGCTGCGAGCGCGTCTGCGGGCGCTGCTGCGCCGCGCCGAGAGCAAGCCCGAAGCCGAGCCGCTACGCATAGGTGCTCTGACGATCGACCCGGCCGCCCACGCAGCGAGCCTCCACGGCAAGCCCGTTGAGCTGCGTCGCCTGGAGTACGAGCTGCTGGTGCATCTAGCCCGCGATCCACGACGGGTGTTCAACAAGCACGAGCTACTCAAAGCAGTGTGGGGATTCCGCTCGTCAGGGACGACACGGACGCTCGACAGCCACGCCAGTCGCCTGCGCCGCAAGCTGGGCGTCGCAGGCGAACGCTGGGTCATAAACGAGTGGGGAGTCGGCTACCGGCTCATCTGAACAACGGCGCTCTCGACCGCTCGGGAGATACGCGAGCGGGCGCTTCGCATCTCGTGGTCGCGTCCCGCGCCCAGGCGCGAGCGTCAGCCATCGCGGGGCGAAACCGACTCAGGAGTAACCATTTGAGAGATACAGACCAAGCCACACGATTGCCAGCGACAAAAGAAAGATGACAGCCTCAAGGACATGCCAGTTTGGCCGGCGGATGTGCCACACCAGCAGTACCCCGACAGCAAGGACGAGCGCGAGCTTGACGTGAAATGTCGAGTCGCCCCACAGGTCAAGATGGAACGCCATCGCGGTGCCGGTCGCCACCAGGACGAGCAGCGCGACGAGCGTGCCATAGCCGAACCTCCGCGCGATCAGGCGCAAGCTCTCACGATCGCCTGAGCGCCGTCCAACCGGCACCACCACGGCCGCGAGCATCATCTGGCCGCCCACAAAGAACGCCATCGCCAGCACGTGCAACCAACGCACGATGAACCAAACATGGCTCAACTGACGCAGACCCCTATGCCGCGGCGGTGTGGCTCGGATGTCCGGGGCCGGGCCACGGCGCCAAGCACAGAACGAGTTGGCACTCGCTGATCGCGCGTACCTCGTGGCGCTCGCCAGGGTCGAAATGGATCAGGCTCGGCGCGGACAGCGTTCGCTCGCTCGCGCCCGCGCTCACCAGCAGCTCGCCGCGTAGGACGAACACAAGCGCGTGCTCATGGACTTGGTGCTCCTGCAGAGCCTCACCCTGGGGCAGCAGCAGCGCGATCACACGATTCGCGTCCTCGTCGGAGCGAAGGATCTGTGGACGGTGCGCCGCGACACGCAGACGATCTAGCTCCCAAACCTGCACCCGCCCGATTCTAAGCGCAGGCAGAACCCAGCGGATAGCTTGTGCGGCCAGATGCCCGACACGGCCATCAAGATCGAGGATCTGCATGTCGTGCGCGGCGGACGCCCCGTGCTCCAAGGTCTCAACCTGCAGGTCGCCAGCGGGTCGGTGACGGGTCTGCTCGGCCCAAGCGGGTGCGGCAAGTCCACGCTGATGCGCGCGATTGTCGGCGTGCAGATCATCCAGGCTGGCCAGGTGGACGTGCTCGGCGAACACGCCGGCTCCCCAAAGCTGCGCCGGCGCGTGGGGTATCTGACACAGGCCCCGTCCGTCTACACCGATCTCAGCATCGGCGAGAACCTGCGCTACTTCGCCGCGATCCTCGATGTCGGCGAGCAGCGGATCGGCGAGGTCGTCCAGACGGTCGGCCTGGCCGGTCGTGAGCACCAGGTCGTCGCCTCGCTATCCGGCGGGGAGCGCTCGCGGGTGTCGCTTGCCACTGCTCTGTTGGGCGACCCCGAGCTGCTGGTGCTCGACGAGCCCACCGTCGGCCTTGACCCCGTACTGCGCGCCGAACTGTGGAGCACCTTCCGCCAGCTCGCCCAGGCGGGGAGCACTCTGCTGATCTCAAGTCACGTGATGGATGAGGCCAGCGAGTGCGACGAGCTGCTGCTGATGCGCGAGGGGACGCTGCTTGAGCAGAGCACACCCGAGCAACTGCGCGAGCGCACCGGCGAGCAGGACCTCGGCAGGGCTTTCCTGACGATCATCAAGCAGGCGTCCAGGTGAACGCCCACATCACACTCGCCACGGCCAGGCGTGTGCTCTGGCAGATACGCCGCGACCGGCGCACGATCGCGCTGCTGCTCGTCGTGCCTGTCGGGCTGCTCGTGCTGATGCGCTACGTCTTTGACGGGCAACCCAGCACCTTCCAGGCGATCGGGGCGCCGATGTGTGGCCTGTTCCCGTTCATCATCATGTTCCTCGTCACCTCGATCGCCATGCTGCGCGAGCGCACCAGCGGCACGCTTGAGCGGCTGATGAGCCTCCCACTCGCCAAGACCGACCTGCTCGCCGGCTACGGCATCGCCTTCGGTCTGCTCGCCGCGCTGCAGGCGCTCGTCGTGTGCCTCGTCGGGTTTCTCCTGCTCGGCCTGCACGCCCCGCACGGCGCATGGCTGGTCGGGTTGCTCGCCGTCGGCAACGCCGTGCTCGGCATGGCCCTCGGCCTGTTCGTCAGCGCGTTCGCGCGCACCGAGTTCCAGGCCGTCCAGTTCATGCCCGCGATCATCTTCCCCCAGCTACTGCTATGCGGGCTGTTCGTAGACCGGCACGAGATGGCCAGCGTGCTCTACGGGCTCTCAAGCGCGCTGCCGCTCACCTACGCCTACGACGCGCTGGCGCGCGCTACCCATCCCCAACCGCTCGGCGGCCGGGTCGCGCTCGATGTCGCCGTGATCGTCGGCGCGACGCTGATCGCACTCGCGCTCGGCGCGCTCACTCTGCGGCGAAGGACTGCATGAGCGGCGCACCAACTTGCGGCTCGGCGCTCAGCGGCACGGTGATCACGGGCACCGGCGAGCTTCGCAGCAGCTCGGTAGTGACCGTGCCAATCGCCTCGTGCAGCCGCGAGTGCGGCTTGGCGCCGAGCACGATCGCGCGAGCACGGTGGCGGTCAGCGGCGTCGATCAAAGCGGCGGCGGGGTCTCGGTCTGAGACCTCCGTCTCCAGCTCGATGTCAAACAGCGCTGGGTCGCCGTCGAGCATCAGCTCATCGAGGATCGCGCGGCCTTCGTCGTGGCGCTCGCCGCTGCTGCTCAGCGGCGTGGGCGGCATGTGCTGCGCTCGGCAGGCGTACACGATCACGAGCTTGCCGCCCGAGAGCAGCTCGTTTGCTGCCCAGCGGGCGGCGTTGCGCGAGCCCTCGCTGCGGTCATAGCCGAGCACGAGGCACGGCCCTCCCGCGTCGCTGCCGGTGGCGGCTGAGCGGGTCATGCCGGCGTCGTCTCGCGGTCCAGGGCGTCCAGGTAGGGCGCCAGGTACTTCGTGGCGATCTTGCTCGGCGGCTCCCACGCCGGGGTGTCGCTGATCTGTGAGCTGAACCCGTGCCCGCCGGTGATCTGCGCCGTCAGATACAGCGGCTTATCGCCCGTCAGCAGCATCCCGTGGATCACGGGGTGAAACCGCTCGGGTGTCACCTGGGCACCGGCGCCCGCAGCGATCGACAGCGCGACCGTATCGGCCTGCTGGGAGCTGACGCCGCCGTGCTTGACCGGGAACTCGGTGCAGTCACCGGCCGCGTAGATGTGCTCGACATCGAGAACATGCCCGTAGGGGTCCACGCGCAAGAAACCGTGTTCGCTCAACGGGATGCCGCGCACGCTCGGGCCGTACAGCTCGGGCAGCGCGATCACGCGGTTTACGTGCAGGCGCCGGTCGCCGGGGTTGATCACCAGCTCGCCGGCACTAGGGACTTCGGCGTAGGCGGAGTGGATCGTCTGGATGCCCGCGCGGCCGAGCAGCCCCGCGACGGTGCCGCTCACGTTCTGCCCGAAGATCGCCAGCGGAGCGTCCTCGGGGGTGACGAGCGTGACCGCGAGCTCGACGCCCATGTCATAGGCGCGACCGGCGGTCATCAGCGCCAGCTCATACAGCGGCAGCGGCCAGGCCATCCTGCCAGGTGCCAGGAATGCGAGGCTCTTGATGTAGCCGCCCTCGACATCCTGAATCACGCCGTGCAGGATCTCATCCATGTGCGCCGCGTCGATCGTGACCGCGTGCTGATAGCGCGGGACGGCCTTCGCGCCGAGCGCGAGCACGAGCCGGTCGTACTCCAGCTCTACGTCTCCCTTGGTGTGGGCGACCTGCTTGTCCGGGTCCACCCATGCGAGCTCGTCGGTCACGAGCCGCGCGCCGGCGTCGCTGATGATCGGCGCGAGTTGGTAGCGGCGTGCCTGTCCCTGGGCGAACGGCTCACGCACAGTCATTGGCCGGTAGTGGAAGTCGGGGTTTGGTGCGATCACGGTCACGTCGGTCAGCTCCGGCGCGAGCTCGTGCAGCGCAAGGACGGTCTCCAGCGCCGCTACGCCGCCGCCGGCGATTAGCACTCGCTGCCTGTTGGTGTTGGTGGTTTGAGTGGTCATGCTCTGCAGGTTACGGTCGGGTGTTGGCTGTGGCAGTCGAGTAAATCCGTGTGCGCGATCGGTGGAAACTACGCAGCTGGGACCTTGTTCGACGGACGCACCCCCCACACGAGCGCGCGGGCCACGTCCAGGCTTGAGACGACGCCGAGCGGGCGGCCCGAGTCGGGGTCGGTCACGATCAGATGCGAGCACTCGTGCTCGCCCATCAACTGCGCGGCGCGCTGAACCTCCTCGACGCGCTCGATCGTGACGATCTCAGTCGCGGCGATCTCGCCCGCTTCGCCGTCCATGCCGCCCGTGCCGACGGCGCGCATGAGGTCGATATCGGCGATAGCGCCCCACACCAGCTGCTCGGTGTGATGGGGGCCAGGCGCGAGACCGTCGACGATCACAAAGTGGACGCTGTTCTCGGCCATCAATGATGCGACCTCGTGCAGCGGTGTCTGTGGCGGGCAGTCAATCACCCCGGAGTGCATCACCTCGGCGACGGCGAGTTCACTGAAATGGGATGGCAGCGGCATTTGACTTCCTCCTTGCGCGTGGGAATGGTGTGCTCTGAGGTTTTCACCACGCACGCGCTGCGCCATCCGCAGTAGCCGCGCGCAAGGGGTGCGGTTTTCCTCGGATAGCGCGAGTGGCGTTCACGGCGGGTAGCAGGCCACGTGGTAGCACTCGCCGGCGTGCGGGTCCCGGTCTTGCTCTGCGGACGCGGAGGTCTTGCGTGGCTTGCCGTCCTCCACGAGCATCATCGGCTCATAGGCGCCAATCACGTCACCACAGTGCACGCAATGTGGCTTCTCCGGCGTGGGGTTCGGTCTCTCAGAAGTGCTCGGGGGCTGGGACATATGCGCTCGGAGGGCGCCTTTCGGGCTGATCGACGCCGATGCCGAGCGTAGGTTCTGCGCGGCCCGCTCTATCAGGGGAATCCCGCAGTCCAGGGGGGCAGACTACGGGTAAGCTCTGCCGGGGTGATGACCAGAGATTCTGAGGAGCCGTGGCTCCGACAACTGCTCGATGTTGGGCAGGCGCTCGTCACCGAGCTTGACCAGCGGGCTGTGCTCGATCGTGTCCTTGAGGCGGCAAGGGAGATCACCGGGGCGCGCTACGCCGCGATCGGGGTCCTCAACGAGGATCGCTCTGAGCTTGAGCAGTTCCTGACCGCCGGTATCGACGAGGAGACCCGCCGCGCGATCGGCGACCTGCCGCGTGGCCGGGGGGTGCTCGGCACGCTGATCGAACGCCCCGAGGCGCTGCGGCTGGCCGATGTCGGCCAGCATCCGAGCAGCTATGGGTTCCCGACCGGGCACCCGGCGATGCGCAGCTTCCTCGGGGTGCCCGTCCTCGTCCGCGGCCAGGCGTGGGGCAACCTGTATCTCACCGACAAGCAGGACGGCGAGTTCACGCAGGCCGATGAGGAGGCCGTCGTGATGCTCGCGCGGTGGGCCGCCGTGGCAATTGAGAACGCGCGGCTCTACCAGGTGAGCGAGCTGCGCCGCCACGAGCTTGAGAAAGCCTTCCGTGGCCTTGAGGCCACGCGCGACGTGGCCGTTGCGATCGGCGGGGAGATATCGCTTGAGCACGTGCTCGAGCTGATCGTCAAGCGTGGCCGTGCGCTCGTGGGCGCTCGTAGCCTCGTGATCATGTTGCGCGACGGTGATGAGCTGGTCGTGCAGGTCAGCGCCGGGCACGCGCAGGACACCCAAGGGGTGCGCCTGCCGGTCGCCGGTTCGACCTCCGGGCAGGTGCTCGAACGCGGGCGCCCGGAACGGATCACCGATGTCGCCGCTCGTCTGCGGATCGCGCCGCGAGAGTTCGGTGTCCCGGACGCCGAGACAGCGCTGCTCGTGCCGATGGTCTACCGCGGCCACGCGGTCGGGCTGCTCGCCGCGTTTGACCACGGAGCCGACCGTGCCGTGTTCAGCGAGGACGACGAGCAGATGCTGCGGACCTTCGCGGTCAGTGCCGCGACGGCCGTGGCGCTCGCGCAGAGCGTGCAGGCCGACCGGCTGCGCAGCTCGGTGGCCGCCGCTGACGCCGAGCGGAGTCGCTGGGCCAGGGAGCTGCACGATGAGACGCTGCAGGGCCTCGGCGGGCTGCGGCTGCTGCTCGCCTCGGTGCTCGCCCAAGGGGACCTCAACCCGGCGCGCGGCGCGCTGGAGGAGGCGGCGGAGCACATCGAACGTGAGATCGAAAACCTGCGGGCGATCATCACCGAGCTACGCCCCGCCGCGCTGGATGACCTCGGCCTGCACGCCGCGATCGAGGCGCTGCTGGACCGCCACCGCGAGCAGAGCGGAGCCACTATCAACAGCGAGCTCGACCTACCCGCTCGCTCCGCAGACCCGCAAGACATGGACGGGGAGATGCAGACCACCGTCTACCGGCTGCTGCAGGAGGCGCTCACGAACATCACCAAGCACGCCCGCGCCAACACCGTCCGCGTACTGGTCAGACAGAACGACGGCGAGCTGTCGATCGAAGTGCAGGACGACGGCCAAGGATTCGACACCAGCGCTCAGAGCAGCGGCTTCGGACTGGTCGGCATGAACGAGCGGGTCGCCTTGGCCGGCGGGACGCTCAGCATCAGCTCGGATGCCAACGGCACGCTCCTGGCCGCGCGCCTGCCACTGCGCCCCTCAGTTCCCGCCGAAATCTCAGGCACTCAGCAGGCCGCGTCGTAGCGCATAGCGCACCAGCTCCGCGCGGGTCCGCACCCCGAGCTTGCTGTGGATGTGCCCGCGGTGCGTCTCGATCGTGCGCGGCGAGAGGTGCAGTTTTCGTGCGATCTCGACGGTCGTATAGCCGAGCGCGATCAACCTCAGCACCTCGACCTCGCGCACCGTCAAACTATCGTTGGTCAGCGAGCGGTGAAGTGCAGCAAGGCGAGCTGCGACGCTCGGGCTCAGGTATTCCTCATCGCGGGCTGCGGCACGTACCGCCTCGGGGAGGTCGGTGTCGGCACGATCCTTGGAGACGAACCCGAGCGCGCCGGCGGCAAGCGCACGCTGCGCGAAAGCAGGGTTCTCCTCCATCGTGACGATCACGATCTGCGTGTCCGGTACTCGCTCTCGCAGCTGGCCGACCGTCTGCAGGCTCGACATGCCGGACATGCCCAGGTCGAGCACCAGCACATGCGGCCGGTGGCCGTGAACATGGGCAACGGCGCCCGTCAGGTCGTCGGCTTCGGCGATCACCTCGATGTTCTTCTCGCTCTCGAGCAGCAGTCGCAGGCTGCGGCGCATCAGGGCGTGATCGTCGGCCACGACGACCCGGATCACGTCAGCCACCGGCAGCGGCGCTGCGTCCGCAGAGACGCTGGGAGCCAACTGCAAGTGTCCAGACATGCCCCAAACCGTATGTGCCGGCAGGCGCCGTGTTGAGCGGGGAAACACCCTTACCCGTGGTGGGAAAGCACGGACTCAGAGGACGGTGCGGTAAGCACGCCGGCGGCTCGCACGCAGACCGATCTGTCGGTCGACGGCGCGTGTCAGCGCCGCCATCTGCGCCTCGACGCTCTGTTCGCAATCGGCCGCGAGCACGCACTCCTCGGGTAGCTCATCCAACGCCTGGAAACGATCAAACTGCGCAGCGACAACCTCGGGCGTGGCGTCTGAAACCCGCTCGGGGCTCTGCATCCGCCTGGCGGCCCGCGCGAGCGCCGTCTGCAGCGTCACCTGGCACTGGACGGCCAGGAAGCTCACACCGTCGCGGCGCAGCACAGCAAAGAGCGCCGCACGCTCCCGGCGTGTGTGGCAGGTGGCATCGACGATCACCCCACCGCGGCCCTCCAGGTGCGCGAGCGCCTCGCGGGCCAACGACAGGTACACCGCTCGGGTGAAGTCCTCGGTGTAGTGCTCGGGTCTCGCGCGCTCGCCGAGCGCCACCCCCGCGAGACGCTTTCGCAGCACATCCGAGGAGACGACCGGCAGCCGTGAGCGGCGCGCGAGCGCAGCGGCCAACGTCGACTTGCCGCTCGCCGCCGGACCACAGACCACGATCACGACCGCGCCGCGAGCCCGCCAGCACAACCGCTCCGCCAACCCCCACAGACGCTCCGCCCGCGCCCGCTCCCGGCGACGCAGCGCGCCGTGATGGGTGCCGGCTGCGATCAACGCCACCTTGGCGCGCACGAGCGCCCAATAGGCGCTGTAGAAGCAGCGCAGCCACTCGCTGCCCGGATCACCCCCAGCGTGACGGTAGGCGCGCGCCAGCTCCCGCGCGGCCCAGCGCCGGCCGTGAGCTTCCAGGTCCATCGCCAAGAACGCCAGATCGCGCGCAACATCCATCTGGCGCAGCGCCGGGTCAAACTCGATCCGATCAACGACACGGACCTGCGGGCCGAGCAGTACGTGCTCGCAGCGCAGGTCCCCGTGCCCGTCGCGCACCAGCCCCCGCTGCACGCGCCGCTCAAGCTCACGCGCATGAGCAGCCACGAACGTCTCACCGAACCCGCGCATCGTCTCCACCCGCCAGCGGGAAGGGAACGGCAGGCGTTCGATCTCCTGCATGTTCACCCTCCAACTGTCCAGCAGCTGCTCTGGCCTGTCCGCGGCAAGCGCAGGTGAGCGCTGGTGAAACTCGGCCAGGCACTCAGCGACCTGCTGTATATGCGAGCGGGTAAGAGAACCTGCGCGGATCGCCCCCAGCAGCGTGTGCGCCTCCTCGAAGCGGCGCATCACGACCGCGTACTCCACGGCATCGGGGGTCTTCTCCGGCGCGAAGCGAAACCCTCCGGGGCCGTAGAGGATCGCCCGCACCCCGAGATAGATACCGGGAGCCAGCTCACGGTTGACGGCCACCTCCTCACGGCACGCCGCGCGCCTGCACGCGAGTGTCGCGTAGTCGAGGAAGGCGAGCCGCACAGGCTTCTTGATCTTGTAGGCGCGCTCGCCGGCAACGAACACCCAAGAAGCATGGGTCTCGTGCACCTGCACCGCCGGGCGCCCTGGATACATCGCCGGATCGCCCAGGGCTTGCACGACCGACAAGCCGGCCGCTCCGTCGCGCTCAACGCCAGCATCATGCTCGGGGTGGCGCGCTGTGCTCATAGGCCAAGCACTGCTGTCAGTCGGCGGCGATGCTCGCCGACGCGCCTTCAAGGCTGGCTGGCTCGCCTGCGACCGGCTCGCAGCCCCGTGGCATCACCAGCACCGGACAGTGAGCCTCGCGCATCACCGCTGCCGAGACGCTGCCCAGCAGCGCGTGACGCACCGGCCCATAGGCGCGGGAGCCGAGCACAAGGAGATCCAGCTCACGCGAGTGCTCGACCAGCACATCTGCGGCGTTGCCTTCGATGGTCTGTGTCTGGACTGGTACGCCGCCGGCAAGCTCGGCCACCGCGCTCTGCAGGCTCGCCTTCGTCGCGGCATACGTTTCGGCTTCGAGCTCTGAAACCATCGCCGCCTGCGCCGCATAGCTGCTGACGAACAGGCTCAGCCCGGACGCGGCGATCACGCTCAGCTCGCCATCGAAGACCTGGGCGAGCTCATCGCCCAAGCCCAACGCCGTCTTGCCCTCTGGCGAGTCGGTATAGCCCACGCCGACACGCCGCAGCCGCCGGTATCGCCGTCGGCGTAGCCGGCGGGCGCCACCAGCACCGCGCACGGCGCACCGTGCACCATGCGCTCCATCAGACCGACGTGCAGATGTCCGGCGATCCCCTCGCGCGCCGCACCGATCACGATCAGCTGCGCGTTCTCATAGCTGGCCATGCTGTGCAGAGCGTGGATCGGCCACGACGAGCTGCTCCAGTGATAAGTCGCCTGCGCCAGCATCTCGCTATCCGGCATGAGCGCCCTCAGCTCCGCACGGATAGCCTCCTCGGCCGCCTGCGCAGGCTCAGAGGAAAGCAGCGGGCTGTAGGGGTAGACGACCGTCACCTCGCTGCCCAGCGCAGCCACGATCTGCTCGCACAGCTTCATCGCGTCATGCCCAGCCTCGTCGTCTGAGTAGCCCACTACGATCTTCTCCAACACCGCCAGGCCGCCTTTCACGCAGTTCGCTTTGTCCAATACCCAGCCCGCAAGGTAAAGGCGCACGAAGATCACCTCCATCGGTAATCCCCTGCGCGCGTTACACGGCATTCCACGGACCCCGCCAGAGGCATCCGTGGCGGTGCGGCGCTCCCGCCGACACGTCAGGGAAAACCCCGGATGCCCAGCCCACGCGAACGCCAGATCCTTGTTGCATGTCCGTGATCGCCCTTGAACCCAACCCGCCAGCAACCCTTCCACAGCAAGGCTCACCCGACCCAGCAATCCATACAGAGGGGCTATCCAAGCGCTATGGGAGCACTCTCGCGCTGGACGCGCTCGACCTGACCGTCGGCAGGGGAGAGGTGTATGGGTATCTCGGCCCCAACGGGTCGGGCAAGACCACCACGATCCGGCTGCTGCTCGGGTTGCACCGGCCCAGCGCGGGACGGGCGCAGCTGTTCGGCTGCGACGCCTGGCGTGACCCGGTGGCCGCGCACCGCCACGTCGCATACGTCGCGGGAGAGCCGTTCCTGTGGCCTGGGCTGACGAGCGCCGAGACGTTCGAGTTCCTCGCGCAACTGCACGGCGGCGTCGATGTTGCCTACCGCGAGCTGCTCGTGCAGCGCTTCCAGCTCGACCCGCACAAGAAGATCAGGGCGCTGTCGAAGGGCAACCGCCAGAAGGTGCAGTTGATCGCGGCACTCGCCAGCCGCGCCGAGCTGCTGCTGCTGGACGAGCCCACAAGCGGTCTTGACCCATTGATGGAGGTCGCGTTCCGCGACTGCGTGAAGGAAGCCAAGGAGCGCGGGCAGACCATCTTCCTCTCCTCGCACATCCTCAGCGAGGTCGAGGCGCTGTGCGACCGCGTTGGCATCCTGCGCGAGGGCAAGCTCGTAGACGAGGGCACCTTGCAGGAGCTGCGCCACCTCGCCGCGCAGACGGTGGAGGTCACGTTCGCCGGCCAGGCGCCCACGCTCCCGCCGCTGCCAGGCGTGCAGGTCCAGAGTGCAGGGCCGAACGCGCTGCGCTTTGAGGTCTCAGGCAGCGTCGGCCCGTTGATCGCGGCGCTCGCCGAGCATCCGGTGGCCACGTTGACCAGCCGCGAGCCTTCGCTCGAGGAGATATTCATTCACCACTACGACGGTTTCAAGGACCGTGGCGGCGAATAGCAGAGCGCTCGTGCGCAGCTCTGCCGCGAGCGGCGCCCGCCGGTCGCGCGCCTGTGCTTGCGTTGGCGCGGCGGGCGTTCCGTGACGCGCGTGTGCGCACGATCTCCTTCGTCTACCTGTTCGCGCTCTACGCCTACATCCAGCCGATCGGCTACCGCGACGGGTTCCCCACGCTCGCCGAGCGTGTCGGGTTTGCCCACAGCTTCTCGAACAACAAGGCGGTGCGCCTGTTCTACGGCGAACCGCACAACCTGTTGAGCGTGAGCGGCTACACCGCGTGGCGGGTCGGCGGGACGCTTGCGATCTTCGCCGCGATCTTCGGCTTGTTCGCCGCCGTGAGAGCGTTGCGCACCGAGGAGGACACAGGCCGCCAGGAGCTCGTGCTCGCTGGGATCGTCGCGCGGCGCACGGCATACCTGTCCTCGATCGCCGCGATTGCGGCTGGCACCGTGCTGTTGTGGGCCGGTGAGTCGGCAGGGTTCATCGTGGCCGGGCTGCCGGCCGGCGGCTCGATGTATCTCGCGCTGGCCACGGTGTCGATCGTGCCGGTGTGCGCGGGCGCGGGCGCGCTGGCAAGCCAGCTTGCGCCGACACGGAGGATGGCGCTGGAGCTGGGCGGCGCGGTCCTCGGCGTGTGGTTTCTGCTGCGCGTGATCGCCGACACCGCCAGCGGCGTGACCTGGCTGCGCTGGTTGACGCCGCTTGGATGGGCCGAGCAGATGCGCCCGTTCGCCGGCGCAAAGCCGCTCGTGCTCGTCCTCCCGGTTGCCAGTGCCGCACTGCTGCTCTGGCTCGCGGCACGGATCAACGCCAGCCGTGACATCGGCACAGGGGTCCTGCCCGCACGCGAGCGCGCCGAGCCGCGCCTTGGGCTCCTGTCCTCGCCGATGGCGCAGGCGCTGCGCTCTGAGCGCAGCAGCCTGATCGTGTGGCTCGCCAGTGTCGGCGCGTTCGCATACATCCTCGGCGTGGTCGCCAAGAGCAGCTCCTCCGCCGGGATCTCCAAGAACCTCAACCGTGAGCTCGGCAAGCTCGGCACCGGCTCGATCGTCACACCCACCGGGTATCTCGGCTTCACGTTCATCTTCTTCGTTCTGGTCATCAGCGTGTTCGCGTGCGCGCAGATCGGCATGGCACGCCACGAGGAGGCAGAGCAACGATTGGAGACGTTGCTCTCGCTCCCGGTCGCTCGCCGCCGCTGGCTCGGCGGGCGCATGGCCCTCGCGGCGTGTGCCGCCGCCGCGATCTCCCTGACGGCGGGGCTGCTGGCGTGGGTCGGCGCCGAGTCCGGTGGGGTCAGCCTCTCGCTCGCCAAGATGATCGAGGCTGGCGCGAACTGCCTGCCCGTCGCATTGTTGTTCCTTGGGCTCGCGGCGCTTGCCTACGCGATCGTGCCACGAGCAAGCTCCGCGATCGCATACGGGCTGCTGACCGTCGCGTTCCTGTGGGATCTCGTCGGGTCGCTGCTCGGCGTCCCGAAATGGCTCGTCGAACTGACTCCGTTCACGCACATCGGGCTGGTGCCCGCGCAGCCTTTCCGCGTCGGTGACGCCGCGATCATGCTCGCCATCGCCGCGGCCTGCGCGCTCGCAGCAGCATGGGTCTTCGCCCGACGCGACCTGACAGGCGCGTGAGGAGGATGAGCCCGTGTTGCAGAAGGTAGCCGTCGGGCGTTGGTCGCTGGACGCCTACGAGGGCATCGCGCCGGCCCCGATCCTCGAGGAGCTGCGCGAGCACGCACGCGCACTGCGGGGCGCGCGCATCTTGCACGTCAACGCCACCCCATACGGCGGCGGCGTCTCCGAGTTGCTGCGCTCGTGCGTGCCGCTGCTGCGCGACCTCGGCCTGACGGTCGACTGGAAGGTGATCGGCGGCGATCAGGACTTCTTTCACGCCACCAAGGCGCTGCACAACGCGCTGCAGGGAGACCCGCACGCACTCACCGTGGATGAGCAGAACGCATATCGCAGGTGCATCGAGGAGAACGCCGCCACCTTGGACGGCGGCTATGACTTCATCATCATCCACGACCCGCAGCCCGCCGGGCTGCTGCGCGCGCACGGCAAGAAGGACGCGCGCTGGGTGTGGCGCTGTCACATCGACACCAGCGAGCCCAACCCCGACGCCTGGCGGTTCCTCGCCCCATACCTGGAGGGCTTCGACGCCGCGGTGTTCACGATGAGCGAGTTCGCGCCGCCCGACCTGCCCGTGGGGCGGGTGGAGGTGATCGCGCCGGCGATCGACCCGCTGAGCCCCAAGAACATCGACCTCGACCCGCTCCTCGCCAGCCAGATCCTCGACTGGATCGGCATGGAGATCCCAGGCAGGCTGATAACGCAGGTCTCGCGCTTTGACCAGTGGAAGGACCCGCTCGGCGTGATCGACGCCTACCGGCTCGTGCGCGAGCAGATTCCAGACCTGCAGCTCGCGCTCGTCGGGTCGATGGCGCTCGATGACCCCGAGGGCTGGGATGTCTACCGGCAGGTCTCAGACGCCGCCAACCACGATCCGCTGATCCACGTCTACACCAACCTCACCGGCGTCGGCAACGTCGAGGTCAACGCCTTCCAGCGGCTCTCGGAGGTGGTCGTGCAGAAGTCGATCCGCGAGGGCTTCGGGCTCGTCGTCTCGGAGTCGCTGTGGAAGGGCACGCCCGTGGTGGCCGGTCATGCCGGTGGTATCCCGCTGCAGGTCCCCGAGGGCGTCGGTGGGCTGCTCGTCGGGAGTACCGAGGAGTGCGCGCAGGCGCTGCTCAAGCTGCTGGAGGATCAGCAGTTGCGCGATCGCCTCGGCCAGAGCGGACGCGAGCACGTGCGCGAGCACTTCCTGCTGCCACGACTGCTGATGGAGGAGCTGCGGCTGCTCGCAACGCTCGACTCCGCGGGCGGCGGCCCGCCCTGACCGGGGGAGAAAAACCAGTGCCTCTGCCTGCTGATACGGTCGATCGCGGGTCCACCGAGCCCTCGGTCGAGTTCGACGCGACCGAGAGCGCCGAGCTGCTGCTGCGCGACCTGCGCAGCTCGCGCACGGGCCTCTCCACGAGCGAGGCGCAGCGACGGCTGCTGCAGTACGGCCCCAACGAGCTGCGCCGCCGCGGCGGGGTGAAGTGGCCGGGCGAGCTCGCGCGTCAGCTGACCCATCCATTGGCGCTTTTGCTGTGGCTGGCTGCGGCCCTGTCATTCGCCGTGGGCAGCCAAACGATCGCGGTCGCGGTGCTGCTCGTGATCCTGCTCAACGCGCTGTTCGCGTTCATCCAGGAGATGCAGGCAGAGCGCGCCGTGGAGGCCCTGGCGCAGTTCCTGCCCCAGCACGTCACCGTCCTGCGCGACGGAGCACCAGCCTCCATCCTGGCCGCCGACCTGGTGCCGGGCGACATCGTGCTGGTCGAGGAGGGCGACCGTATCGCCGCCGACATGCGCCTGATCTCCGGTGGCGTGGAGGTTGACCTCTCGACGCTCACCGGCGAGTCCGCGCCGGTGCTGCGCTCCGCCGAGCTGATCGACACCGGCGTCCCGCGGATCGAGGCGCGGGACCTGCTGTTCAGCGGCACGAGCGCCACCGGCGGAGAGGCCCAGGGCCTCGTGTTCGCCACCGGGATGCACACCGAGCTGGGGCGCATCGCCGCGCTCTCAGAGCGAGTCAAGGAGGAGCCGAGCCCGCTTGAGCGCCAGGTTCGCAAGGTCGCCTGGCTGATCGCCGCAATCGCCATTGCGATGGCCGTAGCCTTCGTCCCGGTCGCAATCTTCGGAGCCGGCCTGTCCTTCACCAACAGCGTCGTTTTCGCGGTCGGCCTGCTGGCCGGCAACGTGCCCGAGGGACTGCTGCCGGTCATCACGCTCGCGCTCGCAGTCGCGGTGCGCCTGCTTGCCCGCCGCGGCGCGCTCGTCAAGCGTCTCAGCGCCGTGGAGACCCTTGGCTCCACCGACGTGATCTGCACCGACAAGACCGGCACCCTGACTCAGAACCAGATGCGCCCCGTCGCGGTCTGGACCCTCACGAACGAAATCCCGCTCGACCCCAAGACATCAGACCCGCCGGAACACACCAGCGACGCCGCTCTCACAGCCCTGGCCGAGACCGCCGCCGCCTGCAACAACGCTCACGTGGATGGCGACGGCAATAGCAGCGGAGACCCAACCGAGATCGCGCTGCTCATCGCTGCGCAGACGCTCGGTGCCGCCGTCAACGCGGCCAGCCGCGAGCACACGCGCACTCACCAGTACAACTTCGACGCGCAGCGCAAGCTGATGTCCACCATCGACACCGGCGAAGGCCACGACTGGCTGCACACCAAGGGCGCCCCCGAGGCAGTGCTCCCATGCTGCACCACTGCGCTTCTGGCCGATGGTGAGCATCCAATGCAGCCCTCTGAGCGTGAGCGCGTAACCCGTCAGGTGGAGAGCTTCGCCCGGCAGGGCCTGCGCGTGCTGGCGCTCGCACGCAAGCCCCTCGCGCATAGCGGGCCGTCGCCCCGCCGCGAGGACGCCGAGCGCGAGCTGTGCCTGCTCGGCCTGGTCACGATGCGCGACCCACCCCGCCCCGAGGTCGCCGAGGCGGTGGACCGCTGCCACCGCGCCGGCATCCGCATCGTGCTGATCACCGGCGACCACCCGCTGACCGCGGCGGCGATCGCCGGCCAGGTCGGGATCGGCGGCGCCGAGCCGCTGATCGTCAACGCACAGCAGTTCGACCACCTTCACGAGCAGGAGGTGAAGGACATCCTCGCCACCGGCCGCGAGGTGATCTTTGCCCGCGCCTCACCGGAGACCAAGCTGCAGATCGCCGAGGCCCTGCGCGGCCAGGGTCACGTGGTCGCAATGACCGGCGATGGCGTCAACGACGCGCCCGCGCTGCGCACCGCCGACATCGGTGTGGCAATGGGCCGCTCGGGCACCGACGTAGCCCGCGAGGCATCAACGATGATCCTCACCGACGACAACTTCGCCACGATCGTCACGGCGGTCGAGGCGGGCCGTCAGGTCTACGACAACGTTCGCAAGTTCATCCAGTACATCTTCGCTCACGCCACCCCCGAGGTCGTGCCGTTTCTCGTGTTCGCGCTCAGCGGCGGGGCGATCCCGCTGCCGCTCACCGTGCTGCAGCTGCTCGCCTTCGACGTCGGCTCAGAGACGCTGCCATCGCTCGCGCTCGGACGCGACCCGATCGAGCCCGGCAGCATGGACCGTCCACCACGACCACGCTCAGAGGGCGTCATCCAGCCGCCGATGCTCCTGCGCGCCTGGCTGTTCCTCGGCGTCATGGTCGCCGGACTCTCACTCGCCGGCTTCTTCTACGTCCTTGACCGTGCGGGTTGGCACACAGGCGACCCCGTTGGCGCCGGCACGCCGCTTCACCACGCCTACCTACAGGCCACCACGATGACGTTCCTGGGGATGATCGCCGGGCAGATCGGCACCGCGTTCGCTGTGCGAACCAGGCGCGCATCGCTGCGATCCATCGGAGTCTTCAGTAACCGCTACCTGCTCGGCGCGATCCTCGCCGAGCTGCTGTTGGCCGCCGTCTTCGTCTACGCGCCACCGTTGCAGTCGCTGTTGGGAACCGCAGCGCTGCCGGTGCACGACCTCGCGTTCCTGCTTCCCTATCCCTTCATCGTTTGGGGCGCCGACGAGC
>CAVWTE010000004.1:0-150647 GCA_963757925.1 uncultured Actinomycetota bacterium
TGCCGCCGCGATCACGGTCGCGCTCGTACTGCTCGCCTCGCTGACCGTCCTGCCCGCGCTGCTCTCACGCTATGGCGAGAAGGTCGCGCGCGGCGGGCGCATGGCACGGCGGCGTGGCGAGATCAGGCACGACGGCGACCAGCGCTCGATGTGGCGCCATTGGGCGATCTGGGTGCAGGCTCATCCATGGCCATCCGTGGCCGCCTCGCTTACGGTGATGCTGCTCGTCGCCTCGCCGATCCTCGCGATGCGCCTTGACAGCAGCGACGCCTCCAACGATCCACCCAGCCACAGCAGCTACGCGGCCTACGAGATGCTCGGCTCCGGGTTCGGCAAGGGCTTCAACGGCCCGCTCTCTGTCGTTGTGGAGTTGCCCGGTCACGGGCAAAGCGCCGGTCTGCCGCTGCTGAGCAGCCGCCTGCGCGCGACGCGGGACGTGGCGGCTGTCCTCCCGCCACGGATCAGCTCTTCGGGCGATACGGCAGTGATCCGCGTCTATCCCGTCTCGGCGCCGGAGGCCCTTGCCACCACAGAACTCGTCGAACATCTGCGGGCGAGTGTGATCCCGCCCGTGGAGCGCCAGACCGGGACCAAGGTGCTGATCGGCGGGTTCACCGCGGGATCGATCGACTTCTCGCGCGTGCTCTCCGAAAAGCTGCCGCTGTTCATCGCGGTCGTGGTCGCACTCTCGGCGCTGCTGCTGCTCGTCATATTCCGCTCGCTGGTGATCCCGCTGCAGGCCGCGGCGATGAACCTGCTCTCGATCGGGGGCGCGCTCGGCGTACTCACCGCGATCTTCCAGTGGGGGTGGCTGAGCGACATCGTGGGCGTCCACAGCGGGCCGATCGAACCGTGGCTGCCGGTGTTCATGTTCGCGATCGTCTTCGGGCTCTCGATGGACTACGAGGTCTTCCTGATCTCCCGCGTCCACGAGGAGTGGACCCGCACCCGCGATCCCTCGCGGGCAGTGCTCGACGGCCTCTCCTTCACCGGACGGGTGATCACCGCCGCGGCGGCAATCATGATCCTCGTCTTCCTCTCCTTCGTGCTGGGCGACGAACGCGCGATCAAGGAGTTCGGCCTGGGTCTTGCAGCTGCGGTGCTGCTCGACGCGGTCGTGATCCGCTGCCTGATGCTGCCTGCCGTGCTGCAGCTGATCGGCAAGGCGACCTGGTACATGCCCAAGTGGCTCGATCGCGTCCTGCCGCGCATCAGCATCGAGGGCTCGCTGGAGCAGATGCCCGCTGACGCAGAAGTCATCGAGCCGAACCCGCAGCGGGAGCCCGCGGGCGCGCGAAACTAGAGGCCTTCAATGCCTGTGCTGGTGGACTGCCAGTCCCGGTCGCCGTGACTGCTCACCTGCCCGCCGCTTGATCGCGTGGTGGCGGCGCAATGAAGCTCGCGGGTATGGACTCCCTGTGAACGTGCCCATCGGCGAGCTCATACTGCACCGCAACGGGGCTTCGGTCTTCCGCCTCCACCACGTTGTTGAGCACCGGCACCACACGCTCAGCGCCGCCGCGGTTCACGATGCTCACGCTGCGCACGCCGTTTGGCAGCAGCATTCCGATCCGCACCCGCGCATGCGAGAGATGGACGGCGAGGATACCGGATAGTTCGACCTTTTCCGAAGGCGCGCACACCGTTCCCGACAGTTGGCCCGCTTCCACATCAGTGAGGCACAGGTAGGCGCCCTGCGTGAGGTTGCCGTAGGCTTGCGCCACATACTGGCGTGACACATATGCCCGGTTCTCGCCGGACACCTCCGCGAGGACCGCTCCATGCGGCAGCTTGACCGCCAGAGGCCCGTGCCGGCTCGCCAGCGGGTGCGCGAAGACGGCCAGGCCCCTGACAGACGCGGTCTGCGACGTGCTCTGGCGCGACCGGCTGGACCCGCAGGCCGCAAGCAGCGCCGTGCCAGCTCCGGCAGCCAGGCACACGCCCGCCAAGGCAGCGGCGGCACGTGCCCGGCGCCTTGCGCTGGACCAGGTCACAGCGACCGAGACCTCCTCAGGCCAGCCGGCGAGCGAGCGCTACACCTAGGCTTGTATGCCTTGGAGGTTGTACAGGAATTCGCTGAACCAGCGTCTGACTTCTCCGTGCCCGTTGATCGAGCCAGATTCAGCCCATATGACGCTTCCGCTTTCGGTGCAATTCTGCGCGACGAGCGTATAGCTGCTGCCACCTTCGTAGCGCCACAGCTCGGAGCAGACGCCTTTGCCCGATTCGTTTACACCTCTGTTGATGTGTATGGGATTTTGATTTGGCCCGCTTTCTTTGGCGCATGATTTGCATGAATAGGCATATTCGGCGTGAGCGGCCGGTGCCGCAGCAGCAAGCCAAGCCGCGGCACCGGGGGCGGCGATCACCGCCGCGGACATGAGCAACACGAGACGTTTCATTGCCTTCTCCCTTATGCAACCCGTTTGCACACCGGAGACACAGGCAGCCCGGCTGTCGGGGACGCGACGGCTCCCCTCCAGCGTCGCCAGTGCATCCTGATAGTCAGAAGGATCGTAGCTTGCTGCGCACGCCCCGGCAACCGCACAAGAAACAAACTACCGGAACTCACCCGCCTTGCCAGTGCATACCAGAAGAATTGAAGTGAGCGCGACGCGACTCGCACGGACACCATGCGCCCGCGTGGGCACGGCGACGCTGGTGGCCCTTTGGATGCTCAGCGCCCCCGCCAAGCCGGCGGGCGCTTCTCCGCGAAGGCCTTTGCGCCCTCGGTCGCGTCCTGCGAGACGAACACCGGCCCGCTGATCTCGTCCTGTCGCTCCCACATCTCCTGCGCAGCCCAGTCGTGCTGGCGCTCGATTATGCGCTTGGAGGCGATCAGTGACAGCGGCGCGCCGGTGGCGACCTGCTCGGCCAGCTCGAGCGCAAGCGCAGTGGCGGCGCCCGGCTCGGCGAGCCGGTTGACAAGGCCAAGCTCGTGAGCCCGCTCGGCGGAGATCGGCTCACCGGTGAGGGCCAGCTCCATCGCGAGGTGATAGGGCATCTGGCGGGGGAGCCGCAGCAGTCCGCCGCCAGCCGCGACGAGACCGCGCTTGACCTCGGGGATCCCGAGCTTTGCCCCTCTCGCAGCGACGATCAGGTCACATGCGAGCGCCACCTCCAGCCCGCCGGCGAGCGCGAAGCCCTCGACAGCAGCGATCAGCGGCTTCTCAGCGCCGCGCCTGACGATGCCAGCGAAGCCGCGGTCCCCCACCCACGGCCGCTGGCCGCTGACGAACGCCTTCAGGTCCATGCCGGCGCAGAACCCCTTGCCTGCTCCGGCGAGGACCCCGACCACGAGCTCTGGGTCGCCGTCGAGCTGATCGAGAGCCGCGGCGATGCCTTCGGCCAGCGGCAGGTTGACGGCGTTGCGCGCCTGCGGGCGGTTGAGCGTGATCAGCAGGGTCTTCCCACGGCGCTCGGTGAGCAGCTCGGGCCGCGAGGACTCGGCCTCGGAGGTCGGGAGGGAGGCGGCGGGCTGCTCGCTCACGGCCCCAGCCTAGCCGCTCGCGGACACTCAATGCGTGAACAGCGTGAGCTCCGGCTCGCGTTCGCCGCGCAGAACCTCCAGGTCGACCTCGACGCAGTCGATGCCTCGCGCCTGCGCAAGCACACGCGCCTGCGGCTTTATCTGCTGTGCGGCGAGCACGCCGCGGCAGGACGCGAAGGCAGGATCAAGGCGGATGCGATCCAGATAGCGGGTGAGCTGCTCGACCGCGTCGATCGTCGCAATTCGCTTTATCTCCACGGCGACCCACTCCTCATCTGTGTCCCTGCACATCAGATCGACAGGGCCAATGTCCGTCGGCCACTCCCGCCGCACCAGGCGCAGCCCCTCTCCGCACCACTCCGGCTGCTCGGCCAGCAGCTCCTGGATCTCGCGCTCAACCCCCTCCTTCTCCAGTGAGCTTGCGGAGTCGAGCTCGTGCTCGATATCGGAGATCACCTCCGCGAGCGCGATCTCCACGCGGTCATCCTGGCGCTGCCGGCGCACGACCAGGCCCGTGAGGCGACCCTCCGCGTCGCGCTGCTCCTCCATGACCGTGGGTGGCGTCATCCAGTTCAGCGGCTTGACGTGCCCGCCCCCGTCGGCCCAGACCATGAAGGTGCCGTCCGCCTTGACCATCAGCAGGCGCACCGCCTGCGGCAGCGTGGTCGTCAGCCGGCCGACATAGGAAACCTCGCAGCGAGCGACGATCAGGCGCATCCTCGCACCCTACGCAGGAGCGCGGACGCAGACTAGGGCTCGTCGGTGGGCTGCCGCTCGACCTCGCCGCGCACCGCCTCGCCGGTGACCCCACCGACGGTCTCGCGGAACTCGCGCACGCCCTTGCCGAGCGCGCGTGCCACTTCCGGCAGCTTTTTCGGGCCGAGGACCAGAAGCGCGATCACGCCGACGAACAGCAGGTGGACTGGACTGTCGATACCCATGACTCTGATGTAGATGGTAGTAGCAGTCAAAGACCGCCGGCGGCGGTCTTACCCTGCACTTCGTGGCAAGCACGGATATCAGGCAGGGAGGAGCCAAATATCCGCCCCCGCCGAGCTCAGAGCCCTTCTGGCCGGCGCAGGCGACGATCCTCGCCGCGATCGCGCTGCAGCTGCTCTTGCCCTCGCGGCTGACGGTCGGCCCGCGCTGGCTGATCCCGTCGCTGGAGGGCGCGCTGCTGATCGGCATGTTCCTCGCGACGCCAAGAGAGCTCGAGGGCGTACATCCGGTGCGGCGTGCGGTCGCGATCGGGCTGACCGCGTTTGTGAGCGCAGCCAACATCTACTCGCTGGCGAGCCTCACCCACTACCTGCTGCACCACAACATCAACAAGGGCAAAGAACTGATCGTGGCGGGGGTGCTGATCTGGCTGACCAACTTCCTGATCTTCGCGCTCTGGTACTGGGAGCTGGATCGAGGCGGCCCAGGCAAGCGAGCTGAAGGCAACGACGGCCCGCCCGACTTCCTCTTCCCGCAGATGAGCGATGACACGATCGAGCCGCGCAGCTGGCGACCAAAGTTCATCGACTACCTCTATGTCTCGCTGACCAACGCGACCGCCTTCTCGCCGACCGACACGATGCCCCTGAGTGGGATCGCAAAGAGCGTGATGGGCCTGCAATCGCTGGTCTCGCTGGTAACGATCGGGCTGATCGTCTCCCGGGCCGTGAACATCCTCTGATCTGAGAGCCCCTATCAAAATGTCCGCACCCCTGGATACGGCCGATGACCTTCGCGGAGCGGCATCCTCGGACCTCGACCTGGCTCCGCCAAGCCTTCGGTCCTGCGTCCTTGCTCCACTCGACCCTCGACCGCCCCAGCCGCACATGCATCTTGATAGGGACTCTAAGCGCGGCTCACTGCCATGAGCAGCCGCTGCTCGGCCTCATGGGCCTTGGCGAGCAGCTCCTCCACCTCCGGGTCGGCGCGCAGCTCGAGCGCCCTGTTGCAAGCGGCGATGCACTCTCCGATGCGGTCGCTGCGCGCGAGCGCGTGGGCGAAGCGGCTCCAGGCCTGCGCCGAGCCGGGCTCGATCTGAGTCGCCTGCTCGGAGGCGGATATCTCTCCGCCAAGGTCGCCGCAAAGCGAGCGCGCGAGCGCGAGGTCGAGCAGGCCCTCGACCGTGGGCGCGATCCGCACCGCGCGCTCGAAGGCCCGGAGCGCCCCATCCTGATCCAGCAGCCGCAGACGCAATCTGCCAAGCCGTTCGAAGGCGCCGGCGTCCTCCGGGCCACGCTGTGCGGCGCGAGCCGCCGCCTCCTCGGCCAGGTCGATTGCGCCGATGTCCTCATAGATGCGCGCCGCAAAGCGGTGCGCCGCGGGGCGCTCACCGTCGGCCCTGGCCCAGTCGCGCACCGAGCGCGCGGCCGCATCCAGCTTGCCCGCCTGCCAGAAGGCGAGGGTCATCAGACGCAGCACGGCGACGTTGCGGGGCTGGGCGTCGCGGGCGTAGACCAGGCGCTGGGCGGCCAGCGCGTAATCACCCTCGGCCATCGCGTGCTGGGCGGCGGTCATGAAGCGCTCGACGCGCTCGTCCGCCGGGTCTGGCTTTGAGAAGTCGACGAAGCGCAGGCTGCCCGCGGGCACCGTCCGCACACCGTGACTGAAGCGCACCCGCGCCCACTGCTGCATCTCATCCTCCTCCCCGCTGAAGTAGATGCCACTGACGGTGCCCACCCCCCACTCCGGATAGGAGAGGCACCGCGCATAGCGGTGCACGATCGAGTGGTCTGGGACCCTGCTGCCGAAGGGGTCGTGCTGCGCGCGCTCCTTGGCCTGATCGCGTGCGCGCTGCTCCTCTTCATAGGCCTTGCGGCCGGCCTCCTCGCGCGCCCTGCGCGCGGCGGCGGCGCCGGCACGCACCGCATTGCGGCTGATGCGGCCGCCCCTGGAGGTCTCCGCCAGGCGCTCGAGGTGGTCGGCCGCCTCGTTTATCGCCTTCAGGTGGCGCTCGTGCTCGAATTGCCTGCCGGGCGGCGCGATGTCCGGGTGCCAGCGCTTGGCCATCCGCCGTCGCGCGAGCTGCACTTCGCGCTTGTCGAAGGGGGGCTCCAGCTCGAGCAGGAGGATGTGCTGCTCTATGTCGAGAACCCTCGTGGGCATCGCCCAGTCACGTTAGCGATCGACCCCAGAGAACATCACCCAGGCCGCCCTCGAAGGCGGCCCATCTCCTATCCTGCAACCGAATGTCCTCCCAATACGTCTTTACGATGCACCGGCTGAGCAAGGTGCATCCACCCGACAAGACGGTGCTCTCCGATGTCACGCTCGCGTTTCTGCCTGGCGCGAAGATCGGCGTGCTCGGCTACAACGGCGCCGGCAAGTCGACGCTGCTCCGCATCATGGCCGGGCGCGACGAGGAGTACCGCGGACAGGCGGCGCTGGCACCCGGGGCCACGGTCGGGCTGCTGGAGCAGGAGCCACATCTGGATCAGAGCAAGGACGTGCGAGGCAATGTCGAGGATGGCGTCGCCGAGACGAAGGCGCTGCTTACCCGCTTCAATCAGCTAGCGGGCGAATACTCCGATGAGGACGCGGACGAGTTCGCCTCGCTGCAGGCAAAGATCGAAGCGGCCGACGCTTGGAGCCTCGACACGAAGCTCGACTACGCGATGGACGCGCTGCGCCTGCCGCCGTCCGATGCGGACGTCTCCAAGCTCTCCGGCGGCGAGCGGCGGCGAGTCGCGCTCTGCCGGCTGCTGCTGCGAGCGCCCGACCTGCTGCTGCTCGACGAGCCCACGAACCACCTCGACGCCGAGTCGGTGGCGTGGCTGGAGCGACACCTGGCCGAGTACAGAGGCACCATCGTCGCCGTCACCCACGACCGCTACTTCCTGGACAACGTCGCCGGCTGGATCCTCGAGCTTGACCGCGGCAGGGGCATCCCCTACGAGGGCAACTACAGCAGCTGGCTCGAGCAGAAGCAGGCGCGCCTGGCCCAGGAAGAGCGAACCGAAAAGGCCCGCCAGCGCACGATCACCTCCGAGCTCGAGTGGGTGCGCACCAACCCCAAGGGCCGGCGCACCAAGAGCAAGGCGCGCCTTGCGCGCTACGAGGAGATGGTCGCCGAAGAGCGCAACGTGAAGTTGGACGAGGTCCAGATCCACATCCCGCCGGGGCCGCGCCTCGGCGACCTGGTGCTCAGGGTCGGTGGTCTGCGCAAGGGCTACGGCGACCGTCTGCTGATCGACGACCTCTCTTTCGACCTGCCTCGCGCGGGAATCGTCGGCGTGATCGGCGCCAACGGAGCAGGCAAGACGACGCTGTTCCGTATGATCGTGGGGCAGGAGCAGCCCGACGAGGGCACGGTCGAGCTGGGCGAGACCGTGGAGCTGGCCTACGTCGACCAGTCGCGAGACGAGCTCGCCGCGGAGAAGACGGTCTGGGAGGAGATCTCCGAAGGTCTCGACCAGCTGCCGGTCGGCGAGAGGACGCTCAATTCGCGCCAGTACGTCGGCAGCTTCAACTTCAAGGGCTCAGATCAGCAGAAGAAGGTGGGTTCGCTCTCGGGCGGCGAGCGCAACCGGGTTCACCTCGCCAAGCTGTTGCGCCGCGGCGGCAACGTCCTGCTGCTGGATGAGCCCACGAACGATCTCGACGTAGACACCCTGCGCGCGCTGGAGCAGGCGCTACTTTCCTTCCCGGGCTGCGCGGTGATCATCTCCCATGACCGGTGGTTCCTCGACCGCGTCGCCACCCACGTGCTGGCCTTTGAGGGCGACTCGGAAGTGGTGTGGTTCGAGGGCAACTTCGAGGCCTACGAGGAGCACCGCCGGGATCGGTTGGGCGCGGCAGCCGATCGGCCGCACCGGATCACATACAAGCGGCTCGTTCGCGGCTGATCCTCACTTGCCCATCCCGCGCACCAGGCACGTCTTGGCAAGCCACCGCCCGCGCTGCGGGGTCGGCGTCAGCGGGAAGGCGAGGTCGTCGAGCAGTGCCCAAAGCTCGCTCTCCTGAGCGGAGCTGAGCCAGGTCGGCGGCCAGCGGGTGAAGTCGGCGTCCTGCAGCACTAGATACAGCTGCTCGGCGACCGCGTCGACGCCGGGGGTCTTTATCCCCATGCGACGCCTGAAGCGCTCTACGCAGTGCTGGGAGGCGATCACCTCATGGACCTCGGGGTGGTCCTCGCGTGCAACCCGGATGTGCATCGCGCGAAGCGTATTGGCCGCAGGGCCAGGATGCGTTGGCCAGTGGTTACCGGACGCCTGGTCTGCGCTCAGCGCGACAGCTGCGTCTGCGCGTCCAGCCTCAACGCGGTCGCGGCGATCAGCGAAGCGCAGGCATGGACGTCCTTCAGATCGACCAGCTCCACTGGGGAGTGCATGTAGCGCAGCGGAATCGAGACGAGCGCAGTGGGCACGCCTCCGCGGCTCAGATGGACGGCGTCAGCATCGGTGCCCGTGTGGCGCCCGGAGGCGTCGAGCGTGAAGGCGATCCCCTCCGCTTCGCCGGCTTCACAAAGCAGCTCGAAGAGCTTGGGGTGAAGGGTAGAGCCCCGGGTGATGACCGGCCCGGATCCGAGCTCATGCCTGCCGGACTCCTTGACGTCGATCCCAGGGGCATCGGTGGCATGCGTGACGTCGACCACGATCGCCGCATCGGGCGCAAGCGAGAACGAACTGGTCCTCGACCCGCCGAAGGTCGTCTCCTCCTGGGCGGCAGCGACCGCGACCGTCTCCCAGCCGGCGACTCCCCCTGCCTCGGCGATGGTCCTCGCGGCCTGCAGCGCGACGAAGGAGCCGAGCCGATTGTCGAGCGCCCGCGAGAGCAGCCGCCCACCAGGCAGCTCGATCGGGTCGGCGTCGAGCACCGCGACGTCGCCAATCCGTACGAGCCCCGTCGCCTGCTCCCGACTGGAGGCACCGATGTCGATATGCAGGTCCTTGACCTCTGCGACCTTCTTGCGCTCATCGTCGCGGAGCAGGTGGATCGGCTTCTTGCCGATCGCGCCCGGCAGATCGCCGCCGGCGGTGATCAGCCTCACACGCTGGCCGACGAGGATCTGGGCGTCCCAGCCACCGACCTCCCGGAACCAGAGGAAGCCGTCGTCGTCGATGTGCGTGACGATCAGGCCAATCTCATCGATGTGGCCCATGATGAGCAGCCGGCGGTGCGGCTCCTGCGCACCGTGACGCGGAGCGATCGCGGCCGACGGCGTCCCGACCGCGTCGACGCCGACGGCGCCGAACTCGCCAGCAGCCTTGGCCCAGATCGCCGCCGGCGCGGTCTCATACCCAGAGGGCCCGCGAGCGTCCAGCAGCTCCGCGAGCAGTGGCGGCAATCCCTGCCCGCTCATGCGAGCAGCCGCCGCAGCACATACTGGAGGATGCCTCCATGTCTGAAGTAGTCGGCCTCGCGCGGGGTGTCGATCCGCACACGCGCCTGAAACTCCACCGCCTGCTCTCCCTCACGCGTCGCGCTCACGCTCACCTGTGCCGGAGGCGCCCCATCGCCGGACATGGCCTCGGCCAGGCCGCTGATCGAGAAGGTCTCCTGGCCGGTGAGGCCGAGCGACTTCGCGCTCTGCGCCTCTGGGAGCTGCAGTGGCAGTACACCCATGCCGACGAGATTGGAGCGGTGGATCCGCTCGAAGCTCTCCGCGATCACCGCTCTTACGCCAAGCAGCCTCGTGCCCTTCGCCGCCCAGTCGCGCGAGGAGCCCGAGCCATACTCGCGGCCGCCGAGCACCACCAGCGGCACCCCCTCCTGCGCGTAGAGCATCGCAGCGTCATAGATCGGCATCTGCTTGGGCTCGGCGCCGCCGAAGTGCCAGGTGAACCCGCCCTCGGGCAGGGACGGAGCGTTCGGGCAATCCCTGCAACAGGTTGCGCAGGCGGATGTTCGCGAAGGTGCCCCTCATCATCACCTCGTGGTTGCCTCGCCTCGAGCCATAGGAATTGAAGTCGCGTGGTGCGACCCCCTGCTCCTGCAGGTAGAGGCCGGCGGGGCTCTCGCGCTTGATCGCGCCGGCGGGAGATATGTGGTCAGTGGTCACGCTGTCGCCGAGCAGGGTGAGCACGCGGGCGCCCTGGATGTCCTGCACGGGCTCAGGCTGCGCGGGCATGCCCTTGAAGTACGGCGGTTCGCGCACGTAGGTCGAGTCTTCCCACGCATAGCGCTGCCCCTTCGGCACCTGCAGGGAACGCCAACCCTCATCCCCCTCGAAGACCTCGCCGTAGCTCTTGCGAAACATGTCCGAGGCGATCGCCTGCTCGACGGTCCGCGCCACCTCATGCTCGTCTGGCCAGATCTCCTGCAGGTGGACCTCATTTCCTTCGCGATCGATGCCAAGCGGTTCGTTTGCGATGTCAATGTCCATCGTGCCGGCCAGCGCGTAGGCGACGCACAGCGGCGGTGAGGCGAGGTAGTTCATCTTCACGTCCGGGTTGATCCTGCCCTCGAAGTTGCGATTGCCGGAGAGCACTGAAACGACTGCGAGATCGCTCTCGTTGACCGCTCTCGAGATCTCCTCGGGCAGCGGCCCGGAGTTGCCGATGCAGGTCGTGCAGCCGTAGCCCACGAGATTGAAGCCGAGCTGCTCGAGCGGCTGCGTCAACCCGGCCCGGTCCAGGTACTCGGTCACGACCTTGGAGCCTGGAGCGAGCGATGTCTTCACCCACGGCTTGCGCGTGAGGCCGCGCGCGACCGCGTTGCGAGCGAGGATACCGGCACCGATCATCACCGTGGGGTTGGAGGTGTTGGTGCAGCTCGTGATCGCAGCGATCACGACGTCGCCATTGGAGAGCTCGAAGCTCTCTCCGTCGAGCTGCACCTGCGCCGTCGTACCACTGCGGCGAGGCGTCGCCGCGACTGCCGAGGCTGCCGGCGCCGCCGCCGGAGTCGGCTCGTGGCCAGGCACCCCGTTCGCCGGAGGGTCAGATGCCGGGTAGGACTCCGCGACCGCCTCGTCGTGAGCATCCGAGAGCACGGGCTGATCCTCCACATAGTCCTTCAGGGCCTTGCGGAAGGCGCCCTTTGCGTCGGTGAGCGAGATCCTGTCCTGCGGGCGCTTGGGCCCAGCGAGACTCGGGACCACCTCGCCGAGGTCGAGCTCCAGGACGTCGGAGAAGATCGGCTCGGGTGTGCCCTCTCCGTGCCAAAGCCATTGTTCGCGCGCATAGGCATCGACCAGTTCGATCCGCTCCTTCGAGCGTCCGGAGAACTCGAGGTAGCGCAGCGTCTCTGCGTCGATCGGGAAGATCGCACAGGTCGAGCCGAACTCCGGTGACATGTTGCCGATCGTCGCCCTGTCGGCAAGCGGCAGCGAAGCCAACCCATCGCCGAAGAACTCGACGAACATGCCGACCACTCCGCGCTTGCGCAGACGCTCGGTGACCGTGAGCACGAGGTCGGTCGCCGTGGCGCCGGGACGCAGCATTCCGTGCAGCTTGAAGCCGAGCACCTGTGGGATCAGCATCGACATCGGCTGCCCGAGCATCGCGGCCTCCGCCTCGATGCCGCCGACGCCCCAGCCGAGCACGCCGAGGCCGTTCACCATCGTGGTGTGCGAGTCGGTCCCGACCAGGGTGTCGGGGTAGGCACGCGCCGGGGCGTCCTCACTCTCAGGAGTGGAGAAGACGACACGGGCCAGGTACTCCAGGTTGACCTGGTGGACGATGCCCGTATCCGGCGGCACGACCGCGAAGTGCTCGAAGGCCTGCTGGCCCCAGCGCAGGAAGGTGTAGCGCTCGCGGTTGCGCTCCAGCTCCCGCTGCGCGTTGATCGCGAAGGCATCGGCGCTGCCGAAGACGTCCACCTGGACCGAGTGATCGATCACGAGCTCGGCGGGCACGAGCGGGTTGATCTTCTCCGGGTCTCCGTCCATCGCCGCCATCGCGTCGCGCATCGCGGCCAGATCGACGACGGCGGGCACTCCGGTGAAGTCCTGCATCAGCACGCGCGCCGGCGCAAACGCGATCTCGGCGCTCGGCTCCGCCTCCGGGCGCCAGCTCGCGAGCGCTTCGACGTCCCGTGCGCTCACGGTGCCGTTGCCCTCGTGGCGCAGCAGGTTCTCCAACAGCACCTTCAGCGAGAAAGGCAGACGGGCGACGTCGAATCGTTCCTGGAGGGCGTCCAGGCGGAAGATCTCGTGGCTCGCGCCACCGACCTGCAGAGAACCCTTTGCGCCGAAGCTGTTGCTCGTGCTGTTGGACATGGGCGCCTCCAGAGGATTCGTGGTCAGAGCGGGTCAGGCTGCGACACAGAGTCTCGCAAAGCCTGCGCCCCGACACCGGCATCGGCTGAACGAGACGCTGTGGACTCAGTCGGCCGCGCGGAGCTCAGCGGGCCACGGTGACGCGATGCTTGCCGGCGCGCTTGCCGGTCAGGAGCGCCTCGTCGCAGGCCTTCAGCAGATCCTCGACGCTCATCCCCGAATGCCACTCCGCAACCCCGATCGAGGCGGCGACTCCTCCCGGGCCTGGTACCGCGATGCCATCCAGACGCGCACGGGCGCGCTCGGCAGCGCGCGCAGCGCTCTGGAGGTCAGCCTCCGGCAGGATCACGACGAACTCGTCACCGCCGTAGCGAGCAACGCGGTCGAACGCCCTGAACTCCCCCATCAACGTCTCTGAGACGTTGCGCAGCACGACGTCTCCCGTGCCGTGACCGTAGCGGTCATTGACGAGCTTGAAGTCGTCGAGGTCGATCAGCATGCATGCGAGCTTGGCGCCGGTCCTTCCAGCCCGTGCTGCCTCCTCGGCCAGCCTGCGGCGCATCGCACGATGGTTCATGCAGCCGGTGACGGCGTCGGTGCCGGCCTCCACGCGGGCGTCGACGAGCGCCAGCGCAGTAGCCGCCTGCTCCACGAGGCTCGCTGCATGCTCCAGGGATTCCGGGCGCAGCCGCCCCGTTTCGCGCGAGGCGAGCACCACCACGGCCTGGGTCTCGCCACGCACGACAAGCGGCACGAGCAGGGCGCTGCGCACCGGCGAGGGACCCTGTGCGAGCCTGGGCACGCTGGCGATGAGCTCGCGCTCGCTGGCTGCCAGGAAGCAGCGCGCGGTGCTCGCCACCCAGCTCACGGCGGCCGGACGCTCCGCCGGCGCAGCCAGATAGCTCAGCCGACCCTCACCCTCGAAGAGATAGACCACCACGAGTTCGCGTCCGTCTGCAGTGGCATCCAGGTGATGGAGGATCACCTCTTCTGCGCCCACCACAGCCATCAGCTCGTGGGCCATCGCCCGACGCACCTGCTCTGCATCGCCAGCCCGGTCCGCCACCGCAGCGAGCCGCCGCATCGCAGCGACGAGCGAAGCGACGTCCAGATCGCGGCCCTGCGCGGGGTCCATCATGCGCACGCTCATCGGGTAAATCTAGGGCATGCGTGGGATGCAGGCGACCTCCGCGCGGTCCGCGGCGGTCGCGGCACCTGACGCCGCGGCCGCCGCTCTCGCTGCAAGTCAGCCGCCGAAGACGAGCTTCTGGAATGCCTTCGATTCGCGTTTGGCGCCTGTCGAGGACTTGAAGCCGACCCTCACCTTCACGTCCAACCGGTGCTTGCTCGCGAGTATCCGCTGCCCGAGCGGCGAGAGCTTCACAGCGATCTTCGCGTTGCCGACCGCTTTGCCGATCTTCTTGTGAACCACCACGAGATCCTGTCCGCTTGTCGAGAGCCTGCCCGCTGAAGAAACCGCCGCGGTGATGCTCGCCGTACTTCCTTTCACGACATGCCCCACCACTCTGACCGGGCATTCGGAAACATGGATCTGGATCTTCTGGGTGATCTTCTTGCCATTCTGGCCGACGGCCGTTGTGGGCATGTACATCTTGCCCTTGCAGAAGCTACCGCCCGCCGCGAGCGCCGAGTTGCTGCCGGTCGGCAGGTTCATTTCGAAGCTGTCAACTGGCACGTCAGGCAGCGCCGCGAAGGTCGTGTGCGTGATCTTTTTGCTGATGTTCGTGTTGCCAACCAGGATCACTGTCACGCCATCTCCCTTTACAACCATATCCAGGTCGGGGAACGCTGCTCCACCGTGCGAGACGAAGTACGCAGTCCCATTGAGCGTGCCCGGCAGCGTCGGCGTGGTGATCTTCACGCTCCCAACACGTGAGCCAGAGCCGCAGCTCGCGGGATTGGAGGTGAAGGTATTTGCCGGACATGCCTTCGCAAGCGTACTCGTGCGCGATGGCATCTTCATCGGCAGCGTCACGCTCACCGACCTCAGGTTGGCATTGCCGGCCGGCTCGCTGACTTTCACGTTCAGGCTCGCACCGAACCGTTTGGTCGTGTTGGCGTTCGTCGAGTAGCTGAACTTCGGCGCGAAGGGCAAAGAGATGCAGCCGCTTGCCTGGAACGGAGTGGCAATCGTGTCAGTCCCTCCAAGCGTCGAGGTCAGCGTCGTGTTCGTCGAGAGCACTCCACAGCTGGTCGGGTTGAGCATGAAGTTGCCGCGTTCGATCGCGATCTTCAGCGCTTTGAGCCGCAACGGCACACCACCGACGATCGTCGGCACTTCGCCTGCAACCGTCACACGCGCCGTGTATGGATCGATGCTGATCCCGGCCTGGGTGACGATGTTGCCGTAGTCGTAGGGCCCCACTTTGGTCGCCGGAACGACGATCGAGAGCCCGAACGGCGCACCATTGTACGGCCCCGTCAGGTAGACGGTGCCCGACAGCGGATAGGGAGCGGGGCCCGACCCGAGGCTCGTGCTCACGGTCCCGATTTCGCTGGCTGCCGGACAGGTGCCGTTCTTGGCCTCCGGTTCGCCACACAGCGGCACCGACGGGATCTTTGCCACCATGCCAGCGGGAAGCGTCGCGCTGACCTTCTGCAGGTACTGCTGGCCATCGCTGCGTCCCAGTTCAAGCGTAAAGCTCGTAGTCGAGCCACCTGTGGTGGGCAGAGCCCTGGTTGCCTGCGAGAGCGAGAAGGGCAGCGGCGAGGAGCAGCCCAAGACCGTGAAGAAGTCTGTTGGCAACGCTGCACTCAAACCGGTGTAGGGCAAGAGGTTTGCCGAGATGGTCGCGCTGCCGCATGCCAGCGGATTGGCCAACGGTGCGTGTGGCCCATTCAATTCGAGAATGAATTCGTGGAAGGGCGTCTGCGGATTTTCCGCCACGACTGCCTTGATCTGACCGGTTGCTTCATTGACGACGACCTTGCCTTCGAGGCGCACGGCTACGCCGTAGCGCGCCGACTCCGCATCGATGAACATCCGGTACTCTTCGCCGGAGCTCGGCGACTTGCCCGCCACGGGCTGACCCACGTATATGTCTCCCCGCAAGGAGCCGCTGGGTAGGGTCGGCGTTTCGATCCTGACGGTACCGATCTTGGATCCATTGGGGCAGGTGACTTCATTGCCCGTAACCTCGCCGAATTGTTCGGTCGTACAGGCTTCAAGACCGTTGGCGGCCGCGGGGTTCAGGGTCATCCCCGCGGGCAGCGTAACTTCGGATGTCCTCAAGGTCGAGGAGTTGATTTCTGCGCTGTTTTCGTTCTGCGGAACGATCAACTTGATCGTCGCGGAGTCCGGAGCATCGGATTGATCCTGGAAGCGGCCCGGATTGATTTCGATTTCAGGCGCAAACGGTACTTCGCCACAGCCGGTAGCACCGATGGGCGTCGTGAACTGCGTCAACGCCGCTTCACCTTCGTAGGATTCGGCTTCCAGGTTCGTGGTCTGGTTGACGTTGCAGACACTCGGCGTGGTGAGGAACCCGCTTCCCGCCTGCCCTTCGTAGATCAAGCGCGACCGAAGCAGCGGCAGTTCGCTGCTGATGTTGTTGATTTTGAAGTACTCGTGATAGTTGCCGCTCGTGGGAATCACTTCTTTGTTGATCCCGATTTCCTTGTGCCAGCTGATGCCACCTTCAATCAGCGTGTGCGCGTAAAGGCCGGCAAAGCCGGCTCCAAGCGGTGCAAGATTGATCGCGACCCCAAAATCTGAAGGCAATCCGTTCGGCTGTTCGAGGTTGTATACCGTGCCTTCCAAAGGGACGTCCGCGTACACTTCTTTGGCCGGTTCGACTACCACGACGACCTTGTCCTTGCCGATCACTGTGCTTTCTTCACCGGTTTCGTTGCACGAGCTTTTTGTGAAAATGCCCGGCAGGACCTCGGTGGCCGCGAATCGTACCTGGGAGCACTGCGGGACGGCCTCGGGATTGACGCTGATGCCGACGGGTGAATCGACGCGGAGATCCTTGATCAGTTTCGCGGGGCGTTCTTTGCCGGTTTCTCCCGGGTTCAAAGGAGTCACCTCGAAGTCGGTGATCCCGAAGTTCGGGTGCGCGGCAGCCTGCGTGAAGAGTTCACTGAGCGTGCTTGCCGTGCTGCAGGTTTCGACTGTGCAGGTTGCGGCGAAGAGTTCTTCGACGCCGAATTTTGACCCAGCAGCCCATGCCGACGATGTGGCGGCAAGCCCCGTGGCCGCGATCACGGCAACGATCGCAGACCGAAGGCAGATCCCAACACGAAACGACCTCATTCTCCACCTCCCGTTGGATATGCAAGCCATGATAGCTGGTTGTGGTGGAGCGCACTACGGGTTATTTCCGCGGTTCGGTACGCGTTTCCGGTACGTACATTCCCGCAAACAAGCTGGTTCGGGCCTTTCATGGCCGTTGCTGAGCCGCCCAACAGTCTGCTGTCACGCTGCCACGAGGCTCGGATACCGCTACCGACGCCCGCCACCCGCTTTCGCTTGCCGGTGCGTCTTGCCATGATGCTTCGATTTGTTACGTTTTGCGGATTTTGCGGCACCGCAGCCGGCCACCTGGATCTTCGTTCGCTGCGTGACGGTCTTGCCGTTCTGACCCACAATCGTCGTTGGCATTCTCAGCTTGCTCTTGCAAAAGTTCCCATACCCTGCAAGGGCCGCGTGGCTGCTCGTGGGGAGTGTCAACTGGAAGCTCTGGATCGGGACATCTGGGAGCGAAGCGAAGTTGGAGTGCGTGTATTCACCCGAGATGTTGGTGTTGCCCACGAGGATGATCCTCACGCCGTCTCCTTCTAGCACGAGGTCGAGGTTTGGGAAGCCGGCGCCTCCGCGGGAGACGAAGTAGGCGACTCCCCTCAGCTTCCCCGGCAGTGCAGGTGTGCTCACGATCGCGCGTCCCACTTCAGAGCCCTTCGGGCAGGATCCGAGGTTCGCGAGGAAGGTCTGTTCCAGACAGGCCGCTTTGAGCGTTTGCAGGTTCGCGACGATCTTCTTTGGCAGCATCACCTGCACTGACTTGATGTTCGCTTCGCGCAGCTGCTCATGCACGGATACCGTGAGACTCGCGCCAAACCTGCGCGTATGCTTGGCGCTGGTCGACGCCTTGAAGGTGGGTTTGAACGGCAGCGCCCCACATTCGGTCGCCTGGAAGGGCGTGGAGACGCTGTCCGTAGCGCCGAATGTCGAGAGCAGGCTCGTATCCGTGGAGAGCGTCGCGCAGCTGGTTGGATTCAGCAGGAAGCCTGCATGATCGATCGTCACGTTCAGCGACCTGAGTCGTATCGGAACGCCGCCGATCAGTGTCGGAGGGGTGGCGGCAACGGTCACCCTCGCGGTATACGGGTTGATCTCGATCTTTGCTCGCGTGAGGATCTTGCCATAGTCGAAAGGCCCGACTCTTTCAGCGTTGGTGACGATCTCCATCCCAAACGGCGCACCCTGGTAGGGCCCCGTGAGATAGACTGGTCCAGCGGGCAGCGCGAGCGGGCTGGACCCCGAGCCGGCGCTCACGCTGGCGGTGCCGATCTGACTGCTGGAGGGGCAGCTGTTTGCCGACGCCTGCGTTTGGGAGCAGAGCTGGACCGCCGGTATCTCCCCGACCATTCCTTCGGGAAGCGTTGCGCTCACCTGCGATATGTACTGCTGTCCTTCGGGCCTTCTCAATCCGAGCGTGAAGCTTGGGCTCGAGCCGGCCTTTGTGGTGGAGGCCTGCGCGCTCTGGCCAACGAGGAAGCCGGGCTGGCAGGCGCCCGCAGTCACCTCGAACGGACTTGCGGGGCTTGCCGGCGCCTGTCCGCTGTAGGAGAGCAGACTCGCGGAGATGATCGCCGGGCCGCAGGAGAGCGGATTGGCCAAAGGCGGCGTCGCGCCGGGCGCTTTGAAGGTGAGGTGGAATTCTTCGAAGGGCACAGGCGGCAGGTCGGAGAAGATGGTCGTAAGGCGCCCGGTCTGAGGGTTGGCGCTGACATGCCCTTCCAGTCGAAGGCCGATGTCATAGGCAGGCGCTTCGGCGGCGAGGAAGGTCCCGATACTCCTGACCAGAGGCCGGTTCGCTGCTCCTTGGGGTGCCGAGGTAGACCTTTCCGGTAAGGGAGCCATCGGGAACGCCGGGCGCGTTCACCTCGACCGTGCCGAGGACGGATTTGTCGGGACATTCGACCTTCTGGCCTGTGCCCATCTTGAACAGACTGTCGGGGCAGGCTTCTAGGCCATTTGCAGTCGAGGGGTTCAGCGTCATTCCTTCGGGCAGCGTCACCGTGGCGTCGAGCAGATCCGGTGAGTTGGTGCTTTCCGGGTGATCGGTCGCCTGGGGAATTCGGACCGTGACTTCGGTGCCATCGGGCGCATCCGACACGGTGGTTTCGGGCCTCTGGCTTACTTCCGGCTTGTAGTCGAGCGCGTCACAGCCACTTGCCCCGACCGGGGTTTCGTTGGAGTAGGCTTGGAAGCGGCCGGGTTCTTCATAGGAATCGACATGCAACCACGTGACCTGGGGACCGCTGCAGTCGCTCGGCATGGTGATGAAGGTCTTATCGGTACCGGGCAGGCCGCCGTTATGGTCGAATGGCACTCCCCAGAAGATCAGACGCGACTCGATCAATTCAGGTTCGGTCGGGACTTCCCGGATCTTGAAGTACTCGTGATAGTCACCGGTGGCAACACCGCTAGTTTCCGCTCCTTGCGCTTCTGGTTCCTGATGCCAGCTGAGGCCGCCTTCGAGGTAGATCACGCTTTCTAGTTTCAACAGCGAGATCAAGGCGCTCTTGACTTCCACCCCAAAGCGCGCCGATTCACCGTAATTGCGTTCCATGTTGTAGACAGGAAAGCTTTCTTCTACGGCCAGCCCCGCGGCCGCGCCGACCGCTTGGTCTTCACCCACCTTGCTTTCAGGAGGACATGCTGAGGCCTCGATCTGAGGCTGGCTGCAGGTCGGAACCGCTTCGGGGTCGACCGCCAGCCCAGTCGGGAGATCGACCCGCACGTCCTTTACGTGCCCTTCGGGTCGTTCGAGAACCGGGCCGAGGAGTTTCTGGGAGTTGAACCTGAAATCGGTGATGCCATACGGTGGATGGCCAGCCGCCTGCGTGTAGAAGCTTTCAGGCATCCCGTCTGAGCAGTTGGCGGCGACGCACGTGCCCGCTTCCCACTTCGATACGCCGAACGCAGCCGCTGAAGCTCCCTGGGCGCCCAGTGCGACCGAGACCACGAGCGCAGCAAGACCTCCAGCCCGACCGACGGCTCGACCTCCATGTCCCCAATCTCTCTCTCCTCTGTGACGAAGACGAACCAGAGATACCCGCGGCGCAGGCGAAATAATCGCCGGTTCATCGAGAGCGCCTGCGAGACTGCCGGGGACATGAGACTGGAAGGCATAAAGATCGGGGACGTCGTAGAGGTCGACCGGCATGGCCGGCGCTTCCACGCGCTTGTGACCGGTACCGCGCCGGGTGGCCTGTCGGTGCAGCCGCTGGACCGGCGCGTCAACTACCACAGCTGCCGCAGCCAGCAGGTGATCGGCCATTGGGCCAGACGCGGGCGGCCAAGGCAGACGGATGCTCCGCTCGAGCCCTCACCCCGGCAGTTGCAGCTCTCGCTCGAATGAGGTGCACTCATCCGTTGGCGGCGCATCCCTGAGATAGCGCGCCGCAACGCGAAGACGAGCAGCGCAGGAACGACAGGCAACCCGATCGCCGCAAGGACGGCGCCCGATATGGCGTGGTCAGATGGCGAGTCCGAACGCACCGAGATCACGTATAAGCTCGCCATCGCCGCGAGTACGATGAGCTGGCCCTGTCCGTCTGGCAGCCGCCTCAGCCGTCGTGCCGCTTCGTCGGCGATCAGCCCCATTCGGGCCCTCGCCTCCTCCTCTCCGCGGTAGTAGTCGAGCAGGCTGCGCTGGCCCGTCCGCGCATCTTCACGCCGGTCCACCAAGCTGTCGAGCAGGGTGTGCAGGCTGCCAGCCCAGGGGAAGTACGCGCGCTCGAGCTCGGCTGAGCGCCGGCGATCGGTCTCCGGATGTGAGGCGGCCGCGATGAAACTGAAGATGCCCGCCGATGAACCTGCCGATGCCGCAGTCTCCCACCAGCGCAGGCCGCTGCCCTCGGGAGTCTCCCGCGTGGCCCAAGCGGCAAGCGCGAGGTGCATGCCGTGGGGGTGGTGGTGGTTGCGGCCCTGGTAGGCGACTATCCGACCGACCGCGCGCTCGAGCGGCGAAGCGAAAGCGCCCCGAGCCGGCAATGCGCCGTATGAGGTGCGGCATGTGTCGCTCAGCGCCTTCAGATAGCCGGCGTCGTCAGGAGAGCCGCAGTGCGCGTAGTAGTCGATGTGTGGGCCTGCGCGCTCAGAGACGAGCAGGAGGGCACGATGGAGCGTTTGACCGTTTGCGACCGGATCCTCGCTTTCACGCTCGGCAAGCACGTCGGCATAGTCATAGGCGGTCTGGAAGGCGACCTGGGCCGCCACGACGCCCTCACGGTGTGCCCTTCGGGCGAAGACACCATAGGCCGCAGCGCCCTCGACGTTGCCGACCTTGACGTGCTGCATCTTCAGTGCAAGGCCACGCAGTAGCGGATCTGGGATCTGCTGCGCGCGCAGGCGCCATCCGCCCACCTCCGCTCGCACCTGTGGAAACACGCAAAGCCAATAGCACCTTGCCACGCACATCCATCGCGCCGGAAGCGGAATGCGGTCTCGAAGGCAGATCGATACGACTGAAGCCATGGCTCGCGGTCATCGAAGAGATGCGACCCAGTCATTCCTGGAACGCCGTCTGTGGCGAGACACGAGCCGCCCTCATTCCTGGCAGTGCGACGATCGCAAGCGCGATTCCCGCAACCAGGGCAAGCACCACCAGAACCTGCGTCTCGCCGAATGCGAACGGCGCGGGAAACCCGGTGCTCATCTCCAGCCAGCGGCTCGCGAGCGCGTGTCCGTAGACACCGAGCACCGCCCCTACCAGACAGCCAACTCCGAGCACGATCGCGCTCTCCCACAGCAGCGTGCGCAGCAGCTGGACGGTGCTGAAGCCCTTCGTCTTCAGCGAGGCAAACCAGGCGCGCCGCATCCAGATCGCTGCGCTCAGCGCAGCGGCCACGGCAAGCGCTGCGGTGATCAGCAAGAGCGTGGATATCTGTGCAAGCGTTCTCAGGCCCTGGCGGGCGCTCATTCGGTAGACCGCTTCGCGCTCGGCGAGTGTCTGCACGACAAGTCCGGGACGATCGCTGAGGGCATCTCGCACCGACCGACGACCGGCGGCGGGACTCACACCGGGCATGAGCTCGACTTCGTAGGCGGTCGGTGCGACCGCGGCCGAGAGACCCCAGTAGCGCCGGAAATCAGCGGCGCTGAGCGTGAGCGCTCCAGGCGTCCAACCTATGTTCGTCGTGACCGCTGCCACGCGCAGCCGTGCGGTGCCGTTCGGAGTCGGCAGCGTGAACGAGTCGCCCACCTTCAGGCCTCGTTCTTCGGCAAATCCGCTGGATACGCTGGCCCAGCCGCTGCGACGCAGCTCCGCGCTCGCACTCTCGGCGTCTCCTTCTACGATCTGGCTGGCCTCGAGCTGGCGGGGCGCTGCCGGGGAGCGGGCCCGCACCCACAGTCGTCGGCTGCCGACGTCCAGCAGAGCTCCCTCGTAGGGGCGCACCGCTGCAACGCCGGGCGCCTGAGCGATCTTCGCCTGTGCGCCAGCGTCGGCAAAGTGGTCGACGGTGAGCGTGTCGTTGCCAGTGCTGACCCAGACCTCCGCCGTGCTCAAGTATTCGCTGACGGCGTCGTCGAGGCCGCGGATCAGGTCCTGCCTGGCACCTAGGATTGCAACGCTGCCATAGACGGCAAGAGCGGCTACCCCGGCAAGCGCGATTGAGCGCGTAGCGGTTGCTCGCAGTTCGATCACCGCGAGCGCGAGCATGCTTCCCCGCAGTCGATGAGCCAGCGGCGAGAGCACGCGGATCCCAAGCGCAAACGCGGGCAGCACGAGACACACGACGGCGATCGCGAGCACGACTCCACCGATCACCGTCAGAGCCGGGATGAGCAGCACCACGACACTGACCAGCACGACGATCGTGGCCCCCACCGCCCCGGCCACACCAATCGTACGATCGCAGAGGCGATTGCCAGGCTCGCCGGCCTCCCGCATGACCGCGTCTACGCTGCGGCGACGCCGCAGGTCCAGCGCAGGTGGCGCCGACGCGAAGAGGGCCGCGAGCAGACCGGCGAGAATCGCAACCACGACAGCAATGAGAGGCACAGTCTGATCCGAGGCGACCGGGAACACGTAGGTGAGAACTCGCGGCACCTGCTTGAAGAGACTGCGTGCGAGCAGCTCGCCGACGGCGACGCCGAGCACCGATCCCACGAGGCCGAGGATGATCGCCTGTGAGGCTAGGACGAGCAGCACCTGCCTTGGGCCAAAGCCCTGGGTACGCAGCTCAGCGACGAAGCGGCGACGCTCAGGCACTGTGAGCAGCATCGCGTTCAGCGCAAGCAGGAATCCCACCATCGCGCTGATGGCCGCAAACAGAGTCGTCGACTGGTCGTTGGGCTTGCTGGCCTCGGCGAGCAGCTGCAGTTCGTGGTCGGCCGGGCTGACCTGCAGGCGACTGCCCGCGAGCTTTCGCAGCTCCCCCGCCACCTTTGCCCGCATGCCCGGCCGCGGCTCTATGAGCAACTCGCTCACCCTTCCCGGCAGACGCGCGAGCCGCTGCGCATAGGGCAGCACGGCGATCGCGACCGGACTTGCCGACACAGGGCCGATCGTCTGGCTTCCGAGCACAGCCCCAATCGTCACGTGGCGCTCTTCGCCGCCGATCATCAGCTTCACCGAGCCACCGGCGGATGCGCCCACATCGTCAGCCACCGCAGATGGCAGCCCAATCCCGCCGGCGCTCAACCGGACGTCAACGCTGAGATTGCGAATTGCGTTGCTGCGGAGCGAGAGGAGAGCGGGAGTAACCCCCTCGAGCAGTACTGACGTGCGGCCATGCGGGCCGATGATCGCCGCGTCCGCCCTCAGGACCGGCGCGGCGTGCCACACGCCGGGCAAGTGTTCGGCCGAAACGGCGAGAGTTTCCGGGAATCCCGCCGCAGAGCGCGCGCTGAGCGCCAGGCGGGCAGAACCCATCACGCCATCGATCAGCTGCCTGGCCGACCCGGTGATGCTCGTATTGGCGACCAGTACGCCGAAGCACAGCGCAACGCCCACAGCGATTCCCGCGGCTGCGAGCGCCTCCTGCATCCCGTGCCTGCGAACACGCCAGCGATAGAGGGTCAAGAGGGCCGTGAGGCGGACCTGCAGAATTGGCGGATCCAAGACCTCGCGCAGGCTCCGGCCCTCCTTGCCCGAGTCCGCAGCACTCGCCGCACTCATTGGCCGCGCCCTCCGCTTCTGGCGCTCCCAGGACCGGGGAACAGCACGATGTCGGCGTCGCGGTCCATCAGCCGCACGCCGCCGCCGCCCACCGACATGATCCTGCGTGCTCTGCGCAGTGGCCGCAGATCCTCCGAGGCGATCAGAAGCGCGATGCCCTTTTCGCAGCCGATCGACTGCAGCAGGTTGAATATCTCCCCCGCCTCCCGCATGTTCAGAAACGCGGCGGGCTCGTCCACCAGCAGTAGTCGTGGACCGTGGACGAGCGCCTGCGCGAGCATCACTCTGATCAGCGCGTCCCGAGCGAGGCTCGCGACAGGCCATTCGGCAAAGCGGAGCGCGTCGGCTCGCTCGAGCGCCGCAAGCGCAGGTGTCCGTGCGCCTCTCAGGGAGACGCCCGCAGCCAGGAGCGGCAGTGACACCAGCTCGACAGCTCGCTGGTTGAGCACGGGACGCCGATCGGTGAGCACCACCCCGATGCCTCGGTCGCGCAATAGCGCGGCCCGGCGATGGCCCGAGACTCTGCCGAGGTCGAATCCGTCGAAGCTGACCACTCCATCTTGGGCGACCTCCAGGCCGGCTGCGAGACGCAGCAGCGTGCTCTTGCCCGAGCGGCGCATGCCCCAGATACCCACGAAGTCATCCTCGTCGACCTCGAAGCTGACGTCGTCGAGCACGACGACCTCGCGCCGCCCGTCCCGGTAGCTCTTGCTGACGTGCTCGAAGCGGAGCAGTGCCATCGCGCCATCAGCGCCGTGACTGCGCCATGTACTCCTGGATCGCCTGGCGCGCGGTCATGACCCAACGCAGCTCCGCCTGGAGATGCTCGTCGGCAGCGATCCGAGAGAGCGCCATCGCCAGGCCCGACCAGGACGTGGTCGCGACCTCGGCTTCGGTGGTGGCCTTCAGCATCTCAAAGCATTCGAGCTCGTATGCATCCAGGGCGCGCAAGAGGCTGGGGACATCCTTGGCGCGAGACACCGCGACCTTCGCCTGCAACTCCTCCCGCACAGGGGACTTGGAGGCCTGGGTCTCCATCCACACCGCAAGCGCGGCCTCGGTGTGCTCGGTCGGGAAGTAGACGTCGAGCACGCCGCGCCTGGTGAGCGACGGTTCGCTCGCGATGAGGTTCGCGCTCTGCAGCTGGTTCAGCATTTGATAGACGCCTTTGCGGTCGACCTGCCAGGCGGGACCCAGTCGGCGCGCCATCATTGCCGCGAGCACGTACGCGTGCGTGGGTTGTTCGAGCTCGGCGACGAGTCCAAGCAGCACTCCCTTGAGGGGCGAGCCGCGCATCCATGCCCTATCGACTGCGCTTGCGATCACTGCCGTTCCATCTCCTGGATTGAGTCGCGGCAGGCTAACCAACCCAAGTCAGCCTGGGCAAGCCCGTCCGAGCCTCGGTGGAACGGTTGGATCAGCCCGCAAAGGCGCTGCCCGTCTGGCAGCGGACGTCAAGCAGAGCGTTGTCCGCACTCAGATCCGGTAACACCGCGAAAACAACTGCCCTGCAGGTTGCGTTCAAGGCGTTGACCGTACTTCCGACGGACGTCCGAGAAGCGCGAAGCTATTCGGGCAGTTGTTTCCGATTGGGCTTGACTCGCAGGATCCGGCGGCGCCCTCGGTCCGCCCGGCCGGGCGGGCCGGCCTCGCCATCTCAGAGGATCTCGCGCAGCACCTCCAGGGCCCTGCGGCGGTGGGCGTCCATCTCGGCGAGAAGCCGATCGAGCTCGCCCGCGGATGCCGCCTCGAGGATGCGGCCGTGCGCCTCGTTGGCGACCCGCCGCTCTGCCGGCGAGTTGTAGTACAGCGCCCTATATGCCTCGGTCGAATCCCACAGGAGGCGGATCACCCGCATCAGGTGCGGATGGCTCTCGCTGTCGAGCAGCTGCAGGTGAAAGGCACGGTTGGCCTGCAGCTCACGCGCGACGTCCCCCACCTCGGCTGCCGCCTCGCACTCTTGCGCGGCGGCGGCGATGCTCTGGAGCTCGCGATCGTCGAGCTCGGGGAGCGCTTTGCGCATGGCCCGCTGCTCCAGCAGCTCTCGCAGCGCGTATATCTCCTCGAGATCCTCCATCTTCAGCTCGGTGACGAAGTAGCCGCGCCGCGGCCTGTAGGTCACCTGGCCCTCCTGCTCGAGTGCCCTGAGCGCTTCGCGGACCGGAGCGAGGCTTACGCCCACCCGCGCCGCGAGCAGGTCCTGGTTCACCCGCTCTCCCGGCCCGAGCGACCCGGAGACGATCAGCGCTCGCAGTGACTGCAGGGCGTGCTGGGCAGCCGTGCTCGGCACGGGCGGCTGCAACGGAGCGGGCAAGCTCATCGAAATGCCTGCATGCCGGTGAGCGCGCCGCCGATCACAAGTGCGTGCACGTCTGCGGTGCCCTCGTAGGTAAGGACGGACTCGAGGTTGTTCATGTGCCTGATGACCGGATACTCGAGGGTGATGCCGTTTGAGCCCAGCACCTGCCTGGCAGCGCGAGCGACCTCGAGCGCGGCGTCGACGTTGCCAAGCTTGCCCATGCTGACCTGCTCGGGCCGCAGCCGCCCGGCGTCCTTCAGATGCCCCAGATGCAACGACAGCAGCGTCGCCTGGTTGACCTGGAGCGCCATCTTGGCGAGCTTCTGCTGCTGGATCTGAGTGGCCGCGATCGGCTTTCCGAAGGCGACCCGCTCCTTGGCGTAGGCGAGCGCCGCCTGCAGGCAGCTACGAGCGGCGCCGGCGGCGCCCCAGACGATCCCGTAGCGAGCCTCGTTCAGACAGGAGAGCGGGCCACGCAGTGATCTCGCATCGGGCAGCATCGCCTCCGCCGGCAGCCGCACGTCGTCCAGCAGGAGCTCAGAGGTGACCGACGCCCTGAGCGAGAGCTTCTTGTGGATGTCCTGAGTGCTGAACCCCTTCGTCCCCCTGGGCACCAGGAAGCCGCGAATGCCCTCCTCAGTGGCGGCCCAGACGACCGCGATCTCGGCCGCAGAGCCGTTGGTGATCCACATCTTCTGCCCGTGAACGATCCAGTCGTTGCCATCGCGACGCGCCCGCGTGCGCATCGCACCAGGGTCAGATCCGGCGTCGGGCTCGGTCAATCCGAAGCAGCCGATCGCCTCCCCCGCGGCCATCCTCGGCAGCCACTGCTGCTTCTGCTCCTCGCTGCCGAAGCGCCATATCGCGTACATCGCAAGCGACCCTTGAACCGAGACCAGCGAGCGCAGCCCACTGTCGCCGGCCTCGAGCTCCATGCAGACGAGGCCATAGGCGGTGCTGGTGGCACCCGCGCATCCATAGCCCTGCAGGTGCATGCCAAGGACGCCGAGCTTGCCGAGCTCGGGGGCCAGCTCGAGGGGCAACCTCGCCTGCTCGAACCAGTCCCCGACATGCGGCGCCACCTTCTCGGCGACGAAGGCGGCAACCGTATCTCTGATGTCGCGCTCCTCATCGGCGAGCAGGTGGTCGATGTCGAGGAAATCCATCGGCCGGATATCCGGGGGCGCTGCGGTGTTGGCCATGCCCAGTCTGCTCCTTGTTTCTAGATTTTCGAGGATCTAATATCCAACCACATGGCCGCCGCCCTGGAGGACATCAAGATCGTCGACTTCTCACGGGTGCTCGCGGGACCGCTGGCAACGATGGCGATGGCCGATCTCGGCGCGGAGGTGATCAAGGTCGAGCGTCCCGGCCAGGGCGATGACACCCGTGCGTGGGGCCCGCCCTACGACGAGACCGGCATGTCCACCTACTTCCAGGCGGTCAATCGCAACAAGCGCAGTATTGCCCTCGACCTGCGCGAGGCCGCCGATCTGCGCACCGCCCGTGATCTGCTCGCCGAGGCGGACGTGCTGGTGGAGAACTTCCGGCCCGGAGTGATGGATCGGCTCGGCCTCGGCTATGAGGCCCTGCACGCACAGCGCAAGGACATCATCTACTGCTCGATCACGGGTTTTGGCTCTGCGCCACGAGCGGCCTCAATGCCCGGCTACGATCTACTCGTGCAGGCGGTGGGGGGGCTGATGAGCCTCACAGGGAGCAGCTCTGGGGAGCCGCAGAAGGTCGGCGTCGCGCTGGTTGACGTCATCGCCGGGCTGTTTGCGTCCGTGGGGATCCTCGCGGCGCTTCGCCACAGAGACCGCACGGGAGCGGGCCAGCGCGTCGAGGTGGACCTGCTCTCCAGTCTGCTCGCGGCGCTCGTCAACCAGGGCTCGGCCTACACGCTCGCAGGTGAGATCGCCACCCACATGGGCAACGCCCATCCCAGCATCGCCCCTTATGAACTGCTGCAGGTCGGAGCGGAGCAACTCGTGCTGGCGGTCGGTAACGATAGCCAATTCGCTGCCCTTGCGCGAGCGATCGGAGAGCCGGAGCTTGCGAGCATGCCGGAGTTTGCGACCAACTCCGCCCGCGTGGCCAACCGTCGCTCGCTGCGCGAGCGACTCGAGCGCCGCCTGCTGGGCAGGCCCGTCGGGGAGTGGGTGGCGGACCTGCTGGCGGCGGGCGTGCCCGCCGGAGAGGTAAACGACATTGCGGGCGCGTTCGAACTCGCGCATCGCCTTGGCCTCGAGCCACTGGTCGAGGTTCCGCGCACCGGCGGAGGGGTCGCACGTCTGACGCGCAACCCGATCCGGCTCTCGGAGACCCCTGCCAGCTACCGCACCGCCCCACCGCCCATGCCCGCCCATACCGCTTCCTCATGAGCGCCCGTCGTGTCCAGCGCTCCTTTGCTTTCCTCGACATGTGCGGCTTCACCGCCTACATGGACGAGCGTGGCGACGAGGACGCCGTCCAGGCGCTATCGGCAATGCGCACGGCAGTCAGGAGCGTAGCCGAGGAGCACGGCGTGCGCGTCGCAAAGTGGCTTGGTGACGGCGCGATGATCGTTGGCGTGGAGCACCCGCCGCTCGTTCAGTGCGCGCTTGCGATCCAGGCCTGGATGCCACCCGGTCCATGGCCGCAGTTGCGCGGCGGCGTCTGCACCGGCCAGGTCCTGCTCTTCGAAGGAGACGACTACGTGGGGCGAGCGGTCAACATCGCCGCGAGGCTCTGCGCGGCTGCGGCGCCGGGGCAGGTACTGGTCGCCGATGGTGAGATCGGGCATAGTGAGGAGGCCGTTGACCTCGTCGTCGCGCAACCGGATCTGGAGCTGGGCGCCAACCAGGATGAGCGGATGAGCCGCTCGATGGAGGTGCGCGGCCTCTCTAGCAGCATCCGCGTGCAGCAGTTCGATCGGCATCGATCGCGCCGCTGAGGGTTCCTCCCAGGTGGGGCGGGCCGGACGCGATGGTGTACCGGCCGGCCTACGAACTCGCAGAGCGATCGAGAGGCCGTGACACGTGCGCGTCCGCATAGGTGGACCCACTGGGCGCGCTTGCAGACGTCGCCGGACGTCTCGACCTGTCAACGTTTACGGCAGGACTGGGATGCTCCACCCCTCGCGGGCTCGCGCGCTCTGGCGAACAAGGAGAAGAAGATGCGTATTCGATTGGCCCTAGCCGCGCTGCTCGGCGTGTTTGCGCTGCTGTGCGCTACAGGCGCCCCGATGGCACTGGCCACCCAGACCGGCGTGACGCCCCACGCCTCGACGAGCAGGGCAAGCGCGAAAGCAAAGAAGAAAGGCAAACCGCACAAGAAGAAGCACAAGAAGCACAAAACGACCACAAAACCCACGAAATCAGTCCCCAGCGTCAAGCTGACCGGCGGCTCCGCGACGATCGCGTTGAGCTCGACCGCCGGGAGCGCGCTCGAAAAAGCCAAAGTGACGCTGACCGTGACCGCCCCGGCGACGCTGCCAGGCGCCACCCAGGTGAGCATGCCGATCACCGGCGGAACGCTCAACCCCGGCACCGGTGAAGGCACGGTCGATCTCGGCGGAGGCTTCACCTTCCTTGGCCCCGAAGAGAACCTCTTCCTCTTCACGTCGCAGTCGGCCGTGAGTCTGGAAAGCCCAGTGGCCATCAAGCTTGCGGGCAGCAGCTCGGACCTAAGCGCCAATGTCGGCTCGCCGCCCCTCAATGCCCCGTTCTTTACGTTGAAAGCAGGCAAGCCGACGAGCGCCGCCGGCACGCTGACGCTCGCCGGGATAGCGGCAAGCCTGAACAGCCAGGCCGCCGAAGTGATGAGCGAGGCCTTCGGGGCCGGCTCCTTCACGAACGGCGAGACGGTCGCAACCATTTCGTTGCAGGCCACCACCGCCGCCGGCTGACCTCGAGTGACAGGCGCCCCTGGGTTCCGTCGAGGCTAGGCGGAACCCAGGGGCCAAGGTCCAACGCGGACGCGAATCGTTGCCTCGGGACTACCATCTGGAGATGGCCACGACCGCAAGCAAGCAGCCCGCGATGCACCAATCACTCGCGCTGCTCAACCATCTCTCGCGGGTCGCGCGCCGGGAGGCCGACGCCGTGCTCGATCTCGGCGGCCTTCGCCCTCGGCACGTGATCGCGCTCACGCTGCTGCGCGATCACGGCGCGATCGCGCAGCAGGGCCTTGCGGAAGCTCTACGCCTGGACCCGAGCAACCTCGTAGGTCTGCTCAACGAGCTCGAGCAGGCGCATCTGGTCAGCCGCACACGCGACCCCGGCGACCGGCGCAGGCACATCGTCCAACTGGCTCCTGAGGGCCACGCCGCACTCCAAGACGCCGAGCGGCGGCTCGCGGGCGTAGAGGAGCGGGTGCTCGGGGCGCTGAGCGACGAGGAGCGCGACACCCTGCATGCGCTGTTGCTGCGCGCCGCGGGAGATCAGCTGCCGGCAGATGCGTGCACCGGCGACGCGTGCACCGAGGAGGAGCGCGTCGCGGAGGAGTGCGAAAAGTCGCTCCGTTGATCAGAACGTGAGATGCGCGGCGCTCTCAGACCGCTCCGAACCTCTGTACGTCACTGGCTCGCTTGGCACGGAAGGCGGTCTATGCGAGATATGAGTCGGTGTCGGCTTCACGCACCGGCCCTCAGGCTTAGACCAGCCCGCGACATCGGGTTCGATCGGGTGTCGGCACCTCCTGGATTGCGGCAGCAGGCGAGGGTAGGTCCGCCTTCGCCACCGGTCAAGTTGTGCTCGTCACGCCTCACCGCGTCGGGCTGTCGTTCTGGTCCTTGGGTGGTGGATCGAGTCCCTGGACGAGCTTGCCGGGATCGACGCCGAGGCCGGCGGCCAGCCTGAGCAGGTTGTGCAGGCTCAGGTTGCGCCTTCCGCGCTCGACCTGGCCGACGAAGGTCCAGTGCAGCTTCGCGCGATGAGCGAGCTCTTCCTGGCTGATGCCGAGATGATTACGGCACGTCTTTACGCGCTCTCCCAGAGTTTGGGCGGCCTTTGAGATGGGTTGGGGCATGGGTTCGAACCCAACGACATACGCCTAGACACCTTACGTCCAGAGCGTTTATATCCCATGCTTATACATCCCATGTGTATACGTCGTGCTATGCTGGCCGCTGCCCACGCCCCCCAATCGTGGGCATAGCCCTGACCGTGCATCATCACCCTGGAGTCCAGATCGCTCGTGCTGATCTTGCGCTCAGATAGCTGCTCCGGCGGCATCGGCTTCGCCCATCGAGCTTGCGCGCGTGCTCGGACTCATATGTGCTGCCCGTGCGGCGAGGGGAACCACAGGCCCCTGATGCGGCTGCCGCGCCACTCGTATGCGAGATGGGATACGGATGAGAAGCGTGTGATGAGCAAGAGCCGAATGGCTACGCGGTATGCGCACAAATCTCCGCGATGACCGCGAGCGCCGTTGTTCCAAAAATAAAATTTGTGACAGGCTGGGGCGGCATGCGCAAATCACCGCCGACAGATCTACGTCTCATGCGCTGCTTCGTAGCCGTCGCCGAAGCGCAACATGTCGGAAAGGCCGCAGATCGTTTGGGCCTCGCTCAATCAGCAGTCAGCCGAGCAGTCCAAAAGCTCGAGGTAGAGCTCGGACGCGAGTTGATTACCCGCCGGCACGGGCGCTCAGGCGAACTGACACAGGCAGGCAGGATCACGCTAGCGGCCGGCCGGGAACTCCTCCAGCGCTACGAAGAGCTGGTAACCAAGCTTGCGGAGCTCGATTCGGCCGACGGCTAGACGCCAGTCAGAAACACATTCGGCCCATGCGAGCCGGACAGACATACTCCCTGGCGTATGATTCCGCCTAGAGCGTCAGTTCCGTATTTAGCAATGCCGAATCGGCATTGCTTATCCCGATTTGGGAGCAGTATGCTCGCGGCTGCGCGGTCCACTCGCACGCCAGCGGTCGGCGCAAGAGAGTCGCGGAAGCATCAGGCAAGCAGTACGGCATCGGATACCGAGTCGCAATTGTCGTAACGGGCGAGAAAGGGGGGATGTTGTTTACCGGTCGAAGAAGCAGTCTTGCTGCGATGGTGCTCTTGGCGGCGGCGGGGCTTGCGCTGGGCGCGTCTCAGGCCAACGCGGAAGAAGGCTCGACCTACTTCTGCCAGACCTATCTCAAAGCGGACGAAGCTTGCAACGGCTCCTGGCATCATCTTTTCTTTGTCGAAGGCTCGTCTATAACAGGTACTGTCTGCATAGACGCGTATCTCGACCCTAAAAATAACGGTCACTACACCAGTGAACACTGCAGCACTGGTTCGCCGTATTTTTTCTCAACAGACGAATGGGGCTATCCACGGATCTGGCCGCATGAACCTACCGACGTATCCGGCTTCGAGCAATGGGGTCCCGATGGTTGAGAGCAGCAAGAACTCACGTTTCAAAGGCATCGCCACACGTAGGAAGACTGCTGCGGCTTTTGCGCTCGTCGTGGTTGCAGCGCTGATCGTTACTGCTGTGGCTTCCGGCACGCTGTTCGGCAAGGGTCCTCTGCATTACTCGGACCGCCCCGCATCAGCGCCGGCGACATCGAGGCTGATCAAGGAGTTTGCGTTGTTCCAGCGAGCGAAGGTCGCCGACGCCGCATCCGGCCTGCCGGCATATCTGACGGCTCTTGCAAAATCGGGCCAGGGTACTATCTCTCACGTTGATTTCTCGGAGGCGCAGCAAGTTCCGGTCGCTGGCGGGCAAACCATGTGGGTAGTACCCGGCGGTGGCTATGTGTGCTTCATCCAGCCGGAATCGGGCAGCAGCGGCTACTCTGGTGCGTGTCAGACCGAAGAACGTGTTACCCAGGAAGGCACGCTGCTATCGACAAATGGGAAGACTAACGGCGAAGAAGCCGTTTACGGATTGGCTCCAAACGGCGATCCGACCGCTACGATCGAACTCGCCGACGGAACCAAGACAACCGCCGACGTGCAGGACAACGTCTACTCGTATGTCGGGCATGGTGGCGTTATCGGCATCACGTTGCATGGCAGCAGGTCCGTGCATACGGCCATTTCGCACGCGACAACGCCCACCGGCTGAAGAGGCCTAGACGACGACAGCCTGGCGCCCATGAACTTGGGTGACGTTTCGGCCAGCTCACTCTACCGTCGGTCCGTATCCGGGTCGTAGGCCAAGAGGCGCCGGCAGGAGCGCCGCGCGTTCTCTTCTCAGGCTGCTCTACGCGGCACACGGTCCGGTGTCGAGGCACGCAACGAAGCCCAGGCGGCCCGTCCCAGCGGCATAAGAGTGCAAGGCAATCAGCCTCGTGATGCTCTTGAATTCGCATCTTGATGCGATAGAATTTGGATCATGCGTACCACCATTACCCTCGCTGACGATGTTGCCGCAGCCGTGGAGAAGCTGCGACGCGAACGGTCGATCGGCCTCAGCGAGGCCGTCAACGATCTGGTCCGTGCCGGGCTGATCGGGCAACCCTCCAGCTCGCGATTCCGGCAGAAGACCCATGACCTCGGTCGGGGTGTCGACTTCTCCAACGTGGCAGAGGTGATCGAGACGCTCGACGGGCCCGACGCCCGCTGATGCTTCTCGACGCAAACCTGCTGCTCTACGCGGTCCACAAGGGCACTCTCCAGCACAGGCGCGCGGCTGACTGGCTGACCGTGCAGCTGAACGGGTCTACGCGGGTGGGGTTGCCATGGCAGAGCTTGGCGGCGTTTCTGCGCATATCCACCCATCCTCGCGCCTTCCAGCGACCCCTTGCCCCCGCGACTGCCTGGGAGCGAGTCACCGACTGGCTTGCTTCTCCCGTCGCCTGGATTCCACAGCCAGGACCGGAGCATGCGCGCATCCTTGGCCACCTCATCAAGACCTACGAAGCAAGCGGCAATCTGACACCAGACGCACAGCTCGCAGCCCTGGCTCTGGAGCATGGTGTGGCTCTTTGCTCTACAGATACCGACTTCGCTCGCTTCCGAGAGCTGCGTTGGATCGACCCGCTCGACTGAGCTAGAAGAGGCCTACAGCCGACGCGAAGGAGCGCGACTTGGAGGTCGCGCTGCTCAACGACGTGCAGAGCTTCCTGATGGAGATCGGCCGAGGATTCGCCCTCGTCGCCGCTACGAATCCCAAGAGACCGGCGAGAGACCGAATTCTTCCTCGACCTGCTCTTCTACAACTACATCCTGCGGCGCTTCGCCGTCCAGCGTTGCCGTCCTCGCCAACAGCGAGCCGGCGCTCCACGCCCAGCGGAGCGGGCAGCGAAGGCCACGGTCCGCTCGCCGTTTGGTACCCACGAGCGGTAACCACGGCCTCCAGACGAAACCGACCTATTCGTGGGCGAGTTCAGCGAGCAGGGCTTGTGGGGCGATGATGCGGACGCCTTGATGCTGGCCGACCGGCAGCAGGTGCCGGCGATCACCGGACACCAGGATCTGAACGCCTGCGGCCAGCGCGCACGCCAGGACGACATCATCGTCAGGATCGCCGGTGATCGCGGGCGGCGTCTCCGTAGGCGTGTCAACTCGTGCGCCTGCAAGGCCGATCAGGAAACCGGCGAGGTCGTCGATGCGCTGCGCCTCGAAGCCAAACTTGACTGCCAAGACTCGCTGCAGCTCATCAAGCACAGGGTCTGCGAGCACCAGCTCGATACGACCATCGACCGCCGCCTCGATCACCCGGCTCGGCGGCCCGCCGGCGATGAACGCCGAGACCAGAACGTTGGTATCGCAGAGCGCCCTCGGAGTCACCGAGACCGAGCACGCAGATCATCAAGGAGCCCTTCGACGTCCTCTGGTCCGATGCCGCGTGCCTCCGCCTGATCGCGTCCGTAGCGCTGCAGGTCGATGAGGTGCTCGTGCTTGAGGTGGCGCTGAAGCGCATCGCGAACCACCTCGCTCTTGGTCTTGCCGGTAGCACGCGCAAGCGCCTCCGCCTCCTCAGCGAGCTCATCCGACACAGACACCGAGAGCAAACGCGACATATGCGATCATCATATCGCTCGTCTCGGTCGTCTTCCTCATATCAAGCTGCTGTCAGCGTTCTCCAAACTTCTTAAGATCGTCGCATTGGGCGGACGCTAGATCATCCAATCTAACGAATGGCGTTAGATTGACTTATATGCCGTCGATTGCGGATCTGCCTGACACGCTGCTCTCGCGGGACCGCACCCCGTCCGACGTCGAGATGACTGAGCATCTCGGCTACCGAGCCTCCACCAGAACCTTCGATGGACCCTGAAGGAGTCCATCGGCGACCGCATAGTTGGCGCCGAACTGTACCCACGACCTCCAGACCTACCCGACCGAGCTTGGATTAGGCGAAGATTACGCTCTGCAATGCGATATTTGCCAGCGCGCCCGGAGAGATTCGAACTCCCGACCTTCGGTTCCGTAGACCGCTTGCCTCACGCCGAGCCGTGAAGATTGGGGCAATCTAGACCGGCAAGACCTAGGTCTGACACATGAGATTCGGCCGGTTTGGTACCCAAAGCGGTACCCACACGCCATCATCGTAGAGCCTGGTACCCAAGTGGTACCCACGGCCTTGTACGATGTTGGCATGGCGACGACACCGAGCACCAACGTCATCGTCCGCGAGCAAGGCGGGCAGCCGTTCTACGAGGCGAAGTTCCGCCACTACGGGCGCCAGGTCAAGCGCCGCATCGGCCCGGCGTGGCTTGATCGCGATCCCGGCACCGGGGGTTGGCGCGCGCGCCGTGGCCGCGTGCCAGATGGCTCCTACAGCGAGCGGGCGGCGATCGTGGCCGCCGCCCGGATCGCGGGCGAGTACGTGACCGAAGCGGCCGACCGCGACCGTATCGAGCACCAACGTAGGACGCGCGGCGTGACGTTTCGTGAGGTCGCCCACGCCTATCTCGGCTGGCTCAGGGACGTGCGCGGCGCGAAGCCGTCCACGCTGCGCGACCACGAGAGCATCCTGGCCGAGCCCGGCGTGGCCTACAAGCGTGGGAATGGCACGAGCAGGGGGCACGTGATGGCGGGCCTTGGCGATAGGCCGGCATCCAAGATCACCACGCGGGACGTCGAGGACGTGTTGGCGAGCGTGAGCGCGTCGAGTGCGTCTCCTCGCACGGTGAACAAGTACCGCTGCGTGGTGTCCGCCGTCTTCAACTACGGTCGCAAGCCCTCCACGTTCGCGCTGCCGGCGAACCCGACCAGCGACGCCGACCGGCGCCGCGAACGTCACCCCGACGCGCTCGTGTTCTACACGCCGGAGGAGGTCGAGGCCGTCGCTCGCGCGCTCGCTGCCGGCGAGCACCGCGACCCGTCGCGTCCCGCGATGACCAGCGGCGAGACGGCCGCACGGCGAGCCGACGACGAGCAGGACGCCGAGTTCGTGCGGGTCGCGGCCTACGCCGGACTGCGCCTCGGCGAGCTGCTGGCGTTGCGATGGCACGACGTGGATTTCGCGGGGTCTGCGTTGACGATCGCTCGCGCTATGAGCGCACGCGTCGAGGCTTCCCTGAAGTCGGGGCGAGTGCGGCGCGTGCCGCTGGCCGACCAGGCTGCCGCAGCCCTCGAGCGCATGAGCCGGCGCGAGCGCTACACCGCGCCGGATGACCTCGTGTTCTGCAACGTCTACGGACGCACGCTGGATGACTCGGCGCTGCGCCGCCGCTACCGACGCGCGCAGGTCGCAGCCGGCGTTCGACCGCTGCGCTTCCACGACCTGCGGCACACGTTCGGGTCACTGCTGGCCGCCAATGGCGTCGATGTCGTCACGATCCAGAAGGCGATGGGACACAGCGCGCTTGCCACCACGAGCCGCTACCTGCACGCGCGCCCGGCGTCTGAGCAGGCGCAGGTGTTCACGGCGGCATTCACGTCGAGCTTGCCCGACGCCGCGGATAGGGTTGCTCGGTGAACCAGGGGGCGAAGGGTGTGAAGGCTCCGCGGTTCTCCAAGGGGCAGGTGAACCGTGCTGGGGTGTTCCTTTTGGAGCTGCGCGAGCGGGTGTTCGTCGAAGGCGCGGAGCGCGCGCTACGCGCAACTGATGAGGCTGCCATCGAGGTCGCCCGTGAGGCGTTGGAGTGGTGGCGCAGCCTGCACGCGCGACCCTTGTCGACGGTCGCCGCGAACCTGCGTTACCACGTGTTGAAGGCCGAGGCGCAGGTCGATGGGCGGGTGGAGGTCACACAGCGCCTCAAGCGACAGGACACGCTTATCGGCAAGCTCGACCGCGAGCGCGGGAACGTCACGCAGATGCAGGACATCGGCGGCGTGCGCGGTGGTGCCGAGCGTACCCCACGTCTATCGCGTGCGGCGGAGGCTGCTGAAGTCGTGGACGATCGTCCGCGAGCGCGACTACATCGCCAGCCCGAAGGATGACGGCTACCGCGCCTTGCACCTGGTCGTGCGTCGAGCTCGGCTTCCCGATTGAGGTGCAGTTGCGAACCCGCGGACAGGATCTTTGGGCCAACGCGATCGAGGAGGCGGGACGGCAGACCGGTGTCCAGTTCAAGTTCGGTGAGGGGCCGGAGCAAGAGCGCGCTGTGTTCGCTAGCGTCGCCACTTTGATTGCCGGCGTCGAGGAGGGCACGCTTTCCACCGACGAACTCTTGACCGCAGGCGCGATCGGAGCTGCGATCATAGTGCTAGCGAGACGACGAGAGCGAGAGACCAAATGAGTCCCACCGACGAGATCAAGCACTTCCTAGTGACGCGCAACGTCGCTTCTAGTCGCACGACCGTCAAGGCGTTCGGCACCGACTACGAGGCCGCACAAGCGGCCTACGGCGCGGCCGAGCGGGAGGCCGCCGTGCGGCGGGATCTCGATGTCGTGCTTCTCAGCGCGGACTCGCTGGAGACGATCAAGCGTACGCACTCCAGCTATTTCAAGTCGAACCTCATGAGCGAGTTGCTCCCCGCTTAGAACCTCGCGTGGGGCACCCTCCAGCTTGCCGGCGTTCGTCATCGCCTGACCGTCAACTGCGTTCAGTCAGGACTGTTTCGATTTGCTCGCGGATATAGAGCCTGCGTCTGCCAATCTTGACGCTCGGCAGGATGCCGCGGCGCGCCCAGTCCTCGACGGTCGAGACTGGGGCATGCAGCAAGCCGGCGACCTCGCGCGCCAGCATCACGTCGTCGGCCGTCAGCCGTCTGGGCTGTGTCTGAGCGTCCAGCCGGGGAGCCGTGGCCGCCGTCCTGGTGGTCCCAGCCGGTCCGCTCTTGCTGTGAGCTGGTCCGGCCTCACACCGTGTATAAGACCCTGAAGGCCGGCAGCCGGCCAGCGAGTTTGCGGCGCCAGCCGAACTCGCTGTCGCACGTGGACAAAGGAGGCGAAGCCGACGCCTCCGGTGCCAGTAGCGGCGGCCACCCGGCCGCAACCACTCCCGACGCCGGCGTCGCCCCTATGCCGTGCGCGCCCTCGGCCTGCGCGATACGGGCGTGCCCTTGCGGTGCCCGTTCATCCCTCCGCAGGCGTTCTCAGCGCCACTCGTCGGGGGCTACGCCGGGTGTCCACTCCTTGGTCACTCCGTCGCCTGCCTGCTTGAGCCTGCGCCCGAACTCAACGATGTTGAGCTGGAAGTCCAACTCGTCACGGGGATCGCGGCCTCCGTCGTCGAGCATCTGACGCCAGTGGGCGAGCGCACACAGCGTCTCGACCTGTGATTCGTCGGTCCACCAACCCTGTTTGAGCCCTTTCAGCTCGTCGGGATACCGCCCACACAGCGCGAGGATCAGCCCCGTCAGCCGAATGGAGTCAGCCAAAAGCGCACCAGCCTGGGCAACCGTCATGCAAGTCATCGAGGCATTGGACGTCTCACTGCTGGAGTTGGCACGAGCCGTCGAAAAGCCGCGGCGCAGCCGGTGAACAGCCAGGGCCTTGCGGACTGAACGCGCCCCCGTCCGTGAGCTCCACCACACAACGACGAGGCGCTCATGGCGACCCAAAGATGGCGTGCGTCCCGATTCGCCGCCAGACGATGTGGGCAATGACCGGCACGTACCTCGCGCCAAACTCGAACGAAGCCCGTCCGTCAGGTGCCATGTCATCTCAAGCACACCAGGCGAGCATTACTTGGACGCGCTTGATGCGCAGGCCCGGGCGCGGTGCGCGATGCTCGTTTAGGTCTTCCGCGAGTTCCTTAGCCTTCTCACGGGCGCGGTCGCGGTCGGACGGGCTGAGCGATCGGTAGTCCCGGCGGAACTTTGGCGAGCATCTCGTAGGTCGACACATCATGCCGCCGAGCCGCGATCAGGCTGACCTCAGCCACCCGAAGAACGCATCTTCGTCCGCGAATCGGATTCCCTGTCCGGATCGCAGCTCCTGGTCGGCCTCTCGCTTCCCTGGACCACTCGGTGTCCCAGTGCCCCCTCGCAGTCTCGACGCTCGCTTCCCCTGCACGAAGGGTCCGCTTCCTGCGTTCGCGGCGGCCGGCGGGGCTTCCAGCGCAAAAACCACTCGGTTGCTTGAGCCGGGCGTGCCTAGTGTGACTAGGCACATTTCCGGATCGACCGGATCGGGCCGTCGCGCGACAACGTTCGGTGGAAAGATCGCGCGTCCCACGCCGAGGGGCACGTCGAACCCGAAGACGAGCACTCCGAAGTCCTGCTCGAGGATCAGATCACCCTCAACCTGGACGTTGCCGGCCGGCAGGGTGGCGTGAGCGGCTCCGCCATGTCGACGACGACCTGACGACGACGAACGATCTCCGCCGCCTGCTGGATGCGCGCAACCTCCAGCGCGCTCACCTCGCGCGGCACCGGAAGCAGCATCCCCGACCACTCTTCGAGCACTGCAACATCGGTCATGAAGCGCCAGTCACGTTCGAGGTCCGCGTCGAAAGGTGAGCCCGGTCCGTCGACCGTCCCGATTGGTTCCCCGACATCCTCGTTGGTGATGCGAAGCCTGCGCTCCTGGTGCAGCACGCGTAGAAAATCGAGTACATCCGCACGCGCCGTGACATCGCCGCTGAGCGGAGTCAGGGACCAATAAAGAGTCGGGTAGAGGCGACCTGGCCGGACTAGAGCCACCCGCGAGGGATCGAGCACAGTGACGAGCGCCACGGTGAGTGGCCTCATACGCTCTTCAGGACTACGGCGCGCGTGTCATCAACCTCCCGCATCGCGACGTCCGCGAACGCGAACAGCTCGGCTCGATCACTCGAAGATGCAGCCTCCAAGAGCGCCCGACTTCCTGTGGCTCACGCACACCCAGCACGATCGGTGCGTCGATCAACTTTCCGATGGGCCAGCATCCATCTCCCGCGCTGAGGCGACTCCTTTAAGCTCGCGGTCGAGCAGCGAGGAGGCGCAGGTCGCCCTCGCCGACGGGCTCCGGGAGAAAAGAACGGCTGGCTCAGCGTGGGCTATCGCCATAACTGCAAGGAAGGCAGCGATCAGTCCGATGGGGTTTCTGCAGCGTACTGCCACGGCGTGTCTGGGCCGCATCTCGCGCTCCTTGGCGGCGACGCGGCCGCTCCCTATATGGCGGCGGCCGTCGAGGCCACGCTGACAGGAACGTTGTAGAGCCAGCGAACCAGCCTTTTGTGTCGGCTAGCGATTCGGATTGGCCGCGACTCCGTACCAGCGGCAGATGAGCTCGGAGCATCCCCGAGCGCACGGTCGAGAGCTGGCTGGCGGTAGAGCTGGAAGCCTGGTTCCCCGGCGTCCGCCTGTGGGCGCCGACACAGAGCGCGTCGGGCAACTGGGATCTCGCGGCCCAAGGGGCGGGCAAGCTCATCATCTTCGAGTGCAAGGGATGCGACCCGCGAAAGAACGGCCATAGCGTTCCCATCAACATGCCGCAGTTGGAACGTTATGCGCTTGGGTGGGAGTTCGCGAAGGTGCGGAAGCACGTGTTCTATGTGCTTCCAGCTCCGCCTTGGAGGGGTCCGGCGCCTTCACCCCGCACCGTTCACACCTGCAACCGCCTTGCCGGCGACACATGCAAATCACCGACTTGGGAGCGTGGCTGGCGGATGTTGGGAATGGTTTCACGTCACTACCGCGACGACGCTCTGGGCCTGTCAGTACGCGACGTCTGCCGAACCCACCGTCGCTCGGGCTAGCCGCCCATCCTCTTGGCCCGCTTCCTGGCACTGAACGCCTCGGCGATTTCCTTGAAGAAGTCGCGCATTGCCGCCGAGTTCCGCGCACCGGAAGCACGGGCGACGGCATCTCTCCTCAAGCTGGGCAACGCGTGGGACGAAGCGACGCGTGGCGACGACCGGTTGGACGGCATCCAGAGGGACCACCCATCTGGCCCGGCGACGGAGTACCGCCCGATCTACCGAAACGGCCCGGCAACCGGCGAGTCAACGATAAGCAAAGCGATCGCTCGGCTCCTACCCCACTGGCTGCCTTTCTGCCGATCGACTCGCTGGCCGCGTAGCCCCAGCGCTGGACTCGCCTGTAAGGCGCACTGAAAGTGCGCATGGACGGCCCCCTGAGATCGGCTGAGAATGGCCCCGCAGCTCCCGGACATTAGCGACGACCAGACATGCCGTCCTCGAACGCATCTACGCGGCCTTCCGGGATGGATCACCGTGGCCGAGGTTCGCGGACCTAGATCGCGAGTTCGATCGCAAAGGCATCGATCTTGCTCAAGTGCTGAGGGCGACTCCGCTCGCCTACATCTTCCTGGACAGAAACCGACTCATCGATCCTCGGCCGGACATGGAGTTGCAGCTCTCGCTCTTTGGCATCGCTGGGTGCCCCGGCTCCGAGAATGACCTAGCGCTCTTCTTCGTTGCGCTCCGGTGGCTTGTCACGGTCGAGGTCGAGCACGTCATCGACCCGAGCGATCCGTCCACAGTCGAGGTGTTCGCCACCGCGGCGGGGTTCAACGAGCACCTCTCCTCGACACCCTGGGAAGCGTCCCCAAGCAACGTACGCAAGGTGGGGATGCTGCTGAAGAACGAGCCTCCAGGAGTTTGGCAATCCTTCGGAGGCGGCGACGATTGGAGGGCCTCGCTCAGGAGGGGCGTCCGGAAATACCGCAACGTCGCCACCCTCGACGACTACCTCAGCATCGTCGCTGAGGCTGCGCCGCAACTGTATGGGTTGGGTCCCTCCTACTCGCCTGCCGGCCGCATCCCATCTGCCGGTGGCATGCCCTCAAGCCTCCTAGACGAACGACCCACCGTACGTCTTCGTGATCATGCCCTTTGACGAAGCATGGTCCGACGGCGCCTACGCCTTCATCCGCAGGGTCGCCGCCACGGTGGAGACCGACTTTCGCTCGTGATCGAGCAGGCGGACGAGATCACTGCGTCAGGCCGCATCACCGATCAGATCGAGACAGCGATCCAGCGATCCGCTGTCGTCATCGCGGACATTACGGGCGTCAACCCACGGCGACCCAGCCCGAAACCATCCAAATCCCAACGTCATGTGGGAGCTGGGCTACGCGCACGCGCTCGGCAAGGAGGTCATCATCCTGAACCAAGACCCCAAGCAGTCGCCCTTCGACCTCTCCGTGCACCGGCAGGTCGCCTACGCGACCAGTCCGACCTCCGTCAACGAGCAGCTCCTTGAGCGCCACCTGCGCCACGCCCTCGGCGCACCGCCTTGATCGCGCTCGCGTCAAGGCGGTTCGGCTGCGTTGCAGTCCCATCCGTGGCGCGGTGCAGCCGTCCCGCGCTACAACGGCAGGCGGCGACGCCCGGCGACGCATGTATTCGCGCACCTAAAATCGTTTGATTGGTACCCACTTGTGGTACCCACACGGCATCGGCCCTCTAGGCCCATCGTCTCGAAAGCGCAGAATCCCTGCAAGTTACGGTATTTCGCGGACGCGCCCGGAGAGATTCGAACTCCCGACCTTCGGTTCCGTAGACCGACGCTCTATCCAGCTGAGCTACGGCGCAGAGCCCCTTCAGTCTCAGTGCTCGTCGCCGTGGGACGATCCGAGACGACGAGCCGGCCGCGCGACACCCCACTTCAGCCGCCTCGCTGCTGGTCCTTGCCCGCGACGTCCCCCGGCGCGAGATCGCCTCTGTCGATCGCGCTCGCAACGCGATTGCGTGTCTGCTCGCTGCCGGGCGCGAGAACGCCCGACCCCGCCGCGCTGGAGATCGGATCCCGCCGCGCCCTCGCAGGATGTAGGCGAATCCGACGGCGATCATCGCGCCGGCGATCGGCCCGAGAACGTAGACCCAGTAGCTCGACCAGTCGCCACTGACGAGCGCAGGGCCGAAGGACCGCGCCGGGTTCATCGAGACGCCGCTGACCGGCGCGGCCCAGAGGCCGGCGAGTGCGATGTAGCCACCAACCCCGAGTGCGGCGAATCGCACCGACATTCTGCGCCGCCGAGGCAGTGCCGAGGATCACGCTGACCAAGCCAGCCGTCAGAGCAATCTCCATCAGGAGCGCCTGCCAGCCCACGTAGCCGTGTCCGGGCAGCGTTGCACCCAGATGCTGCACGTTCCCGAAGACCGCAAGCAGGAACAGGCATGCAAGCGTCGCGCCCACGAGCTGAACGACGATGTAGCCAGGGACACGCTTCCAGGGAAAGTCGCCGCGCAGAGCGAATGCGAGCGAGACTGCCGGATTCAGGTGCGCACCGGAGACGGCACCCATGAAGAGGATGACCGCCATCACCGTCAGGCCGGGAGCGACAACTGCCGAGGAGAGGGCGATCTGGCCCTTGCCGGCGAGGAGCCCGCCGCCTGCCGCCGCGAGCACCAGCAGGAATGTGCCGAGCAGCTCCGAGGATAGGCGGCGCCACTCGAGCCGTGGATCGTCGAAGTCTCTGCGATCCCCGAACTCCAACATCAGCAGATGATGCGCTCGCGGAACGGCCTCGAGCCCGGGTGAGGGGACGCTGGTCGTGGCGGTCGTGTGCTCGCTCATGCTGCTCATCTGTCCCGGTGAGGCGTGCCGCGTAGGTGGGTCGCATACTCACGCGCGCTACGCCGGGATGATCCGGATCGACCCGCAGCCCGCACTCCTCGAACTACGGAGCCCGCCTCGCTGGCCTCCCTACCGAGCGCGATATGGCTCGAATGGACGCAGAGCCGCAACAGCGAAGTCTGCGCTTACCGCGGCGATCTCCTCGGGCAAGGCAGCGAGGTTCACGTTGAGCGAGAAGCCGGCAGGGTCGTCGAGTCGGCGAAAGAAGTCGTCGAAGTGGCTTGCGAGCACGACGCGGGTTGCAGGGCACCGAGGATGCGCTGCCAGTAGCGATCCGTGAAGCGGCGCCCTGCGATCCCGGCGAGGAATATGTCCACCCCCCGGTGGCGAATCTGGTCGTCGAGCAGGTTCGCACTGCCCTGGTGATAGAAGGTGGTGCCGGCCACCTCTATGTGTATCCCGAAGACCTGTCCGCACCTGTAGGCGCTTGGCGAGAGCGCATCGAGGTGCTCGCATGTCAGCTCCCCGTCAGAGGGCGCCTTGTAGCCGAGCAACAGCTTCGAGTGCAGGCTTGGTACGAAGGTGAGCAGGAAGGGACCAAGCTCTATCTGGGAGTGCGGCCCAACCTCGATCGCTTGATCTTCGAGGCCATGCAGGCGCATCAGCCTCACCGACGAGCTCGACCCGTATGCACTGCATCCGTGGCGGGCGCAGATCGCTGGCACGTCGACGGCATGATCGAAGTGGGTGTGGCCCACGAGCACGCCGAGGACCTCTCCTGCAGTCGCAAGCCAGCGCTCGATCGCGGCCGTGTCCGCCAGCGCCGGCCTTCCGCGCAGCGCCTCAACAAGCGTGACGCGAGAGAGGTATGGATCGATGTAGATCGTCTTGCCTTCATAGCTGAGGCGATAGCCCGCAACTCCGAGCCATTCGATCTCCAGGCCTGCCGGCAGCCCGAGCACCTGCTCGGCTTGCTCAGCCAGCTCCTCCAGGCTTGCCTGGTCGGCCGCAGCCCGCTGCCGGTGCGCAAGCGCAAAGCGACCGAGGCTCGCGAAATGACCGGCTAGCGCCCGCATGAGCGCAGGCTATCGCCCCCGAAGCCGCGGTCGATACGGATGTTGCAAGCAGTGCATGCCGGCCCACGCCTTTCCATACTGAGTAAGCCTGGTGCGCGAGCTACGATCTTGCCATGTGTCGAAACATCCGCACCCTCTACAACTTCGAGCCGGCAGCCGACGAGCAGGAGATCCGGGCCGCCGCGCTTCAATACGTACGCAAGATCAGTGGCTTCACCAAGCCCTCGCAGGCCAATGTCGATGCCTTCGAGCGTGCCGTCGACGCGATAGCCGACGTCTCCGCACAGTTGCTTGAAGAGCTCGTCACCTCTGCGCCACCGAAGGACCGCGACGTCGAGGCCGCCAAGGCGAAGGCGCGCGCTGACCAGCGATTCGCTGCTTAGCCCGAATCGGCCGCGTATCGAGGCGACACCGGTGGCCTGATGACCATCGTGTGTGGCGAGCCCAAAAATGCCTAGTCGCGCAGAACTCTGCTCGTGCGACAAGCCATCTCCAGTGCAACCACCCAGCCGATGAAGGTCCAGCCGAGGAAGAGGTTGATCACAACCACACTGCCCTGATGCTTGACTTTGCGCACAAGGGCAACGAGGCTCGGCAGGAAGTACAGCACGAGCACAACCAGAAAGGCGGAGGAATGGATTATCCCGCCAATGATGGGACTGCCTACCATCGGATTTGGATCGTAGCCGAGCGTGGCCGTACGGCGATTCAGCCGCAGCTTGTAGCGGCGCTCAGAGCAGCACAGACGGCAGCAACCTTCTCCGGCGAGAGCACCGTGATTCGCTCGACCAAGTACCCCTTGGCAACCGTGTCCGTGTGATCCGCGTTCGGAACGCAATCGCGGGGCATGCAATCCTCACGCCCCAGCTCCACCTCCGTCGGGATTCCGCAAATGCGCGTAGTGGCGAGCACCACTAAGAGCGCCTGACAGAATGAGTTTTGGAGTTTTTGGTGGCAGATGAGGGCGCAGCCGATTGTGAGGAAGGCTTCGTGGATGTCGTCTCGGCGGTCGTAGCGTCGATCGAGGCGGCGGTGCTGGTGCAGCCAGGAGATTGTGCGCTCGATGACCCATCTTTCTTTGCCGAGTCCTGAGCCGTGAGAGGTCTTGCGCTTTGCGATACGCGGCGTGATGCCGCGCTCGCGGAGCGCTTCGCGGTGTTTGCGGCTGTCGTAGGCACGGTCGGCGAGCAGAGCTTTGGGCCTGAACTTGCCGTGGCGACCAGTCGGCGGGACGCGATCGACGAGCGGCAGGAGCTCGGTGATGTCGTTGCGGTTCGCGGCCGTCAGGGTCACGGCCAGGGGCGTGCCCCGGCCGTCGCAGATCACGTGGTGCTTTGAGCCCGGCCGGCGCCGATCGACGGGCGAGGGGCCGGTCTTGGCGCCCCCCCTTTGGCCCGCACATGCGAGCTGTCCACCACCGCACGGGACCAGTCCAGCTGGCCAGCGTCTTGCAATTCATCCAAGAGCACGTGGTGCAGGCGCTCCCAGACCCCCGCTTCATTCCAGTCCCGCAGCCGACGCCAACACGTCATCCCCGACCCGCAGCCCATCTCCTGCGGTAGATCCTCCCACGGAATGCCCGTTTTCAGCACGAACAGGATGCCTGTCAGGGCCTGCCGGTCGGGCACACGCTTACGCCCCGGATATCGAAACCGCCGCTCCACGTGCGGCAACAACGGCTCGATACGAGCCCACAACCCATCACTGACCAAAGGTTTCGCCATAGACACCGTCTACGACAACAGCATCCCAAAACCTCTTTTTGTTAGGCGCTCTAAGACCTCGTAGAGGTTGTCGATCGCCTCCTCGCGGGTCATCACCACGGTGGGCCGGCGCCCCCACTCTGGATGCTCTGCCACCAGACCTCGCCACGTCTTACCACGGCTTGTGCCCAGCGGCGCGCTCTTCCTCGGCCAATCTCCTCATCGCCGCTCCAAAGGTAACCTCATGGACCTTGGAGAGCTCCCCAACTCTCGTCGCCGTTGTCGCCACCGCGCTCGCGCTGCACCGCTCGCAGCGCGATCTCCGCATAGCGCTCGCTCCAAGTAGGCGCCTCTTGCAGAAGTTGCTCCTTCGCGGTCATGCCAAGTCGATAAATGCCGCTGGCGCCGACCTGGTTCCCGCTATCGAGTTTCGAACATCGAGCAACAACGGGGAGTCAGGGCAATATCTCGAAAGCCCACCTTGTGCTAAAGCGCATTAGCGGGCTGTACGAGCAGCGCTCCGGGTCTTCCGAGTCCTGTCGCACACTCGCCGCGCTGTCAGTGGGTCACGTGGACGTTGACCGCGTTGCTCGCCCCAAACGCAAAGGGGTAGCCACCTGATCCTGTCCTCGGTAGAGCCAGACGGAACGTGTGCGTCGTCGGATGGGAGGTCCTCGTGAACCTATACCCGAAGACTCGGCTTGGTGCCTTCATGCTTGAGGACGACTTCATCGAATGTCTGCCACCGTGACCCCTCCTTGACTTGGGTGACGAGTGTGATGCCTCCCGGTGGAAAGGGCGCACCTAGCACCGTCGCCGTCCAGTAAATCTCGTGGTGGTTGCGCACCACGGATGGGCCGATCCGCAGGCTTATGCGGGGACGCACCCGCAGCGTTACCTGCGCCGTCACCGACGGTCCGGGGTCATCGCTGTAGGAGGTGTAGCTGAAGCTGAGCACGCGATCCGGGCCAGGCGGCACCGTGAGCGAGAAGGAGCCGTCGAGTCCGCTCGTGACGGAGCTGGCGATCGGCGTGACGCCGCCGGCAGGAAGCCGGCGGATCCAAGCAAGATGTGGGCCTGCCGGATCGGCACCGTGCCACAATGGAGCACACCGGTGATTGTCGTTGCGCCGTATGGGACGACCGGCGCTTCGCCCTCGGCGCCCTTGGCCTCCTGGCCGTCCACCTTGAACGACAATTCCGCCCTGCGCACGGGTCCGCCATTGGGAACGCCGGTTAGGGCATCGCCCTGTTCTCCGGCGCTGGCGACACTTGCAGGCCGACCACCAGCCAGGTCGCCACGGCGCCAAATGCGACGCCTACCGCAAAGCCTCGCACACCGATCATAGTCAGCTCCTTCCACGCGTTTGCCTCGTGGAGCCATCCTCGCTGAGACAACTCTCTTTTCTGATTCGTAATTTTTCGGGGTTGACCCCCCTGCCTTCTATAACGGGCCGGAAGCGACAGCGCCCACCCGGTATCGAGATCTGCCTGAGATCGAACGGCGGTTCGTCCGTCAGAAGCTGCCAAAGGCTGGCTGCTGATCGCCACCCCAGCCATGGCCCTGATCCTGGGTAGTGCAGTCGGGGTGCTAGCCATCACCCACGGCTCCCTGTCGCTGTCGCCCACAGCCGGGGCTGGCCCTGAGGCTTAGCGTAAGCGGCGTCACGGCCATTCTAGGCGAGGCCGGCGGCTCGCCTAAGTAGCGCGCTATGCCTGACCGCAATCCTGTGTGTCGAGCCAGGCAGCAAGCGTCAAAGCACCCAGCACGAATCGTCAGGCGACATACAGCTCGGCAGCATGCGCCAACAGAGGTAGATGGGGAGAGAGGGACGAAGTTCGAAACATGCCTACGTGTGGGAGCGCATCGGGGCGCTGCACGCTCGGCGCTTCGAGTGACGCGGCGTACTTATTTCCCGAGATAGCCTGTCGGGATCGTCCAGGTAAAGGGCTCGAACCAGCTCTCCAGACGCTGATCGGCAATTCCTGCTTCCCGGTTGATGGGGCTTTGGCCCGCGATTGCCGCGTCGGCTGGCTCCCTCATGTCAAATAGGTAGAGAACATCGTCGTCTTCAAACAGCTCAAATAGGCCGCTGGCGGCTGCTGTGGCGGCGGCAATGGCTTCAGTCTCCGTGAGTTCGCAGCGGTCAGCCCGAATCTCCAGCTGTGACTTGGCTCCTTCGATGAGACCAACAGCCAGAATCTCCTCGGCTACACAGCCGGCAGGGCGTCCGTCAGAGAGCCGCGCCAGGAGCGCGACGGCGCCGGCGAAAAGATCAAGTGCCAAGCGCTCGGTGACCGCTTGCTCGAAAGCTGGCGGCACCAAGCCTTCGGCGTATTCGATCCCACGACCTAGAAGCACGTGATCGCGAAATTCGTCCACCAAGACCGTTCCGGCCACGAACAACGCTTCGCGCGCATTGAGGTCATCAACCTCGTGAGGCAGAAAGCGCAGTACCTCGCGGGGTACCTCGCCGTGCCATGTGCCAAATACTGCCGTCCGGCATCGCGTAGCAGCGGCAATTCCCGCATTCTTCGTCGAAGATGCCGAACAACAGGCCGGCGTCCTCCAAGTACTCGACCTGCTGACGGATGGCTGCATCGGATACGCCGCGCTTGCGAGCGAGTTGCCCAACGTCCAGCGTCTCATCGGCAGCTTGCGCAGCCCCAGTCAACTCCAGGAGCTCCACCAAACTGCTCGACGGACTCGTCATCCGTGTGCACGCTAAACAATTTACATGAGGCCATCTGCGAATGGACAGGGCAGCCATCTATCGCAAGGCTTCTCGTAGACGATGACCAGGATCAGCCTTCGGGTGGCTGAGCTGCGTCGAGATCGTCCAGGTCAACGAGATCACGTGGCCGCCCAGCGGCTCGCTTCATGGCCCGCAAGTGCTCTAGCGAGCAGATGGGATCAGCACGCTTGCCATCCTGACATCGATCGCGCGCTCACGAAGCTCGGCGTATGCAAGCACGCCATCAAGCCCCTGCACGACATCAAGATCTCCGAGCTGCGTGGTGATCAAAGCCCGCTCGCCGCTGCGTAGCAGTGCAGCGATGGAATGCTCTGAGCCGAGCAGCGATTCGCCCAGCTGGACATGGCCACCAAGCTCGGCTACCAGATGCGCAAGCCTGCCCAGGTTCTCCGGTGCTGGATCGGGCACGATGTCGCAGTCCTTCGTTCCGCGCACGACACCCCATGATCCGAGCGCCAAGCCGCCGATGACGACGAAATGGACATCGGCATGGACGAGGCGCGCGAGAAGCTGATCGAAGGTCGGAGCGGTCAACGGGCGCGCTGCGCCGCCGCGCACAACTCGAACAACTTGCGTGTCAGCACGATCGTCTCGTTGAGGTTCACTGCGAGCGGCCGCTGCCCATCAGCCCGAAGGCGCAGCCGCCGGATCTGCTCCCCAAGCGGGTCCTCGACGCTGCTTGCGACCATGGGCTTGACCATCGCCTAAAACATAGCGGAGCGCGCTGCAGATCAACAGCAGAATGACCCCAACGCAAGACGGGCCGGTACGCCACCTACCTGGCTGTACGGAGAGGGAGGGATTCGAACCCTCGAACGAGGTCAACCCCCGTTACGCGATTTCCAGTCGCGCCCGTTCAACCGCTCCGGCACCTCTCCATGTCGTGTATCGATGCGGCCCGGCCATTGAAGGCTACAGACACATCGGCGCTTGATGCGCCCGGTCGCACATCCGTGGCACCTGGCCAGCACGACGGCACGAGCGCCAGCCCTCTGCCTTGTGAGCCAAAGGCATCGCGGCGCCCAGCCCGCGCCGTTCCCTGGAGCCCACGCCCGCCCCTGCACGATGGTAGGCTCCCAATCAATCTCTCGCCGGACCCAGGAGACCAGACCCATGCAGATGATCCTCGCCACCAGCTACGCATTCACGAAGACCTTCGGGCTCATAGTCGTCTTCCTTGGCATCGGCGTGTTCGTCAACGCGCTGATCGCGTTCATCGCCCTCCAGGTGCACGGCGAGCGCGAGCAGAACCGGCACGATCGCCAGCAGTCCTGAGAGGCGCGGCGCCCGTCCGAGCGGGACGAGCGCCCTCTGCATCAAGCAACCGATCGGAGAGCAGCGATGATCATCACGACGATGAACGACCTGCCGGGGTACGAGATCGAAGAGGTGCTCGGCGAGGTGTTTGGGCTCACAGTGCGCGCGCGCAACGTGGGCTCGCAGATCGGCGCCTCATTGAAGTCGATCGTCGGCGGCGAGCTGAAGGGCATGACCAAGATGCTGGCCGAAGGCCGGGTCCACGCCCAGCAGCGGCTGGAAGAGGAGGCGGGCTCCAAGGGCGCCAATGCGGTGATCGCATTCAGGTTCGATACCTCGGAGCTCGGCGCGACCTGGACCGAGATCTGCGCCTACGGCACCGCCGTGAGAGCGCGCAAGCTTTCGTAGGGCGGCCTCGATCCGCTTCAGCGCGGATCGAGCACGAACACCGGGATCTCCCGGCTCGTATGGGCCTGGTAGTCGTCGAAGCCTGCGTAGTGCTCGTTCATCTTGCGCCACAGCTCGCCGCGCTCGGGCTCCTCAGCCACGCGTGCCTTGACCGCCGATCGCACGCCGCGCAGCTCTACCTCGGCGTCCGGATTCGCCTTCAGGTTCAAAGACCAGGCCGGCGCGCGCTGGTTGCCGGCGTTTGAGCCGATCACGATCAGGCGCTCGCCGTCTCTCATGTAGAGCACGGGAGCGGTCCGCGCGGCACCGGATCGGCGGCCGGTGCTCGTGAGCAGCAGAACCGGAGCGCCACTGACAGTGCCCATCAGCCGGCCCCTGGTCGCGCGATACACGGGCACGTTCAGCTTGCCGATCGCGCGGAGGGCGCTACCCCCAATCGCGATCGAGAAGCGTGCGTAGAGCCGGTCCCCGATCATGTTCTGATCATCTCACGAAGTCGAGTGCATGGGTTGTTGGCGCTCTGAGGCCCCTGTCGGCTCCACCGTGGCGTCCTCGGCGAGTTGGCTCAGAAGTTCAGGATGTCTGAGCGCCCATGCCCTCAGGTCGTTACGCAACTGGCGTGTCATCGTGGTCCACCGCCTTTGCCGATTGACCCTGATCACCCAGTGCGAGCCCCAGATGAGCAACAGAGCGAGCACCGTGACCGCGATCGAGGGACCCAGATGGGTGAGGTAGGAATTGACGTGCGCGGCAAGGATGTCGAGGGCCGTGGCAGTCGAGATCGCGATCAGGGCCGCATCGCAAGCACCAAGCGCGTGGTAGAGGTCCTCTAGCGCCGCGTAGCTGCGTGCGATCTGCCCGTCCCCACTGCAGTAGGTGAGGTTCAGGATGCTCCCGAGCACGTTCGCATCCGCATCGAGCATGGCTTCAGAACCCGCCCCCTGCGTTTCCCCCGCCGGCGGCGAGCCGTCGCACGCGGGGCTCGGATCGCCATAGGCGTGCTGCAAAGCTCTCTGCGCCGAAGGGATCTCGTGGAGGGTGTCGAGCACCTCTCTGCCGGCATCACGCTGCCCAAAGAGCGTCAGGCGCAGCACCAGGCGTCGTGTGCTGGGGGGACCGCCGGGCCGCAACCAGCGCGGCGGCAGCCCCAGGTCGACCTGCACGCGGGGGCGATCCAATGCGCTATAGAGCTGATACAGCACGAAGCCGACCGCGACCGCCCCTCCGATCGTCGTGAAGGCATCTGCCTTGGTGATCGGGATCAGCCCTTCGACCGGTTCTTTCCATGCCCATCCAAACACAGCCTCATAGAACGCTCCGATCATCAGGGCGTAGCCGCCCGTGATCGCGTAGCGGATCAGCTGCCGTCTTGCCTCCATCGTCCCTCCTCGGGGGTGAGGGGCGCGTGGCTTTGACACACGCACCCGAGCTTGCTGGCGCTGTGAGGAGCCGGCAGCTGAGAGGTGGGCCTGGCCCGCGTCAGCTCGCTGCGGGCTCCCTCTCTAAGCACTCGGGCTCCATGGGCGCGTCGATGGCATGCTCGCTGGCTTCGGCTCGGCCCATCAGCTCTGCCATCGTCAGCTCGAGCAGAGGAGCGAGCCGGCGCAGGCTCGAGTACCTCAGATCGCGCTTGCCAGTCTCGACGTTGGAGATCCAGCGCTGTTGCAGATCGCCGCGCAATGCGATCTGCTCCTGTGTGAGGCCGAGCTCTTCACGACGAGCTTTGACCGCCCTCCCGAGAGCTGCTTGCAAGGAGGGCGCGAGGGACACGAGCGAGAAGCCTCACCGCCGCGGCACCACTCCTCAATGTCATTACAGTAGAGTGCCTGAAAAGGTATTATTTGGCGTGGCGTGCACGCGTTCGACGGGATATAGCGCTGGCCCGTCGGGGCGGCGTATCGTGGTGCCTGTGCGATGCATCGTGAGCACCCCAACCTTGGCGCTTCACGTCGCTTCTGGCGGTCGCATAGGCGAGGAGTCCGAGCTGACGGCGGCGCGCCATCCAGGCGCTGCAATCTGAGTTGGGCTTTCCAGGGAATCTTTTTTCGCCAAGCTCGTGCCCAAGGCTCACACCATCGCGGCTGCCCCATTCTGGGCGATGCGCTCCACGGAGCGAGCGCTCTGCGAAGAGTCTGATGGCCAGATCTTGCCGGCCCCGCGGCGTGGTATCCCATCTCGGCCCTGCCGCGAGGCGACGCGGCTGATCGTCGCCACGATAGGGGCATCGGACGCCGACATAACTCACGGTTGGGCGGCGGGTGCTCGCGCTCAACATGGCCACGGCAAGTGAAGGCCAGCCCGATGTTCGAGAAACGCCGAGCGGTGTCTCACTAGCCACAAACGAAACATGAGCCTGACAGAACGCATGCGGTGTCTCCGACTGCCGGCCAACGCCAGATTACGCCAAACGCGGCCGAAACACTGCGAACGACAACTTCACCCAAAGTCAATCCTTGACTTTTTTGCCAAACCTATACATAGGTTTGGGCATGGATCCTTGGGCATCGGTAAGGCGTGGTTGTTGTCTGTACATCGGGCTCGCCGTTGTTCTGGGCGTTCTTGCACAGCCAGCCTACTCAGCAAGCCGTTTCGCCCAGTCACGAGAACATCGTCCCTATCCGGTCTGCCCGCGGCACAAGCGCCACGAACTGGATTGCATGTCCATAGTGGTGCCAACGGCCGCCGCAGGTTCGGCGCAGGCCCTCGGCCCGGCGCTTGAAGGCAGCGGCGAAGGAGGGGCCTACGCCCCAGCGGACCTACGCTCCGCTTACAAGCTCCCCGAATCGGGAGGCACCGGGCAAACGATAGCCGTAGTGGATGCCTTTAACGACCCTAACGCCAACTCAGATCTGAAGACATATAGAAAACATTACAAACTGTCCGAATGCACTGAAGAAAACGGCTGCTTCCGAAGGGTCAACCAAAAAGGCGAAGCTAAAAACTATCCTTTAGCCAACGCGAAATGGGCGGGAGAGATATCGCTGGACCTCGATATGGTGTCGGCGGTCTGTCCTGAATGCCACATCCTACTTGTAGAGGCGAACAACAATACAGAAGGCATTAATCTCTATAAGTCGGTTGATGAGGCCGTTGAACTCGGGGCTACGGTGGTGAGCAATAGCTACGGAGGCGTCGAGTTCAAAGGAGAGGAATCCTATGACTCCTACTTCCACCACGCCGGCGTTGCGATAACGGTGTCCGCTGGTGACAACGGGTACGGAGTACAGTATCCAGCCGCCTCGCAGTATGTAATCTCGGTCGGCGGCACTGCGCTCAAGAAGGAATCGAAAAGCTCCCGTGGATGGGTAGAAGAAGTGTGGCGCAAACCCCGAAAAGAAAGTAGGCGAATTCGAAGCTGGAACGGATAGTGGTTGCAGCGAATTAGAGACGACCAAGCCCGTGTGGCAACGCGACTCAGGCTGCGCACACCGCACAGACAACGATGTCGCCGCGGTGGCTTCGCAAGCAACACCTGTGTCGGCTTACGATTCATATGAATTTAGTGGCTGGGGTGATTTCAGCGGCACGAGCGCCGCAGCGCCTATCGTGGCCGGAATCGAGGCACTGTCCACCAGCTACAGTCGGACCATCGGAGCTGAAGCGTTCTACATCGCCGGCCCAGAAAAACTTCTGTTTGATGTAACCGCCGGGAATGACGGCTCGTGCGGTAGTGGCAGCCTCGAATACCTTTGCACTGCAAAGGTCGGCTACGACGGACCTACAGGATGGGGAGCGCCGGGACGGCATATTGGAATTCGAACCAGCCTCGTGGTCGCTGCAATCACCCGAAGCAAAGCCCTACGACACGAGCTTGCACGGCATTTCCTGCACTTCGTCGTCTGCCTGCAGCGCGAGCGGCTGGTACGGGGGCGTCGGCGATCAATGGCCCTCTGCCGAGCGCTGGAACGGATCGGAATGGAGAAGTGAATCGATTCAGGTGCCCACCGGCGTGACCGCCGGCAGCTTGGAAGGAATGTCATGTATCTCGGCAAGCGAATGCATCGCGGTCGGCGCTGACGAGAGCGAAGCTGGTTACAAGGGCCTGGCGAACAGGTGGAACGGGAGTGAATGGAAACTGCAGACGTTGGCGTCGCCCGCCGAAATGGAAACCTATTCGCTGGACTCGGTTTCTTGCGCGTCCTCGACGGCGTGCTCCGCATCGGGGATAGGCACCAGCAGCCTCACCTTCACGCAGATGCCACTGATCGAGAGATGGAATGGCAGCGAATGGAAAGTACAAACGCCCGCGGTGCCGAAAGAAGCGTGGGCGGCATGGCTCTATGACATCTCCTGTCCTACCAGCAGCTTCTGCATGGCATCCGGCGAGTGGCAAGTGAAAGGCACATATGCACTGGCCGCACTGACAGAGGTCTGGAATGGAACCGAATGGAAACTCGTCTCGACGCCGACGCCGAGCGGCGCAAAATTCAGTCAGCTCGACGGTGTCTCCTGCCTTTCCTCCAACGAATGTGTAACTGTCGGCGAATATGAAGCCAGCTCTCACAGACTGACGCTCGTTGAGCACTGGAACGGTACGGAATGGCAAATCCAGTCGTCTCCCAACCCGGGTTCAGGAACCAATCAACTCTACGCCGTCAGCTGCACCTCCGAAGCCAACTGCATGGCCACAGGCAGCTACGTCAATTCCGCCGGAAGCACGGTCACCCTCGCGGAGAGGTGGAACGGAAAGGAATGGAGCGTGCAAGCCCCCGTCAACCCAGTCGGAGGTAAAGATGATCAGCTTGCGGGTATTTCTTGCACTATATGGGCTAGATGCATGGCCACCGGTGGGTATGAAACAAGCGGTGGAATGGCCGAGGCCATCGCAGAGAAGTACGGGTGAGAACCTCGCGCTGTTGCATGTAGCGCGCGAAGCAACCCGCATCAACGAGGCTAAGAGGCAAGGAGACAGGCAGCGCTGCCATTAAGACGACGAGGGCAGCCCAAGCGGGCCGCCCTCGAAGCGTTGTTTGGGCTTGTCAAGCTGGCGGAGGGGGAGAGATTCGAACTCTCGGTACGCCGATAGACGTACAACGCCTTTCGAGGGCGCCGCATTCAACCGCTCTGCCACCCCTCCTGAAGGCCTAAGAGTAGTAGATCAGGCGTCCTATGGTCCAGGAGCGTCGAAAGGGAGCCGAACCGTGTGGAAGGCGCAGGGTTGCGCCGAACTTGCCTCGCACCTGCAGCCGGTCAGGACATCGCGGGAGCAGAGGTATCGGCCTTGACACGGTGGTGCGCGGCCAGGGAGAGAAGCTGTCAGGTGGTCTGATCCTCCGACGAGGGTTCGAATCCCTCCCCCTCAGTCGCAGCCTCGCCCTCGGATGCGAACTCTCGCGAGCAATAGCTCGGTCGGCGCCGGGCCGCAAAGAAGTCCCTGAGCAGCCCTCCGCACTCCTGCGCGAGCACGCCGCCGCAGAGCTCGGGCCGATGGTTGAGTCGCGGCTCGGCCAGCACGTTCAGCACGCTGCCGGCAGCGCCCGCCTTCGGGTCATCTGCGCCATAGACGACGCGGGGCACCCGCGCGAGCACGAGCGCGCCCGCGCACATCGCGCAGGGCTCCAGGGTGACGTAGAGCGCGCAGTCGAGCAGCCGCCAGGTCCCAAGCGCCTTCGCCGCCCGCCGTACCGCGAGGATCTCGGCGTGGGCGGTGGGGTCCTCATGCAGCTCGCGCTCGTTGTGCGCGGCGGCGAGCACCTCCCCGCCGAGGACGATCACCGCACCGATCGGCACGTCGTCGTGTTCAATTGCACGCTCGGCCTCTTGCAGCGCGAGCCTCATGAAGTGCTCGTCGCGGGGAAAGAAGCGCTCGCTCATCAGACATCGATCCTATGACCACCTCCGGCCCGGCAGCAGCTCTCGCCGCCAGCGCCCAGGTCCGCAAGCAGCCATCCAGGAGGCCCCACCGGCTCCGCAGCGACCGATCCGAGGCATCATCATTGCGCCGCGACCGACCCATGCGCCGTCACCTCCATCCAATCCACACCTCTGGCGCCACGCTGGCTTCGCCCCCCGTCCGGAGGCGTAAGCAGGCACCAGGCACGCTCCGTCGTCCTCCAGGCACGGCCGCCCTGCTGGTCGTCGCTCTCGCAGCGCTGCTGATCTGGCCAACAGTTGCCGGGGCGGCGAGCGGCCACAGCGAGACGGCGGCCTTCGCGCCAGGGCGGATAGTCGTCGCCTATGCCACCCGCTCGCATAGCGCCCTTGATGAAATCTCGCGAGCCGCCGGCGCCCGCGGCCGCGGGGAAGCGATCGCTACCGAAGCGACCCCACAGGCGGGACCGAAGCTGCCATTCGGCGCGACCGGCGGCGGAGCACCCCGCCAGGCCCGCGTGCTCACGCTTCGCGGCGGCGTGAGCGTGCAGACCGCACTCGCTCGCCTGCGCCGGCGTCACGTCGTCATATGGGCCAGGCCGGACTACGTCGCGCACGCGGCCTCTACTGGCTTCATACCCGACGATCCTGGCACGAGCCACGTCGCGGGCGGCTGGCGGTCGCTGCAGTGGAACTTTGCCGGCCCCTTCGGCGTCGGCGCACCCGAAGCATGGGCGAACCTGATCGCAGACGGCGAGCCCGGCGGTCGCGGCGTGACGGTGGCGGTGCTCGATACCGGAGTCGCCTACGAGAACCGTGGGAAGTTCCTGCGCTCGCCGGACTTCGAAGCGTCTCAGTTCGTCAAAGGCTACGACTTCGTGGCCAACACTCCCTACCCGGACGACCGCAACGGGCACGGCACCTTCGTGGCAGGGACGATCGCCGAGGCGACCAACAATGGCCGCGGGCTCACGGGACTCTCCTATGGCGTGAGGATCATGCCCGTGAGGGTCCTCGACGCGAGCGGCGAAGGTGATGCCTCCACGATTGCGAGGGGGGTGCGATTCGCGGTCGAACACGGCGCGAAGGTGATCAACCTCAGCCTTGAGTTCTCCGGCGAAGTGACGGCGGCTGACGTACCGGAGCTCCTCTCAGCCCTCTCATACGCCCACGAACACGGCGTGGTGATCGTCGCCGCCGCAGGCAACGAGGGCTCCACGGACGTCCCCTATCCCGCCCGCGATCGTTTCGCGATCGCTGTCGGCGCGAGCACCGAACATGGATGCCTGGCTGACTACTCCAACTATGGGAGCCGCATCGACCTCGTCGCCCCAGGCGGCGGAGCGGACGCCAACCTGCAGGGAGACCCCGACTGCAGGCCAAACGGCACGCCCGGCCGCGATGTCTACCAGGAGACCTTCATGGGCTCCTCTCCGCGCGTCTTCGGCTTCCCAGACGGCTATGAAGGCACCTCGATGGCCTCGCCCGAGGTGGCCGCGAGCGCGGCGCTCGTGATCGCAAGCGGCGTCCTTGGGCCCAATCCGACTCCTGCGGCGGTGCGCTGGCGCCTGGAGCAGACCGCGCGTCCGCTGGGCCTGCCCTCAGACGCCGCCGACTACGGCCACGGGCTGATCGACGCAGCCGCAGCCACCACGCCCGGCGGCCCTGGAGCGGTGGCAAGCAGGCGCACGGCAGCGGCCGGCTGACAAGAGGCCGGGCGACAGGCGGCGCTCCTCAGCGCTCCACTTCTTCGGGTTCCTCGTACCAACGCTTGCGCTCGCCGACGCGTGCCCGCAATCGCCAGGCACGGCTCTTCTGCGCACTCTCCAGCGCCTGCTGCAGCGCCTGGATGCGCTGCGCCACCCGCGCCTTCGCCTGATCGTCAAGCCCGGTGGAGCCCACCTGCTCCAGCAGACGCTGCAGGTTCAGCTCGAAGGTGTGGTGAAGGCCCCAGTCTGCGCCTGTGAGCTGGGCGATGCGATCGGCGTTGATCGCATCCTGGTCGTGCTCTGCAACCTCCAGCGCGTCCAGCAGCGCGTAGAGATCGCCCATGTCCTTCGCGTTGATTTGCACGATCTGCAGCTTGCTCATCGCAAGCTCCGCCGCCGGCAGGGTCTCCGGCCGCACGCCAATACGCTCGGCCAGGGGCAGGGTGTGGCACATCTCGAAGCGCTCGACGAACACGTCGGCCTTGCCCTGCCCCTGCGGCTCGTAGAAGAGCAGCCTCCTGTGGCCGTGCAGCGTGTTGAAGCGGCTCTCGGGCTCCCAGCCCGCGTGCTCCAGCAGGCGCTCGACCTCGCGGCTGGCCTTACGCGTGGTGATGAAGTCGAGGTCCTCGATCTGGCGCCTGAAGCGCTGGTCGATGCGATCGCCCAGCAACAGCCGCACCGCCATGCCCCCCAGCAGGCGCAACGGCACCTCGCGGCGATCGGCCTCCGCCAGCAACCTCCTCGCCTCCCGCATCAGCGAGTCATCGATGCCGGCGCTGCCTGCCTGCATGTCTCGCGTCAGCCTGTCACGAACTGGTGACGCACGTCAGAGCCCCGCAGCGCGATCAGGCAGCCGGCGATGCGGCCGGTGTGGTAGTCGCTGCCGGGGTTGATGCAGAGCGTGCGGCCGATTCGCTTGGCCCCCGCGCTCTCGTGCACATGACCGTGCAGGGATAGCAACGGCTGGTAGCGCTCGATCAGCTCGCGCACCGCCGTGGAGCCGACCGGGATGATCTTCGGCTCTGAGCCCAGCATCACCACGCCGAGTTCCTCATCCAGTTCGGCGGCGTTGTCGAGCGTGGAGTCATATGGGGGGACGTGGAGGTTGAAGACCGCTGAGGCGGGATCGTCGAGCTGGGAGGCCAGCGCGTCGACCCGCCTGTAGAGCTCATTCTCGTCGAGCTCTCTCGGCGAGTGAAACGGCGTGATGTTCGAATAGCCGAGCGAGATCATCGCATGGCCATCAAACTCGACGATGCGGTCATCGCACGCCTCGACGTAGTCCGCACGCTCGATCGCCTCGTCGACGCCGGGCGGATCGTCGTTGCCCGCCATCAGAAAGCAGCGCACCCCGCTGCCCGCCAGGCGCTCGTCGGCCAGCTCGAGCCAACGCTCGAAGGTCTGCATCATCACATCCGCAAACCAGACCTCCCGCTCCTGCTCGGAGAACGCCTGCACCGCCGCAAGCTCCTCGTAGTCCATCTTGTGCGGGTACATCCCGTTGGCGCCGATCCTCGTTTCGGCGTCCTTGACCTGGTCCTCGTCTGCGAGCAGTTCGCGGTGGCCAAACATCTCCACCTCATAGCCGCCGCCGAGCCGCTCCATCAGTGGCACGATCGCCTTGCCGGTGACGTCTCCGCCCATCACGATCACCGGCGCCTCGTAGACCTTCGCGGCGTTGAGGAACTTGCGCCACAGACGCTCGGAGCCGTGGATGTCCGAGGCGTAGTAGACGCGCAGTGGCTTGGAGGCGCCCTCAGACCTGCTGCCCCTCCAAAGCCGCAGCGCCATCCCTCTCCTGCCTCTACTCCGGCGGCAGTTCGCGATGGGCCAGCGAGAGATCGATGCCCTGCCTGCGCCTGATCGCCCTGGCAATGAAGTAGATCGCGAAGCCGACGGCATAGACGATCAAGGACAGCTCCAGCTTGCCGGGGTTCTTGCTGAGGCTCGAACCGGAGCCTTCGTCCCACAGCAGGATGAAGATCGAGAACGCGAAGCCGAGGAAGGAGAGCCCGCCCACGAGCGTGAACAGCGGGATGCCCAACACCTTGCGCGCATAGGGTGAGGCGTCGACCATCGCTTTCTGGGTGAACGGCAGCAGCATGCCCCCGATCGAGGTGACCAGCAGCGTGAAGGTGAGGCCCAGCAGGACTGCGAGCGTGGTGAACCAGGTCGTGAACGCATAGATCGCGGTACTGCCGACCGTGAGAATCATCACAATCCCGATCGCGAGCAACGGCGAGCGTGAACGCGGCTCGATCGAGGAGAGCCTGTCCGGCATGATCCGGTCAAAGGACCAGGCGAACATGCTGCGGCTGAGCAGGATCAGCGTCTGTGGCATCCAGACCAGCAGCGCGCCGGTGAAGCCGACGATCATGATCACGCTCCACACGGCGCTGCCAGATGCGATGCCCATGAGCTCCGGGTAGGCGGGAGCGGTGCTGAATCCATAGATCGCGGAGTTTTCACCGACGGTCGAAAGCTGTTCGTTGAAGACATAGGTGGCGGCGTGCGAGACGGTCGGAACCAGAATCAGCAGCGCCACAGCGGCGACCAGCAGCGCGCCCGGCATCGACTTCATGTGAACGCGCTTCTGCAACCTGATCTCACCGGCGAAGTAGGTGCTCGCGTATATGTAGCCGAATATGAACCAGAAGACCGACACCGACCGCAATGAGTATTCGAGGCTGAATTTCGCCGGTTTATAGCCGGCTTTGTGGGCATAGGCGAGCACCTTGCCGTAGGCGTGCGGCGTACCGAGGTTGGCCGCGTAGGAGTTGAAGTTCGCGATGAAGCCGCTACGGCTCTGCAGGAGCCCGATCACTGCCGGCAGCAGCAGCGCGCCGATCGCATAGAGCGCGAAGGCGCCGACCTGGAGCTTGAAGAACAAGCGGGTGCCGCCGATCACGAACACCGCGCCGGAGAGCAGCAGGATCGCCACGCCACTGATGAACAGGCCCCAGTGCGTGGAGAACCATTCGCCGAACTGCAGCCATCCATGCGACCCGGTGAAGCCGGCCATCGTGCGGCCGAACGCGCCGAAGCCGTAGTTGGCAATCAGGGTCGCGTAGAGGCCGAAGGCGAGCGTGATCCAGATGCAATAGCTGAAGTTGGCGGCGAAGCCGATCGAGGGGTGCAGAGCGCGGCTGTTGAAGACATAATCGCCGCCGGTGCGCGGCATCACCTGCGTGAGCATCGCGTAGAGGAAGGCCCCCGGAATGCCGATCGCGGCGGCGAAGATCACGCCGAGGATCGCGCTGGATCCGGGATAGGAGCTGATGTAGAGCCAGTAGAAGGCGAACGTGAGCGCCACGCTCGACCACATCACGTTGTAGAAGAGCGCGTCTCTGGTCCTGCCTTCCCGCACAAGCCCCGTCGCCTTGCGCGTGAACAGCGCGGGAGCCCCCGCCTGCGCCTCTCCCGTCGCTGTGCTCATCCTCGTTCCCCTCTTCTTTCTCTCATTTGAGTGTTCGCCACCATGACCGGTAGGCGGAACCGTACACGCTGGAGGTAGTCGACGTCGGAGCCGGCGTGTAGCCAGGTCCTGCCGATGTCCACCTCCAGCGCCTGCTCCTGCTCTCCCGCACTGAGGATCGCCCGCCCATCGCGGTCGATCGCGCAGCTGCCGCCGGGAAACCTCATGCCTTCGCAGGCCCCCACGCCGTTGACATAGAGATGAGGGCGTCTGTTCTCCAGCGCCCTCGCCCTGCACGCGAGTTCCTGTTCGGCGCCATACGGCTCCATATTCGCCGCGATCGTAACGAGCAGATCGGCTCCCACGCGAGCCAGCGCGCGGGCGTGCTCGGGGAACTCGGCCTCGAAGCAGATCAGCGGGCCGATCATCCAGCCCGCCAGCGAGACGAGGTGCAGTTGCTGTCCTTCACTGAAGATGGCGCGCTCGACATCCCCGAAGAGCTGGGTCTTGCGATGCACGCCGGCAAGCGAGCCATCCATGTCTATGCAGGCGGCGGAGTTTGCGAGCGCTCCGTCTGGCAGCCGCTCGGCGAAGCCGACGATCACCGCCGTCTGGCAGCGCTTGGCGGCCGCCATCACCATTGCGATCGGCTCATCGTCGATCGCGATTGCACGCTCAGCCGCCGATGCCGGGCAGCAGCCCTGCAGGAACAGCTCGGGAAAGAGCGCGAGCTGCGCGCGGGGATGCTCGCTCAACAGGTCTTGCAGGCATCGCAAATTGCGCTCGATGGCACCGGCGCCGCAGGTCGTCTGGGCCAGCAGCGCCCGCATCCGTCCGTCCTGCATGCCGGCGCCCGAGTGACAGACCGACGCGAGCAGCGCGCACATCGCCGGAGCTCAGGCCCCCGTTCCGGCGTGGAAGGCCATCGCTTCGAGCGCGATCCTGCCTGCCACCAGCGCCGTGGAGGGCGTCGGCGCAAGGCTCGGCGCGACCTCGACCACATCAAGGCCGATCAGCCCGCCGCGGCTTACGCCCCGCACGATCTCGATCGCCTCACGGATCGTCATGCCGCTCGGCGTGGGGCAGCAGGTTGCGCTCGCGTAGGCGCCGTCGAGCGCGTCGATGTCAAAGGAGAGGTAGACGCCGTCGGCTGCCGCTCTGCTGACCTCACGGGCGCGCTCGATCGCCCAGGCGGTGCCCCGCTCCCAGATCTCGTCGAGCCAGATGATCGTGATGCCGTGCTCGCGGCAATATTCGAGCTCGCTGCGAGGGTTCATCCATCCTGATATTCCCACCAGCACGATCTTCGCCGGGTCGAATCCCGCCTCCACGGCCCTGCTGATCGGACAGCAGTGGTTGAGATGCTCGCCTTCAACCTCCGCAGCGGTGTCCAGATGAGTGTCCATCAGGATCAGCCCGGGATCGTGGAGGTGAGCGCGCACCGCCCGCACCGCCGGGATCGTGATCGAGTGGTCGCCGCCGAAGGTGACCGGCAGCGCGCCCGGCCGAGAGGATCTCGGCGATGTCCGTCTGGGCACGCTCGAATGTGCGACGCCGCGTTGCCGACGACCACGTTGCAGTCACCGCAGTCGACCGGGCTCAGCGCGTCCAACAGATCGAAGTCGAAGGTCGCGTTATAGGTGCGGAACTGGCAGGAGACCTCGCGGATGCCGCGCGGGCCGTAGTTGGCGCCGGTGCGGCTGATGCTGGCCTCGAAGGGCAGGCCGTAAATCGCAGCGCGCGCTCCGTGAGAGCGCAGCGCCTGCTCCTCGGCGACGACGTGCGGCAGGCCCATGAAGGAGCCGACGAGACCGGAGTGCAGCAGAGTGCTCCACATCGTCGGATCGAGTGACGCCCCTGTGCTCATCTTCCCGTGCCTCCTCGTCAGTGCGCGCACAGCAATCAGATTGCCTGTGACACTTTGGCAAAATTTGTTTGACGATCCATCAGTGAGTATCGCAAAAGCGCTTTGTCCGCGTCAATCCCCTTTTATCCCGCTATTTGCGGACGGTATGCTGAACGCCGATGAGAACGCCAGTCGGGATCAGGGAGGTGGCGGCGGAGGCGGGCGTGTCGATCACAACCGTCTCACACGCGCTCAATGGCAAGGGCAGGCTCAGCGAGAGCACACGGCTGCGTGTCCAGGAGGCGGCGGCGCGCCTCGGCTATCGTCCCAACTCAGTCGCGCGCAACCTCGCAGGCGGACGCACCGGACTGATCGGACTGGCCGTCTCGCAGACGCTCGACGGGCAGTTCGCGATTGCGGACTTCGCCTATTACTCGCAACTGATGAGCGCCGCCTCGATCGCCGCGTTCGATCGTGGCTATGCGCTCGTGCTCGCCTCCGGCACGCAGGAGGCCGCGTGGAGCAACCTGTTGCTTGACGGCCTGATCGTCGTCGACCCGATCCGTGACGACCCCGTGTGGGCGGAGTTCCGCGGCCGCGGAACTCCGGTAGTCACCACCGGTCGCGTGCCGGGAGAACCGGACGGCTACTGGATCGACAGCGACCACTTCGAGGCCACGCCGTCTATCCTCGATCACATCGCCAGCGGCGGCGCCGAGCAGATTGCGCTGGTTGCCGCGCCGCCGGTCACCACTTACGGAACCGACGCGCGCGAAGCCTACGAACAGTGGTGTCACCAGCGCGGCCAAAAGCCGATCGTGGTGGTCGGGAGCGAAGACCTCAGCGAGAGCGCCGGGTACGAGGCGACGCTGAAGCTGCTGCGTCGCGCAAACAAGCCGGACGCGATCTACACGATGCTCGACCGGATGGGACTGGGCGTGCTGATCGCCGCGCAGTCGCAGGGGCTCTCGGTGCCAAGAGATCTGCAAGTCGCCTGTTGCACCGACAGCGAGGCGTGCAAGATGGGCCATCCTCCGCTCACCGCGCTTGCGCTCAACCCCGAACAGATCGGGCGCGAAGCGGTCAAGATGATGGCGACCCTGATCGAGGGCGGCCAGCCGCCGAATCCGCACGTGATGGTGGAGACGAAAATCGTCTCGCGGAGCTCCACGCGCAAGAGGACACCTGGGCAGGCTCCGCTCGTGGCGCAGCCCTGAAGAGCCACACGCCACAATCCGCCGCGGCGAGCAAGCCGAGCCGAGGGTCAGACCTTGACAAGGTCTGCGTGAGAGCGCTCCATCTCGCTCAGCGCCTCCTCGACCGCGGTCGCGATCATCGCGAAGTGCTCGGGAGTCGCAGTCAGCGGCGGCGAGACGGCGATCCCGCGGCCCAGCGAGCGCACTATCACTCCATGCCTGCGCGCAATCGCCGCGACTTGCGCCATGGCCGAGGGGTCGCGCTCCAGCAGGTCGGGCGCGAGCTCTACCGCGGCCATCGTCCCCACCCCGCCTCGTACCTCGGCGACGAGAGGGCTCTGCGCCAACGGCAGCAGCGCTGCGAGCAGGTCCTGCTCGAGATCTGCGCCCCTGCGGATCAGATCCTCGCGCTCCATGATCGCCAGGTTCGCGAGCGCCGCAGCGCAACAGGCGGCGTGCCCGGCGTAGGTGGCACCGTGACGAAACACCGGCGCGCCGGGGGCAAAGAACGGCTCGCTCACACGCGCGCCCACGATCACGCCCCCGAGCGGCAGGTAGCCGCTGGTGACCCCCTTGGCGAAGCAAATCATGTCCGGCCCTACCGAGGACCAGCGCTCGATCCCAAACCAGCTGCCAAGGCGGCCGAAGCCGCAGATCACCGAGTCGACGATGAGCAGCACGCCGGTCTGCTCGCAGATGGAGGCGACCTGCTCGATGTAGCCCTCGCTGGGCGGGTAGACACCGCCGGCGCCGATCACGGGCTCCAGGAAGAAGGCGGCCACGTTCTCGGCGCCCTGCGCCTCGATCGCCTGCGCCAGCGCACTGGCCGAGTCGTGGGCGACCTGCACGGTGGGCAGCAGCTCCCCCATGCCCTCTCGGTTGGTCTGGATGCCGCCCAGGGAGGTGCCGTAGCCATGGGTGCCGTGGTAGCCGGCGGTACGGCTGATCAGCAGTTGGCGTCGCGGAGACCCAACCTGCGCCCAGTAGCGACGGGAGAGCTTGGCCGCGGTGTCCACCGCGTCCCCGCCACCGCTGGCCAGGAAGACGCGCGCGCCCGGCATCGGCGCGAGCTCGGAGAGCCGCTGCGTCAGTTCCTGCGCAGGCCTGGTGACGAAGTCCCCAAAGGCCGAATATGCCTCGATGTGCCCCATCTGGCGGGCTACCGCCTCGGCGATCTCGCGCCTGCCATGGCCGACGTTTGCGTACCACAGGCTCGCCGTCGCGTCGAGCAGCCTCCTGCCATCGGAGTCGAACACCCACACATCCTCGCCGCGCTCGATCCTCAGCTCCGCGTCGGCGACCGAGCCCATCGCCGCGAAGGGATGCCAGAACTTCGTGCTCATCGCGGCTGGCGCATCGCTCTGCGCCTCAACGTCGGCCTCTCAGCGCTCGTCCTCATCACCGCAGCATCGCGGGTCACGCAACCTTTTGCAACTGGGAGAACTACGAGCTCAAAAGACCGAGCCCAGCACACTGTCCACTCTGTTCAGAGCAATCGCCGCCGCACCACATCGCGCGCGACGTGGACGCGAGGTCCCCTCGAGACGGCAGGCTCCGAGATGGGTTCAGGTCGTCCTGATTATCAGCACCGAGCACGGGGCGTGATGGGAGACCTTGTTCGGGACCGAGCCCAGCAGGAAGCGCTTAGCACCCGTCATGCCCTTGTTGCCGACGACGATGAGGTCGGCCTCCGTCTCCTCGGCCACGTCGAGGATCGCATCGGCCGGATCGCCCTGGCGCGGATAGACGTTCACCGGCACGCCCGCCTCGCGTGCGGGAGCCGCCGCCATCTCCAAGGTCGCCTCGACCTCGCTGCGAGGGCTGATCGCCCACTGCAGGTCCTCTGGCGCCTCCCTGCGGATCTCGCTCAGCCTCTGCGCCGGCACGGGTTCGTAGGCACTGACGATCTGAAGCGTCGCCCCGACAGCCCTCGCAAGCTCCAGCGCCTCACGCGTCGCTTCGGCGGCAGTCTGCGAGCCGTCTGTGCCAACCACGATCGATTTGAACATCGGAACCTCCTCGTGTGGATGCGACCGGCCCTCGCGGGCCGGGGCGGATAGGGACCAGATCCGCCGCTGCGAGCGGCAGCGATCATAGCCGGGCAGGAGACCGGAGGCAGTCACCAACCCGCAGATTGGGTTTCTGATTTCAGCACACAGGGTCGCGAATCGGCTCGCCGTGCACGGTGCTCGAGGGAATCGGAGTGCCGGTCGGGTGGGAAGTGCCGCTTTGCGCCCTTATCTACCGCTTTATCTCGGTTTACATAAGTCCTGTACGCTGTGATCCATGAACAATGACTCGAATATCGTAAGCACTGCGTCCGACCGTGCTGGCGCCTATGACCTCGAAGCGTATGCGATCGATGCTTACGTGCCCGAGCGCCTGGTCGACGAGATGTATGGAATCAGGGGCTTGGTGGCACTTCTGGGCAAGAAGGCGAGGCGGCGACTGGCGGGGAGATGGGCACGCTCCTCGGCATACTCGATCGCCGCTTGCTACGCCGGCATTGCTGTCTTCGATCGTCCTGAGCAGCATAAGGGAGGACTGGCGTTCGGTCGAGATTTCCCGCGCGTCCTGAACGAGCTCGGCATCGGACGCTGCCGACGCCTGTGCGAGTTCTGCGCCGGTCCAGGCTACATCGGATATTCGCTCCTGGCCACTGGATGGTGTCAGAGCCTCGCACTGGCGGAGATCGATCCGAGCGCTGTGGCCTCGGCAAGGCAGACCGCGGCATACAACAGACTCGAAGATCGCGTCTCGGTATACGAGTCAGATGTGCTTGACGCGATCCCCAGAGCGGAGCGCTGGAACCTGGTGGTGGCCAACCCACCCCATTTCCTACCCGATCCCGATCAGGCGGACAGCCCGCTGCGATTCGATCAAGACTGGAGAGTCCACCGCCAGTTCTACGGCTCTATCAAGAACCACCTCGAGCCCAATGGAACGGTGGTGATGGTCGAGAACGCGGCCGGCTCCGATCCCGACCTCTTCGCGGCGATGATCCGCGCAGGAGGAGGAGAAGAGCGCTTGCGGCATCCGGGAACCGATATTCACGGCACGCCCAATGGGCTCTATTATCAGGTCAGCTCGTGGTGATTGCGAGAGCACACACCGAGCGAGACCGCAGCCGGATCAGGCGGCCAGCCTCGCCTCGAAGACCGTCTGCGGATCGACTGCCGGGTCAATCGCCGTCATTGGCGCACGCGCCTTCAGCAGCGTCTCCTGATACTCCTCCTCGGCGTCAGACTGCATCACGATCGCGCCGCCAACGCCGAGAGTAGCCCGCTCCCGTTCGACGACGAGCGTCCTGATCACGATGCTCAGGTCGCAGCCCCCGCTCAGGCCGAGGTAGCCGATCGCCCCCGAGTAGACCCCGCGCGCCTCTCCCTCGAGCTCGTCGATGATCTCCATCGTCCGCTTCTTTGGCGCTCCGGTCATCGAACCGCCAGGGAAGCACGCGCGAATGCAGTCCGGCGGCTCGACGTCCTCCCGCAGCAGACCGCGTACAGTGGAGACGAGCTGGTGAACCGTCTCGTATGACTCGACGTGCATCAGATTTGGCACGTGGACTGTGCCCACCTCGCACACGACTCCAAGATCGTTGCGAAGCAGATCGGTGATCATCAGGTTCTCGGCTCGGTTCTTCTCGTCGCTGCGCAGATCCTCGGCCAAACGCACATCCTCCGCGGGCGTCTTGCCACGCGGACACGTGCCCTTGATCGGCTTTGCCTCGACCCAGCGATCGCGTGCGATGCTGAGAAAGCGCTCAGGAGAGGAGCTGAGGACAGCGCACTCGCCAAACCGAAGATAGGCGGAGAAGGGCGCTGGATTCACACGGCGCAGAGTGCGGTACAGCGGGAGGGGCTCGACCGCCAGGTCAACGGTGATCCTGTTCGTCAGGCAGATCTCATATGACTCGCCTTCGATCAGGCGCTGCTTGCAGGTCGCAATGTCTTGCAGGTACTGCTGATGCGAGCGGCTGAGCTGGAATGTGGGCTGCTTGCCCCCACCCACAGTCTCCTCGTCCACGTCGGCAGGCAGCGGCGGCATCGAAGCGAGTCGCAGGCTGGTCTCGGCGATCCAGCGGTCGGCCCTCTCCATGCCATCGGCCTCCGTCACGCACAGAACGTAGGTGCATTGCTCCAGATGGTCGAAGGCTATGAGCTGGTCAGCGAAGATGAAGTCTGCGTCGGGCATCATGGAGCGATGTGCGCCATCGCCTTCGCAGTCAGCCTTCAGCTCGTATCCGAAATACCCGACGAAGCCGCAGTTGAAGTCGAATGGCAGCTCATCCGAGGCGCAGCGCATGTCGCGCATCTCACGACTCAGATAGTCGAAGATCGACTCTTTGAGGACCTCGGGCCCCTCAACTCGATCGATTCGCAGCTCGCCACTGCCGACCTCGTAGGAGATCCTCGCGCCTAAAGGCCCGCCGGCTGCGCCCATGAAGGAGAAGCGCGCACGCTCGTCGACCTTGCTGCTGTCAAGCCAGAAGGCCGCCTCGCTGCTGCCGTAGAGATTGACGAATGCCCGCTCGGGGTCGTACAGCGTGTCGAGTCTCTTGAACCGCAGGGTCAGCTTCGCGCGTCCAGCAGCAGTGCGCCGCCCGCTTGACTGACCGTCTGACTCGGCGCCGGCCGCACAAGCGCCGGCACTTTGCCTGTTGGCCCTGGTCAGGTCGCGAAAGTTGGCAAGCAACCGCCGTCCATACTCGGTGCAGATCGACTCAGGATGGAACTGAACCCCCCAACGCGGCAGCCTCCGATGGGCAACTGCCATCACCACTCCGTCACTTGTTCGCGCGATGGCCTCCAACTCGTCCGGCAGGGGCTGCTCGACGCAGAGGGAGTGGTACCGAACGGCCTGGAACTCCGTGGGAATGCCGGCAAATAGTGGCGATCCATCGTGGAGCACCGCGCTGATCCGCCCGTGCATCACCTCGGGCGCCGGCAGCACCTTGCCGCCATAGACCCAGACCAGGCCCTGGTGCCCCAGACAGACGCCGAGCAGTGGAGCCTCCGCCTCCCTTATGACTTCGGCGCATACGCCGAAGTCTCCGTCGTGATCGGGACTTCCCGGTCCGGGAGAGATCACGATGTTGTCGAACTCCAACCGCTTCAGGTCATCCCAGTCGGCGTCGTCGTTGCGGACGACCATCGGCTCTTCGCCGTTCGCCTCCGCAAGTAGCTGGAAGAGGTTGTAGGTAAAGGAGTCGTAGTTGTCGATCAGCAGAGTCTTCAAACCAGATACTTCCTGAGAACCTTGCCCACAGCACTCCGTGGTATCTCGTCTCGGAATTCGACGGTGCGCGGGACCTTGAAGTTGGCCAACCGCTCGCGACAGAAGGAGATCAGCTCGCCTTCCTCGCAGTCATCGCTCGGCACCACGACGGCCTTCACTGTTTCCTCTCCCTCGAGCTCTCCCTCCAGGCCAACGACTATCGCCTCGCTCACACATGGATGGGCGACCAGCACGTCCTGTACCTCGATCGGATCGATCTTGTAGCCACCGACCTGGATCAGCAACTTCTTACGTCCTTCCAGGTAGAGCAATCCCTCCTCGTCGCGCCGCCCGAGATCGCCGGTGAAGTAGCGCCCCTGCCGAAATGCTTCCCGGCTCGCCTGGTCGGCTTCGGCGTAGCCGGAGCCGACCGCGGGGCTGGATACCACGACCTCACCGGTCTCGCCGGGCGGCAGCGAGGCGCCGTCATCGTCGACGATCTCGACCGTAACGCCCGGCAGCGGCGGACCCACCGACTCGAACGTGTCGACCGGATCTGGGCTGAGGTTGGCGGAGACCATGCCCGTCTCCGTGCTGCCGTAAAGCTGGCGCACCAACACCCCGAAGCGCTCGCCGAAAGCCTCGAAGGTCGGTCGCGGCAACGCCGTCCCAGCTGAGAAGCAAAGCCTCACCGAGGAGAGATCGGCTGCCACCGGCGCCTCTGCCATCAGGCGAAAGTTGAAGGGCACGCCAGGCAGGATCGTGACTCGCTCGCGCTCGATCAGTTCCAGTGCGTGGCGACGCCGAAGCAGGAACGGCTGCGGGTCCTCGAGGATCACGAGCGTGGCGCCGGACACCGCCGCGGCGAACAGGGTGGCGCCCATGCCGTAAGTGTGGTACATCGGGGCCGTGCTGAATATCCGATCCTCGGCGACCAAGCCAAGGGCATGATAGAGCCAGGCCTCGGCGGTGCATTGGGCATGGGTGCGCGGCACGCGCTTCGGCCGTCCGGTCGAGCCGGATGAGAATTGATAAACGAAGGTCTCCTCGCCGGATCGCGGAGCAAGGCGCGCAGCCTCCCCTTCCTCCAGCAGAGCATCAAGCGTGTGCGTCTGGCCGTGCGCGGCGCTGGTGCCGATCACCTCGACCTTGTGCTCCAGGCCAGCGGCGATCCGCTCGCAAACCCCACTCGCCCGCTCGTCGCTGATCACAGCCGCAATCCCGGCGCTGCGAAAATAGAACTCGAGCTCAGCCTGTTTGAAAGCCGGGCTGACCGGCACGACGACCGCGCCGAGCGCAGTGATCGCGTGAAAGCAGGTGACGAACCAAGGATCGTCGCGAAGCACCAGCGCAACCGCATCGCCGGGTCCTATCCCGCGCCGCGAGAGCCCACTCGCAATGCGCTCGATCCGGTCGACCAGCGCAGAGAGCGTGACGCGTTGCTCGCCATAGACGAGCGCCGTGTGGTCAGGCCGCGCCTGCGCCTGCTCGTAGAGGAGCTGCATCAACATCGTCGACTAAGCCCTCTTCTGCTCCACGAGCGAGACGATCTTGCCCACTGTGCGGAAGTTCTCTGCGTCGAGATCGCCGTCATCGACGACGATGCCGTACTCCTTTTCCAAGAACGAGATCAGCTCGGCAATCCCCAGCGAGTCGATTACGTCGCCGGCAAGTAGGTCGTAATCGTCGGCGAATGAATCGATGTCTCGGCCTGAGCACAGCTGGTGAATTATGAATCCTTCTATCTCACTGCCAACACTCACGGTGCAACCTCCTTCCTAGTAGGGCTCTCCCGAGGCCTCGGCTCGAGATCCTCACGAACGGCTCGCCGCGCGAGCAGAATGCGTCTGCGTCTGACAATCCACATCGGCAGGTACCCGCGCGTACTGTAGATCCAACGTGCCGGGCGGTTGTTGCTGACCACGTAGCCCCATATGCGGCTGTAGCCGCGCCCGCGGAGCGAGCTCTCGAGCTTGTAGAGGAAGTCAGCGGCGACGCCGGCTCCGCGGTGCTCCTCGAGCAGGAAGAAGTCCGATCCATAGACCTCCCCCTTGCCGACCGTGATGCCAAGCCCCAACTCGCGCAGGTCAGGGAACAGCGCTGCCTTGCCGCTGTCCACCCACCAGTAGTAGCCCGCGAGCTCATCGCCGCGATAGCCCACAAAGCCGGAGAAGCCCTGTTCCACGTAGCGCGTAAAGCGCCGATCGGCCTCCGGCTGACCGCGCTTGCGATTGAGCTCCACAAGCTCGGGCAGATGCTTCGGCCCAAGGTCTTCGAGTCGCACGACGTCGTCGCGCATGGGCTCGAGGATCGAGTCGAGATCCTTGAGAAGAACGATCAGCTGTTCCTCGGAATGAGCGAGATCCCGCAGCCGCCGTCCCACCTCGACCGCCGTTTGGCGCGCCCCATGCGCCTGCGCATAACGACGGAGCCGCGATTGCATCGCCGAAGCATGGCACAATGCGCATGTGCACGACGTGCTCTGGCCGGACCGGGCGATCGGGGTGATGGAGACGCTCCTGGTCATCGATGGCTCCCCCGTCGAACTTGCCGCCCATCTGGAGCGGCTGGCCCATGCCGTCCAGGAAATCTTCGGTACCGAGCTACCGGCCGACACCCAGCCACTGACGCTCGATCGCGCCTCACGGCTTGGGCTCGGCCGCCTTCGCCTGACGATCGCGCCAGGGTCTCGGGGTCAGCTCGCAGCGGAGGTGGTGACCGCGACGGTTGATCCCAACGACGTCTTCCCCTCATGGGAACGCGCGATCGCCCTTCGATCGCTCGTCGTCCATCGGGGCTTGGGCGGCTACAAGTGGGCCGATCGCGCCGGGCTTGCATGGGCCGAATCAAGCGAGCCGCGAGGTTGCCTGCCCCTCGTTCTGGACGCCGGCGGGGAGGTCCTCGAGGCATCGCGCGCGAATGTGTTCGCCGTTGAGGACGAAGTGCTGATCACTCCATCCGCCGACGGACGCATCCTCCCGGGAGTCGCGCGAGCGCGAGCGATCGAGGCTGCTCACAGGCTGGGGATCGAGTTGCGAGAGCAACCGTTCAGCCTCGCGAGGCTGATGGCCGCTGGACAGGCATTCCTGACGGGCTCGGTGCGCGGCGTCGAGCCGGTGAGGTCGGTGGACGAGAAGGAGCTTGCGATGCCGGGGCAAGCCGTGCGCGAGCTCTCCGAGGAGATGAAGCGAATTTGGATCGGGAGCGATGCCGCGCGGCGGTTAGAGGCCGCCTCACATTGATGCCTACGGTCGGCGCCGGCTCTCCGCAGCGCATCAGGAAGCTCCAGACCATCGGACCGCGGGCCGCCTCTCTGCGCCCGAGCTCGCCGCGATGCTGAAGACGCGTTTGCTGGCCTCCACGGAGCATGCCGAGGCGCAATCGGCATGGGTTGCGCTCGAGAGCAAGATCGCCGACGCCGGCCTGATGTGCTCTTGGGACTGGACCGATACCTGGCTTGCTCACTACGGCGACGTGGTCCCGCACCGATTCGCACTCGCCGAAAGCGATGGGGTCCCACGCGGAATTGCGCTGATCACAGAGCCGGCGATGCTCGGTAGGCTGCGCCCCCCGACGATCGCGCTTGGAACCGCTGGCGAGCCCGCAGGCGCATCGGTGTTCGTCGAGCGCAATCGATTGCTGGCTCAACCTGAGGATCGCGGCATCTTTGCGGCAGGTCTGATGGATCGGCTCGCCGATGAGGATCGTCGCTGGCAGCGGATGCGATTCGACGGCATGGTCCTCGAGGAGGCCAAGCTGCTGCTCGATGGCCGGACAGCAGCACGATGGCAAGTGGACGAGAGCCCGGTCGCAGACCTGCTTGCGGGCGAGGATGACGTGCTCAGCGCGCTGCCCGCCAGCAAGCGGCAGCGCGTCCGCCGTGCGCTTCGACATCTGGGGGATCTCCAGAGCGAGTGGGCGCAGACTCCCGCCGAGGCAGACGAGATGCTCGACGAGCTGATCGCGCTGCACACCGCTCGCTGGCAGTCCGCAGGCCAAGCGGGAGCCTTTGCCAATCCACGGTTCACTGCCTTTCACCGGGCGCTCATCGCGCGGCTGCAGCCGGCAGGGCGAGTCGCGCTCTACCGGGTCCGCCGTGAGGAGGAGACCGTCGGCTGCCTATATGGCCTGGCCGAAGGCGACCGGATGCTCTTCTACCAGGCGGGGCTGCAGCGCTTTGAGGACAATCGACTCCGCATCGGCATTGCCGCGCATGCTCTCTTCATGCAAGCATGCCGCGATCGCGGGTTCTCCAAGTACGACTTCCTTGCGCCAGCAGACCGTTACAAGAACGATCTGAGCACTTCTTCGGAGCAGCTGATATGGGCCGAGATCGAGCGCCCGGGTACTCGCCTTCGCCTGGAGCGCACGGCGCGCCGGTGCAAGCGGGTCCTGACGCGCAAGAGCTCATAGCAACCAGAGCCAACATCGCTGCCAGCCGCTTGCGTTTCGCGCTTCCTCACTGTGGCCGCAATCGTGTAGCGGCGTCGCGGGCACCACGCCGTAAAGCCGTGGGAACGTACGCTTTCACCAGACCGACCGCCTCTCGCGCAAGCCGCGAGTACATCGCAGGATTCGGCGCAGAGGTGAGAGCAAGGATCGCAAACAGCTTTGTCACTTCCCGCGCGTTGCGCCTCGCATCGAACGTCACGCCTCGCCCAGGCTCCGGCCAGCGGTAGGTCGCCGAGCGGCGATCGACGTAAGCGAAGCGCCAGCCATCGCGCATCAGCCGGATGTACACGAGATACTCCTCGCCCACCCGCAGCCACTCCGGATAGCCGTGCACCCTGCGTACGGCGTCGGTGCGCATGGCCACTGCGGAGGCGACCATCGGATTTTCGCGATAGAGCAGGTCGAGATCGTTGACCGGCTGCAGCGCGCTGTCGCCAACCCACTCCGGTAAGCCGTCATCTGGCGTACGCGACGAGATACGGCAGTCGGCTTCCAGGCAACCGACGATCTCCGTGTTTGCATATGCCAACCCCACGGCCGGATCGTCGAATGCCGGCAGCAGGTGCTCGAGGTGGTCGGGGCGCCAGTAGTCGTCTGCGTCGAGTTGAGCCACGATCGGCGCCTGGGCGACTGCCAGAGCGCTGTTGCGTGCCGCGGAGACGCCACCGTTGCGTTGCCTGCGCACGATGCGCAGGCGCTCGTCGGCAACCTCGCCGAGCACCTCCGAGATCGGCTGCGTCGAGCCGTCGTCGGCGACGATCAACTCGACCTCCGACATGGTCTGAGCGAGCACGCTCGTGACCGCTTCGACGATCGTCGCGTCCGCATTGTAGGCAGGCATCAGCACGCTGACGCGTGGACGATCGGGCCGCATTGCTAGCCGACCCGGACGCTGCGCGCGAAGATCATCCGACGAACTCCAGGGATCAGGTCGGGAGCGAGCAGGTGCAGCATCACGAGATACATCGCCCCGCCGCCCGCTGCGCCGACGATGATCACGGGCCATGCGGCAGCGATGAAGCGGTGAGCTATGAGCAGCACCACGGCGAGCCCGGCGGCGGCGAGTACCGGCGGCCCAAACGCACCAAGCAAGCCGCGCAGCGGCAGGCGGAACATGCGGCGCGCAACCCCGAGGGTGACGATCTGCGCGACGATCGCGATCGTCGCCTGCACCCAGGAGATTGCGACTATCCCGTTGTGAACGAAGAGCAACGAGCCGACGATCAGAGCCAGCACCTGCGGAATCGCCAGAAAGAAGAGGACCGAAGCGCGCCCGCGGGACATGAACGCGTTGCCGGAGACCATGCTGATGGGCGACATCATAGCCCACAGGCACAGCACCTGTGTCGCTGTCACCGCCCCGTGCCAGCGGTCTCCAAAGATTGCGATGATCAGCGGCTCAGCCAGCACTATCAGGAAGATGGTGAGGGGCAGCACCACGACTGCTATGTAGCGGTAGGACGCAATCAGACCCCGCCGCAACGCCTCGGAATCGAGGCTCGCAAACGCCGGGAAGAGCACCTGGCCGGCGACGATCGCGATGTTGAGTATGAACAGGTAGGGGATCTTGGTCGCGATGGAGTAGAAGCCGAGTTGGGTCGCGCCGAGACCCCGTCCCACGACGAGGTTGTCGAACTGGGTTCCAAACGCGGACAGGACGCTGATCCCGGTCACATAACCGCCAAAGCCCATCAGCTTGCGCAGATGATGCATGCCCTTCGGGCGCCGCGGACGCCAGGGCACGAGCCTCCAGAGCAGCACCGTCATGGCGATGTTGCCTGCGACATAGCCAAGGACGAGGCTCCAAACCCCTGCTCCGGCAAGAGCGAGCGTGATCCCGACGGCGCCCCTCATGAGCGCTTCGCCAAGCTCTGCGATCGTACGCGAGCGAAAGTCGATGTTGCGCATCGCCAGCGCATAGTGCGTCGAGGACAGGCTGAGGATGAAGAAGGTGCTGCCCAGCACCGGCATCACACGGCTCAGCGCCGGCTGATGAAAGAAGTCGGCTGCGGCGGGCCCGAGAGCCGCTGTCAACACCGCCAGCACCGCACCGAGACAGACGCTGACGGTGAAGGCCGTGTCAGCCTGAGCATCGACGTCCTTCTCGTCGGCGATCACGAGCGCCTGGCTCACCCCCAGCCCCTGGAGCATTTCGAGAAAGGCCATCACGGTCGTGGCGACCGCGACGACGCCAAAGTCTCCCGGCGTCAGCAGGTGCGCGAGAATGGCCGTAGCCACCAACGTCGAGACGCGCAGTCCCAGGTAGGAGCCATAGGCCCAGAACATGCCTCGCAGAGTGCGAGCTCCAACTCCCTGAGCGCGAGTGCCGGCCATGACGATGCTCACCGAAGGAGCGCGCGCGGTCGGGCGTCCACCAGGTGGCGGGCCATGTTAGCGCAAGGCCCTCTCACGGGTGCGCCATATGGCGCTCGCCCGCTGGAGATGTGGAGGAGGTGGACAGCCGTCGCTCAAGCCCGTGGTGGCGCGAGCACCCGCAGATATCTTGCCCATTCCACGCCATCGGCGAGATCGAACACGTAGCGGCCGGCGGACGCCGGCACGCCGTTGGTCTTTGCGAATTCCACGAATGGATCCGGCAGGCCCAGCGCCGTATAGCTCACGCTCGATTCGAACATGAACCCGAATCCAGGACCGCCGGTGTCACCGAAGTAACCGCCGTACTGCGCGAGCGCGGTGAGGATGGTCTTCTTCCAGCGCGGCACCGAAAGCGCAGCGATCTGGGAGGCGCTCATCGCGAGCACGAAGCGGGTGCCAAGCGGCGGCGCGGCGGCTTCGCCGGGCGGACAGGCGGCGCCTCCGCCCGCAGCCGGGTAGACGTAGCGGGAGACCCACGCCTTGGCGCCGAATCGGGTGGTGCCGCGTCTGGCCGCGCATCTCAACGTGATGAACAGTGCATGGCCGATGTGTCCAGCCGCCAGTTCAGGCTCACGGATCATGCCGGCGAGGCTGCCGAACCCGGAGGCGGTGCCGCCACTGTGCAGGCCGGGGCCATCGATGCGAGTGCGGCCACCCCACGCGGCCGTGAAGAGGCCTCCGTGAGCGCCAGGCGCTCGCGCCTGCCAGAAGTCGTACTCCCATCCACTTGGCGTCACGACCGTCATCTGGCCATCGCTGCCTCCAGCGGGTCGAGCGTCTGGCGGCATCGGTATGCGCATCCCATCGATCCGGTTGGGGCCCCACGGCTCGGTAAGACGAATGGTGTAGAGCGGATCGCCCGGCTCAGCAAAGAAGGAGGGGTGACTCCATTCTTCGTTGGGCGGGCCGCCCGCTATGAGGTTCGCCGGCAGCCCCCACGAGAGCACTTTCTGCACGATCGCCGCGGAGTCCTGGCTCACGGGCGCCCCCGCAGTGCGCTGGTTGAACGGCGAGCTTTCGCTGTAAGGCCGCCATCCAGCACCCGGGAGGCTCAAGCCACCGAGCCCGTCGAAGCCCTTTGCGCTGCCAAGCGAAGACGAGCTCGCCTCCGCGGGCGCAAGCGCCGAGGACGGAAGCAGGAGCACACTCGCCAGCCCCACGAGCACGCCGGCCAGCGCCAGTCTCCGACTCGCCGAGGCGCCGAGCGTTGAGAACGTCCAAGGTGGCCTGATCTCGCCAGGGAGCATCTGCGCGCTACTTTAGCCTCCCCGATCGATGCCGATGCGGACCACATCTCGAAGGGAGCGCCTCGCTGCCGCGCTCAACAGGCCGCACCTGCGCGGGCTGTTGCAGCGCCTGCCGGGCTGGCGCGGCGTGCTCGCGCTCAACTATCACCGTGTCGGCGACCACACCGCCCACCCATGGGACCGCTCGCTCTGGAGCGCAAGTCAGGCACTGTTCGATAGCCAGCTGGCGGTGCTTGCCGCCGAGGCCGAGGTGATAGGGCCCGCTGACGTCGAGACCGCGCTGCGCGACGGCAGGCGCGGACGACGGGTGCTGATCACGTTCGACGACGGCTACCGGGACAACTTCGAGATCGCATATCCGCTACTGCGCAGACATGGCCTGACGGCGACGTTCTTCCTGACGACCGGGTTCATCGACGATCCTCAGGTGGCGTGGTGGGACGAGATCGCATGGATGGCGCGCAACGGGAGCGTGGAGATGCTTGCCGGCGGGGATTGGCTGCCTGAGCCGCTGCCGCTCGACGAAGCTTCGTGCGATGCCTCCATCGGAACGCTCACAGCCCGCTACAAGACGCTGCGCAGCGATCGTACCGAGGCATTCCTCGACTATCTCGCCGTAGCTACAGGAAGCGGGCGCTACAACGGCCACGAAGCCGAGAAGATGTGGATGAGATGGGAGATGGCGCAAGAGATGGCACGCAACGGCATGACGATCGGCGGGCACACCGTCACTCACCCCGTGCTCTCGCGCATGCCAGCCGAGTCTCAGGACGCGGAGATCGCCGGTTGCGCGCGGCGCATCGAGCAGGAGTTGGGCGAGCCGATGCGTTGGTTCGCCTATCCGGTCGGCGCCCATGACTCATTCACCGCCGAGACCCAGCGGATCCTCGAGAAGCGGGGGGTGGAGCTCGCTTTCAGCTTCTATGGCGGGTTGGCTCGCTTTACGCGCTGGAACCCGCTGGACATACCCAGAACAGAGGTCGGACAGGCATACAGCCATCGGGTGCTGCGGTCCATGCTCTGGTTCCCCGGCTTGCTTGCCCGCTAGCGAGAGCTCTCGAATGGCCAACTCCTCATCTCGACACGAGCCGCTGGACGTGGTCGCGGTCGCATCGTGGCCGTCGGGAAGGCGCCGATGAGCGCGTCGAGGACACTACGGGTGCGGGTGCGGCGCGGATATTCGCTGCCCTTCATCGCCGATTTCGGCCAGCAGAACGCGACCTTCCTCCCGCGCCCATGGACGCCCCTGGCGCGACTGCTCTACTGGGCCGACGCCTTCGCGTTCCTTCCAGAACCCGACTACGACATCGTCCATTCCTTCAACGCGGTGCCAATCGCTTCCGGCAGGCCCTACGTGCTCACGTTCGAGGACTTCTGCCCACGCGTGCCCGAGGACCGTCACGTGAGGTGGCTGGAGCGAGCGCTGCAGCGCGAGCTGACGCGCGAGCGCTGCGTCGCGCTGCTTGCGCTCTCGGAGTACGCGGTGCGCCAGTTTCGCCATCAGAACCGCGACTTCTCCGGCCTTGGCGCTCTGGAAGCCAAGCTCGAGGTGCGCTACCCACCCATCGCCCCGCGTCGAGCCGCCGCCAAGCAACTGGATGGGCGCGCGTTGAAGCTGCTCTTCGTCGGTCGCGATTTCATGCGCAAGGGCGGACCCGCCGTTCTGCGCGCACACGAGCTGCTGCGTCAGCGCGGAGTGCCGGTGCAGAGCACGATCGTCTCCTCGCTGGGATGGAAGGCCGACGACGCATACGTGGATCCGCCCTCCCCAGAGCTCGTCAGGCGCGAAGTGGCGCGCCTGGACGGGGAGGGGATCGTCCACCACCGCAGCCTCGCCAACACAGAGGTCTTTCGGCTAATGGAGGAAGCCGACTTCTTCGTCTTCCCGACCCTGCACGACACGTTCGGGTTCGTTGTGCTCGAGGCGCTTGCGTGCGGCACGCCCGTGCTCGCAAGCGCGACGAACGCGCTGCCAGAGATGGTCGAGGACGGGCGATCGGGCTACCTGCTGCCGCTCGAGCTCGATGGATTGCTGGGGCGCTGGGCCTGGACCTACCGTACGCGCGAGCCGGGGTTCATCGAGGCCTACGAAGCGGCGACCCGCACGCTTGCGGACGCGATCGCCGATCGTCTGTCGGAGTGCTGGGAGTCGCGCGAGGGGTATCCCTCGCTGAGCGAGGGAGCGCTCGAGCGCATCCGCACGCGCTTTGACGTCACCGCCGCACGCGAGCGCCTGGAGGCGCTGTACGCCAGATGTGGCGAGCAGGTGCCCCGCTGGCGCAGAGCCCTCGCAGCCGCCGAAGCTCAGCGCAGGCGCAGGCGCCCTCCTCGTTCCTCCAGCACCTCGTCATAGGCGTCTCGCAGGCGACCGGCCCACAGCTCGGCTGTGAAGCGCTCGACGAATCGGGCCTCAGCGCGCTCGCCCACCCCGCGTCGGAGCGCCTCGTCGGCCAGCAACATCTCGAGCCTTCGTGCGAGCGCGGCAGCCGACGGCGGCGCATCGATGAGAAAGCCCGTCACACCATCTTCGACGATCTCAGGGATGCCACCCACAGCACTCGCCACGACCGGCACACGCGCGCAGGCGGCCTCCAGCAGCGCCGTCGGGAAGGCGTCCATCAGAGTCGGATGCACCAGCACGTCCGTGGCCTCCAGCACGGCCATCACGTCATGGCGATGACCAGGCATCACGACGACAGCGCCCAGCCGACGTGCGAGCGCCTGGATTCGCTCACGGTCCGGCCCATCCCCCAGCACGACCAGGCGCAGGCCTGGAAAGCGGGGCAGCAGCTCCTGCACCGCCTCGAAGACGACATCGTGGCCCTTGCCAGGTCGCAGCACGGTGACGGTGCTCAGCACCAGCGCGTCCGCATCGATCCCCAGCTCGCGACGCACCCGCGCGCCTGCCCCTGGCACGAGCGCGCGGGCGACGCCGTTGTGGACCGTCACGACGCGGCGCGGAACATCCCAACCAGTCTCGATGTAAGCCACTCGCGACGCCTCGGAGACGGCGACCACGCGCGCCGCGGCATGGCGCCGCACAAACGCCGCAAACCGCGCTTTGGCAAGACCTCGCCTACCGCCGTCAATGCTCGACCGATGTGTCACGAGATGGATCGTCGAGAGGGACGGCAAGCCAAGCGATCGACCTGCCATCAGGCCAAAGACGTCTGCGAGCTCCAGGTGCGTATGCAACACGTCCGGGCGCACGCGCGCCAGATGCCGGCGCACGCGCAGCACCGCACGCCGATCCAGGAGCCGGTCCACAGCCACCAGCTCCGGCTCGATTCCCTGCTCTCGCAGCCTGAGCGCCGCGGGGCTACCATCGATGTCGCGCAGATAGCCGACCGACAGCTCGATGCCCGCAGACGGGGCTCCCGCAGCCAGATCGCCCAGCAACGTCTCGGCGCCCCCCCATGTGAGCGAGTCGATCAGGACGTGGACGCGCAGCGAAGTCGCTCGGGCAGGCACGGCGGCGCAATGATATGTGCAGGCTCCAGATCCGAGCAGCCCGACCGATACTAGGGTGACGAAGCTCCCCAAAACGAAGGCTGTCCGTCGATGCGCATCGTGATCATCGAGCCATTCCCCTACGGAGGGTTGCTCCACTACTCAACTCAACTGGCGGACGCCGTTGCCAAGCGTGGCAACGACGTGGATTTGATCGTGCCCAAGCACAACGAGCTGATCGACCGACCAGGCGAGGCCAGGCGCCGCGCCATCCTGGCGCCCGACGCACGACCGGCGCCACCGAATGCGAAGCCCGCGCAGCTGAAGATCAGGCGCGCTCGCACCGGGGCGAGGCTTGCGGCGACCTGGACCCGGATCGCGCGCGAGGTCCGCTCCTGCAGGTGCGATGCGATCCTGCTCGGGGGCAGCTTCGACATGGCTTTCAACGCCCTCGCCGGCATCGCCGTCACGCGGTCGGGCAGACGCACGCCGATCGCACACGTCGCTCACAACGTCCGACCGATCAATCGCTGGGGCGGAGAGGAGCTGTACGTGAGCTCAGGTCCGACGATCGCTCTGCTGCGCCGCCTCTATCCGCGCTTCGACCTCGTATTCGTGCACGGTGCGAGGAGCAGGGTCGAGTTCGAGGAAGCCTGGCCGCCGACGAGGCTCGCAGTGATCCCACACGGTGACGAGAGCCTCTTCGCCGAAGACCCGCCACCGCCGGCCAATGAGCCTCGCATCCTCTTCTTTGGCACCTGGAGCAAGATGAAGGGCCTGCCTGTCTTGATGCAGGCCTTCGACGAGCTCGTGCGGCGCAGGCCCGAGGTGCGGCTGACGATCGCCGGCCCGCCTGCACCCGAGGAGGGCGAGTCAGAGAGCGTGTTGCAGTGGGCAGCCGGCCACCGCAAGCAGGTCGAGACCCTGCCTGGCTATGTGCCGATGGAGGACGTGAAGGCGCTGTTCGCACGGGCGCGCGTGGTCGTGCTCCCGTACCTGACGGCCTATCAAAGCGGAGTCGCACACCTTGCGATGACGATGCAGCGGGCGACCGTCGCCACAGACGTCGGCGACCTTCGCGAAGCGGTCGCCGACGGTGTCTCAGGACTGGTCGTGCCTCCCCGCGACCCCGGTGCGCTCGCCGCCGCACTCGAGCGAGTTCTCAGCGACGCATCTCTCGCCGAGCGCCTGGGAGCCGCTGGCCGTCAGCGCACCCTGCAGGGCTCGAGCTGGGCCTCGGTGGCCGAGCAGGTGGAGGCGAGCCTCCACCTGCTCGGGGATTCGAGGGCACCATGATCATGCACCTCGACTCACTTGCCCGCCGGCTTTCACTACTGGCTCGGCGGCACCAGGACGCGCAGGTACTTTTCCCATTCGACGCCGCTGGCGACGTTGAATATGTAGTGGCCGCCGGACTCAGGCACGCCGTTGGCCTTTGCGAATTCCACCAGCGGGTCGGGCAGGCCAAGAGCTGTGTAGGCGGTGCTCGATTCAAACTCAAACGCGAAGCCGGGACCGCCTGTGTCGCCGACATAGCCACCATATTCGGAGAGAGCCGTGAGAATCGTCTTCTTCCACTGTGGCACCGCAAGCGCCTGGATCTGAGCGTTGCTCATCGCCAGCATGAAGCGCGTACCAAGTGGTGGCGCATCGGCTTCGCCAGATGGGCAGGAGGCGCCGCCGTCGCTCGCCGGATAGACATAGCTGGAGGTGCCTTTGCCTGCGATCGTGCCATTGCCGAAGCTGGTTTCGGTCGTGGCGCACTTCAGCACGATGAACAGTGCATGGTTGATGTGACCTGCGGCGAGTTCGGGAGCGCGGATGATGCCGGCGAGGTTGCCGAAGCCGGCTGCGGTGCCTGCGCTGCCAAGGCCGTTCCCGTCGATGCGAGTGCGCCCTCCCCAGCCGAAGGTCAGGGTGCCTCCGCCTTTCGGCGGCAGCTGCGTCTCCCAGAAGTCATACTCCCAACCTTCTGGAGTCACCACGGTCATGTGACCATCGCTGCCCGCGGCCGGGCGCGCATCTTCCGGAATCGGGATCTGCATGCCGTTGATCTGGCTGACTCCCCACGGCTCTGTCGCGTGGAGGGTGTAAATCGGATCGTTTGGCTCCGCGAAGAAGGTCGGATGGCTCCAGTCTTCACTGGTTTCCGCGACGCCCGCGACGAGGTTTCCCGGCAGTCCCCAGCCGAGCACTTTTTTCACGACCTGTGCCGAGTCGGAGGCGACGGCGACGCCTTCGGTCGACTGGTTGAAAGGCGAACTACTGGCGTATGGCCGCCAGTCTGCGCCAGGCAGGCTCAGGCCGCCGAACCCGTCCCAGCCGGTTCCGGTGCCGGGCGCGGAGGTGGGGCTCGGTTGGAAGCCAGAAGCCGTGGAGGCGGTCGTAGAGGAGGTGCTCGACGACGTGGACGACGGCGTGGAGCTGCCGGTTGGGCTTACGACGGTCTTTGGCACCTTGCGGTATGTGCGACTCGCCTCAATACCACTCTTGCCCCTGTGCAGCGCGATATGGGCGTCGATGCAACGCCTTGCCGCGGCGCTGCGCGCGGCTCGATGGCGGACCCTGGCCGCGCGGGCGGCGCAGAGCCTACGCACCGCAGAGCGGTGGACACGATGGTCGCGATGGGCGCGATGGACATGATGCCCGTGCCGAGTGGCTGCAGCGGCTGTATCGATGCTCGGCAACGAGAGCGCGAGCACGAAGGCCGACGTGAGGGCCAGGAAAGCTGAGGCAACCGGCAAGCGGTTGCTTGAAGATCGGGTAGGCATATTCGCGGCTCCTTCGGTAACTGGGCCGTCTCGAAGAGACCCCTGGCTTTGCGACCCCGCCTCGCGACGGGTGTGCCTTTGTCGGTAGCGCGCGGTCTGCGCGCTCCTTGTTCACGCTCATCTCATCGAGCGTCTGCGCCCTGATCTGAGCGTGAGCAGGCGCGCCGGACGTTCATATGACTCCTCGCGCAGGGCGAGCGCGATCGCCACGCTCGCCCTCCTGGCCCCGATAACCGGGCCCGCGAGGCTCAGTGAGCCGAGGAGGATGCCGGCAGGCGCTGGGACGGCGATGCCTGCCGTCGTGCCAGTCCAACCAGCACCGGGCCAAGCGCAAGGATGACCCAGAGCTGGCTGTTTTCCAGATCGGAGAGGAAGAAGGACGCCGCGAGGATTCCCACGAGTGCAAGGATCGAGGCCCGAGCCATCGCGGACATCTCCTCGTCGCCCTGCGCATCGAAGCGCCTGGCCGCGAGCCAGGACGCTGCCAACGAGCTACCGACTATCACCAGGAACAGCAGCAGGCTCACCACCCCGCCTTCCACCAGCAGCTGGAGGTAGAGGCTGTGCACGACGATCTGCTTTTCGACGATCAGACTGACGTATTCGAGCGCGCCTGGCTGCAGGACGTAATGGCTCGACACCTGCGGAAACTGGCCGAGGCCGACGCCCACGAACGGGTGATCGTGAATTACCCTCAAAGCGATCGTCCATATGTCCAGGCGCCCGCTGCCCTGGTTGGATTCCAGTATGCGAGTCCAAGCGCTCGGCTTTATCAGGAAGAAGATCACCGTGGCCAGCCCTGCGAGGACAACCACGCCGCCGATCAGCACACGCCGCCCACGCCAGATCACCAACGCGACGAGCGCGCAGACGAGCGCCGCAATCAGCCCACCTCGCGACTCGGTGCCGGCAAGGCCGATCGCGATGATCACCGTTGCAAGCGCCAATAGCGCCCGCTGCCCCGGCGCCCGGCGGATCGCCAGGCCGCCGGCCAGCATGATCGCCGGCACCAGCACCGCCGCCAGGTAATTGGGGTCGCTGGCTCCGCCCTGAAAGCGCCCACCGGAGTCGGCGACTTCGGTCGCGGCGCCCGTCGCACCGCTGAGCCCGCCCTTCGCCGCCCCGTAGAGCACCGAGGCAACGGCCCCGAATACGAATGCCGCGGCGATCCAGCGCAGGTGTCGTCGCTCGAGTACCGCTCCGAGCAGGAGGATGACGCTGAAGCCGCCATACGCCAGCTGCTTCAGCTGAGTGCCCGCAGCGCCGGCATCGGGCGCCCACGCGAGGGTGAGCGCCGTCCACGCGATGAAGATCACCACCAGCGCAACGACCGCGTAGCTTTCCGCGACCGCGCCGTCGCGCCTCGCCCGGCGCCCGATCAGCAGGCCGATCCAGCAGGCGCTGACGAAGAGCAACACTCGGTTTGGATAGGCCGAGAGCGCCGAGACATGGGAGAGGAAGGAGAGCACGATCCAGGCGCAGACCGCAAGCGGCAGGCGCCACAGTGCGAGCGGCACGAAGCACATCGCCAGCAGGATCAGCATCCCGATCTTGGTGCTGTATGTGAGCGCGCCGGCATACGCGAGGACTGCTGCCAGCGCGCCGAGCGGGACGAGCACGGAGGGGGAGCTCTTCGCTCGCACAGCCGGCGTTGCCCGAGCGGAAAGCGAGAGCAGGCTCAAGCGCCGCTCCTACCTACGAGCTTCGACGCGGCCGCTCCAGGGAGCCGCTGCCGGCCCGACCCGGACCGATCCGCTCGGCCTCGCGCGATCCGCTGCGCGGCGAAGGCGCTGCGGCTCTCTGCTGGACTGCGGGAGCCTCGCCCACACCGTACTCGGCGTAAGCGCTCCCGCCCTTCGTGTCGCCGATCACGATCAGCCCGGCGGGGGTGAGGGACATGCGATCGAGCAGCTCGCGCGTGCGCTTTAGCTCCTCGCGGTCGGTATTGCCTGGGCGGGCGACGAGGATCACGTCGTCGGCGGCGATCGCCACGTTTATCGCATCGCTGACCTGGCCGATCGGTGGCGTGTCGATAATCACGTAGTCGGCCATCTCACGGCCTTCGCTCAGAAGCTCGGGCAGGCGGCGATGGGCGATGTCTATCGCGGGCCTGCCGCCTTCGCGTCGTGGAGTCCCCGCCACCGAGAGCCCGGGCGCGGAGGGAACCTCTACGAGCAGATCGCGAAACGATGCGTCCTCGCGCGCAAGGTCCGCTTCGCGGGCACTGACCCGCAGACGCTCTTGTACCGCAGGCTTGCGCAGGTCGAAGTCGACCAGGACGACCCGAAAGCCGGCTGAGGCGAGCACGATCGCGAAGCCGACAGCCGAGGCGGTCTTGCCATCGCGCGGAGAGGCGCTCGTGAACATCACGACACGGCCGCCACCGCGAGCGCTCGCCGGGATCTGGATCTGAAGAGTTCTAAACGCCTCGCGCACCCTCGGGGGCAGCGTCGCAAGCGAGACCAGCTCACGTGCGCCACGGGGCAGAACCGGTATGCGAGCCAGAACCGGCAGCGGGTACAGCGAGAGCAGCTCATCTTCGTCGCGCACGCGCCGGTTGAGATACTCGATTCCCGTGACCGCCGCGATCGCGACTATCAAGCCGGCCAGCAGGGCCAGCACGGCTATCACCTTCGTGGAGGTGCCGGTCGCGGCGCTGGGAAGCGGCGCGTTCTGCAGCAGGGAGAAGTTTGGATCGTGCCCGGCCGCCACCGAGCTGAGCGCGCTGAGCTGCGTGGCGATCTGACCCGCTTCACCGGACGGGATGCCTTTCTGACGCACCTGCAGCTGTTCGATCTCGGCCTTTGCTTCGCCGGTCAGCTGCGTGATGTGCCGCGACAGCGTCTCGTGCGTGTATGTATTGGCCAGCGCCGCGGCTCGCGAGGCTGTGCCGGCCTTGCCGGTGATCGAAAGGATGTTGCTTTCGCCGAGCGGCTGCACGCTGATCGCTTCGCTGACCGTCTGCTGGCTCCAGCCGCCGCGAAGGTCGGCCGCGGTCGCGAGCGCGGCGGCCGGCGACTTGAGCACGGAGGTCGCAGTCTGCAGCGTGCGCGAAGGGTCGTTCGCCGATTCGGTGACCACCGGAAGGCCGACATACGGGCCGCCGTTGCCGACGGGCGTGACGAGCACCTGGGTGGTCGCTTCGTAGGAGGCGCTGCGGCTCTTCTCGATCGCAACCGCGGCGAGCACCGCGACGAAGACTATGACGACGACCAGAAGCGGATGCGCGCGAATTGCGCGCATGTAGGGCACGTGGGCGCCCTGCTCTGGCGGGCTGACGAAAGGCGGCTTGCTCGACAAGGAGACTCCAGCTAAGAGGGCGTTTGTATTGTAGTCGGCACGGTGGGCTGAAACTGAAGCTCTGGGCGCCCGATCCTTACCTGACGTATGGCAGGTCCGCGGCGCAAACCAGGTTGCCGAGTGCGATGCTTCTGACGATCAGCGCCGTGATCGACCTGCACTGCCACGTCCTTGCCTCGATCGACGACGGCCCTCGAACGCTCGAGGGCTCAACCATGTTGACACGGGCAGCCGCTGACGGCGGAGCGAGCATACTGGTCGCGACTCCCCACGTGAGTCGGCACTACCCCAACGATGCAAGCTCAATCGCATCTGCGGTTGAGGATCTGAAGGCGCACCTGCACGCGGAGGATGTGAAAGTCGAGATCCGCGGCGGCGCAGAGATCGCCGCCGCCTACGTGAGGCGGATCGCCGCAGAGGAGATCTCGCGCCTTGGCCTTGGAGGCGGGCCCTGGCTGCTGATCGAGCCGCCCTTCGCGGCGGACGTGAGTGGGCTGGAGGAGCTGCTGCTGGACCTCCAGCGCAGCGGTCACCGCATCCTCCTCGCTCATCCTGAGCGCTGCCCGGGGCTGCATCGAGCTCCGCAGATATTGCGCTCGCTCGTGCGCAGCGGCGTGCTCACGTCGATCACCGCAGGCTCGCTCGCGGGACGTTTCGGGCACGACGTCCGCCGCTTCGCACTCGCGCTCGCCGCCGAGGACCTCGTCCACAACGTCGTCTCAGACGCCCACGATCATCTGCGACGGGCGCCTGGCGTCGCGGCGGAGATGGAGCAGGCGGGCCTTAGTGCACTCGGCGAGTGGCTGACGCAGGAGGTGCCCGCCGCGATCCTCGACGGCCGTGAGAGGATTCCAGCTCGTCCATCTGTCGATCTGGGCCGCGCCCGGTCATGGTACCGGCGCCGATGGCATCCGATCGGCGGCAGATGAGCCGGCGGCCAGGCCTGGCCGCGAGGAGATCTGTCATGCCGATACGATCGACAAATGCGCCGGGATCCTGCTGGTTCACCAGCCGATCGACGGTGGTGTGGGCCGGCACGTGGCTGACCTCGCGACAGGTCTCGCGAAACGCGGGGTCGAGGTGACGCTGTGCGGGCCGACGCGACCCGAGATCGAGGCCAGCTCTCAGGAGCACATCAGACATGTCATGCTGGAGATGTCTCGTGAGGTCAAGCCTGGAGCCGACATCGCCGCCGTGCGCAAGCTTGCAGGCATCGTGCGCGAGACACGACCGGACGTGATTCATGCGCACAGCTCCAAGGCCGGCGTCCTCGCCCGTCTCGAGCGAATCTCCAACATGCGCACGCCCCTCGTCTACACGCCTCACCTCTACTCGTTCGCGAGCAGCTTTGCGGCAGGGGCACAGCGACTGGCCTACCGCGAGGTGGAGCGTGCACTTGCGCCTCTTGCCAGTCGTGTCGTCTGCGTCTGCGAGCAGGAGGCGCGGCTCGCCCGATCGATAGGCCCCACGGACCGCGTGCGCCTGGTCTACAACGGCGTGTGCGCGGCCCCGCGCGAAACGTCTCCGGACGCCCGCATGCTGGAGCTCTCACAGCGGGGGCCGGTCGTCTGTGCAATGGCGCTTCTGCACCGCCGCAAGGGGCTCGATACCTTGATAGCGGCAGCGGCGGAGGTCCTCGCGAGCCATCCCGAGGCGCAGATCGCCATCTGGGGCGATGGCCCGGAGTTGCACGACCTTCAGGCACGCGCCGCCGCCCTTGGCGTCAGCGACGCTGTGCACTTTCTCGGCCTGTGCCCAGACCCGATGGCCGCGCTTGCAGGTGCGGATGTGTTCGTGCATCCCGCTCTCGCCGAGGCGTTCCCATACGTGATCCTGGAGGCGATGTCAGCCGGCGTGCCGATAGTCGCCAGCGAGGTCGGCGGCATTGGCGAGGCCGTGATCGACAGCGAGAGCGGCGTGCTCGTGCCCCCCGGTGAGAGCGCCCCTCTCGCACAAGCCTTGGTCGAACTACTTGCCAGTCCGGACCGGCGAGCGCAGATGGGCGCGCACGCCCTCGAGCGCTTCGAGCGCTGCTTCTCGATGGAGCGGATGCTCGACGGCGTAAGCGACGTATACGACGAGATCTCTCCGGCATGCGGGCGTTGAGATCGGCTGAGCTTCGGGCATGAGCCAGCTGGATGCCACTGACTCGGTGCAGGGAGCTCGCCATGGGCATGGCCAGATCGACGTCATGCTCGCCAGCCCCTCGATGCAGGCAGGCGGCGCCGAGCGGGTGCTGACGCTGCTGGCCACCGGCCTTGCAGCCCATCGCCACCGCGTGACTCTTCTCGCTCCATCCGGCCCTCGCGACATCGATCTGGAGGGTGTGCCGCATGCCCGCCTCCAATTGCACGACCGCGGCCGCACGGTTGGCATGGCCGTGGAGACCGTCGAGCTGGCACGAGCCACCCGACGGCTGCGCCCAGATGTCATCCACGCTCAAAACCCGCGGCTCGCCGGCCTCGCCAGCATCGCGGCCGCACTCGCGCGGCCGCGAAAGCGGCCTCCGGTGCTCGCCACCTTCCATGGCGTACTGCCATCCGAGTATGCGCGGGCCGCCCGTCTACTCCGGCTCACAGATCATGTCGTCTGCGTCTCGAAGGACCTGCGCGACCAACTGATCGATGCAGGCTGCCCGAGCCAGATGACCAGCGTCATCTACAACGCGATCGAGCCGATGGAGCCGATGTCTGCGCCACTCCGCGCCCAGATCGACGCCGATCTCGGGCTGGAGGGCGCCCCGGTCGCCGCAATCGTTGCGCGGATGGTGCCACAGAAGGTGCATGCACGCTTCGTCCGAGCCGCCGCCGTGGCAGCCGCTCGCGTGCCCTCGGCGCGCTTTCTGATCGTTGGCGATGGGCCTCTGCGCGCGCAGACCGAAGCGGAAGTGCAAGCAAGCGGGCTAGCTGCGAACGTCGTGTTCACCGGAGTGCGCTCCGATGCGCGGCAGCTGATCCAACGGGCCGATGTGCTCGTCTTCTCCTCCGATTGGGAGGGACTGTCGATCGCGGCTCTGGAGGCCATGGCGGCGGGAACGCCTGTGCTCTCGACGGATGTCCAGGGCATGCGCGAGCTGTTCGCTTCAGGCGCGGGCGTCGTCGTCCCGCTCGACGATGGCACCGTACTGGGTGAGAGGCTCGTCGAGTTGCTGCTCGACCCCGTGCGAGGTGAGACGATGGGAGCCGCCGGGATGGCGCTGATCGAGGCCAGGCACACGGTCGACGCAATGACCGATGCCTACGAACAGCGCTATCGAGAGCTCATCTCCAACTGAGCTTCGACCTGGGCGAACCACGCCGGATACCTCGATCCGCGTGCACTCGAGGTCTCTCAGGGCCGGGGAGTCTTGCCGCCACGTCGCGCACGCAGCTGCGCGGGGTGAACGCCGGCGCGCCTGAGCGTCAGCCCGGCCGTGCGGCGAGCGCGCCGCTGCAGCTCGCGCATCGTGCTCCACGCATCGCCACCGCCAGCACCGCGTGCGGGTTCGACGCCCGGGCCCTCTCGATGCTCTTCGAGCACGATCATGCCGAGACCGCCCCAGCGGGCAGACAGCGTCCCACCGGGCGCGGAGGCTGGCACGAAGTCCAGGTCGATCAGTCCGATGCGCCCGTACTGCGCAAAGGAGATCTCCTCCAAGCCACGCCGAACCGCCTCGTTGCCCGTGTCGTGTAGCAAGATCACGCCGCTCTTCATAGCTGAGGAGCTGATCAGGTCGAGCACGTCACGCCTCACGCCCTCCGGCGAGTGGTCGCCGTCGACCAGCGCAAACTCCACGCCCTGCCCGTTCGATGCCAGCTCGTCCAGGAGGGCGGGAAGCAGCTCATGACTGTCGCCCACGTGAAAGGTGGCGTTCGGATACGCATCGGCATCGATCTGGAGCTCGAGGTCGAAGCTGTGGACGCGATCGCTGAACTTCGCAAGCGTGCTCAAGCTTCCGCCGAGATAGGTCCCAAGCTCGATCGAGACGGATGGACGCAGCTCCGCCAGCACCCCGGCAACGGCGGCTCGCTCACCGAGGCCCATCTGCCACGCTGACTCAGCCAGAAAAGATGGAGTCGACCCGCCCATGCGCAGGTACGCTACCAGCGCCGCCCGAGCATGACCTTGCCGCCGCGTTCGTGGAGGCAGGCCGATCAGGCCAGCTTCGTGATGGCGATCACGATCCCCGCGAGCACGAACACGACGATCGCCACCTGCATCCAGATCCAGGTCGGGGACATGTGGTAAGCCAAAGCGTACTGAGCCCGAGCGATCCGGGCATGCTCTAAAGTCGCGCAGATGTCCGCAAGGCGCCGATTGAGGTTGACGCTCGCATCCATCGCGATCGCTCTCGGCATCGTGGCCCTCTCGGCTGGTGCCGGCGGCGCCAGCCCGCGCTCTGCTCCGCTTTCTGGGATCAACATCGCAGGCGCCTCTCCGGGCGAGAGCGTGGCCAAGATCGATCGTGAAATCGCGACGGCACAACGGCTCCACGCCCAGCTCGTGCGCGTCGCCCTGCCGTGGGCGCTGTTCGAACCGACGCAAGGACGGACGAGCACGGGGATGCTCGCTGCGGCCAACCGCGTCATCCAAGACGCGGCTGCAGATCACATCGGCGTGATCGCGCTCGTGGACGACACTCCCTGCTGGGCCTCGAGCGCGCCGGCATCGCTGATGCAGGCGTGCGAGCCACAGCAGCTGAACGTCGCGAACGCATGGCCCCCGCGCGAAACCTCGACCTTCGGGACGTTCGTCGGCCGCCTGGCGCAGCGCTATGGCAGCAAGCTGACCGCCATCGAAGTGTGGAACGAGCCCGACCAGGCAAATCAAGCCTATCTGGCGGGACCTGAAAAGCCCAAGCACTATGCGGAATTGCTGCGCGCCGCATATCCGGCGGTCAAGAGCGCCGATCCGGGCATCAAGGTGCTTGCCGGCTCCCTCGTCGGCTCCAACGGAGCCTTCATGCAAGCGCTCTACCAGCAGGGGATCGAGGGCTATTACGACGGGGTATCCGTCCACTTCTACAACCTCGTGCTCGGCTCGGTACGCAGCTTTCGCGAAGTACAGATCGAGAACCACGACTCGACGCCGTTGTGGCTGGACGAGTTCGGTTGGACCAGCTGCTGGCCGCAGCGACAAACAGAGCAGGAACAGGGCTGCGTGACGCAGGCGGTGCAGGCGCAGAACCTGACCAGCGCGTTTCGCGAGCTGGCGAAAGCGCCCTATATCGCAGCGCTCATGCCCTACGGCCTACAAGACGTCTCCGGAGAAGAATTCGGCGTGTTCAGCGCCAGCGACAAGCGCAAGCCGTCCTATTACGCGCTGGCGCAGTCGCTGCAGTCTCCCTTCGGATCTGTAAGCCCCGTAACGCTCAGGCTGCGAGTGAAGGCCGGACACGTCGTTGCCAGCGGCTCAGGTCCCGTCGGCGACTACATGAAACTCGAAGTCTTCCGGCGTGGCGTCCTGCGCTTCCGGTCCATCTTCACGCTCAACCGCTTCAACGACTACTCGATTTCGCTGCCAAGGGTGCTCGGCACCCGCCACCTGACCGTTCGCGTCTACCAGTACTGGCTGGGGCCAAGCAGCGACGCGCAGCGACGCATCTGAGCGCCTGACTCACTCCGCGTCGTGGAAGACCGCGAGCAGAGTGAGCAGCAGCACCTTCATGTCCAGGCCAAGCGACCAGTGCGCGATGTAGTAATTGTCGAGCTCGATGCGCTCGGCAAGCGAAGTCTGGCCGCGCAGGCCGTGGACCTGAGCCCAGCCGGTGATGCCTGACCTCACTCGATGTCGATCGCCATAGCGGATCACGTCCTGCATGAACAGGTCCACGAACTCGGGGCGCTCCGGCCGGGGGCCGACGATGCTCATCTCCCCGAGGAGCACGTTGAGCAGCTGGGGCAGCTCGTCGAGCGACGTGCGTCGCAGCAGACGGCCGACGGCCGTGCGGCGATCCAGCCCCTCGACGCCGCCGGGCGCGACATCGCCTGCAAGCAGGTTGTCCAGCGCGCTGCGCTCGTCCGCGTGCTCCTTGGCAGGGAGCGGTCGCATCGAGCGGAACTTGTAGAGGTCGAAGACCTTGCCGTCGCGTCCGACACGGCGCTGCCTGTAGAGGATCGAGCCGGGCGAGCTAAGTCTCACCGCGAGCGCGATCGCACCCAGCAGAGGCGAGAGGACGACCAGCAGCGCTCCCGCGAGGGCGCGATCGAACGCATGCTTGACGGCGAACTGGATGCCCTTTGGATCCACGGCGCTGAAGGACAGCAGCGGCAGCCCGCCGACAGGGTCGTATGCGATGCGGTTGTTGATCGTGTCGAACATCCGGGGCACGACCGAAACCTCGATTCCGAGCTCCTGCGAGCGCTGGATCATGCGCGCGAGACGCTCGTCTGCAACTGAGGAGAACGCAACCACGACGTTGCGCACATGTGCATGCTTGACGACCTTGTCGAGGTCGTCAACCGAGCCGAGCACGGGCACGTTGCGCCCGCCGACCTCGGCGATCGACCTTGGATCGTCGTCGAGGAAGCCGACGGGCACGAGCCCATACTCCGGGTGGCTGTCGAGCCGGCGCGCGACCTGGGAGCCGACGATGCCAGCGCCCACGATCAGCACCGGCTTGCCGATCGCCCCTGCGATCCTCGCGCGACGCTGGGCAACCGCGAGCACCGTTCTGCCGATGCCGACGGCCAGCAGCGCGAACAGCCACACGCGGACGAGCTCCTTCGAGCTGGACATCCTCCCGTTGACGAGCAGGCCGATCATCGCGGCCGACATCGCCGCGACCGAGACCGCGCTCACCACAGGCAGGAGGCCATCCAAGACCAGCGCCCTCATCCGCGCGCGATAGAGGCCCTTGAGGTATAGAGCAAGCATCGCCAGGGGTGGCACGGCCAGCAGCGGCGCCGCGTTGGCGGATATGCGCAGCCCACCAGGACCACCGAGCGCGACGACCACCGCAGCGCAGAGCAGAACCAGATCGGCGAGCGCCCGCAGCATGTTCCAGCCGCGCCCCTCGAGCATGCGCTGCAGCGGCCCGCCGGGCTGAGCCGGCCGGCGACGCAGCACCTCGCCTGCGAGCGCGCGGTCGCGCAGCGCGGGCTGGTTGCCCGTCAGCGGCAGCGCGGAGTGGGTGCTCTGGCGCAGGATGCCCATCGGTGCTAGTGACCCTTGCCGGGGTTCATGAGCCTTCTATCGACAGATTCGTCCCGGAACTGCAGGCCGGCCAGTCGCCGGGTCAGCAGGCCCATCAGGAGGAGCGCCGCGACGACGATCGCAACCATCAGCCACTGGTCACCCGAGAGCCCGAGCGCAGCAGAGGGGACGGCCGCGGCCGTGTGGCTCCTGCTCGCCACGCCTTCGCTGGCGCGGCCTGTGCGCGCGCTTCTCCTGCCGGAACGGCCGCCGGGCGTGCGTTCTTTAGTAGTAGCGCCAAGCGCCGATCCACCGCTTCGTGTGCGACCAGGCCCAGAGGGTCCGGTTCGACCGCTGCCGAGCGCCCCATGGCTCCTCGCTTGCCCGCCGGCACGACCAGCGCCGCCACGCGAAGAGCCACCCTGGATCGCTTCGGCTTCAGTGGACGTCGAGGAGGCAGCCGGAGCGCTGGGGCCGCCACCGCGCCCCCCTCTGGAGCCGCCACCGTTGACCAGGCCGCCGCCCACGAGCTGCTGTTCGCCTGAGCCAGGGCCGCCGTAGCCGCTGAGCAGCGGCGAGGCCGCCGCGGCGGCAGTTGGCATGCCCAGGGCAGCCGCTATTGCGAGCGTTGTGATGATCGTGCTTTGGGTTCTCATGCTTCCCTGCTGTGAAACTCCTGTGGCCCGTACAACTCGCAGTCAGCTCTCCATGCCGCCCCAGCGGTCCCCCGGTCGCATATGCGACCTGACCGAACCTCGGCGAACTGCGTTCCCGTCGAGGCCGGACATCTAGCCGGGCCAACGCAAACGGTATCGAAGCAGTGCGGACGTGTCGAGCGGGGAAACCCTGAATCTTGCTGCTATAGAGCCGCAGCCCACTCCAACTAGGAGAATTGCTCAGCTTCGCGGAGGATCGCGCGGTTCAAGTCGCCGATATTCACGCGCTCTCCCCTGCGTGCGATCGCAAGCGTCTGCTGGGTCAGGGCGCTCCGCGGGTTCAGCTGCGCCGCGCGCCGCAGAAGATCAAGCCCAGCACGTGCTTCGCCGCGACTGGAGGCTATGGCGCCCAGCTCGAGCGTCGCATAGGCGTCTCCGGGAGCTCGACCGATCGCCAGTTGAAACTGCTTGCGGGCTCGACCGAGCTCTTCCAGACGTAGGGCGATCGTCCCCCCGATCAGATCAGGTTCGGCGCTCAGCGGGTTCAGTCGCGCCGCTTCATCGAGCCGTGCATACGCGGTCGATGGCGATGCGGTCCAAACGCGCGCTGCGCTCTCGACCTCCATGCGGGAGAGCCAGGGGGCGCCGAGCGCCAAGATCGCAAACGCGGCGACCCCGATCGCCACGGCCGCTCGGCCAATCCTGCGCAGTCGAGACCTGCGGCGCGAGGGCGCAACGGCGGCCGCCCTGGCGGGCATCAGCGAGCAGGAAAGGCCCAGCAGCGCAAAGGCAGGAGCGCCAAGGCCCGCGTACTCGAAGAACCAGTCGAAGGAGCCGTGAATCGCCCAGTAGACGAAACCCGCGAGCGCCCCGGCGGCGACCGCGCGCGCAAGGGAGTCTGATACCGAGAGTGCCCTCCTTACGGCGAGCAGGCTTGCGAGGAGCCCGACAAGCGCGATGATCGCGCCGATCAGGCCGGTCTCCGTGAGCGTGCGCAGCTCGACGCTGTGAGGGTAGTGGGGGGTCTCCAGGCTGTGGCCCCGCCGCAGGTACTGCTCGGCGAAGTTGTCGGCACCGATGCCAAGCAGCGGGTGTGCCAGGAATTCGTGCCAGGCGACTCGATAGAAGTCGTAGCGGTTGCTGCCAAAGCCCGCAGCGAGACGGCTTTCGCGTCTGCTGTCGGCTTCGTAGCCTTTGATGCTCGTGAACGTGCTCCAGGCGTGTTCGACGCGCCCCAACGGTTTGCCGGCCGCTGCGATGCCCCCGGCCGCCACGGCCAGGACGGTGAGCACGCCCACGGTCGCGATGCCCCGACGAACGCGCGCCCTGGCGCTCGGCGAGGCGGGCCACCTGCTCTCCAGCATCGCGGCGAGCGTCACCAGCACCGTCACGACCACTCCCGCCACCAGCACCGAGAGCGTGGCCGAATGGGCAGCAGTCGATGCCGGCGCCCCCGATTCGACCCGTTCGTCGAGCCGCAGCACCGCAGGCACGCAGATACCGGCGCCGACGCCGATCGGCACGAGAGTCGCAAAGCTCCGCACACGCCCCGGCAGCAACAGGAACACGAGCGCAAGCACGATCGGAATCGAGTACACCGACCCACGGCTCTGGCTGTAGAGCGCGACCGCGGCAAGCACGACCGCGCCGCCCGCGAGTAGCCCGCGTGCAAGAGATGGCACACGGCGCGCGGAGGCGAGCAGCCATGCGGGGAAGAACGCGATCATCCACAGCGCCGCATTCGCGTTCGTGTAGCCGGCGGGAAAGGCGAGGCGGCCGCCGGGCATCAGGCTCTGCAGTCGCGACACGCTGCCCGCAGCCGCGTCGACATGCAGCACGGCGAAGACCGCAAGGCCGGCCATCGCCAGCGCCCAGGCACCGAGCAGGAGCGCCGCTGCCTCGCCCGTCCTGCGAAAGCTCGCAAAGAGCGCGAACACGATCAGGTAGACGAGCGTGCGGTCGGCTCCTTCCCAGGCATCGCCGGGGACGTTGGCCCACAGGATCGAGAGAAAGCTGAACGCCGTATAGGCCGCGAGCGCCGCGAGCGCGATCCGCACGGGCCAAGGGATCGAGGTGACTCGCAGCCCCGTCGCGCCCACGGCGATCGCGAGCAGCGCAAGCAGGATCAGGCCTCCGGGCGCCCAGTGGGTCTCAGGAAAGCCAGCCTGGTTGGCGGCCCATGCGACCAGGAGCGCGAGCGCCGCGAGCGCAGGAAGCGCGCTGGGGTCGGAGCTCAGGGTGCGCAGCGGCTTGCGAAGCAGGTCGCCTCGCGCGCCGTCGTGGGTCGCGCCGCCATCGGGCCGGCCGTCGGCAAGGCTGCTTGTGGCGGGCATCTGCCGCCGAGGATAATGCTCGCGCTGGCGCGCCGGCACGCTGCTCGCTTCAAGCCGTCAGGAGGGTGCGTGCTTCTGCGGGGAGGAGCCTGGCTTCGCCGGCCGCGTCGCCCCGGCCAGCAGCAGTGAGATCACTCGTCCCATCAGATCGTCGGGCACGACCGCCGGATCGGCGAGCTTCTGGCGCGCGATGCCATCAGCGAGCGCGTCGATTGCGATCGCGAGGTGCTCCGCGGGCATCTCGAGCTGCAGGTCGAACTCGCGTGCGCCGTCGCCGATCAGCCTCGTCAGCACCTGCCTTGCCTTCGCAAAGCTGGCGGCGACCCGCTCGCGGGCGCCGGGATCGCGTGCTGCGTAAGCCCAGAACTCGACGAACAGCATCAGCATCTCGGGCTCGCGCTCGACGATCTCCATCCAGTGCCGCGCGCCGTCCCTCGCGCGCTCGGCGACCGAGGCGACGCCGTCTACCTCGGCCGCGATCTCTGCGCAGTAGGCATCGATCTCGTGGTCCATGAGCGCGAGGAAGAGGTCCTCCTTGCCGTCGAAGTTGGAGTAGAGGGCCCCGGTCGAGAAGCCCGCCTCCGCCGCGATCTCCTCCACGGAGGCGCCGTGGTACCCGCGACGTGCGAAGACGGACCTGGCGGCGGCGAGCAGCCGCTGCCTGGTCTGAGCCTTGCTCTGTTCGCGCGTGAGCCTCGTCGCGATTGCGGGTGCCGCTTCAGTCATGAGCCGCATTCTAGTTGAGGGAGCATTTGCTATTGCAATAATATTCATTATCTGTAGACTCTAGATCGTCCTCCACACGCGGAGGTGGCTTGGCCAGGGCTGGCGAACGTCGCAGGGCGCCCAACCGACAGAGGAGCGAAGAGATGGCGAGCACGATGGCGCAGGGCAATGGGGCAATTTCCTCAAACGGCTCACAGATCGGCAGCCTGCCCGCTGACGCGATCTCCTACGAGGATCTGTACAGGCGCTGGGAGCACGGCAATTGGAGCGCGATGGACCTCGACTTCAGCGAGGACGCCAAGCAATGGCAGGAGCGCTTCACCGACTTCGAGCGTCAGGCAGCGCTGTGGAACTACGGCCTCTTCTTCTGGGGCGAGGACGCTGTAACCGACAACCTCTCCCCCTACATAGACGCCGCGCCATTGGAGGAGCAAAAGTACTTCCTGACCACCCAGCAGGTCGACGAGGCCAGGCACGCCGTCTTCTTCAAGCGCTTCATGAACGAGGTCTGTGGCATCGGCGACGGCTCGCCCGCGAGTGGCCTGGCCGCGATCAGGCCGAAGCTCTCACCGGGCTTCGTGAAGATCTTCGAGCGCCTGGACACGATGGCGGCGCAGCTGCGCAAGGACCACTCCCGCCCCAAGCTCGCCGCCGCGGTCGCCCTCTACCACGTCATCATCGAGGCGACGATGGCCCAACCGGGCCAGCACATGATCTGCAGCTACCTGGAGCAGCGCGACGCGCTGCCGGCCTTCAGGGCCGGCATGGCGAACATCGCCGCCGACGAGCAGCGCCACATCGGCTTCGGCGTGAAGCTGATCTCCGACCTCGCGCGTGAAGACGACCGCGTCCCCGCAGCCGTCGCTGGCCTGCTGCGCGAAGTGATGCCCTTCCTGGCCCAGGTGATGATGCCGCCGGGCTGGGACGAGCGCTACCTCACCTGCTTTGGCTACGACTTCGAGACGATCAGCGTAGAGGCCGCAACCTCGATGCGCACGAAGCTGCGCTCCGCCGGCCTGCCGCTGGAGGAGCTGCCCGGCCCGCCGATCGTGCCCGAGGGCTTGACGATCGAGGAGATGAGCAGGCGCGGCCGGGAGCTGGCCAAGGCCGGCGTGATCGGTGTGCGCCAGGGACCCACGCAGCGCGATCCCGAGACGGTCGAGCTGCTCTTCGACACGATCTGCAGACAGGTCAACCCCCAGCACGGCCTGCGCAGGCCGACGACCCTGCAGTGGGAGTTCACCGACGCCGACGTCCCCACCTGGCACCTGGTCATCGACAATGGCTCCAGCCGCGTCGCCAGCGGCCCGGCGGCCGACCCGGACGTCCGCATGAAGGTCGCCTACCAGGACTTCGTCGACATCATCGGCAATCGCCTGGCCCCGATGAGAGCGATCGCGACCGGAAAGCTTCGTCCCCGCGGCAACCCGCTCGTGCTCGGCAAGATGGGCAGGATCTTCCCGCGCGGCTGAGCCGCACGGGCTATTCGATCCCGAATTCGTGCTCAGCCTGGCTCGGGGAGCCCGCCTGGGCTGGCGAGCGCACACCCCTGGAGCCCGGCGCTACCGTCCGAGGTCGTTCGAGCCCGAACTCACGCAACGCAGCCGACGGCGAGCGGACTGCGCGCGCATGCGGCGCGGAGACGCGGCGAGCCGTGGAGCGCCTGCGCGTCTGCGCTTCGTGCGTTCTCGGATGAGCCTTCGCCTCCGCGTGCGCCGGCACAGGGCGACCGCGGCCGAGCACCACGGCTCCGCGGCGGCTTGGATGCAGGTGAGCGTGCGACGGGGCGACCGTCAGGGCGACGCCCGCAGCGCCCGCCCCAAGGACCAGCGCACCTGCGAGCGCGATCTTGGCCCCGCCGAATCCCGTGCCGGTAAAGCGGCCGCCAATCCTGCTCGCGTGGACCGTCGGAGCTCGCAGGCTGCCCGCGCCCGCACCGCCGTGGAGACCGGATCCGCCGAGCAGCCTGGGCAGGAAGACCGGCGGCAGCGTCGCGGAGAGGCCTCTCAGGGAGAGCACGTAGGCGCGACAGGACGGGCAGCTGCTGCGGTGGGCGAGTGCGATCCGATGGCGCTCGCCCTTAGGGTCGAGCACCCCGAAGGCGAGCGCGCGCATCAGCGAGGCGTGCTCCTCGCAGAACCGGTCCCCGGATATCGACTCGACCAGCGCGCCTACCTTCGCGGCCACGCCAGGGCGCCCGCCACGCCCCTCCATCAGCTTCTGCATCCGCCGCGGTCCAATGCCCATGTGCCTGGCGGCCTCCTCACGCGTGAGTCCCTGCAGGTAGCAGAGCGCGGCGGCCTGCCGCTCGCGCGCGCTCAGGTGGGCGCCAAGCCCCTCCATCAGCCGCCGCAGCCTGATGCGATCGTCCACCTCGGCGGCGAGGTCGCGATCGGCCGCGGCCGCCTCGCCACGCAGCTCCGCGACGTGGCGACGCGCGCGCTGCTCGTCGATCGCGCGCCGGTGGGTGACGAGCACCAGCCAACCAGCGGGGTTGTGGATCTCCTCTCCGGCCAGGACCGCGGCATAGAGCCCCTGCCAGGCCTGCGAGTAGCAGGCATCCAGGTCGGCCTCGTCAAACGAGTGCCCGCTCGCGCCAAGGCGCGCACGAACCGAGCCAAGCACGCTCCCGCGCAGACTCTCGAACTCGGCGCGCAGCAGACGCTCCGCACGGTATCGGCGCAGATGCAGTGGGCTCATACCCGCGGAATCTTACGAATGAAAAGAATTTATTTGTTGTGCAGATCTCTGTCTGTGCGACAGGTATCTGCGGATGGCACCGAGGCGCTCAGGCCGCGGCGTCAGTCATGTACCGCTCGATCTGCGCCACGCTGACCTGCCGCATGTCCCCCCCGGCCAGGTGCGCGCGATGCCAGCTGACGAGCTCGCCGAGCCCCCGCTCGAGCTCCCACGCCGAGCGCCAGCCGAGCCTCTCTCTGGCCTTGGATGAGTCGAGCGCAAGCCACGACGCCTCCCGCGGGTCGGCGCACTCGTCCACCTCCCATGCCGGCGCGTCCTTCCACAGCTCACCGACCCGCTCGAGCACCGCCCCGACCGACATCAGGTCGCTTGCAGGCGGCCCGAAGTTCCACGCCTCGCAGGCATCTGCGTCAAGCAGCAGGCGCTGCAGGAGCATCAGATAACCCATCAGCGGGTTCAGCACGTGCTGCCAGGGGCGCACCGCCTCGGGGTTGCGGACCCTCAGGGGAGCAGGCGTCAGGCCACTGGCGACCCGCACGAAGTCGGGCAGCAGCCGATCCTCGCCCCAGTCGCCGCCGCCGATCACGTTGCCGGCACGCGCGCTGGCCAGCCGCGGCGCCTGCTCGGCTCCAAAGAAGGATCGGCGATATGAGGCTGCCACCAGCTCCGCGCATGCCTTCGAGCTCGAATAGGGATCGCTGCCACCGAGCGGGTCCTCCTCGCGGAATGCCCGGCCGCCGAGCCCCGGGTCCTGCTGCGATCTGGCCACGCCCGGATTCTCGTAGCACTTGTCCGAGGTCACGATCAGCACGGCCCTGACCGACTCTCCTGCCAGGCGCACCGCCTCGAGCAGGTTCACCGTCCCGATCACGTTGACCTCGAAGGTGCCGGCCGGATCGGCCAGCGAGCGCCTCACCATCGGCTGAGCCGCGAGATGGAGCACGACCTCCGGCCGCGCAGCCGCAAGGGCGGCCTGCAGGGCCGCGCGATCGCGCACGTCCAGGTCATGCTCGGCCGCCATGCCGCTGCCCACTTGCGCCAGCCGGTAGAGCGACAGGTCGCCAGCCGATCCGGGCGAGACGCCGATCACCTGCGCACCGAGCCGCTGCAGCCACAGGGAGAGCCAGGCGCCCTTGAAGCCGGTGTGTCCGGTGAGCAGGACGCGCCTGCCGCGCCAACGGTCCTCCTCGATCGGCATCGCAGAGGCAGCCTATCCCGTGCGACCGCGGCGCGGCCGGCGAGCACACGGTGCGTCTCGATGCAGCAGCCGCTGCGGATAGGCTGCGTTCAGTGACAGTGACGAGTCCCGCTCCGCCGAAGCTGCCATCCGCCGAGGTGCTTGGCACTCCGCTTGCGATCTCCGACTACGCGGGTGTGCTGGCCTGGATGCAGCAGACGATCGCGGCAGGCCAGCGCAGCTGGATCAGCGCGGCGGCCGTCAACCTCGTGATGTCGGCGCTCGACGATCCAGAGGTGCGCGCCGCGGTGGATACCGCGAGCCTCGTGGTCCCCGACGGTCAACCGCTTGTCTGGGCGCTGCACACGCTCGGGCACAGGGCCGCGACGCGGATCTACGGCCCGGAGCTGATGGCACGCTTCTGCGCGCTGGCGGCAGGCGATGGCACCCGCATCTACCTATACGGAGGACGCGACCAGGGCAGACTCTCGCTGCTCGGAGAGCGGCTGCTCGAGCGCTTCCCCGGCCTGCAGATCGCGGGCGGCTACTCTCCCCCCTTTCGGCCGCTTGGCGAGCAGGAGCGCACGCGGCTTGCGAGCGAGATCGACGACTGCGGAGCGCAGGTCGTCTGGGTCGGCACCGGGCAGCCCAAGCAGGAGCTCTGGATGGCGCAGATGCGCCCGCTGCTCAGCGCTCCGCTGCTCGTCGGCGTGGGCGCGGCCTTCGACTTCCACGCCGGACTGCTCGCCCAGGCGCCGCCGTGGATGGGGCGCAACGGACTGGAGTGGCTGTTCCGCCTCTCCCGTGAGCCCAGACGGCTGTGGCGGCGCTACGCAAGCCAGAACCCGCGCTTCATCGCGGGCTTCGCCCGTCAGTACGCAAGCCGGCGCGCGAGGCGACGCCGGTAATCTGGCGGCATGGAGCAATCGAACTTCTCCGCCGACGCCGCGGTGATCGGGCTCGGCCGTGTGGGCCTGCCGCTCGCGCTCTGCCTGGCCGACCGCGGGCTGAACGTGCTCGGCGTGGACATCGACCAGGCACGCCTGCAGGCTCTGCGCGACGCGCGGATGCCCTTCAGCGAGCCGGGCACCGAGGAGCTGCTTGGGCGCGTCAGCGACAGCGGCAGGCTCGTGCTGGATGACCGCGTCGCAAGCGCCGCCGCGGCGCGGCAGATCGTGATCACGCTCGGCACGCCGTCGTTCTCCCACATCGAGATCGACATGCGCGAAATCCGCTCCGCGCTCGATGACCTGCTCGGCGTGCTAAGGGCCGGCCACGCGCTCACGCTGCGCTCCACCGTCGCCCCCGGCACCACCGAGTTCGTGGCCGGCTACCTGGCCAAGCACAGGGGCTTTCGGATCGGCGAGGAGGTGTTCGTCGCGCACGTCCCGGAGCGGATCGCCGCCGGGCGCTTCCTGGAGGAGATCGACACGCTGCCCTGCATCGTCGGCGGCGTCGGCGAGCGCTCCGCGGAGGTGGTCGCCGAGCTCTTCGAAGCCTTCGCCGCGCCGATCGTCAAGACAACCCCGGTGCAGGCGGAGCTCGCGAAGATATGGGCGAACATCCTGCGCTACACGCACTTCGCCCTGCCGAACCTGCTGATGATGGACTGCGAGCGCTACGGGGCGAACGTCTTCGAGGTAATCGACCTGGTCAACAGGGACTATCCGCGCGGCGGTATCGCCAAGCCCGGCCTCACCGCCGGAACCTGCCTGCGCAAGGACTTCGCCTTCTCCGAGGAGCGCTCCAACGCACCGGGCATGCTGCTCGCGGTCTCGCGCGTGAACGAGTCGGTGCCGCTCTTCCTGCTGGAAGGCGCAAAGCGCCGCCTCGGCACGCTGGACGGCCGCCGCGTCGCCGTGCTCGGCCTCGCATTCAAGGCCGACACCGACGACGAGCGCGACTCGCTCTCGCACAAGCTGATCAGGCTGCTGGAACGCGAGCTCGCCGACGTGTCGGCCCACGATCCGCATCTCGCAAGCCCAACCGCGACGCTCGATGCGGTACTCGACGGCGCAGAGGCGGTCTTCATCGCGACCAATCACTCTGAGTTTCGCGATCCGCAGCTGCTTGGCAGGATGGCCACCGCCTGCTCCGAGCACTGTCTCGTAATCGACCCCTGGGACTGCTGGGGCGCCGGCCAGGTGTTCGGGTATGCCTCCGAGCTTGCGACCCTCTCGGGTGCCGCGTCATGAGCAGGGTGCTCGTCACGGGCGGTGTCGGCACGATCGGCGCGGCGCTCGTCAGGCGCCTGCTCACCGACCCCGACTACGAGGTGCGCGTCTCAGACCAGCGCGCCGCGCCCACGTGGATGCGCGAGGGATGCGAGGTCCACACGGGAGATCTGCGCGAACTCGACCAGGCCAAGGCCGCCACCGCCGGCTGTAGTCACGTCATCCACCTGGCCGCGATCGTCGGCGGGATCGCAAACTTCCACCGCCTTCCTCACACGCTCACCGAGGTCAACGCGGCGCTCTACAACGCCGTTGTGCGTGCCGCGCTGGACGCCGATGTGGAGCGCTTCACCTACGTCTCCTCCTCGATGGTCTTCGAGCGCGCGACCGAGTTCCCCACGACCGAGTCCCACATCGAGCAGTGCCCCCCTCCGCACTCGGCCTACGGCTTCTCCAAGCTCACCGGCGAGATCTACTGCCGGGCCGCCCACGAAGAGCACGGCCTGCCCTTCACGATCTGTCGCCCCTTCAACGCCTATGGCCCCGGGGAGATGCCCGAGGATGAGCCGGGCATCGCCCACGCGGTCCCCGATCTGATCCGCAAGGTGCTCTCTGGCCAGCACCCGCTGCAGATCTTCGGCGATGGCACCCAGACGAGGACGCTCACACACGTGGACGACATCGCCGACGGGATCGTGACCGCGATGGGCTCGCCGGCCGCCCTCGGCGAGACCTTCAACATCTCCGCCTCTCGAGAGATGACCGTGAAGGAGATCGCAGAGGTCATCTGGGCCGCCTGCGGCCAGGACCCGCAGGAGCTCGAGCTCGAGCACCTGCCGAGCTTCACCGTCGATGTCCAGCGCAGATGGCCCTCGGTGGAGAAGGCCAGGACGCTGCTCGGCTGGGAGTCCAGGATCGACGTCGAGGACGGGATCGCGGCGACCGTCGCGTGGCTGCGCGAGCGGCTGGGTGCCGATGCGCGGATGCCGTCGGTTTGAGAGCGGCGGACCTGGCCTCGCCCTAGCGTCGGTAGCGGCTGCTCAGATACTCCTCGACCCAGGCACGGGTGCTGCGCCAGGTCCCGTCAGCGCCCTTGGAGGCACGCAAGCGCCCACGGGTGGCCGCGACCCGCAACGCATTGGCTGACATCTCAGGGCTCGCCAAAGCGGGTAGAGGCACGAGCCGCGCAGGGCCGGCGACCGCAGGGACGACGAACTTGTGCAGGCTCTCCAGCACGGCACGTGCAAGCATCTCGCCAAGCGGCCCAGCATCACCATCGTCCGCACGACGCAGCGCTGCGAGGTAGCGTCCACGATCGCGCTTGCGGATGAGTGCGGGAGGGTAGCCGAGGCGCACCAGCAGCAGGTTCAGCGCAAGACGGCCGGCGCGGCCGTTGCCGTCGAGAAACGGGTGGATCTGCTCGAAACGCGCGTGCAACCACGCCAGAGCCTCCGGGTCGATGGCCGAATGGGAGCTGGCCAGCGAGTTGGCTTGGGAGATCCAATCCGCGATCTGCGCCGGCACTTCCGGCCACGGCGGGGGACGCATCCCACCAGGGAACGGCTCTATGTCGTGCTCGCGAAACGAACCTGGGTGCTCGTTCTCGCTCGCACTCGGATGCGGCGCCACATCCCAAACCAGCGCGAGCGCGAGATGATGCAGATAGCGAAGCTCGGTAAGCGATACGAGAGCGCCGTCGGTCCATTGCCCGGGCTCGATCCCGTGCGCGTAAACCCAGTCGGCCGCATACGCGTAGCCCCGTACCTCGAGGTACTCCCGCAACTCCTTGTTGCCGACGGCGCGCCCCTCGTCGAGCAGCTGCTCGACCTGTCGCAGCACCAGCGTATTGCCCTCGATCGCAGTCGAGTGATGGGCCTCCTCGAGCCATATGCCGCGCCACGTGCCCCGTGCTTCAGATGGCGAAGGCAGCCCGCCGAGCCGTTCCTGCAGCTCAGCGATCTGGATGCGCAGTCGCTCGTAGACGGCTGCTCGTGACGGGCGCCCTCGAGATGTGTTCGGCTGATGCACAAACTAATTGTACCGAACACCTTTCATTCTGTTCGGTCAAAGCCAAGAAAAATGAACCGAACACTTTCCGGGCGATCAGCGCCACCTCTCGAGCAGATCCTCCTCGCCCACCTGCCTGACCACCCGCGCCGGCACCCCCATGGCGACCGCGCGCGCGGGCAGATCACGGGTGAGCACGGCACCGGCCGCGAGGAACGCCTCCTCCCCCACCTCGACGCCCGGCGTGAGCACCGTACCGCCGCCGATCCGGCAGGCCCGCCGCAGCGTGGCGCCGCGCAGCGGAGATTCGCCTCCCCGCCCGCCCCCGTGGCGGGACATCGTGTCGTCGTTGGTGGTGGTGGCGCCCGGGCCGAGGAAGACATCGTCCTCGACCACGGTGAAGGCCGTCAGGTAGACGTTGGTCTGGACGCGCACGCGCGCTCCGATCGAGACGTCGTTGTCCACGACGCTGCCCCGGCCGATCACCGAGCCGGCGCCCACGGTGGAGCGCTCGCGCACATATGACTGGTCGCCAAGGATCACGTCCCGATCGATGCTCGCGCCAGCGAAGAGCACCGCGCCCGCGCACACCGTGACGCGATCTGCCAGGCGCAGGGCGCCGAGATCGCCCCTGGCGCTGGAGCTACGCGCAAGCCGCGGTCGCTTGCCGAGCACCGCGTGGTCCTCGATCACGCAGCCATCGCCAATCACGGTGCCCGCATGGACGACGACATATGCCCCGAAGCTGACCTTGCGCCCGATCTGGACGTCCTCCCCGAGCAGCAGTCCAGGGCCCCGGTCGTCGGGCCTCAGCGGCACCTGGCCCTCACAGCCTCACCACGTTGGCGGGCGGATTCAGATCGGTGCTCCGCGTCACGCCGCGAAGGTCGAGCACGACCTTCGCCTCCCGCGCCGCAAGCTCGTGGTCGACGCCCGGATGGGCCGTGACGATCAGCGCCAGGTCGGCATCGGCGAGCGCCTGCTCGAGCGGCAGGCTGGAAAGGCCCTGCTCAGGCAGTGCGGGGACATGGGGATCGTGGTAGCGCACATCGCCTCCGAGGGCGCGCAGCAGCTCGATGATCTTCAGCGCCGGAGACTCCCTCGTATCACCCAGGCCGGCCTTGTAGCTCACGCCGAGCATCGCGATCTTCGCGCCATTGACCGGCAGCCCGGCGTCGTTCAATGCACGTTGCGCCTTGGCCACGCAGTGGTAGGGCATCTGCTGGTTGATCTTGCCCGCCAGCTCGATGAACTCGACGCTCATGTCGAACTCGCGTGCTCGCCAGGCCAGATAGAAGGGATCCACGGGCAGGCAGTGGCCTCCCATGCCGGGCCCGGGCTCGAAGCGCATGAAGCCGTAGGGCTTGGTCGCGGCGGCGTCGACCACCTCCCAGATGTCGATCCCCATCCGGTCGGTGAGCATCGCCATCTCGTTCACCAGCGCGATGTTCACCGAGCGGAAGATGTTCTCGAGTAGCTTCGTGAGCTCGGCCGCCTCGGGGCTCGAGACCTCGACGATCCGATCGCAGATCAGGCCATAGAGCGCCCGCGCCCGCTCCGCGCAGCCCGGCGTGAGGCCGCCAAGCACCTTCGGGGTATTGCGCAGCGTGTAGTCGGTGCGCCCCGGATCGACACGCTCGGGGCTGAAGGCGAGGTTGAAGTCGACGCCGGCTGTGAGCCCCGCCTCTTCGAGCACGGGTGCAAGGCGCTCCCTGGTGGTGCCCGGGTAGGTGGTCGACTCGATCACGACGAGCTGCCCGGCTTTGAGCACACCGGCGAGCTCGGTGACCGCGTCGATCAGCGGCCCGAGCTCGGGCTCGCGGTTGGCGCTCAGCGGCGTGGGCACGCAGATCAGGACGGCGTCGGCGTCGCCGAGCAAGGCCTGCCCAGTGCTGGCTTTGATCCTCGGCGCCACGGCCGCCAGGCGCTCGGGTACGACGTCCTCGATGTAGGAGCGCCCCGCGCCAAGCATCTGCACCTTGCGCTCGTCCACGTCGACGGCAAGGATCTCGCAGCCCTGCTCGGCGAACGCGACCGCCAGCGGAAGGCCGACATAGCCGAGCCCGATGATGCCGACCGTGCTCATAGCCGGCCCAGTCTACGCGGCGCAGACCTCGTCATAGAGCGCCGCGAGCGAGCGCCCGACGACCTCCGGTGCACAAATCGCGGCGACACGGCTGCGATTGCGGGCCCCCGCCTGCTCATCCCCCCACAGCTGATCGATCCCGCTCGCAAGCGCGGCGGCATCATCGGGGGGCACGAGCGCATCGCCTGAAAGCAGCTCGCGCAGGGCGCCGACGTCGCTCGCGAGCACCGGCAGGCCAGCCGCCATCGCCTCCGCGGCGGCCATGCCGAACGTCTCATCCGAGCGTGAGGGCGCGAGCGCGAGCGCCGCCCCCGCGCGCAGCTGCGCAAGTCGATCGGCCGACACGGCGCCGAGGAACTGGATCTGCGCTGCCGGGCAGCGCTCGGCGCGGCGCTGTAGCCGCTCTCGCTCCGGGCCATCGCCCGCGATCAGTAGCCGCCGGCCCGCCGCGATGCAGGCGTCGATCGCGACATCCACCCCCTTCTCTGGAGCAAGGCGCGAGGCGATCAGGGCATACTCGCCCCGCTCGGCACCCGAACCCTTTGCATCCCCAAGCCCTCTGAGTGGTGGCGCGAGCACACGAGCGCGCTCGAAGTCGAGCGGCGCCCCGAGCTCGCGCAGCCGTGTGAGCGCAAACGCACTCGGCACGAGCACTGCGTCCGCCAGCTCAGCCATGCGCTTCTGCCACAGCGAGAGTGCAGCCGCGTAGGAGAGCGCCTCGGCACGGCTGCCGCGACAGTTGCGCCGCAGGCCCGGCAGAGTGTTGCGAGCGTGGCAGCGAGTACACCGTTCACCCTCGGTGAAGCAGACGCCGACCGCACACACGAGCCTGTACTGGTGCAGGTGCAGCACGACCCTTGCGCCCTCCGCTCGCGCCGCCGCAAGCGCTCGCCAACCGAGCATCGGATGCAGGTTGTGGACGTGAACGACGCGGGCGCCGCTGGCCCTCACAGCCGCTGCGACCTCAGATGGACGCGCGCCTCCCCACAGGAGCGCCGCCGCCGCGCGCGCCCTGCCAAGAGCCGCCGAGTCGCGCGCGATCAGCTGCGCGGGCTCGCCGAGCCGGTCCTGCACGAGCCACATCAGGTCCTCCAACGCGCGCTCCTCGCCGCCCGCGGTCCGGTAGCGGTTGTGCAGGAAGAGGATCATCTGCCTGCGAAACCTAGACTCTCTGCCTGTCATGAACATCACAACCTCGATCGTGATCCCGACCAGGGATAGGCCGCAGTACCTGGACGCCACCCTGGCCTCGATCGTCCCTGGCGCCGACGCCCTCGGCTGCGAGGTGATCGTCGTCGATGACTCGGGCACCCAATCCGCAAGGGCGACCGCCCTGCGCTCGGGCGTGCGCTACATCGCCCACGAGCAGCCGCGGGGCGCAAACGCGGCACGAAACACCGGCGTGCGGGAAACCTCAGGCGAGCTCGTCGTCTTCCTCGACGACGACGTGATCGCGTGTGAGCACTGGCTCCAGGCGCTGCTTGCCGCGTATGAGCGCCACCCAGATACTGAGGTCTTCGCGGGGGCGATACTGCCGCTGCTGGAAGGACGCCCGCCGCGCTCCTGTGGCAGGGAGGCACCGCCGATTACGACGCTCGACCTCGGCCGCGAGGATCGACCGGCGCGCTTTGCATGGAGCGCGAACATGGCCGTGCGCCGCAGAGCGTTCACGCGCGCCGGCGAGTTCGACGCCTCCCTGCACGGCCAGGGCGAGGAGCAGGAGTGGCAGGAACGGCTGCACGTCGACGGCGGCCAGGCGCTCTACGTCGCGAAGGCGAGGGTGATGCACCGCCGCCTGCCCGCTGACTCGCGCCTGCGAGCGCTCGCGCGCGCCGCCTACGCGCGCGGCGCACAGAGCCGCCGCTTCGACCTGCGACGCGGCGAGGCCCCGTCGATCGCGCGTGAGCTCATCACGCTGCTCGGCTGCGTCGGCCACGTGATCCGCTACCGCTGCGTAAGCGGCCTGACGATGGTCGCGCACTCCGGCGGGCGCCTCACGGAGGCCTTGGCAGGCAGACGCGTCCCGACTCCCGGGAGCGCCGATGACCTCCTCTCAGGCGGGAGTGTCCCGACTCCTCTCAGCGCGGATGACTTCCTCTCAGGCGAGAGCGGCACGATCGGGGGGCTCGACGGCGTGCGCCGGGAGCTTGCGGACCGCGTCGGCGACGGAGTCGAGCTGCTCAGCGGCCGCAGGCGGCGGCTCGCGCGCGCCGCGCGGGCGCTGCCGCGCCGGCGCGTGCTTGCGATCGGCGTCGCCCGTGAGCGACATCGGACCCTCACGGAGGCGATCGTGGCCGAGCTTCACAGCTCGCGCCACGAGGTGCAGGTGGCGACGATCGACCCCGGGCAGCGCGGCAAGTTCGAGAATCTGAACGCCTTGCTGGCCGAGCACCCCGCCGACGGGCACGACTGGCTGATCGCCTTCGATGACGACATCGAGATCCCAAGTGGCTTTCTCGATCGCTTCCTGTTCCTGGCTGAGCGCTTCGAGCTCGATCTCGCCCAGCCGGCGCACAGGCGCGCCTCCCACGCCGCCTGGCGGGTCACAAGGCGGCAGCCTCGCAGCGTTTTGCGCGAGACTCAATTCGTGGAGATCGGGCCGCTCACGGCGTTCTCGAGCAGGACCTTCTCCACGCTGCTGCCGTTCCCACCGCTGCGCATGGGCTGGGGCCTCGATGCCCATTGGGCCGCGATCGCCAGGCAGCGCGGCTGGCGCTGCGGCGTGATCGACGCCTTGGCGATCAACCATCGCGCCGCTCCCGCCGCGACGGCCTATTCGCGCAGGCAGACGATCGCGGAGGCGCGGGCGTTCCTGGCCGAGCGCCCCTACCTGCCGGCCCACGAGGCACAGCGCACACTCGCCGTGCACAGGCGGTGGTGAGGGCATACCGATGAAGGTCGCGGTCCTTGCAGAGCTCTACGCACGCGGCGGCGATCCGGTGCGTGGCCTGTGGGCGCGTCGCCAGGCGCTTGCCGCAAGGGCCGCCGGCGCCGAGGTCCGCGTCTTCGCGCCGCGCCGGCCCCATGCCCTCACGGTACGGGCGCTCAGGCGCCGGTTCGACTTCGATCTCATCCACGCACACGGCGTCCCCGCTGCCGAGGCCGTCAGACGGGCACGACTGGACGTGCCGACGCTCGTCTCGGTCTACGGCCCTGACGTATTCGACGACCTTCACGGCCTCCACGACGGCACCGGTGCGATCGCAAGGACACTCGGCGCGGCGCGACTAACGCTCGCCGGCAGCGAGGGCAGCGCCGAACTGGCTCGCGCCCACGGCGCCTGCGAGACACGAGTCGTGCACCTTGGCGCCGAGCTACCCGAGCGCGGGCGAGGCCAGATGTACCGGGCGCCACAGCGAAGCCAGGCGCCGACGCTCGTCACCGTGGGCGATCTCGCGCCGCGCAAGCGACACGCTGACGTGGTGCGCGCGCTGGCCGTGCTCCTCCCGCGCCATCCCGACCTGCGCTACCTGATAGTCGGCGACGGGCCCGAGCGCACCCCCCTGGAAGGGCTGGCCAGCAGGCTCTGCGTCGCCGACCGTGTCGAGATGGCGGGCCGGCTGGCGCCACAGGAGGCGCTGGCCCGAGCGCGGACTTGCACGATCTTCGTGATGCCCTCGACCGAGGAGGCCTTCGGCGTCGCCTACCTGGAGGCGATGGCGGCGGGGGTGCCTGCGATCGGCTGCCGTGGCGAGCCGGGGCCGGAGGAGATCGCCGCGGCGGGCGACGGCTTCCTGCTCGTGCCCCCCGGGGACGTCGAGCGCCTGAGCCAGCGCATCGACGAGCTGCTCTGCGATCCCCAGCGGCTGCGCTACTGCGGCCAGCACGCCCGCGAGACGATCGCCGCACACTTCACATGGGAGCGCTGCGGGCAGCAGACGCTTGCTGCCTACGCGGACGCGCTGCGCTGAGGAGACGCTAACGTCCAGCGCTGTGAAGGTGCTCGTGGTCGCCGAGTGGTATCCCTCGCCCGCCGACCCGGTCCACGGCATCTGGGCCCACAAGCAGGCGCTCGCTGCGCGCGCGGCGGGCGCGCAGGTACGAGTGCTCGCACTGCGCCGTCCGATCCCCCCGATCGCGGTCGCACGGCAGGGGCCGGCCGCGGTGGCACGATGGCTGAGAGCTGCCGCGGCCGCGCTTTCCCCGATCGAGCTCGACGGGCTACAGATCACCCCGGTCCCATTTCTTGCGCCCCCACGGCCATCCTCCTACGCAAGCTGGGGCGCATGGATCGCACCGACCCTGCGCCGCGCACTTGCCAGGGAGCGCTTCGACGTCCTCCACGCCCACAACGTGCTGCCGACCGGTGACGCGCTCGCGCGCTGCGCTCCCCGCGCACGCTTCGTGCTCTCCACTCACGGCCCCGACATCATCCATGTCGCCAAGCGCAGCGCAAGGGCCGCCGCGGCGACGCGGCGGACGCTGCAGGCGGCCGCATGTGTGATCGCCAACAGCCGCTGGGCCGCAGAGCGCTGCGCGGAGCTTGCGCAGGCGCCGCTGCCCACCCGCGTCGTGCATCTCGGCGCCGATGTGCCGCAGTGGCCGCCGCGGCGCCACGAGCGCCCCACGATCGTCACGGTCGCCCACCTGCAGCAGCGCAAGCGGCACGAGGTCGTACTGCAGGCGCTCGCGACGATGGCGCCGAGATCACGCCCCGACTACGTGATCGTCGGCGACGGGGAGCAGCGCGGGAGGCTGCAGGAGCTGACCGGCCGGCTCGGCCTCACCGAGCAGGTGCGATTCCTCGGGCAGCTCGACCACGATGCGGCGTTGCGGGAGATGTGGCGCTGCCACGTCTGCGCGATGCCGAGTGTCGAGGAGCCGTTCGGCGTGGCCTACGTCGAGGCGATGGCGGGCGGACTGCCGGCAATCGGCTGCCGCGGAGAGGGTGGCCCGCGAGACATCGCCGCCGCCGGGGAGGGCATGGTGCTGGTGGAGGGAGAGGATCCCGCGGCGCTCGCCGCGACGTTGGCGAGCTGCCTGCGCGACCGCGAGCGGCTTGGGGCCGCGGCGCGCGAGACGGTGCAGCGCGCCTTCACCTGGGATCGCTGCGGTCAGCAGACCGTCGCCGCCTACGAGGACGCGCTGCGGTGAGCGAGATCCTGCTGATCTCGCTCGGCACGACGATCGGGCTGCGCGCCGGCGACCAAGCGCTCGCGGGCCTGCTGCGGCAGGCAGGAGCCTCCGTGGATCTCGCGCAGGTGCGGATCGGCGCCGCGGGCGCGTTGCGACGCGCCTACCCGATCACCGACCTGGTCGAGGCGGCGGCCGCGCGGCGCACGACAAGCGGCGCGATGCGCCGGACCCAGCCCCGCGCTGTGATCTTCTCCTCGACGACCTCCTCGCTGCTGTGCGGGCACATCGAGACCCCCTACGCGGTGAGACTCGATGCGCCGTGCAGGGTCAACCGCCCCGGCGCGCGCAACGCGATCCAGCACGCGCTCGAGCGCCGCCAGCTCTCGCGGGCGCGCCTCGTGCTGCCGTTCAGTCATGCGGCCGCCGCGGCTCTGCCGCCCGGCGCCGCGCCCGCGGTGGTGCTGCCCCAGCCGATCCTGCCCTCGGGTCAGGGGAGCGAGGGGCGCAAACGGATCGCCGTGGCCTACACACCGGACCCGAAGGCCAAGGGCCTGGACATCCTCGTGGCGGCCTGGCAGCAGGCGGCTCTGCCAGACGCGCGGCTCGAGGTATTCGGCATCGCGCCGGACCTCGCGCGCAGGTACCTGGCAAGACGCTCCCTGACCGAGCCGGAGGGGCTCATCTGGCGCGGACGCGTAGCGCAGGCACAGTTCCGTACGGCGCTTGCGCAAGCGCACGCGTTCATCACGAGCGCGCGCTGGGAGGACTTCGGCTTCGCCCAGCTGGAGGCACTGGCCGACGGCGCACTGCTCGTCTGCAGCGCCACGCGCGGCCCATTTGAGGCGCTCTCCCATGCACGCGCGCTCGAGCCAGCGCTGTGCGCCGGAGATCTCGAGCCGGCGTCGCTTGCGGCGGCGATCAGGCGCGCGTTCGCACTCGGCGAGCAGGAGGTGCAGCGCTACCGGCTAGCCGGCGCGCAACGCATGAGCGCCTACCGGCCGCAGGCGATCCTCGCGCTGCTGGGCGAGCGAGTGCTGCCGGCGTTGCTGGTTTCGTGAGTCAGGGATTGGACCACCTCTCCCGGCGCCTGCTGGCGCTCAAACGCCTGCCTCATCTGCGCGCCAAGCGGCTCCGCGCGGCCCGCCCGATGGCAGCCGCGAAGGCCTCCACGTCGGCATCGAGCGGATGCCGCTCGGCGATCCGCCGGCTCTCCGCGCCCATGCTCGCGCGCAACGCCGGCTCGCGGCAGAGCCTGGCGAGGGCGGCCGCAAGGGCATCCACGTCGCCCGGGGCAACCAGCAGCGCGTTTGCCCCATCGTGGGCCAGATCGGCGGCCGCGCCGACGGCTGTGCTGCAGATCACCGGCAGGCCCGCGACGACCGCCTCGCGCAGCGCCACGCCGAAGGGCTCAAAGAGAGAGGGCAGCACGAAGAGATCGGCGGCGGCATAGCGAGCGGGCAACTCGCTCGCCGCCACCGCGCCGAAGAACCGGGCCGGCACCGACAGCGCCTCTGCCTGCGAGCGCAGCCGGCTCTGAAGCGGCCCTCCGCCGACGATCGACAGGCGCGCCTCTCCCTCACCAAGGTCCGCCGCCGCAAACGCCTCAATCAGCCCACCGAGGTCCTTGTCTGGCACGAGCCGCGCGACGCTCAGCACCTCGACTGGCTCGCTTCGCGGGACACGCCGGGCAAGTGCCGCGTCCTTCAGCGCATCCTCGTCGACCGCTTGCATGCTGAGAGTCACCGCCTCCGGGAGCGCTCCGAGCGCCAGCAGGCGGTTGCGCGCGGCGCTGCTCACGGCGATCAGCCCGTCCGCGTGACGCGCGAGCAGCCGGTGCAGCGCGCGCTGCGGGGGCGGCAGGCTCGCCTGCACCTCGGCACTCACCTCGGTGAGCAGCACCAGCGACCGTCCCGCAGCCCTGCACCACGCCAGCGCCCGCAGGCTCGCCGGGCCAAACTCCGAGACCACCACGACGTCGGGGCCAAAGCGCGAGAGCTCGCGCGCAAGGCCACGCGGCCAGGTGATCGGGCTGCGTCCGCGGCGGGCGATCTGGCGCGGCGTGAGGTGCACCGCGTCATAGTCGTGGTGGGCCGGAAACCAACCCTTCGCCTGATCCCAGCTCGGCTGTCCGGAGGCCTGGTAGATCACCCGCAGGATCAGGTCAGACCGGGCCGCCAGGCGCTCGAACAGCGGCTCCCTGTAGGGCACGGGGACGGGTGGCACGATTGCGCAGCGGAGCATTGGGCCAGGAAGTCTCCCGCAACGATCCCTTCAGGCCGCGTGAGGCTCGTTTGCGAAGAGGCGATCCGGGGAATAGCGACGTGGGGCGCTGTAGGGCCATGGCTTGGTCCAAGGCACAAAGAGCGTCTACCGCCGCGCTCGTCCTCGTCGGCGAGGGGCCCGCCCCCCCTTGGGTCCCCGCCGGCGGCGCGGTGGTGCCGCGGCCACCGAGGCGGCGAGCTCTCCCGCCGGCGCTGGTAGGTTTTGACTTCCGAAATGATCGCGACCTGGCTTACATGCGGGCGTCTTTGGATCAGACGCCGCCACCGTGACCGGAGCCCCGCCGCCTCGGCAACGCTCGTCCTGACGCTGGCTCTGGCCCTCCTGACCACGCTGCCGTCGGCCGCATCAGCGAACCCCGGTGCACAGATCCTCAACCGCTGCGGCCACGGGGAATCGCTTGGCGGCTACACGGTCGCTCAGTACAAGCAGGCGCTCGAGGAGATGCCCACCGAAGACCTCGAGTACTCCAACTGCCAGGAACTCATCTACAAGCAGGAGCTTGCCGCCGCTGGTCAGAAAGGCGGCACCGGAGCCTCGCCTGGCGGCGGCAGCGCTCCGGGAGCCTCGGGCGGCACGGACACGGTCGGCGCCGTCGAACCTACGCCCGCCCAACAGCGAATCCTCGAAGCGACGCGCCGCGAAGGCCCCACCCCTGTGCACCTCGGCGCCGGCGGCAGCGAGACTGTGCTCCCGGGAGTCGTGCACCCGGATATCGCCTCGGCGACGAGCAACCTGCCGACGCCTGTGCTGGTAGTGATCGCTCTCGTGCTCGCAAGCCTGCTGCTGCTCGCCGGCAAGGAGATCAGGGGGCGCCTCGCCCGCCCAGATCAGAGCTGATCGGGCGATGCCCGCCTACGCACCCGCGCCCCCATCCGGCCCCGCGCTCGGCGATCCGGAGCGTAGCGTCGACACGGAGCGTCAGCCTGGATACCTGGCTTGCGCCGGCCGCCTCGCGTCCGCCGCCCTGCCCGCCGTGCTCACTGCCAGCGTGCTCTGCCTGGCCACCTTCGTCGCGACCGGCGGGCTCGATCTCGAGACCAGGGTGCTGGTCGAGATGGTGCTCACGCTGCTCGCGGGCGTGGCGGCAGCCGCCGCGATCATGGCGGCACCCCCCGGAGCCCGGCTGGCCGGCGCCTGGCCCACCGGCCTGCTGTTTGCCTTCGCCGCGCTGACCGCGATCTCGGTCGGCTGGTCGGTGTCCCCCGACGCCAGCTGGCAGGAAGCGGGGCAGCTGCTCTGCTACAGCGCCGTATTCGGCGCGGTGGCGCTGCTCGCGCGGGCATGCCCGCGGAGCTGGAGTGGTGTGATCGCCGGCATCGCGCTCGCCGCGGTCGTGGTCTGCGGCTATGCGCTGCTGACGAAGGTCTTCCCCGCCCAGCTGGATCGCGACGACATCTACGCGCGGCTGAGAGCGCCATACGGCTACTGGAACGCGACGGGGCTCACAGCCGCGATGGGCATCCTGGCCTGCCTCTGGCTTGGCGCCCGGCGGGCCGGTCACGCGCTGATCAGCGCGCTTGCCTACCCGGCGGTGGGTCTGTTGATGGTCACGCTGATGCTCGCCTACTCGCGCGGGGCCCTCGCGGTCGCACTGATTGGCAGCGCGATCTGGATTGCGATCGTGCCGTTGCGCCTGCGGGGCGCGCTCATCCTGATCGTCTGCGGTGCCTGCGCGGCGGTCGTGGTCGGCTTTGCATTCTCCAGCAATGCGCTGAGCTCCGAATCGGTGGCACTCGCGCAGCGCGCAAGCGCCGGGCATCAGCTCGGCGTGCTGCTTGCGGCGTTGGTGGTGCTGCTCATGCTGGCGGGCATCGGGATCGGCTTTGCCTTGAGCAGCCGTCCGCCCTCTGCGCGCATCCGCAGGCGCGCCGGGAGCCTGATGCTCGCCGGGCTCGCGATCGTGGTACTCGGCGGCGTGGGAGCTCTTGCCGCAAGCCACCGCGGCCTCACCGGCACCATCTCTCACGACCTCTCCACTGTGACCAACCCGAACGCCACGGTTGCCAACACGCCCGGGCGCCTCACCGCCGTGGCGAGCGCCCGTGCGCGCTACTGGAAGCAAGCGATCGAGGTATTTGAAGCGAGCCCTGAACTCGGCGCGGGTGGCGGCGGCTATGCCACGGCCCGCCAGCGCTACGAAACCGGGACCCAGAAAGTAACCCACGCCCATGGCTACGTCGTCCAGACGCTCGCCGACCTCGGCCTGGTCGGGATCGGCCTCACGCTGGCCCTGCTGATCGCGTGGATGGTCGCCGCGGGACGTGCGACCCATCCGCTGAACAGGCGCTGGTCGGCCTGGCGCTGGCGCGCGATCGATCGGCCCTACACGCCGGAGCGAGTCGGCCTGCTGAGCATGCTCTGCATCGTGATCACCTTCGGCCTGCACTCCCTCGTCGACTGGACCTGGTACGTGCCCGGCACTGCGCTTGCGGCCTTGATCTGCGCCGGCTGGCTGGCTGGTCGCGGGCCGATCGAGAAACCCTCTGCGGCCTCGCCCGGCCCCTGGCGTCACCTGCTACCGAGGCGCGTCACGCCGCTGCGCGCGGCCACGGCCTGTGCGGCGATCGTGGCCGCATTGCTGGCCGCGTGGAGCCAATGGCAGCCGCAGCGCTCGAGCGAAGCCGAACAGGAAGCGCTGGCGCTGCTGCCAAACGCAAAGGCTGCCCTCGCCGCCGCCAGGACCGCGGTCCACCGCGATCCGCTCTCGCTCGACGCGCTGCGCGTGCTTGCAAGCGTCCAGGAAGCGCTCGGAGACACGACCAAGGCGAGAGCCACCCGGCAGCTCGCCGTTTCGGAGCAGCCGGCCAATCCGCTCGCCTGGAGCGAACTCGGCGAACACGACCTACTGGCCCACCCCCACGCGGCGCTTGCAGAGCTGCGCGCCGCCTACTTCCTCGACCCCAGCGAAGACCGCGACCTCTACGTCGCCGCGCTGAACGCCGTCGCGGCTCTCAAAACCGTGCCCGCCTCGCGCTCGCCAGCAGGCAGCGGCGGGCGCCGGGCACGCCGCCAAGGCCGCTGACCTGGATCTCCAGGAAGCGGAAGTCGGCAAGCAGCCCGTGAAGGCTTCGCCGCGTGTAGAAGCGCAGATGATCGAGGCGAGGGTCGAAGTGGGCCTCGAAGGCGCCGCGCCGCACCGCCAGGGCGAGCCTGACGAGCACGTCATGAGCCGGGGTGCTCAGCAGCAGCCGACCGCCGGGCGCAAGCACGCGCCGCAGCTCCGAGAGCCAAGCCACGGTGTCCGCCACGTGCTCGATCACCTCGCCGGCCCAGACGGCGTCGAACTGCGCATCGGCGAACGGCCAGGGATCTTCCGCCTCGAACAGCCGCAGATCGAGGTCGGGGTGGCGCCGGTGAGCGCGGCGAAGCGGCTCGACGGCCACCTCAGCTCCGATCACGGCAAAGCCGGCATCGCTCAGCGCCTGTGCGAACCATCCCTGCCCGCAGCCGATGTCGAGCACCGACTCGCCGCCGCGGAGACCCGCGCGCAAGAAGGCCAGGCGCGCATCTGCCAGCGGCGGCTGCGCGTCCTGCGACACCCTCTCCCAGACGCCTTCGTGGAGCTCGCGCAGAGACATCTCGAGGCGCACGCTAGCTGCTTGGGCCGCAGCCACGAACTGCAAGGCGCGATTGCACATTAACGCTGCGACCGAGAAATCTTTGAGTAGATATTGCAACCAATGCGCTTCAACGACTATGGTGCGCGTGTGCAGCTCCCGGCCATGAGGCGCGCAGGCAGGTGAGAGTCGCCTTCGACAGCCGGCCGTCCTCCGGGACAGGTGGGATAGGCCGCTATGCGCGCTGTCTGCTGCGCGCATTGCACGCCACGAGCGCCGAGCGGACCGAGATATTCGAGACGCACAGGCCCAGGCACGCAGACGTTTTCCACGCTCCGTGGATGCAGGGCGCGATCCTGCGCAGCCCCTGCCCGATGGTCGTCACGCTGCACGACCTGGCGGCGCTCAAGCGCCGCAGCGAGCACCTGCGGATGGCCTGCCGCCCCCACCTGCGCCATCTCGCCGTGCAGCGCGCGACCAAAGTGATCGTGCCCACGAAGGCGGTCGCGATGGACGCCGTGGTCCGGCTCGGGCTGGACGAGGAGCGCATCACGATCATCCCCGAGGCTCCCGATCCGGCTTTCCACAGGCGCTCCGAGCAGCAGGTCGCCACCACGCGCGCACGCTTCGGCCTCCCCGAGCGCTACCTGCTCTGGGTCGGCTCGATGCAGCGACCCGACCCCCGCAAGCCGCTTGCCAAGCTGGCGGCCACCCGCCGGCAAGTTCCGCTCGTGCTGGTCGGCTCGGCGGGGCCGTGGACGCGCGAGCTGCCGAACGTCACGCTCACAGGCAAAGTCTCAGACGAGGACCTTGCCGCGATCTACAGCGGCGCCCACGCGCTGCTGCTGCCCTCCGCCGAGGAGGGCTTCGGTTTGCCCTCGGTCGAGGCGCTCGCCTGCGGCACCCCCGTGGCCGCGTTCGACCTTCCGGCGCTGCGCGAGGTGCTCGCCGGCAGAGCCACCCTCGTGGAGCCGGGCGACCTCGGCGGTCTCGTGCAGGCCGCGGAAGAACTCGAGCGCCCGGCGCCCAGGCCGCCGAGCTGGTCCTGGGAGGACGCCGGCCGCGCCACCTGGAAGGTGTACGGCCGCGCGATCGCGCGCGGCGACGAGGCCTTCGTGCCGGCGCGGCGCGCTCGCCGCCGCCGCCAGATGGCGCAGTCCTAGAACAGGTTCTCAGTAGGCACCACGGCGCGAGAGCACCGCGGGGATCGTCTTCACGATGATCGCCAGGTCGAGCGCGAGCGACCAGCGCTCCAGGTAGATGAAGTCGAGGCGCACGAGATCGTCGAAGTCGAGCTCCGAGCGGCCGGACACCTGCCAGAGCCCGGTCATCCCCGGCAGCACCAGATAGCGCTTGCGGTGCCAGTCCTCCAGCAGCTCGAAGTCGCGCACCGGCAGCGGCCGTGGCCCCACCAGCGACATCTCTCCCCGCAGCACGTTGATCAGCTGCGGCAGCTCGTCCAGCGAGAATCGGCGCAGCAAGCGCCCGACCGGCGTCAGACGCGGGTCGTCGCGGATCTTGAAGAGCGCGCCTGAGGCCTCGTTCAGCGACTCCAGGTCTGCAAGCCGCTGTTCGGCGTCGGTGTGCATGGTCCGAAACTTCAGGCACCGAAATGGCTGCTGGCCGATCCCCGGTCGCGCCGAGCCGAACAGCACAGGGCCACGCGAGGAGAGCCACACCGCGAGGGCGAGCACGATCAGCAGCGGACTGAGCAGGACCAGCAGCAGGCTCGCGCCCACGATGTCGAAGGCCCGCTTGAGCGCGAAGTCGATGCCCTCGAAGACCGGCGGGGAGAGCTCGAACAGCGGAACCGACTCGCCGGGCACGAACTCAGCCCGATGGATCAAGAGCTCCATGGTGGAGGGTGCGATCCTCACGCGCACGCCGCGCCTGTGGCAGCGATCCACGAGCTCGACCGCCTGCGCCTCCGGAAAGTCGGGGTCGGCGATTATCACCTCGTCCACGTGCTCCAGCGCCAGCACGTCGTCCAGCCGCTCCAGCGAGCCGAGCGACCGCAGCCCGTTCGCAGGCAGCACCTGGGGAGAGAGGAAGCCGACGATGTCGATCGGCGAGGGGGCCCTGGCCCGTCGCGAAGCGCGTGCGCGACGTCCTTGATCTGCTCGCCGGTGCCGACCAGCACCGCCCTGCGCCGGTAGCCGGCGGCCCGCAGCAGCGAGCCCGTCAGGCGCTCGTAGCAGTATCTGATGCTCGCGACGTAGACCAGGGCGAAGGCGAGGGAGCCATAGAAGATGTAGAAGCTCGAGAAGTGCATGCCGTCCACGACCCCGAGCAGGAGCATCAGGAGCATCACCTGAAACAGGCACGCGACGATGCGCGTGAGCCCCGGGCGCTGGCCGCGATCGGAGTAGAGACCCGAGCGGGCGAACAGCAGCGCCGTGATCAGGTAGGCGAGCGCGACGTAGCTCCTGGTGCCTTCGACCACGAGATGGAAGCTCACCGTGCTCAGCAACTCCGCCTTCAGCGCGAGCGCGGTGAAGATCGCAAGCGCCACACCGAGGAAGTCCAGCGCCAGCAGCGAGAGCACGCGCGCCGCACGGCGCGCTGTGTCGAGCCGCAGTACGAAGGAGATCGCAGGCGGGCGCTTGCTGCGCATGTCCCGCCCCGAGGTGCCCGCGTGGGGGAGCACCGCGGAGGCGATCGCCTCGGCGGCCGTCAGTCCCCTTCTCGGCATGCGCGCCTCGTGCAGCGGACCCTCGCTCGCCTCGTCCCGCACGCTCGCTCCCGGGGAGGAGGCGGCGGCGCGGAGGTGCTGCTCCGTGGCGGCGGACGCCGGCGCTGGCGGCGTGCGCAGCGTTGACGTTCCCTGAGAACGTGATGCCATCTCACTGCTCACAACGCGCAAGGGTCCCATATGTAGCGGTCGAGCCACCGGCAGTCATGCCCGCAAAGACGGAATTCATGCACCGGTCCGTCCGCGCAACGGGGGTTGCAGCGTCCCGATCAGCCGACAAGCGTCTTCACGCCAGCTGATTCGATCGTGCTGCGAAGGCCCTCGCGCAACCCGACCTCCGGCGCCCAGCCGAGCAGGTCGCGCGCCAGGCCGATGTCGGGACGACGCTGCTTGGGATCGTCCACCGGCAGCGCCTCGAAGACGATCTCCGAATCCGAGCCGGCCACCTCGAGGACCGTCTTTGCGAGCTCGAGCAGCGTGAACTCGTCCGGGTTGCCGATGTTGACGGGGTCGTGGTAGCCAGACTCGGCGAGCGCGATCATGCCGCCGATCAGGTCGCTGACGTAACAGAAGGAGCGCGTCTGGCTGCCGTTTCCGAAGACCGTGATCGGGCGGTTGCCCAGGGCCTGACGCAGGAAGGTAGGGATCGCGCGCCCGTCGTGGGGGCGCATGCGCGCGCCGTAGGTGTTGAAGATCCGGATGATCGCCGTGTCCACGCCCTGCTGGCGGTGGTAGGCCATCGTCAGCGCCTCCGCGTAGCGCTTGGCCTCGTCGTAGACGCCGCGCGGGCCGATCGGGTTCACGTGGCCCCAGTAGGTCTCGGGCTGGGGGTGCTGCAGCGGATCGCCGTAGACCTCGCTGGTGGAGGCGATCAGGAAACGTGCGCGCTTGGCCTTGGCGAGGCCGAGAGTGTGGTGGGTGCCGTAGGAGCCGACCTTCAGCGTGTGCAGGGGCAGGCGCAGATAGTCGATCGGGGACGCGGGCGAGGCGAGGTGGTAGACGAAGTCGACCGGCTCATCGACGTAGTAGGGCTCGATGATGTCGATGTTCAGGTGCACGAACGGCTTCGGGTGGCGGATGTGCTCGATGTTGACGAGCGACCCCGTCTCGAGGTTGTCAACGCAGATCACCCGGTGCCCGCGCGCAAGCAGCTCGTCGCAGAGATGGGACCCAAGGAAGCCGGCGCCCCCAGTGACCAGGCAGGTGGGCATCCCGTGAGGATAACCTCTCATGAGATGAGCACGCACAACGAGCACATGACGGTGGCGCCGATCGTGGGGCCCGATGACCCCCGTCGCTTCACCGACTCCGGCATCGAGATCGAGCCCCTCTACACCGAGGCCGACCTGCCCGCAGACCTCGACCTCGGCGCGCCCGGCGAGTTCCCCTACGTCAGGGGCGTGCACCGCGAGATGTACAGAAAACAGACCTGGACGATGCGCCAGTACGCGGGATACGCCTCCGCCAAGGAGTCAAACGAACGCTACCGCTACCTGCTCTCCAAGGGCTCGACCGGCCTCTCGATGGCCTTCGACCTGCCCACGCAGCTCGGCCTCGATTCCGATAACCCCCGCTGCCTGGGCGAGGTCGGCCGCACGGGCGTGGCGATCGACACGATCGACGACATGCGCACGGCCTTCGAGGGCATCCCGCTCGACCAGGTCTCCACCTCGATGACGATCAACGCCCCGGCGGCCTGCCTGCTCTGCCTGTATGAGCTGGTCGGGCAGGAGCAGGGAGTACCCAGCGAGCAGCTGCGCGGAACGACCCAGAACGACGTGCTCAAGGAGTACATCGCCAGGGGCAACTACATCTACCCCCCAAAGCCCACGATGCGCCTGACGACCGACATCTTCGAGTACTGCCGCGAGCGAGTACCGCGCTGGAACACGATCTCGATCTCCGGCTACCACTTCCGCGAGAAGGGCTGCTCGGCGGTTCAGGAGGTCGCCTTCACGCTCTCCTCGGGCATCGCCTACGTGCAGGCGGCGATCGAGCGCGGCCTGCCCGTGGACGACTTCGCGCCCCGCCTGGCCTTCTTCTTCAACGGACACAACAACGTCTTCCAGGAGGTCGCCAAGTTCAGGGCGGCCAGACGGATGTGGGCCCACATCATGAAGGAGCGCTTCGGCGCAACCAACCCGAAGTCGATGATGCTGCGCTTCCACACCCAGACCGGCGGCGTGACGCTGACCGCCCAGCAGCCGGAGAACAACATCGTCCGGGTCGCGCTGCAGGGCTTCGCCGCGGTCTGCGGCGGCACCCAGTCGCTGCACACCAACGGCTTCGACGAGGCCTTGGCGCTGCCCACCGAGCGGGCCGCGAAGATCGCGCTGCGCACCCAGCAGATCCTCGCCAACGAGTCCGGTGCGGCCGACACGGTCGACCCCTTCGCCGGCTCCTACTTCGTGGAGTCGCTCACCGACGAGATCGAAGAGAGGGCGAACGAGCTGATCGCCAAGGTCGACGCGCTCGGAGGCTCGGTCAACGCGATCCAGTTCATCACCGGCGAGATCGACGAGTCCGCCTGGGGCTACCAGGAGCGCTACCGGATCGGCCAGGACGTCGTCGTCGGCGTCAACGCCTTCGAGGAGGACGACATCGAAGTGCCGGACCTGCTGCGCGTGGACCCCGAGTCCGAGCGCGAACAGGTCGATCGCCTGAAGGCCTTCAAGGCCGACCGCGACCAGGAGCTCGTGGGCAGCCGCCTGCAGGAGCTGCGCGATGCGGCGGCCGGCACGCAGAACCTCGTGCCCTTCATCAAGCAGGCGCTCGGCGACCGCTGCTCGCTGGGCGAGGTCTGCGGCGCGATGCAGGACGTGTTCGGCAAGTACGCGCCTACCTTCTAGACCGGCCCGCATGCGGGCCGGTCCGGAGACGTGCATGCACGTCTCCGCCAGACGGCGCATGCGCCGTCTGGATACATGAATACGATCCTCCTCCCGATGGCCGTGACCACCTACAACGTCGTCCTGGCGATCCACATCATGGCTGTCGTCGTGGCCTTCGGGGTCACGTTCGCATACCCGATCATGTTCGCGATCGCCGCCAAGCACGACCCGCGCAGCCTGCCGGTGATGCACAGGATCGAGCGGGTGGTTGATCGCGTGCTCGTCAACGGCGCACTGGTGATCGTCGTGGGCGCCGGCATCTACCTCGCAAGCGAAGGCCACCTCTGGAAAGAATTCTTCGTGCAGTGGGGCCTTGGCGCCGCGATCGTGATCGGAGCGCTCGTCGGCGCGGTGATGATCCCGACCAGCAAGAAGGCTCAGGAGGCGATCGAACGCGACCTCGCAGGCGGCGATGGCACCCCGAGCCAGGAGTACCGTAACCTGACACGACGCCTGGCGATCGTCGGCGGCCTGCTCAGCCTCCTGGTCCTGGTGACGATCCTCTTCATGGCAATACAGCCGTGAGTTGAGCAGCACGTAGCAGTCGCGATACGCTGGCATCCGTGAGCAGCGAGGGCTACCGGATCGCGGTCGTCGGCGCCACCGGCCAGGTGGGGACGCTGATGCTGCGCCTGCTCAGAGAGCGCGGCTTTCCCACCCGCGAGATCGTGCCGTTCGCCTCGGAGCGCTCGGTCGGGCGCGAGCTGGAGGGCGGCCTGATCGTCCAGGGACTGAGCGAAGAGGCGATCCAGGGCTTCGACCTCGCGATCTTCTCCGCCGGCGGCTCGACCTCGGGCGAGTGGGCGCCGCGCTTTGCGAAGGCGGGCGCGATCGTGATCGACAACTCCTCGAAGTGGCGGATGCAGGACGACGTGCCGCTGGTGGTCGCGGAGGTCAACCCGGAGGCGCTCGCGGACCATCGCGGCATCATCGCCAATCCGAACTGCTCCACGATGCAGATGGTGGTGGCGCTGAAGCCGATTCACGACGTCGCCGGAATCGAGCGGCTCGTGATCTCCACCTATCAGGCGGTCTCCGGAACCGGGCGAGCGGCCGTCGAGGAGCTGGTCGCGCAGTCGCATGCGCTCCTGCACGAGCAGGAGCCGCCCGCGCCCGCCGCCTACGCGCACCAGATCGCCTTCAACGCGCTGCCCCACGCCGGCTCCTTCCCCGAGGGCGACGATCACACCGACGAGGAGCGCAAGCTGATGAGCGAGACGCGCAAGATCCTCGGCGACCCGGGCATCGCCGTCAGCGCGACCTGCGTGCGCGTACCCGTCATCAACGCCCATTCGGAGGCGGTCAACGTGCAGACCAGGCAGCCGCTCTCGGCGGCCAAGGCGCGTGAGCTCCTGCAAGCCGCCCCAGGGGTGAGGGTGCTCGACGACCCAGCGGCCGCACGCTACCCGCTTGCGATCGACGCCGACGGCTCGGATGAGGTGTTCGTCGGCCGCATCCGCCAGGACGCCGGGCACCCGGGCGCGATCGACATGTGGATCGTCGCCGACAACCTCCGCAAGGGCGCCGCGACCAACGCGATCCAGATCGCTGAGGCGCTGCATGAGCGCGGGCTCGTGCGCCCCGCCGCGGCGCTCGGCGCCTGAACTCCGGCAGCCCCGGCGGACCTCCTCGGCCCGGCGCAACCGGCGTTGCGCCTCCCTCGTGGCGCAGGAGGAGTCCGGCGCGAGCGCTCGAAACCGTGGGCGATGATCTCATCGGAGGTGCAGCGCACGCTCGTGAAGTCCCCGCCCGAGCTGTGGGCGGAGCTGAGCGATCCGGCTGCGCTTGCTCGCCATCTCGGCGAGCTCGGCGAGATCCGCATCACCAAGACCAAGCCCGAGCGGTCCGTCGAATGGGAGGCGGAGGCCGCGAAGGGCAGGGTCGAGTTGCAGCCGTCGGGCTGGGGCACCAGGGTGACGCTGAGCGTCACCCTGGACATGCCTGACGGCTGCGGCCCGGATGCGGGGCAGGAGGAGGACGACGCGGCGGTGGAAGCACAGGCGAGCACCGAGCCTGAGCCGCATCTCGAGCCCGAGCAGGCGCGAGAAGACCCAGTCGCCGCCGCCGAGCTGCCGGCGGCCGAGCCAGACATCGAGACCGCAGTGCCCGAGGCTCAGGACCAGGCGGCCCCCGAAGCCGTGGAGCCGGCGCCAAAGCTCGGCTTCTTCGCACGTCTCTTCCGTCGAAGAGCCACGACGGCCGCCCTCGCCGCCGCAACAGCCGCGGTAAGCATCGAGTCCAAGCCTGTCACCGCTGCACAGATGGCGGGCACAGATTCGCTCCCCGCCGCCGAGCCGGAGATGGCGTCGGCCGAGCAGGAGGCCGCACCGAGCCCGCAGCTTGCGGCGGTGCCCACCGCAGAGCATGAGATGCCGCAGGGCCCGGAGGCTGAGCCTTCGCAGCCCGCCGCGGATCTCGCCGCCGAGCTTGCAGCGGGCGAGGAGGCGATCTCCGCGCAGACGACCGAGCTCTTGACGGCGGTGCTGGACCGGCTCGGCTCGGCGCATCACAGACCTTTCTCGCGTGCCTGAGCGCAATCGTGGTTGAGCGCCCCAGCGAGGCGTGCGGGCCGTCATGCAACGGCCGCGGATAACATCCTGCGCCCATGCGCCAGAAGGCCCCCGAGACATACGAGGAGAAGCTGGAGCAGCTGCAGGAGCTGCGCGCCGCGGCCCTGCACTCCGCGCCCGAGGCCGAGGAGAAGCAGCACGCGCGCGGCAAGTACACCGCCAGGGAGCGGGTGGAGAAGCTGCTCGACGAGGGCTCCTTCCAGGAGCTCGACACCTTCGTGCGCCACCGCACCCACGACTTCGACATGCAGAAGAACCGACCTTGGGGCGACGCTGTGGTGACCGGCTACGGCACGATCGACGGCCGCACCGTCTGCGTCTTCAGCCAGGACTTCACGGTCTTCGGCGGCTCTCTCGGTGAGGTGATGGGCGAGAAGATGTGCAAGATCATGGACCTGGCAGCCAAGATCGGCTGCCCCGTGATCGGCATCAACGACTCCGGCGGGGCACGCATCCAGGAGGGTGTCGTCTCCCTGGGCGCCTACGGCGACGTGTTCGTACGCAACGTGCGCAGCTCGGGCGTCATTCCACAGATCAGCCTCGTGATGGGGCCCTGCGCCGGCGGCGCGGTCTACTCGCCCGCGATCACCGACTTCATCTTCATGGTGAAGGAGACCTCGCACATGTTCATCACGGGCCCCGACGTGATCAAGACCGTGACCGGCGAAGAGGTCGGCTTCGAGGAGCTCGGCGGCGCGATGTCTCACAACACCAAGTCAGGCGTGGCCCAGTTCGCCTCCGAGGACGAGGACGCCTGCCTGGAGGACTGCCGCTACCTGCTGAGCTTCCTGCCCTCCAACAACCTGCAGAGCGCGCCGCGACTGCCAAGCGGCGACGACCCGGACCGGATGGATCAGGAGCTCGACCACGTCGTCCCGGACAACCCGAACAAGCCCTATGACATGCGCGACGTCGTCAAGCTGATCGTCGACGACGGCGAGTTCTTCGAGGTCCACGAGCACCACGCCAAGAACATCATCTGCGGCTTCGCGCGCCTGGACGGCTACTCGATCGGGATCGTCGGCAACCAGCCAAACCAACTCGCTGGCGTGCTCGACATCGCCGCCTCGGCGAAGGCGGCCCGCTTCGTGCGCACCTGCGACGCCTTCAACATTCCGCTCTTGACCTTCTGCGACGTGCCAGGCTTCCTGCCCGGCACCGCCCAGGAGTGGGGCGGGATCATCCGCCACGGCGCGAAGCTGCTCTACGCCTACGCAGAGGCGACGGTGCCGAAGATCACGGTGATCACGCGCAAGGCCTATGGCGGCGCCTACGACGTGATGGCATCCAAGCACCTGCTCGCCGACTTCAACTTCGCCTGGCCGACGGCCGAGGTCGCCGTGATGGGCCCAGAGGGCGCCGTGAACATCATCTACCGGCGCGACATCGCCGCAAGCCCCACGCCGGACGAGCGCCGCCAGAAGCTGATGGACGACTACAAGGCACGCTTCGCGAACCCTTACACCGCCGCCGAGCGCGGCTACATCGACGACGTGATCGTGCCCCACGAGACCCGGCCGCGCCTGATCGGCGCGCTGCACACGCTGCACGGCAAGCGCGAACCGGGCCCCAAGCGCAAGCACGGCAACATCCCCCTCTGACCTCTAGTCGCGTGCTTGCAAAGCCGCTCGCCGTCCGCGGCTGATGCCGAGGCGCAGCCAGAGCGGATACGTGGCGAAGATCGCCGCAGAGACGAGATGCGTGCGCATGCCCGCCCGGCGCCAGTCGATCCCAAGCACGCCCGAGTTGAGCATCCAGTCCCGGCCCGAGGCGGCCCTGCACGCGCGCCAGATCGGCCGCGTCCAGGGCAGATCCAGGTAGAGCGAGATGCTCGTGGCCAGGAAGGCGCCGATCGTCGCGGTCTGCACCGCCTCGGCGGCCTTGCCCTGCTCAGGCATCGTCCGCCCGTAGGCGCGGCCGGTCGCATAGAGCCAGGGTGGGTCGATCAGGAATGACATTGGACCTCCTCGGTTTTCTCAGGACGGACGGTGGATGTCCACCTGCTCGGAGCCGGCAGGCGATCCGGGAACGCGTCGGCCGAGCAGATGGAAGGCAAGGCGAGTCGCAAGCGCCATGATCGTGATCTGTGGATTCACGCCGAGCGAGCTTGGCACCACCGACCCGTCGGCCACGTGCACGCCCTCGACGCCGTGCACAGCGAGGTCGTCATCGACGACCCCTTCGCCAGCCCGTGAATGAGCGCGCGCGGTGCCAAGTGGATGGAAGGCCATCAGCCGTAGGTCGGCCCGCCGCGCGTTCATGGGCGCGACGCCTTCCGGTAGCGGCAGGTAGACCTCGCGCGCGCCTGCCGCCAGGAAGAGTTCCTCCAGGCGCTGCAACCCCGACCTGAAGCGCGTGAGGTCCTGCTCGTCGAGGTCGTAGCGGACGAGCGGCACATCTCCAAGGCGGCCGGCGGGGCCGGGCAGCGGCCTGCCGGCCGCGCCCGCGAGCGTCCTCACGCTCCCGCGCGAGGAGTCGCTGACCATGAGTCCGAACTGGGCCAGGTAGGGGTAGCGCACCATCGCCTCGGCGTGCCTTGCGCCACTTAGCGGCAGCGACATCGCGGCGTAGCTGGGTGGCCCGGCGATCCCCTCGAGCATGATGCCCTCCGCCGCGAACTCATCGATGTAGAAGCTCTGCGGCACCCCTCTGGCCATGTCCACGCGCTCCTCCATCAGCGCGAAGGCAGCAGTCGCCGGATGGATCGAGAGATTGCGCCCGAGCTGCCCGGAGTCGCGCCCGAGGCCGCTGCGGGCGAGCAGGCCGGGAGTGTGGATCGTGCCTGCTGCCAGCACCGCGTGCTCGGCATGGATCTCGACCGAGCCCTCGCCCGCGAGCACCGCCTCGACGTGTGAGAGGCGCCGGCCGCGCACCGCGATCCTCTGGACGCGGGCTCCCGTGAGCACTTGCGCGCCCGCCGCGCGCGCCCTGGGCACGTAGGTGATCCCGGTGTGCTGCTTGGCCGAGGTGGGGCAGCCGAAGGCGCAGACGCCGGAGCCCAGGCAGCCCTTCGCGTTGCGTTGCAGGTATCCGTGCGACCAGCCAAGCCGCTGTGCGGCGCGGCGTGCAACTGCGGCGTTGGCGCCCGCGAGCTCGGGATCGACCTCAGCGACCGACAGCGCGTCCTCCACACGCTCAAAGCAGCGGTCGAGCTCCTGCTCGTCCAGCTGGAGGCCAAACTGCAGTGCGCCAGCTTGCAAGCACCGCTGGCGGCGTCCTGAAGCAGGTTCCGGAGTTGACGAGCGTGGTGCCTCCAAGCCCGCTGCCCAGCGGCATCACGATCGGCGGGTTGCCGATCGTGATGCTCTGGCCTGCGTCCCTGTAGAGGCCTGCAAGCATCTCCGGAGGCCTGGCCGTGAAGTCCCCGGCGTCGTGGTCGGGGCCCTGCTCGAGCAGCACGACGCTCGCGCCGCCCTCGGCCAGCTCGGCTGCGACCACGGCTCCGCCGGCACCTGCGCCGATCACGCACACGTCGCATTGCATGATGCGCTTCACGGCCGCCCCTCCGCGCGCCGGATCTCGCGGCCGCGGGCGACGACGGCCTGCGCGTCGAAGCCAAGCGACCGCGAGAGCGCCGGGTCGTCGTAGCGCTCCATCGCAAGGATCGACCGGGAAGCCTGCGAAAGCGCCGGCAGGCGAGTGAGAAACGCGGCCCCCCGCGGGCGCCGCCCGAGCGCGATCAGTAGCCGCAGAGCAGCTCTCTGCGGCAGTGGCGAGGCGGCGAGGAACCTCTCCAGCGCGCCGCTCACGCGCCCGGACAGGTGGGCTCCTCGTACACGCGCCGGCAGTCTATCCGTCACACTATGCAGGATGGCGAAGGGAGCGCAACGCATCGAGCTGCTGGGGCTGCACGACACGGCTTCCCCAGCCGAGGCCGCTGCCGTCGTGGCCGCGCTGGAGCGCTTCATGCGGGAGACCGCACCCTTCACGGGCGCACCCGAGGTGAGCATGGATCCGTGGCGTAGAGCAGCGCTGCTGGAAGGTGTCGGCCGCGATCCGGTCGTGGATGTTCCCGACTCCTGGATAAATGCCTGAAAGCCGCTAGGATTTTCGGGGTCTTGGTTCCGGGTCGGCCGAGACGGTTCTGTAGCCCCCATCTTCCACCCGCTTGCAGCCACTGGCTGCGACCAGGAGGTTTCGCACATGGAGTCAGCATCACTGCCAACTCAGAAGGGAACACTCGAGGATCCGGAGATCCTCCAGAACGTCCCTGGGCACGTGATCCCGATCCTGCAGCGCGAGTACGACGACTTCAAGACTGAGGCGACCAGGTTCCTCGCGGGCGGCACCGAGGAAGACGAGTTCATCAAGTTCCGTCTCAAGCAGGGCGTCTACGGTCAGCGCCAGCCCGATGTGCAGATGATCCGCGTAAAGCTCCCCTTCGGTGGCGTCACGCCCGAGCAGCTCGAGAGGTTCGCGGACGTGGTGGAGCGCCACGCGCCGCTGCGCAAGGGCCACATCACCACCCGCCAGAACGTCCAGATCCACCACGTGCCGCTGATGGAGGCCGAGAAGGCGATCCGCGAGCTCGGCGAGGCCGGCCTCTCCAGCCGCGAGGGCTGCGGCAATACGGTCCGCAACGTGACCGCCGATCCGTGGGCGGGCGTGGCACCCGACGAGCTCTACGACCTCACCCCCTACGCGGGCGCCTACGTGCGCTACTTCGTGCGCCATCCCACCACCCAGGCGATGCCGCGCAAGATCAAGACCTCCTTCGACGCCAGCGAGGCCGGGCGGGCGATCAGCGAAATCCACGACATCGCCTATCGCGCGCGCATCAAGGAGATCGACGGGCAGCAGGTGCGCGGCGTGCAGATGCTGGTCGGCGGCGGCACCTCGATCATGCCGCGCGTGGCGCCCGTGCTCTACGAGTTCCTCGAGGTCGACAACGGCGAATATCTGAAGGTCGCCGAGGCCGTATTCCGGATCTTCGACAGGCAGGACTGGCTGCGCGTCAACCGCGCGCGCGCCCGCATCAAGGTATTCGTCGACAAGTACGGCATCGAGGAGCTGCGCGCCCAGGTCGAGGAGGAGCTGAAGGGCGACTGGGTCGCCGAAAGGGACTTCTCGATCGAGAACAAGATCTTCGAGTACGACGAGCAGACCGACGCGCCCGCCCCGCGTGCCGACTACGGGACCCCCAACGGCGACCTCTCCGCGTTCGAGCGCTTCCAGGCGGCCAACGTCGCCCCGCAGCGCCAGGACGGCTTCGTCACTGTCGAGGTCAAGATCACCCGCGGCGATCTGACCCCCGAGCAGTTCAGGGGCCTTGCCGCGATCGTGCGCGAGCACTGCGGCCCCTACGCCCGCACGACCGTGCAGCAGAACCTTGTGCTGCGCTGGGTGCGCCCCGAGAGCGTCTATGACATCTGGCGGGCGCTTGCGGAGCTCGATCTGGGCGCCGCGGGCAGCCGCGAAATCGACGACGTGGTCTCCTGCCCCGGCACCGACTCCTGCAAGCTCGGGATCACGAGCTCGATGGGCCTGAACGAGGCGATCCAGGAGCGGATCGAATCGATGCAGATCACAGATCCGCTCACGCGCAAGATCCACATCAAGATGAGCGGCTGCCCCAATGGCTGCGGCCAGCACCATCTTGGCTCGATCGGTTTCTACGGCGCCTCGATCAAGGTCGGAGAGCACACGATCCCGGCCTACATCCCGCACGTCGGCGGCGTCTTCGAAGGAGAGAAGATCGCCTTCGGCCAGCGCCTGAAGCTGCGCCTGCCCGCCAAGCGCGTGCCCGAGGCGATCGAGCGCTGGGTGCACCACTACGAGGGCAACCGCGAGGAGGGCGAGACCTGGGGCGCCTTCGTGGAGCGCACCGGCACCGGCGAGCTCGAAGGGCTCGTGAAGGAGCTCTCGATGCCGGTCGAGTTCGGCCTTGCGACGATGAACCAGTTCATCGACTGGAACCGAGACGTGCCCTTCCAGGTCATACGCGGAGAGGGCGAGTGCGCGGTCTGAGCGACACCAGCGCCGATCCGCAGGCGGTCCTCTCGGACACGCTGCGGTCTGCCGTGGAGCGCTACGGCGAGCGCGCCGTGCTGCTCTGCTCCTTCCAGAAGGAGGAGTCGGTGCTGATCGACGAGCTGCTCGTGCTCGGCGAGGGCAGCACCCCGGTGAGAATCGTGACGATCGACACCGGAGTGCTCTTCCCGGAGACGCTCGAGACCTGGAGGCGCTTCGAGGAGCGATTCGGGATCGCGATCGAGGTTCAGGACGCGAGCGGACCTGGCGGCCCTTGGACTGGCCCGGAGCACTGCTGCTCGGCGGCCAAGGTGGCGGCACTCGGCCGCTCGCTTGAGGGCGCGGAGGCTTGGATCACCGGCATCAGGCGAGAGCAGGGACCAACGCGGGCGCAGGCCCAGCCGATCGAAGAGGACCCGTCCCGCGGCCTGGTGAAGTACAACCCGCTCGCGCAGTGGACCGATAAGGACATCTGGCGCCGCATCAGCGAGCGCGACCTTCCCTACAACCCGCTGCACGACCAGGGTTACGAGTCGATCGGATGCGCGCCGTGCACGCGCCCGGGCAGCGGCCGCGACGGTCGTTGGGCCGGCACAGAGAAGACCGAGTGCGGCCTGCATCTCGATCCTGCGGTGGTCTCGGCGGTGGGCGCCGGCGAGGGGTCGGTGCAGCGCTGATGGGCCATGGAGAGTCGTATTTGCTCCCGATTGAGCCTCGTTAAACGCTAGTGTTCAGGGTGATTTGGTGTCCGGCATCCATATCGAGATCATCCTGTTCGGGCTCGCGGTGGGCGTGCTGATCGGTCTGACGGGGATCGGGGGCGGATCGCTGATGACCCCGCTGATGATCATCGTGCTCGGGGTCTCCCCGGTCACGGCCGTCGGCACCGACATCGCCTACAGCGCGGTGACGAAGACCTTCGGAGGCATCAACCACTTCCGCAGGGGCAACGTCGACATGAAAGTCGCCCGTTGGCTCGGCTACGGGGGCGTGCCGGGAACCCTGCTCGGCGCGATCGCGGTCGACCGCCTCAAGGTCACCGACGGCAAGAGCTTCGAACACGCGCTGCTCGCGTGCGTCGCCGGGGCGCTTTTGATAGTCGCCGCGGTCGTGCTCATCCGCAGCATCCTGCTCACGCACCTGCACAGCCGCGAGCGCGAGAGCTTCCACTTCAGCACCGACTCGCAGAGGGCGGGCACCGTGGTGATCGGCTTCGTGCTCGGTGGGATCCTCGGACTCACCTCGGTTGGCACCGGAGCGCTGATCGGCGTGGCGATGCTCGTGGTCTACCGACTCACTCCCAAGCGCGTCGCGGGCACGAGCGTGTTCCTCGGCGCGGTGCTGCTGTGGGTGGCCGCCATCGGCTACGCGGCTGGGGCCAACGTCAACTTCGGCCTCGCCGGCAACCTGCTGATCGGCTCGATCCCGGGCGTGTGGCTCGGCTCCCAGTTCGTGGACCGCATCCCTGCACAGGCGCTGCGGGTCACCCTCGGCGTCGTGCTGCTCGGCTCGGCGCTTGCGATGTCGAGCAAGGCCGGGCTCGACCTCCCCGCTGGCGTGATCATCGGCGTCCCGGTCGGCGTCGGGGTGCTCGGCTTCCTGACGCACCAGCTTCGACCCACCAACCGCAAGACGCCGCCCGCGGCGACCGTTAAGCCTGCATCCCCCGCAATCGGAGGCCCTGCGCTGGCGGCGGGCACCACTCGACTCAGGGCCGAGGAGCGATGAGCATCACAGCACGACCCGAGCTGACCCACCTGCAGGCGCTGGAGTCCGAGGCGATCCATGTGATGCGCGAGGTCGCTGCCGAGTTCGAGCGTCCGGTGATGCTCTTCAGCGGCGGCAAGGACTCGATCGTGATGCTGCGGCTCGCGGAGAAGGCGTTTCGGCCCGGCCGCTTTCCCTTCCCGTTGATGCACGTCGACACCGAGCACAACTTCCCCGAGGTGATCGAGTTCAGGGACCGCCGCGTCGCCGAGCTCGGCGAGCGGCTGATCGTCGCCTCGGTCCAGGACTCGATCGACAAGGGCAGGGCGATCGAGGAGACCGGCCCGCGCGCCTCCCGCAACCGCCTGCAGACTGTCACGTTGCTCGACGCGATCGCCGAGCACGGCTTCGACGCCGCCTTCGGCGGCGCCCGCCGCGACGAGGAGCGCGCGCGTGCCAAGGAGCGCGTGATGTCCTTCCGCGACGACTTCGGCCAGTGGATCCCAAGAACCAGCGCCCCGAGCTCTGGAACCTCTACAACGGCCGCATCCGCAGAGGCGAGCACGTGCGAGTCTTCCCAATCTCCAACTGGACCGAGCTCGACGTCTGGGAGTACATCGACCGGGAGCAGCTCGAGGTCCCCTCGATCTATTTCGCCCACGATCGCGAGGTCTTCGAGCGGGACGGCATGCTCTACGCCTACCGCGAGGGGGCCGAGCTGATCGACGGTGAGCAGACCTTCTCCGAGACGGTCCGCTACCGCACCGTCGGCGACATGAGCTGCACGGGCGGCGTGCGTTCGCGCGCCGCCACGCTCGCCGAAGTCGTCGCCGAGATCGCCTCGACGCGGGTCACCGAGCGCGGTGAGACGCGCGCCGACGACCGGGTCTCCGAGGCCGCGATGGAGGACCGCAAGAAGGCTGGCTACTTCTGATTCGGCGATCAGCCTCCTCGACTGTCACTGTCCCTGTACCGATAACCGACCCTCCAACCCTTTTCTAGATGACCCTCGATCTTCTTCGATTCACGACCGCCGGCTCGGTCGACGACGGCAAGAGCACCCTGATCGGCCGGCTGCTCTACGACACCAAGCAGGTCTTCGACGACCAGCTCGAACACGTTGCCGAGGTCGAGCCGGCGCGGAGGCGCGGGCGCGCTCGACCTCGCGCTGCTCACCGACGGGCTGCGAGCAGAGCGCGAGCAGGGCATCACGATCGACGTCGCCTACCGCTACTTCTCCACGCCGGCGCCGCAGGCGCTTCATCATCGCCGACTGCCCCGGGCCACCAGCAGTACACCCGCAACATGGTCACGGGCGCCTCGACCGCGGACCTCTCGGTGATCCTGCTCGACGCCAGGCACGGCGTGCTCGAGCAGTCCAAGCGGCACGCGTTCATCAGCGCGCTGCTCGGCATACCCCACCTCGTCGTCGCTGTGAACAAGATGGATTTGGTCGACTACTCCCAGGAGCGCTTCGATCAGATCGTCGCGGAGTTCTCGGAGTTCGCAGGCGAAGCTCGGCGCCCGCTCCGATCTCATCTACATCCCGATCTCCGCCCTGAACGGAGACAACGTCGTGGAGCGCTCGGAGCAGCTCTCCTGGTATGAAGGCCAGACGCTGCTCGAGCTACTCGAGACCGTCGAGGTCGCCTACGATCATCCCTTTCAGACTCCCGCACGCTTCCCCGTGCAGTGGGTGATCCGGCCCCAGGGCGTGGCAGGCGCAGCCGCCGACTATCGCGGCTACGCGGGGCAGCTGGCCTCCGGCGCCCTGCGGGTCGGCGAGGAGATCGTCGTGCTGCCCGGCGGGCAGCGCACGAAGATCGCGGCGATCGACACCTACGACGGCGAGCTGGATGCGGCGCTCGCGCCGATGTCCGTCACTCTGCGCCTGCAGGAGGAGATCGACATCTCCCGCGGCGAGATGATCTGCCGCCCCGACGACGCACCCGAGCCGGTGCGCGAGCTGGAGGCCGACATCTGCTGGATGACCGACGAGCCGCTTCGCCCCGGCGGCCGCTACCAGATCAAGCACACCACGCGCTCGGCCTCCGCAATCGTGGAGACGCTTTGCGATCGGATCGACGTGCACACGCTCGAGCGAGGCGCCGCGCCGCCGGAGCTCGCGCTCAACGACATCGGCAGGGTCCGCCTGCGGACCAGCGTCCCACTGCTGGTCGATCCCTACACCCGCAACCGCCGCACCGGGAGCTTCATCCTCATAGACGAAGCCAGCAACGGGACGGTGGGGGCGGGAATGATCTGCACGCCGGCGGCCTGAGGCCGGCGGGCGGCCTTCGCGACAGCGCCCGAGCCCGGCAGGCTAAGCTTCCCGCCGCATGTTCTCGAAGGTACTCGTAGCCAACCGCGGCGAGATCGCGATCCGCATCGTAAGGGCGCTGGAGGAGATGGGCATCGCGTCCGTCGCCGTCTACTCGGAGCTCGATCGGGAGGCGCTGCACGCAAAGCGCGCCCATGAGTCCTACAACCTCGGCGAGGGTCCAGCCTCAGAGAACTACCTCGACGTGGCCAAGATCATCGACACGGCCAAGCGTTCCGGCGCGCAGGCGATCCACCCCGGCTACGGATTCCTGGCCGAGAACGCGGCGTTCGCCGCAGCCTGCGATGAGGCCGAGATCGTGTTCATCGGCCCGCCCGCCTCGGCGATCGAGGCGATGGGCTCGAAGACCAGAGCGCGCGAGCTGATGAAGGCGGCCGGCGTGCCGATCGTGCCGGGCACGACCGAGCCGGTCGCAAACGCCAAGGACGCGCTGAAGATCATCAAGGCGCAGATCGGCTTCCCGGTGGCAGTCAAGGCCGCGGGCGGCGGCGGCGGCAAGGGCTTTCGGGTCGCGCTTTCGCAGGACGAGCTCGAGTCGGCCTTCGAGGGTGCAAGCCGCGAAGGCGAGAAGTTCTTCTCCGACGGCACCGTCTACGTCGAGCGCTACCTGCCGGACCCTCGCCACGTCGAGGTTCAGATCCTCGCCGACCGTCACGGCACCGTGATCCACCTCGGCGAGCGCGACTGTTCGATCCAGCGCCGCCACCAGAAGCTGATCGAGGAGTCGCCCGCCCCGATCGTCGATGAGGCAATGCGCGCGCACATCGGCAGCATCGGCGTCGAGGCGGCACGTGCCGTCCACTACGTCGGCGCCGGCACGATCGAGGGCCTGCTGCAGGACGGCGAGTACTTCTTCCTGGAGATGAACACCCGCGTGCAGGTCGAGCACTGCGTAACCGAGATGACGACCGGAATCGACATCGTCAAGGAAGGAATCAGAGCCGCCGCCGGGGAGCCGCTATCGGTCTCCCAGGAGCAGGTCGTCCTGCGGGGCCATGCGATCGAGTGCCGCATCAACGCCGAGGACGCCTCCAAGAACTTCGCTCCCGCGCCGGGCAAGATCGGCCGCTACAAGGAGCCCTCTGGCCCGGGCGTGCGCGTCGACTCGGGCGTCGGCGAGTACGGCGAAGTCTCGCCGATGTACGACCCGATGGTCGCCAAGCTGATCGTCTGGGATGCCGACCGCGAGCAGGCGACCAGACGCATGCTGCGTGCCCTGGCGGAATATGAGATCGAGGAGCTGAAGACCCTCATCCCCTTCCACAGGGCGCTGCTTGCCACCGATCAATGGGCAAACGGCGAGACCTGCCGGGACCTGCTCGAGGACCGCAGGTGGCTGGAGCAGCTGGCCTTCGAGCCGCCCGCCCCGCCGGCCGAGGACGAGGAGGAGGCCAAGCTCGAGCACTCCTACACCGTCGAGGTCTCAGGCAGGCGCTTTGACGTGCGCGTGATCGGCCCGCCCGCATACGGCATGGCGGCGCCTGCCGGTGGGATCAATGGCAGCGCACCGGCCGCCGCCGGCCGCGGCAAGCCCAGGCGCGCACAGCGCAGCTCCGGCGGCGCCGGCGGGGTGGGTGGGTCAGACACACTGCCCTCGCCGCTTCAGGGAAACATGTGGAAGGTGCTCGTAAGCAAGGGCGACACCGTGCAGGAGGGCCAGCTGCTCTGCATCATCGAGGCGATGAAGATGGAGAACGAGATCACCGCCCACAAGTCAGGCGTGATCGTCGATCTGCCGATCACCGAGGGCGCTCCGATCGCCGCCGGCGCTGCGATCGCCACGATCTCCTCTGCCGCCGCCGAGTAGGCCTCGGGGGCCGCGCGAGGCGAGGCGTCCGTGGGCCTTCAAGACTCGAACGCCAAACCAGGCAGCCGCACGGCGCCGGCGGGCGCTCGGACCTCGGCTCAGGCCGCTTCTTCGAGCAGCTTTGCCGCCTCGCGCAGGGTGCTCGCTTCAGCCGTCGGCTTCTTCTGCGAGCTCTCGAGCGGCTGCTTGGAGCGGTTGACGTAGATCACGGGCACCCGCTGCTTCAGGCAGGGCACGACGTCGTGGTAATGGCTCGAGGTGACGTGGACCCAGCCCTTCTTGCCGCCGATCCGGCGCGCGAACTCGGTGAAGTGCGCCAGTTCGGGCTTGTATGCGCGCACCTGCTGGGCTGTCACGACAAGATCGAAATCGGTTGGGATGTGCCGGCGCGTCAGGCCAAGGAGCTTGTCGTCGATGTTGGAGATCAGCCCGAGCTGGTATTTCTTGGCCAGCTTCTGCAGCTGCGGATTGGTTTCCTTGAAGGGAACCCAGCGCGGAATCGAGTCCGGCAGGAATCCCGAGCGCGACGGTTCCAGTTTCCACTCCATGCGATTCGCCACCTCGAGCGCCGTGCGGCGCAGGACCTCGGCGTAGAGCTCGTAGGAGCCGGCCTCGATTTCGCGCGAGACCTCGTGGAAGAGGGTGATCAGCTCTGAGCGATCTGGCAGCGCGAACTCATCGCGCTGCGCCTCTCGCGCGAACGCCTCATAGACGCCGGTCTCCCAATCGATCAGGGTGCCGTAGACGTCGAAGGTGACCCAGTTGACATTCTTCGGAACAGGCATTGACCGGCGCATTATGCCTCTCAGACGCGACGACTGCCTTCGCCAGGTGCTCGGCGGGCATGCGCTCACGCGCCTTGGGCGCATGGGCTAGAGTTCCGCGCCCATGGATCTGCTCGAGTATCAAGGCAAGCAGCTCTTTGCCCGCCACGGGCTCGCGGTCAGCGCCGGCAAGGCGGTCACGAGCGTCGAGGAAGCGGTTGCCGCAGCCGATGAGGTCGGCTATCCAGTCGTTGTCAAGGCACAGGTCCTGATCGGGGGCCGGGGCAAGGCAGGCGGCGTCAAGCTCGCCGGCAACGCTGAGGAGGCCCGCGAGCACGCAAGCAGGATCCTCGGCCTGGACATCCGCGGCCACATCGTCCACAAGCTCTGGATCGAGCACGCCTCTGACATCGCCACCGAGTACTACGCCTCGGTGCTGCTGGACCGCTCCGCCAAGCAGCCGCTGGTGATGTTCAGCACCGAGGGTGGCGTCGAGATCGAGCAGATCGCACAGGAGAGCCCGGAGAAGCTCGTCCGCCACCACGTCGACTCGCTGAAGGGCCTGAGCCGCCAGGAGGCGCTGCAGATCGCCGCCGAGGGCGGCGCCGATGAGGACGTCCGGGAGGGAGTGGCCGACGCGCTCGTCGCGCTGTACGAGGTCTGGGAGAAAGAGGATGCGACGCTCGCGGAGATCAACCCGCTGATCGTCACCCCCGATCGCCAGGTCAAGGCGCTCGACGCGAAGGTCTCGCTCGACGGCAACGCGCTCTACCGGCACCCCGAAAACCAGGATCTCTCCGACACCGAGAACGAAGATCCGATCGAACGGCAGGCCAAAGAGCAGGGCGTCCAGTACGTCAAGCTCGACGGCGACATCGGCATCCTCGGAAACGGAGCCGGACTGGTGATGTCGACGCTGGACGTGGTCGCCCAGGCGGGCGGCAGGCCGGCCAACTTTCTCGACGCGGGCGGCGGATCGGACGCCGAGAAGGTCAAGCAGGCGGTGCAGCTGATCCTCGCAAACGACTCGGTGAAGGCCGTCCTGTTCAACATCTTCGGCGGCATCACACGCTGCGACGAGGTGGCCAAGGGCCTGATCGCCGCCTTCGAAGAGATAAAGCCAGAGGTCCCGTTCGTCGTGCGCCTCGACGGCACCAACGATGTCGAGGGCCGAGCGCTGCTGCAGGAAGCCAATCTCCCCAACGTCCATTCCGCCAAGACGATGAACGAGGCTGCGGAGAAGGTCGTCGCGCTCGCCTCGGGACGAACAGGAGCAGAGCTCTGATGTCAGTGCTCGTAGACACCGACACACGCCTGGCGATCGCGGGCATCACGGGCCGCGAGGGCTCATTCCACGCGCTGAACAACCGCCGCTATGGCACCAACGTCGTCGGCGGCGTCACGCCCGGCAAGGGAGGCCAGGACGTCGAGGGCATCCCCGTGTTCGACAGCTGGGCGGAGGCTGTGCAGGAGGCAACGCCCAACACGGCGATGATCTTCGTTCCTCCGCGTTTCGCCGCGGACTCGATCCTCGAAGCGGCTGCCGCAGGCGTGGCGCTGGTCATCGCGATCACCGAGGGCATCCCCGCCCACGACGAGTTGCGCGTCTACAACACCCTGAAGCGCGACCACCCGGGCACCCGCCTCGTGGGACCGAATTGTCCCGGGATCCTCTCGCCCGGCAAGGCGAGCGTGGGCATCATCCCCGCGTCCTTCTTCAAGCCGGGCAACGTCGGCGTCGTCTCCCGATCCGGCACGCTCACCTATCAGATCGGCAACGAGATCGCCCAGGCCGGCTTCGGCAACAGCTCGATCGTGGGGATCGGCGGCGACCCCGTGCCGGGCTCCTCGTTCGTGGACATCCTCGAGCTCTTCAACGACGATGACGAGACCGACCTGATCGTGCTCTCAGGCGAGATCGGCGGCTCCGCGGAGGAGGAGGCAGCGGACTACATCGCCGAGTCTGTGCAGAAGCCTGTAGTCGCCTACATCGCGGGCTTCACGGCGCCTCCGGGCAAGCAGATGGGTCACGCGGGCGCGATCGTCTCCGGGTCCGCCGGCACTGCAGCCGCAAAGGCGAAGGCGCTCGAAGCCAGGGGCGTGCGAGTCGGGCGCACCCCGACCGAAGTGGCGGAGATCGCGGTCGAGATGCTTGGCGCGTCGTCCTCCTCGCCTGTACGCTAAGACGTGTGGACAGCCAGGTCGCAAGGACGCTGGCCGAGCTGGAGCGCAAGCTGCAGGATCTGGAGCGCGCTCTGGCCGGCGGCGAGGCGGAGCGCTCGCAGGCGCCCCTCTATGAGACTCCCAGCGAGCCCTCCGGCATGCCGTGGGCCCCTCCAGACGCTGGCCTCGCAACCGGCGGCGCACGTCTTGTCGATGAGCGCTTGGAGCACGAGGTCTCTGCGCCGCCGCCGGCCCCTGGCGCGACGCCGTCCCCAACTGTTTCGGCACAGCGCTTCGACGACGAGTCCATCGAGCTGGCGGAGCTCGCGCGGTTCCGCGATCGCCTGGAGCAGACGATGCGCGAGCTGCTCGCCGACTACGAACGGGTGATCCGCCTGCGCAGCATCTCCGAGACGCGGCCTCCGGTCGATTAGGCCTGAGACCAACGCACCCAGCTTGTAAGCTTCCCCGCCGATGGCCGTCTCGACCATATCCTTCGCACGCGGAGCCCCTTCGCTTGACATCATCGACGTCGACGGCTTGAAGGCCGCCGCGGCGCACGCCTTCGACAGCGACCCGGCTGGCGCGACCGCATACGGCACCTCGGTCGGATACGGCCGCCTGCGTGGCTGGATTGCAGACAAGCACGGCGTCGAGCCTGAGCGCGTGCTCCTCACCAACGGATCGATGCAGGCCGACGCGTTCCTGTTCGAGCATCTGGTCGGCCAAGGTGACGATGTGATCGTGGAGCGGCCCACGTACGACCGTACGCTGCTCTCGCTGCGTACACGAGGCGCGAACGTCCACGCCGTCGAGCTGCAAGGCGACGGCATCGACACCGCTACACTCACCCAGCTGCTGAGCCGCGGTGATGGCGGCCAGCCGCTGCGGCCGAAGCTCGCCCACATCATCCCCAACTTCCAGAACCCCGCTGGCTACACCCTCAGCGAGGCGAAGCGTCGTGAGCTCATCTCCCTGGCCGCGGCTCACTCCTTCACGATCTTCGAGGACGACCCATACGTGGCGCTGCGCTTCAGCGGGCAGGAGCTGCCGACGATGCTCTCGCTCGACCCCGAGCACGTGATCTACGCCTCTTCGTTCTCCAAGACCGTCTGCCCGGGCATCCGCGTCGGCTACCTGGTTGGGCCGCCGGATCACATCGCCGCGATCGCCAGGATTGCAACCAACACCTACATCTCGCCGAACATGATCGCCCAGGCGATCGTCTACGAGTTCTGCGCCTCAGGTGCCGTGGAGCGCTCGATCGAGACCGTGAAGGCGGCTCTCCATCAGCGCGCGGAGGCACTCGGCGCCGCGCTGCGCCGAGAGCTGCCCGAGGCCCAGTTCATCGACCCGGAGGGCGGCTACTTCATGTGGGTGACGCTGCCCGAGGGCACAGACGTGAACACCCTCTTCCGCGCCGCCTCAGACCGCGGAGTCGCATTCGTGAAGGGCACCGACTTCCTGCTGAGCGGCGGACAGAACACGCTCCGCCTCGCCTACTCAGGCGTCACGGTGGAGCAGATCGACGAGGGCATAAAACGCCTCGCCGACGCCTACCGCTCGCTCTGAGCCGAAGGCCTCCGCGCGCGATCACGCGCCAGCTATATCCCTTTTGACGTTCGAGGCAGTGAGCGTGGCGTCTCCGTACGTGAGCTAGTGAAGACGGCCCAGACGCCAAGCTAACTCCCTCCCCTCCTGACGTCCGATAGCCAATCCAGGCAAGGACGCCGCCCGGCCCCGGCTATCCCCTCCTGACGTCCGATAGCCAAGCCAGGCAAGGACTCAAGCGACGTGGCGTACTTCGTACGCGAGCAAGCGAGCACGCCGCCCGGCCCCGGCTATCCCCTCCTGACGTCCGATAGCCAAGCCAGGCAAGGACTCAAGCGACGTGGCGTACTTCGTACGCGAGCGAGCGAGGACGCCGCCTGGCGCCGGCTATCGGAGGTCAGGAGGTCAGCGGCCGTACTTCTGGCCGAGGATCAGTTGCTCCGGCAACGCCGTGCGTGGTGGCGGCGATGGGTCGGCGACCACGGAGACGGTCTCGGCCACGCTGGGGGTGAGGGCGCAGCGCGTCCCGTCGGCGGTCTCGATCGCGACGTGCGTCTCGTCGCTTTGTACGAGCGTGCCCGCCATGCCCGGCTCGAGCCCTGACTCCTTCAGGTAGCGCAGGAGATCCTCGGCCTCGTTCTCGAAGCGTAGAACGCGCACTGAGGCGCCGAGCGCGACGTCGGCGAGCGGCACGCCGGCTATCCGCGCGCCGGCGACGATCGGATGGCCGTGGGGGCAGGTCTTTGCGTTGCCGATCGCCGCAAGCATGCGGGCTTCGAGCACTGGGGACATCGCGTGCTCGAGCCGCTCCGCCTCCTCGTGCACCTCATCCCAGGGGATGCCGAGCACGTCGGTGAGGAAGCGCTCGATCAGGCGGTGGCGTCGTACGACCGCCTCGGCGTGGGCGGAGCCGGACTCGGTGAAGGAGATCGTCCTGTCCCGGCTCCTTGTGATGTAGCCGTCGCGCTCGAGGCGCCCGATCATCTCGTGGACGGTGGGGGCGGAGAGCTGCATCGCTCGGGCGACGTTGGCCCCGGTCATGGGCAGCCCAGCCTCGTACAGCCAGAACAGGCTCTGCAGGTACTCCTCCTCTGCGACCGTCGCTCCTTCTCCCGCCATCTCGCTGATGCTAGAGGACGCGCGGTCTGCGAGCCCTTCTCAGCTAGCCAGCGTTCGGCGCCGATTCGCACGTCTGCGGATCGTCAACCGAGACGCCCCGACCGCCCGCGGCCCGCGCGAAGGCGCCGGCGAACGCCTCCGCGCGGCTGCGCGGAACGTGCCTGCGACGCCAGGCCAGATGCACTGGCATGCTCTGGAGCCCGGTCAAGGGGATCCAGCAGAGATCTGCGCGCGCGAAGCGACGCTGCGCGATATCCGGCGCGACCAGGATCCCCTGACCGGCTGCCGCGAGATCGAGCGCCTCGCAGAACTGCGTGAACTCCCCGGCGTGCACGGCCGACTCTCCCATCAGGCCCGCAAGCGACCACTGCATCAGCGCCTCAGCAGAGGCGCCCTTCGCGCGCAGCTCAGGCTCTCCACGCAACTCCTCTGGCGCCACGAAGTCGCAGTTGGCCAATGAATGCTCGGCGCCGGCGACCACGACGCGGCGGCAGGAGCCGACCACCACCGAGCGCGAGCCGGGATCCACCGGCTGGACGCCGACCAGCGCGAAGTCGGCACTGCCGTCTGCAAGCAGCTCCGCTGCGCCCGCGCCATAGGCACAGCTGCGAATCGCGATCTCGGCGTCGGGCGCAAGCTCAAGGTACTCGCGGATCGCGGCGGCGAGCAGCAGCCCGGCAAAGCCGTCATCGACCGCGATCCTCACCGAGGTGGGGTGCTGAGCACCGAGGCGGCGGATCTCCTGGACGACGGCTTCATGGCGACTGAGCAGCTCGACGCTACGCGCGAGCATCGCCTGGCCGGTCGGCGTCAGCCGGATCTCGGATGCGTCTCGCAGGAGCAACTCCACCCCGAGGCGCCGCTCGAGCTGGGCCACACAGCGACTGAGCGCCGACTGCGCAATCCGCAGCCGCTGCGCGGCGCGGCCGACGTGTTGCTCCTCGGCGAGTGCGACGAAGCACTCGAGCAGGCGCAGCTCGGTAATCGAGGCACCGGGTGAGGCCTGATCGGATCGCCGCTGCTCAGCGGACAACGGGATTTGAGCTCCAGCTCATGCGCAGGCGCCGCAGACCGCGGCTTACGCGCTTGCGCACGACGGCGTTCGATATCTGTAGCTCGGCCGCGATCTCGGCATAGTCGCGCTCGTCGAGCACGTGGGCCTTCACCGCGGAAAGCTGGTCTGCTGGAAGCGTCTCGAGCAGGTTTGGCAGAGCCTCGCTCTGCGCTGTCATCCGCTCGACCGCCTCGAGATCTTCATCGGTCAGCTCCAGTCGCTCCAGGTGAAGGCGCGACCTCGCCTCGTCCTCGACGCGGCCGCGCCTTACGCTGTCGAGGAGCTTGTTGCGGGCGATCGTGAGCAGCCAGGCCAGCGCGCTTGGGGGAGGCTCGCCTCCCGCCTGCAGGTGGCTGAGAGCCGCAACGAAGGTCTCGGCGGCGAGGTCGGCCGCTGTCTCGGGAGTTGCGGTGCGTCGGCGCAGGAAGGCGACGACGACTGGCAGACGGCGGCGATAGAGCTCGGCGAACGCCTCACCGTCCCCGGCGGCCGCCAGGCGCAGCAATGTCTCATCGCTTGCCGGTGCCGGACCTCGACGCAGGGCGGCGCGAAGCGATCCTTGAGATCTCGGCACCCGGACCAGACCCTCTCTCACGGAGACCTCTCATGCAGCGAGGCCACACGATCACACGGTCGCCGGCCTCCTCCACGTCGAACCGTGGAGTCCATGTCCCGCCCCCGATCCATCTCCTCGTCGATGAAACGGTCGACGGCCGCGCCCTGCCGGGATCCCTGCACACGACCGGCGCCATGCTGCGCAAGCCGCGCCTCTCACGCTGGACTGCGCAGACCAGCCCCTGCAGGCGGCCGGTCACCTCATCGACGTCCAACAGGTGCGGCCTCTCCGATTCACGCACCGGCACGCTTTGGCCGCAGGCGGCCGCGTCGTAGCCGGCGTCGAGCATGGAGCCCGCCTTCGCGATTGCCTGCGACGGCGTGGGAGCGAATGGCGAGGTGGCGCGAGCCCGCAGCGTCGCGAACATCGATTTCGCGCCGATGGTGGCGTCCCGCTCGCCGCGCGGCAAGAGCGACATTCCAGCCACACTCGCAAATAGGCAGAGCAGCGTGACGTGCGAACGGCGAGCCGGCGCCTGGCTCTGACTCGCGGGGTCATGCGCGGTGCATCCCTCGACAGCGCCACAAGCTGGCGTTCGAGCGCGTCGAAGAACTGGGTCATCTCATCGACTTGAACGAATCACGGGACGATTTGTGACAGGCCGACCTGTGATCATGCGCGCTGTGCCGATGCCGAGCACCCAACCGCTCCGCCACCCCTCCGTCGGGATCAGCCTGACCGTGCTTCTCGCCACACAGGCATTCGGTGCGCGACTGGATGCCGATCGCGTCGCCGCGGCGCTCGGCGCCGGCCTGTGCGAGAGCGGCCGGCTGCTTGCGGATCCCTGCCCGCTTGGCGATGAGCTCGGCGCCGACTTCGATGCCCGGATGAAGGCGGCAAGAGCTGTCGTGATCCTCACGCCGCGCTTGGATGAGCGCACGCTGCTCGGCAGCCTGCCGTTCGAGATCGCAACACGCGCGCGGCAGGCGGGCGTTCCCTCCTACGCGGTCGCTCGCGAGAACGAGCTCGTGCCGTTCGACGCACGGATCCTCGATCTGCAGCTGGTGATCCAGGCGCGCTCCGCGCAGGCGCTCGAGCAGGCGGGTCGGCGCCTCGCTTCAGTGATCTGAGCGGCGCCCGTTATTCAGAGAAAGCAGCGTCCCTCGCCACGGTAGGTGCGCAGCTCGTCGACCACCGCCTCACCCTCGATCGCGTACAGCACCTCGAAGCGCTCACAGAGCTCCCCCGCCTTGGCGTGCCGAAACCAGACGCGATCGCCGATCCGCAAGCCGTCGGCCGCCTGGCCGACCAGAGGCGTCTGGACCTCGCCCGCGCCCTCCATCGGGTCGAGCCTCAGGCCGCGGGGCAGGTGAGGCCGCGGGAGCCGCGCGGAGTCGGCGGGCCCGGAAGCCAGATAGCCGCCGCCGAGCGCTGTCGCGACTCCAAGCGCCGGCCTGCGCACCACCGGTAGCGCGAACATCGCCGCCGGCCGCGGCCGGAAGGCCCTGTATGCGTCGAACAGCGTGGGTCCGTAGAGCCCCGAGCCCGCCCCGAGCTCGGTGACCGCGGCCTCAGAGGCGGTTGCGGCGAGGCTGCCGGTGCCCCCACCATTGACGAACTGCAGCGGCGCGACCACCCGCACCGCTGCCAACGATCTCGGCCCGACGCCGCGCGAGCTCGCGCCTGGACCGCGCCTGCAGCGCCTGGATCGCAAGCGCGCGCAACGGCCTGCCGGGCGGCGGCGTCGCCGAGGACCGGCGATCTGGGCCTCGTATGCCATCAGCCCGACGAGCATCAATGGAGCCCACGCGCCGCAATCTGCCTCTGCGAAGCCGGCCCGCCTGGGCGGCAGTGTGGAGCGGAGAGCGCTTTGGCGCCGATCCGAAGCCGCCCTCCCAGCGCCCACCAGCCGGCGTCGATGTCGATGCAGACCCGCACCGCTCCGCGCTTCGCTCGCACCGGCCGCCTGGATCATCTCGAGATGCTCGATGCAGTCGACCATCACCGTAACCCGGGCCTGCGGGCGCTCGCGACATTGAGCTGCGCAAGCTCAGAGAGCGCCCCCCACGTCGACGCTCGGATAGGCGACGAGGATGTCCTGGAAAGCCTTCCTGCGCAAGCCAGAGCGCCTCCGGCAGGGTGAAGGCGAGCGTGCCGTCAAAGCCCTCCCGTGCAAGCACCTTGGCTTGCAGCGCCCGGCAGCGCACCGACTTGCTTGCCAATCGGATCGGCTTGCCGCCCGCCAGGCGTTCCATGCTCTGCGCATTGGCGCGCAGAGCATCGAGGTCAACCACGGCAAATGGCGGCGCAAGATTGGCCGTGGCGCGTTCCAGACGCTGCATCTCCTCGCTCGCCTGCCGTGGCGGCGCGGCCACGCTCACGCCAAGCGCTCCGCCGAGGCTGCACCCACCGGCCCGAGCACGCGATCGGTCCACGCGTTGGCGAAGACCCCGGTGGGGTCAAGGCGCGCCCTGATCGCCTGGAAGCGGTCCCAGTCGGGGTAGCGAGGACGCAGGGTCGCCGCGGTCTGGAAGTGCCGCTTGCCCCAGTGCGGCCTTCCGTCAAGCTCCTCCATGATCGCCTCGACCGCCCTGAATAGGTCTCGAAGGCCATGCCTTCGAACATGTGAAAGCCGCCACGAAACCACTCTCGCGAACCGCGGCGGTCGAGAGGAAGGCGTCGTCGGCCGCAACCGAGCGAACCTCGATCGAAAGGGCACGGGCAGCCGCTCGCGCTCCACCATCGCAAGGACGCGGCCCACCGCCTCGGCGATGCTTGCGCGTGGCAGCGCGTACTCCATCTCGGTGAACCTCACAAGACGCGGCGTTGCGAACACGCGGTCGGATCGGTCCACGCAAACGCGGGAGCCGGCGAGCCTGGTTACGAGCCGGTTGATGGCCGGGATCTGGGAGGGCAGGCCCCTGCCAACCTTGCAGAAGAGGCCAAACGCGGCGTTTACGAGCAGCACGTCGTTCACGTATGCGGCCAGGCGGCTCGGCGGCCGCGGCGGCTCATCGGTGCGGTCGTTGGTTCTACGCAGGCGCGGTCTTGGCGTAGGGGAAGACATAGAATTCGAAGTGGTCGTTGCTCTCTGAGAGCTCCTCGAAGCGATCGAGGGTCTCCTGCAGCGGGGCGGGGGAGTCGACGGCGCGCAGGCAGAACGCGGGCACGCAGCGGCGCAGGCACACCGCGCATCACACACACCCTCACCCGGCCGAGGCCCACGCGCGCCGCCGAAAGGTCTGGATTGCTGCCGTGTGAGCAGGTGAGCGTCGAGCCATCGGCGAGCACCAGCGTCATCTCCTGCACCTGCGCGGGAATGTTCGCGAGCTTGGCCCCGGTGCCGTGCGTGGCGGTGGAGATCGCGCCCGCGATCGTCTGGGCGTCGATGTCGCCCAGGTTCTCGAGCGCGAGCTCGTGCTCTGCCAGTTGCTGACTGAGCTCATGGATCGTGATCCCGCCCTGCACGCGGACAAGCC
>CAVWTE010000005.1:0-148250 GCA_963757925.1 uncultured Actinomycetota bacterium
CCGGCTCGATCAGGCCGGCTCCGAGGAGCTCGGCCGCGGCCTTGCGCGGCTGCACGCCGCCGGAGCCCGGCCTTCGGGGACGTGGGCCTCGGGCGAGGTGGGCGGCCGTCAGTGGTCGGCTCGCTGATCGCTGCCAAACGATCCGCTCCCGATTGGCCGAGCTTCTACGCCGAGCGGAGGCTGATCCCGGCGCTTGCCGCCGCCAGAGAGCGCGGCGGCATCTCGGGCTCGGGCGCGCGTACCGTCGAGGAGGTCTGCGAGCGGATCGCCGAGCTTTGCGGCCCGGCCGCAGCCGCGGCGCGCCTTCCCGGCGACCTCTGGAGCGGCAACGTGCTGGCTGGCGCTGACGGCAGGCCGTGGCTGATCGACCCGACCGTCTACGGCGGGCACCGCGAGATCGACCTGGCGATGCTGCGCCTCTTCGGGGCGCCATCGTCTCGGATCTTCGATGCCTATGAGGAGGTCGCCCCTGGCGGATGGATTGCAGGCGCGGGTGCCGCTCTACCAGCTGCTGCCGCTGCTCGTCCACGGAGCGCTCTTCGGCGGCTCTATGGCGCAGGCGGCGAAGCGCGCCGCCGCCCGAAAGCCTGGTCTGACCGCCGGACCTCTCTCGCGCGTCACGCGCGCGCCGCCCGCGTCGGATGAAAAGGCACGTGCGGCACACCGATCCACGAACAACAGCGCCTGCGACCTGCTCGCGGCGCTGTTGTCGCGCGCCGACTACCGCCGGCCGCTGACGCTCGCGGCGCTCGCGCGGGCCCTTTCAGCTCTCCGCGCCAGGTGCAGCGAGCCTATGCGCGCGCCGACAGCAGCTTCAGCGAGGACCTGCTCGCGGTCAGGATGTCGGCCGCCGCGCAGCTGCTTGCGCACCAGCCGAGCATCCCCGTAGCGGATGTGGCGCGCCCGTCGGCTACAGCAGGGCGACTCACTTCGCGCGTGCTTTTCGCCGCCGCCACGGGATCGCGCCTGCGGCCTTTCGCGAGCGGGAACGAGGCGCTCACCCCTCGCCCTGAACGCCCGCGCCGCGCGCCGTCCCGGCTGGGCGCATCTGGCCTGTCATGTCAAGCTGGATGAGCAGCACGGAGAGCCCGGCGGGCAGCGGAGGGGATTCGAGGCCAGCAGGCGCGCAGCTCCGAAATGGCTGCGCAGTCGCGGTCCCTGCGTATGAGCCTGATTACTCTCGCCGTCTTCTTCGCGATCGTCGCGGCGCTGCTGCTCGCGGCGCCGGCGGCCTGCGCTCGGTGGCCGAGCGGATCTCGGACGCGAGCGTGGGCTGGGTGAGCGCGGCGATCTCCTCGAGATCCTCTCCTGCGCCGGCTACGTGGTGCTATTCGAGCTGCTGTTCGGAAAGCTCGGATGGCGCCTGTCGAGCGGCTCGCGCTCTCAGAGCTCGCGGTCAATGCGGTCGTCTCGGTCAGCGGCCTCGGCGGGATCATGCCTCGGTGCCTGGGTGATGCGCAGCAAGGGCATCTCCCTGAAGCGCATCGCCACCCGGTCGGTGGAGCTCTTCCTGATCACGAGCGCGGTGAACGTGATCGCCGTCGCGGTGATCGGCATGCCGATGTGGCTTGGCGTGCTGCCGGCTCGAGCGACCCGTGGCTGACGCTTCGCCCTGCGGTGGCGGCGATTGCCGCTGTCGGCGCGACGCTCGTGCTCGCTGTGTGGGCCGATCGCTACGCCCAGAGCAACGAGCTGGCGCATCCCCGCACAGCCTCTGGCGCTGGCGGCCCTTGGCAGCGGCGTAAGGGGCGTGCTGAAGCTCCTGCGCCACCCCGATCCGCGGTTGCTGGGCGCGCTCGTGTACTGGCTCTGCGACACGCTCGTGCTCTATGCATGCCTGCTCGCCTATGGCAGCTCGCCTTCCTTCTGGGTTGTCGCGATGGCCTACCTGATCGGGATGCTCGCCAACTCGGTGCTGATCCCGGGAGGCCTGATCGCGGTCGAAGGCGGCCTGACCGGGATGCTGCTGCTCTTCGGGTGCGGCCGGCCTCCTTCGTGTTCCCGCGGTGCTCACCTACAGGGCGATCGCGCTGTGGGTGCCGTCGCTGATCGGCAGCGCCGCCCTTCCTGTCCATCCGTCGCGAGATCGGCCAGCCGCTCATGTGACCCGGGCGCGGGTCGCCGAGCGCTGATCAATGCTCGAGCGCTTCGGCCTCGGCGAGGGCCGCTTTGGCCTGCTCGCAGGCTTCTCCGGGCAGGTGCTGCATCACTTCGAAGACCGCCCCTGGGCGATGGCCTGAGAGCTCCGGGCAGTAGACGGGCAGTGGCAGTGGGGCGGAGCCAGACCCGGCGGCGTTCAGCGGCCGCAGCATCCGTGCGGCGGTGAGCGCACGGGCGCTGCTGTTGGAGTAGAGGTCGATCATCAGCCGGCCGCTGTAGAGCTCGATCGAGCGGCCTTCGTTGAAGATCGATGCCGGGACGCCGCGGATGATCGTGTTGCGCTGGGGGCCCAAATCGACGTTCGAGTGCAGCGCGTATATCGATGTGCTCACCTTCAGCGGCAGCAGGCAGCCGCCGGAGTCGAGCGTCCCGTTGCCGCTCACGCAGTCGCCGTAGTAGACCGAGTCGCCCGTGTTCGGTTTGTAGGAGTTCACGCCGTCGGCGGCCGTCAGTGCATGGTGCGCGAAGGTCGGGCCGACCCAGTAGACCGTGTAGTAGGGAAAGGTGCGGGCGCTTGCGAGTTCGGCCGCAGAGATCCTCCGCGGCTCCGAGGTCCACAGCCGGCGAGGGCGAGCGCGAGCAGCAGCGCCGGCAGGCAGAGGATGAGATGCCGCCGGCAGAGCGCGCGGCGCGAGGGTGTTCGCATCGGCCCATTATCGGCGAGGGCGATCCGGCGCAGATGCACGCGACTTAGAGGCGCCTCGGTTGTTCTTGGCATAGAGAGTTCCGGCGGCGAGGGCTACGTGCCAGTTCGGCGGCGGACGCGCCGGGATCCGGGGGAGGTAGCGCACCGGGTCCCGGGGCAGCTCTCTGGGCCGGCGGCGGCGCCTTCCAAATCGCCTACGGCGCCTGCCCGCTGTAGGCGGCGCCATACTGCCGGAGCGTGGAGAGCGACACGATTAGTCCCGCGCTGCCTGCCTCGCCGCAGGCGTCCGCGCTTGCGCTTCGCGCGCTGCGACGTGTGCCGCTGCACCTGCTCGCGGTGATCTGCCTTGCGGTTGCCTGGCTGATCGTCGCGCCCAACTCGCCAGACCTGGCCGCCCAGGCCTACCGGTCCTATCTCTTCAGCCACTTCGGGATGCTCGTCTGGGATGACAACTGGTACGGCGGGCACCACATTCCCGGCTACAGCTTGCTCTACCCGCCGCTTGCCTGGCTGCTCGGACTGAGGCTCGCGGGCGCGCTTGCCGCCGTGGCCTCGGTGGCGCTCTTTGGCCAGATCGCAAGGACGGCGTTTGGGCCGAAGACCCAGCTTGCGTGCATCTGGTTCGCGGTTGGTGCCGCGGGCGATCTCTGGATCGGCCGGCTGACCTTCGCGCTCGGCGTGAGCTTTGCGCTCGCGGCGGTGCTCACGGTGCTGCGCGGCAGGGGGCGCGGTTCGATTGCGCTTGCAGCGCTGCTTGCGGCCCTGAGCGCCGCCTCGAGCCCCGTCGCAGGCGCGCTGCTTGCGCTCGCGGCCGCCACCGAGGCGATCGCCAACCGCCGGCTCCGCTACGCGCTGATCCTGATCGTGCCGGTCCTGATCGTCGTGCTCCCGCTGCAGGCGCTCTTCCCCGAAGGCGGATTCGAGCCCTATGGCCTGGAATCGTTTCTGCCCTCAACCGCGGTGGCGCTCGCGTTCCTATGGGCGCTGCCCAAGAAGGAGCGTCTGCTTCGGATCGGAGGCTGGCTCTTCGTGATCGTCAACGTGCTCGCGTTGCTTCCCACCGCGATGGGCAGCAACGTGGTGCGCTACGCGGTCCTGCTGGCCGGGCCGCTTCTGCTCTGCGCGATCGCTGCGGGCGGCGGGTTCTCCAAGGCGGGCAGACGTCCTTGGTGGGCGCTTGGCGCCGTCCTTCTCGGGATCGCCTCCTGGGTCGTGTGGGGCCCGGCCGTGCAGAGCAGCGAGGTGCTCGAAGACCCATCTACGAGCGCCTCCTACTACATGCCGCTTCGCAGGTTCCTGGCAGAGCACGCGAAGGGACCGATCAGGGTCGAGGTGCCCTTCACGCGCTCGCACTGGGAGGCGGCGCTGCTCGCGCCCCATATCGAGCTCGCGCGTGGCTGGGAGCGCCAGCTCGACAAGCGCTACAACGAAGCGCTCGAAGCCGACCCGCTGGCGCCCGCGGTCTACCGCCGCTGGCTCTACCAAAACGCCGTCAGCTACGTGGCGCTGCCCAACGTGCCGCTTGACGGATCGAGCGTCGGCGAGGCGGCCCTGATCAGGCACGGCGCGCCGTTCCTCGACCTCGTGTTCGCGAGCAGGCATTGGCGCGTGTACAGGGTGCTCGGTGCCAAGCCGCTTGCCGAAGGGCCGGGCAGCCTCACGCAGCTTGGCCACCGGGGCTTCACGTTGCACGCCACCGGGCCTGGCAGCTTCCTGGTGCGCGTACACTACACGCCCTATTGGAGCGTGAGCACCGGTGAGGCCCGGCTCGGCGAAGGTCGTGGACAGTGGACCAAGGTGACTGTCACCGGGCCGGGGACCGTGCGCGTCACCGCGCAGTTCTCGCTCGGCGGCGCGCTCAGGGCGATCGCGGAGCTCTGAGGGACCCTCAGCCGCTGTGCCCTGCGGCGCGCGTGCGGGGCGTTGCCCGAGAGCTCCTACTTGCGGTGGCAGCCTTGCCGTGCCCTGCTTTGGCGGTTTGGGCCGCTTGCCTTTTCGATTCGGTGGCCGCGCCCGTGTTCCCGCTGCCGTGCTCGTCCACCGGTTCGAAGGCGAAGAGCACGTTGTAGCCGCTCAGATAGATCAGGTGCCCGTCGCTTATCACCGGGTCGAACGCGCCCTGTGCGATCGAGAACACCCTGCGCCCGGTGGTCGTGTTCAGGCCGGTCGTGCTGTGCGTGCCGAGGTCTGCGAAGTAGACGACTTTGCCGACGATCGTCGAGGAGCCCGAGATCTTGCCGCCGGCGGGGTAGGTCCACTCGATCTTGCCGGTGCGCGCGTTCACGGCGTAGAAGTTGCCGTCATAGGAACCCTCGTAGATCGTGGGTCCAAGCCCCGGCGCATCGGCGACCGACGGGGAGGCGTAGACGTAGGCGCCGGTCTGGACCGCCCAGGCCAGTTCGCCGGTGCCGGCGTCATAGGCGTAGATGCGCCCGTCGGTGTTGCCAAGATAGATGCGCCCATAGGCGTAGGCGGCGGTCGAGTAGAAGGTGCCGCTGCCAAGCGGAGCGCCTTCGGAGCCCGCGACCCAGATCCGCTGGCCGGTGCGCTCGCTGATCGCCTGCACATCGCCCGCGTAGTCGCCGAAGTAGAGGACGCCGTTCACGAGCGTTGGACTCGCCTTCACGGCGCCCGCCGCCCTGTAGGTCCAGATCGTCTGCCCGGTGGCCGCATTCAGCGCGTAGACGGTTCCATCTTCGCTTCCGAACATGACCTTGCCGTTGGCCACCATCGGCGAGGACTCGCTACGGCTTGGCAGGTTGCGCGACCAGACGATCGACCCGTTGCTCGCGTTCAGCGCCGCGACCCGGCCCCCTTCGCCATCGGAGACGCGTGCAAGCAGCGTGACGTAGACGGTGCCGCCCACGATCGCAGGGGTCGAGGCCGAGAGCGCGCCGAGCTGCTTGCTCCAGATCAGCCGCCCCGTCTTGCGGTCGATCGCGCTGAGGACACCGTCGTCGGCCAGCTGGAAGATCCGTTCGTGGGACATCACGGGCGGAAACTCGAGCAGAGCGGTCTCTTTGCTTTCCCAGACGCGCCGGAACGGCGGTTTCACGGACGCAGATGCGGCGAGGTAGCGATGATGGTCTTCCGTGTAACCGTAGAACGGCCACACGAACGTCGCTTCCTTGGGCGGCTTCGGTTTGGGGTTGATTGCTTCGGGCACGAAGCGAACATCGCGGTGGTAGATCGAGCCGGTACGGTGCTGCTCGTAGAGATAGATCCCAACGCCCGCGCCGACGAGGACCACCAGCGCGACCGCGGCGGCTATCCGCGCGCGCGTCGAGCGCAGGCGCAGGAATGACAGCCTCCTCACTCCAAGCCCCTGGGCCGCCTCAGGCGGCGAGCTTCTCGGAGGACTGCTCTCCTGGGGCGCTCGCCTGCATCTCGGCCTGCTCCCAGCGCTCTGCGGCCGGCCGAGAGCGACTCTGCCGGCGCCGGGTGCCGGCGAACAGGCCCGCGGGGCGCCTCCGCCTGTGCGACGTGGCCTTCGTGGTCGTGCCGCGTCCGAGCAGCAGTCGTGCGACCGCCACGGACGCGAGCCAGATCAGGGCGAGGATCAGGGGTGCGAGCGCAAGCCCCGAGAACAGCGCGATCGTCGCACTGCCGCCATCTGAGGACCAGGTCCACAGCAGATAGTCGCCGCCGGCAAGCGCCGCGACCAGGAGCAGGGGCCGTGTGGGCACGCAACAAACGATAGACCGAGTTGGGGACAGACCGCAGCCTGACTCCCCTCGAGCGGCGCGGCGCAGACACGCTAGCGCATCCTGTTCGGTCTCTACGCCGGGTTGGACGCACGATGCCTGGCAAGGCCCTGCGCGGGCCGCGGCCGGCTCAGTAGGCCGGTAAGATGGGGCGGAGCTTTGCGGGCGAAGTGTTGTGGCTGCACAGAAGCCTTCCAAGCTTCTAGGGCGGGTTCGATTCCCGTCGCCCGCTTGCAGCAAACGAAGATCACATGCCACGGGGAGTGGCGCAGTCTGGTAGCGCACCCGGCTGGGGGCCGGGCGGTCGCAGGTTCAAATCCTGTCTCCCCGATACCTTCATTTCCTGCGAAGGCCAGCCAACACGGGAGAAAACCCCCGAAAACGCTGGGCCTCGCGGAACGCCGTTTGCTTGTGTTCGCGGCTGTTCGATGGCTTCGGTGACCGCAAAGTGGCCGCAGACGGCGCCTTGCGGTCGTCTTGCGGCCGGATTGCCGGCCGCAAGGCTCGCGCGGCTGTGCATCCAGTTGTCCGCCACTCTTTGATCTGGCATCTGTCCTGCTGCGGGTCGGTGATCCGTGACTCGGCTATCAGCGGCACGTTCGTCACGTCTCGTCTGCGACACGCTGTGGATGCTCGGCGTCATCTTCGATCAACGCTCTCGGTGGCACACCTAGCCCGCGAGCGATTCGCCGGATCGACGTGAGACGCGGATCGGTGCCGCCCTTCTCGAACTTGTGGATCGCGGTTCGATGAAGGCTCGACAAGCGACCTAGTGCATCCTGAGAGAGGCCGCGCCATACGCGCAGTTCGCGCACGCGGCGGCCGAACGTGGCGAGCACGGCCGCCGAGTCCACATAGACGCCGAGGGCTTCGGTGTCTATGTGGAGCCCTGCGCTGAGTGCGAGCAGAAAGTCCTCGGCCGGAGCGAGCCGCCCAGCTTCGACCGCTTCCAAGTCTTGTTGGTCGATGTTCGACGCGGTGGCAAGCTCGGCCGGGGTCATCGCCTGCGCTTCGCGCGCCTCTCGGATCGACACGCCGAACGCCATCAGCTCCTTGTCGGGACGTTCGCTCATCTCGCGGTCAGCCGGCCTCTCGCACGACTTCGAGGCGTGGCGGCTCAGCGTTGGCGGCGTCGCGGCGCTGTTGGTATGCGTCCATCGCGCGCTGCGCGCGGGCGATGGCGCGACGTTTGGCGAGCTTGGTGTAGACGGTGGCGATGAGATAGCCGCCGTCGTCGTGGCCGACCATCTCGGCCGCGGTCGCGGAGTCGAGGCCGAGCCCGCCGTCCTCGATGGGATCGACCATCCATTGAATCGCGCGGTGCTTTAGCTCGTAGAAGTCTTGGCCGGGCATCCCTGCGGCGACGCGTATCGCGTTCCAGTATGAGGACCAATTGCTGCGGCGCATGTATCCGCCTTGCGGTGCGGGATAGACGACTTGGCCCATGTCCCTGTTGACGATCTTGCCCGTGCGGGGCATCGTCTCGATGTGTTCGCGGAAGGCGGGGCTCATCACGACGAGGCGGCCATCGTCGTCCTTCGGCCATGTGATCTTGCCGGTGTCGAGATCAATGCTCCGCTTGACGTGGACGAGATTTTCGTCAAGTCGAATCTCCGGCCAGTGCAGCGCGAAGATTTCGGCCGGGCGCATCGCCGACTCTCCTACAGCGAGGACCATGCCCTCAAGCACTTGCCCGTACTCGTCTGTGCGGCTTTCGCGCGCGCAATGGCGTAGCCGCTCGTACTGCTCGTTGGTGATGATCTCGAAGTCCGGCCGGTCAACGCGGCGCTTTTTCTTGCTGGCGCCGGGCCGTACGAACTGGTTGCGGGGGATCAACTCACGTTCGAGCGCGTGGTTGAAGAATTGCCGGACGGCTTGCTGGATATTGCCGCCCTTGGGGCGTATCCACGTCAGCGCTTCATTGCGGGAGAAGCTGTCAAGCGGCCGGTCGTGAAACTCGCGGATAAACGCTCGCAAGCCCTCGCGCAGATGCCGCACGGTTGAGTCTCGGCGGCCTGTGTCCTTCTGCGCGCGCTCACCGTCCGGCCACTCCATCGTGATTCGGCCGTTCTCGTGAATCTCCGCGCGAGCGAACTCAAGCACGGTTGGGACTCGCGGCGGCGCTGTGCCGGACGGAGGGTTATCAACTTCCTCGCGCAGTTCGGCAAGGCACCGTGCCTCAGCTACGCGGAACTCCTCCATGCTGTCGTGCGAGCCGACCCACTTGCGCCGGCCCTTGTACCTGACGTGTCCCGCCCACGTCGGCTTGTGGCGAGTGCCGCGGTTAATCGGCATCGGTCGTCTCGTCTCCTTGCGCATAGCGCTCGCGCAGCCACGACTCGACTTCGGAGATGCGGTAGCGGTTCATGCTGCCCATGCGCAGGAAGGGCAGCCCGTGGTGCTGTTGAAGCTCGATCCAACGGCGCGTGACGAGCAGGTGATCGGCGAGCGTCTGCTTGGTCACCCACGGCTCGACCGTGGGCGCGACGATCCCGTCCATGTGCCCGGTCATGCGCCCGAGTCGAAGGCGCCGCCGCTCGCATGGCCGGCGATGCCCTGCGCGGGGTGCCGGACGGAGGGCCGTCGCGGTCGTCGCTGCTCGACGTGTCCGACGGGCGTGGCGCATGGCTTGCTTCGATCAGACCAGACCACGGCGGCGATCTCAAGGTCCTGACAGGGAGTGCCTGGCGGCACTCCCGATCGACAGGCCGACGCCATCACGCCGCCTTCCGCGGACGGTGCGAGCGCTCCGTGCGTACCGGCGTCCAACCGGGCTTGCGGAACACGAGCACGTCCTCGTGCGCGACTACTTGCGTGCGGTCACCTTTCGCCCGACGCCGCCGCGCTTGGAGCGTCTGCCAGAACGACGGGCGCATGACCAGTTCGCTGTCGCGGACGGTCGCCAGCAACGAGATGACGCGCTGCCAGTAGAGCAGCCCCGCGTCTTCGCACAGCGCGATCGTCTCGCCCGAGAGATTGCGCAGCGCGCCACCGCCGGCCGAGCGCATGTCCTTCGTCACCACCACGAGGAACCCGCCGGGCTTGAGCACCGACGCGCACGCCTCGTACACGTCGGCCATCGCCACGCAGTACGCGGCGCCCCTGGCGTGCCCGAGATTGCTCCGGTTCGCGCTGTAGTTGGTCGTGTCCTCCCGGCGCAGCGGCTCGGGACCGTTTACGGGGTTCACGTCGGCGACCTCGCACGCGTACGGCGGCGAGGTCAGAATCAGGTCGACGGCGCCGTGCGCGAGCCGCGCATCGGCGGCATCATGCACGCCGCGGCCCGGACGCAGCAGCCGTTGAGCGTGGAGTGTCAGCAGCCGTGGAAGCTCGCGGGCATCGCCCACGAACACTTCCCCGCGCGAGCGCGTGCGGGGGTCTTTGTGAACGTGATCGAGGTTCGCTTGCGCGAGCGCCGCCCAGCGTGGCTCAAGCTCCACGCCAACAGCACGGCGGCCTAGATCGACGGCCTCCACGGCTGTCGTGCCGATCCCGCACATGGGATCGACCACGAGATCACCACGCTCGGAGTACGTCTCGATCGCCCGACGCGCGAGCGCCGGGAGCATCTTCGCCGGATGCCGGTGCGAGGCCGGCACGTAGCGTTCGTATCGCTGCCATTGGCTCGTCTGCTGCGCACACGGCCAAATCGCAAGCGGCAGGTCAGCAGTCTTTCTTTCCTTTTCGGGCAATGGGTGGGCGTCGGTTGAGGAGCCCTTGCAACGGACAAAGGGGTCCAAACCCGCCCTTGCGGTACACGCTCACGGTGCCATCGTGAGCGACGCCTATCCTCGGTGGCTATGAGCGAGAGTCAGACCGTCGAGGCAGATGTATTCGTGGAGCAGATGGCGCCGACCGTCGCGGCGTTGCAGGACTTCACGACGGCTGTGGACGACGTAGCTGTCCGCCACGCCAACGTTCCAGCGACCGACTCCCAGGCCATGCGCGAGCTTGCGGCCGAGAACGATTACCGGTCGCAAAGCTCCTGGCAGAACCCGATCACGGACACACAGATGTTCGGCGGCGCGACGCTCCGCGCTGCTTCCGATTACGTCCACACCTTCGCTACAGCGTTCACCGCCGAGCGACCGCCACTGTACGGTCACCTGACGCTGGCTCGATCCGCACTTGAGTCGAGCGTAGTGTCGGCGTGGCTGAATCAGCCAGATATCGCCTACGTTGAGCGGGTCAAGCGTGGCCTGTGCGAGCGGCTTTACAGCGCGAATGAGGTCAAGAAGCTGGAACTCAGCCCAGACGCAGCAAAAGAACTGACACAGCTTGAAGCCGACGCAACGAGCTTCGGGTGGAAACCTCACTTCAATCGCGGTAAACCCGAAGTGGACGAAGCCAAACGGCCCTCGGTCGGCAGCGGTATCACGCAGTTGCTCGTGGAGGACCCTCAGGCCCGCATCGGTAGTCTTCTCTGGAGCAGGCTTTCTGCGGTCACGCACGTCACATGGTTCGGCCTGCAATGGGCTTTCACGCTGCCCGAGGGTACGCCAAGCGGCTCCGTTGGCTTCACGACGGTTCCCGTGGGCACCGACTCCACAAGGGTCGCCACCCAGGCCTGGTGCATCCTACGTGCGCTCCGCGTTGCCGCCCACAGGCGCTTCACGCTCATGGGCTGGGACGACCAAGAGTGGAAAGACGCCGCCAGCCGGGCCGAGGCGTACGAGTACAGGTTGTTCCAATCCTCTGCGCCCAGCAGCTAAGTCTCCTCGGTCTAGACAGGTTCCGTCACTTCCTGCGCCTTGCGTGCGACGACGTGCGGCGGATCGGGGAACATGCGCGCAAAGGTTTCATGCACCGTGTAGTTCATGTAGAGATTCAGCCGCCACAGTGCCGCGAAGCTGATCTGTAGATCGGTAAAGACGATTTCGCGTGGCTCGTCATCGTCGCCGAGGACGGCAGCCGTATGAACGAACTGGTGCTTGTCGATGTTCGAGAGGTCGCGCAAGGCCGCCAGCGAGTGCATCTTTGCTTGGTCACCGAGCCGATATGGCTGGAAGGTCGCGACCGTATCGACCTGGCGAGGGGTGAGGCCGCGAAGCTGCTGCTTCGTCTTCCGACGGAACTCGTCCTCCGTGTCACAGATAGGGAACTGATGACTTTTGGTTGGCGTGCCGCCGTTCAGGAGGACTAGCTGCCAGATGAGATGGTCAAGGCCGCACCGAAGGTTGTGCATGAAGTCACCCACGATCACGCCGAGATGCAGCGGGGGGGTCGGATCGCGGTCGGATTCTTGAAAGCGGTCAACCTCAGCCTTTAGTTCCCACAGATGACGCTGGGCCTGCTGGAGCTTGAGCCGGCAGCCGAGGAGCGGATCATCTGTCATGCGGCGGCGACCTTCGCCTGCTCCACGACGACTCTCAACACGCCAACGACCGCCTCGCTGAGGTTGGTGGCGAGGTGTGCGCCGGGTGTGATCTGTTTCGCGGTGCGTAGGTCGCCAATTGTGCGCTTCTCGCCCGCAACGACGGTGGCGTATCCAGCCGCGGCAGCGAGGTTGTGAATGTCGGCGAGGTCGCCTGGCTTCCAGGGCGCACCATTGCGCAGGCGCGCATAGGTCAAATGCCAAAAGCGCCCGAGATACGGCATGGCAGCGATCTCCGCCGCTGCTCGCGGTAGCCACTCCTTGAGTGAATCTGGGCCAAACACATCTAGACCAAGCCCAGGGCCGGAGCGGAGGATTCCCTGTTCGCCGTAGTCAGCGAGCAATCGAGCGAGCGCGACACGGCGCACAAAATCTGGCGTGGCTTCGTCTTTCTCCAGCATCTTGACAACCTCGTCCTGCGCCGCAGCCCAACGTTCCAGAGCAGCCGCGCTGCCTTCATCTGGGATCGGAGACTCGATCACCGCGTCGTAGGTTCCCGACGCGGCTATCACCTGAGACATGACGCTTCCCAAGGGCTCAGGGTATTTAGGCTCAGGAGGAGGGAAGTCCTGCAAGAAGATCGCGTTAGGCCTCAGCGTAAAAACGTCCGTCTGGGTCAGGGGTGATCCATCCGTCAGAGATGACGAAAACTCCCGTAGCCCGATCATGCCCGGATGACACATCTGCCAGCCACGAGACAGTTCGAGCAGCGTGCTCGCCAGCGGCACCCGATTCTGTCCAAGGTGTCGCCCAGTCTCAAGGAAGTGGCTCGAGGACACCGGGAGAACGATGTGCCGTTGCTCGACGAGCTGTGTGAGAACGGCAGCGGCAGCGGCGTCTTCCTTGCTGACTTGTCGATGGCCGTGCCGCGCGGCGGCGAGCTTTGACCACATATTCTGGTCGAGATAGACGACCAACCGCCCGGCCAACAGCACGTCATCGTCGTAGTCGGGGTTCGCAAGCTCGACCGGCGCTGTTCGGCCATTCGGCAGGCGCAGCAGAAGCTGTCCAGCGGCAAAGTCGAGACGGAAATGTCGGATGCTGCTCACCTGGGCGAGCGGTCGCTCAGGCAACACGTCGCGCCGCGTCGTGCCGTCGCCGTATTCGACCGTGACTGAGGAGCCGTCTAGGTCGTACTCGATGCTCCGAATCGCCGTCATCGTACGAGCGTAGCTCTCATTGCGGTCGCCTCAATCGGGACCGTTTCGAGCGCGATCGTGAGTGCGGATCGTCCGGTTTGTTTGCTCCACGCCGCGACGATGATCGGCGCTCCGGTGCCGGCGACGGCCGTGCTGGCTACGCGAGCGCGAGCTTGGTTGGGCACGGCGAGGATCACGATGGGGCGGTGGCGGGCGAGCGTGCTTCGGGGTATGGCTCTGGTGTACCTCGTCGCCTTGTCACGTAGCTGGGCGGCGGGCTCAGTCGCGCGGTCAAGCTCAAGCAGCAGATGAATCGGTGCGCGGTTGGGGAGCGTCAGGACGCCGTACCCGTCAGGCCATATGAGGTTGTCGAAGAGGCCGTGGATCGTACGCTCGCCATACCACTCTGAGAGAGTGCCGCCGTTGGCGGAGGCTTCGTGCGCTAGCTGCGCGAAGAACTCGTTGATCTCGACGTGATGGCGGAGCTTCGGGGAGTCGGCGAGCGCGAGTGCGGTGGCGTGGCGCCATTTCAGTTCGCGGCGCTCGATGCCGTATTGCGCGGCGACAACGTGTGCGCCAGCCTCATCGAGTATCCAGTGGAAGGGGGCGCTGCCGGTGCCGTGCGGCGCGGGTGGCCGGAAGCGGTCAAGCACGCGGAGGCGATGCAGCGTTTCGAGTCGCGCGCGTGCCGTCCTGATGCCGTCGAAGTGCAGGCGCCGGAGCTGGGTGGTGGTGAGGGCGTGGTGCTCGTAGCAGTCGAGCGCTATCTGCCGGTCGCGGTCGGTGAGCCGTGAGCCGAGGCCGACGACGTGCGTGAGCGCGACCCGTGCTGGACGAGAGCGCGATTTCATCTGACAACGTGCCGTTGTCCACTGCACGAGAAAGTGTGATTTGCAGCGATTTTCACGGTAAAAGCCCCTCCGCTCTTAACCGGAGAGGAGAGCGGAGGAGAGAACGGAGGACGGGACGGAGGGGAGAACGGGGGCACTTTGGGTTCCTTACTCGCTTGACTTGAGGCGTGGACGACGCTGCAACGACGTGGAGTGCCGGCGTCCCTCACAGCGAGCGGGCGTCGGCTCGTGCTGGGAGTGAGCGCGGCGGGTGAGGATCGCGCGGACTGCCTCGACGCGTCCGGGCTCGGCTGGCGGCAGGTCCTCTGTGGTGAGCGTGAACGGCCGGGTTCGCTGGCCGTCGTGGACCGCGCGCACGGCGGCGGTGTACCGGGGCAGGTTGGCGAGGTCGTACTCGGAAAGCTCGGGGGACACTTCGGGCGCTAGATGGTGGGCGTCTTCCTGGCTGAGCTGGAAATAGACCTTGGTGCGAGCGTTGGCGTCGATGCCGGCGCGCAGCTCGGGCGTGAGCTGCGCTAGGTGCTGGTGGGCGAGACAGAACGAGAAGCGGTAGCCGCGCGCCTCGGCAAGTACCTCATCAATCGGAGTCGGGAGCCCGAGATAGTTGTGGGCCTCATCGACGTACAGCGCGCAGTCTCGGCGCTGATCGGGAGCGAGCGACATCCGTACGTGCTGGCGAGCTGTGGTCCTGACGGGTACACCGTGACCGCGACCGTTGAATGGGGCGTCACCTTCACGGCGCACGGCCCGGTCACGAGAACCGGCACGCTACCTACCCGCTCGACGGCTGATTCTCTGACTTACCCGGTGAGTGAGGAGCGAGCGTTCCTGGCATCGGCGGGAGGCGGAAAGTGACTGGCTTCCTGCTGGGGCTTTGCTTCGGTGCTGGCGTGGCGCTGATATGGCTCGGCGTCGTGGTCGGGGTGCGCCTGTCGAGCCCGACGGCACCCGGGAGGTTGACCGCGTTGCTCAGGGATGGCGCGATTGGCGTGCCGGCGCTCGTGTTCATCGTGGTCGTCGCGGCCTGCGCGGTGTCGGCGGCGTTGCTCGTTTGGTGGATCATCGACGTGCCGGCGCTCGTGGCGGCCGGGGTGTTGGGTGGCGCGTGCATCCCGATCGGGTGGGCACGCAGTCGCAGGGATCACCTGCTGCGCGAGCGTGAGCGAGCGTGGCCGGCGGTGCTGAACCAGCTTGCCGATGCGCTTGAGTCGGGCATCGCGTTTCCGGCTGCGGTCGCGCACGTCACGGCGTCTGGCCCGGTGGTGCTGCGCGGTGAGTTTGCGGCGTTCGGCGCACGGCTGCGAGGCGATGACATAGCGAGCGCCGTTGAGGGTCTTCGAGGTATCGGCGAACGCACCGCCGATTCGGTGGCGCTGCTGCTGCGCGCGGCGCTTGTCGAGACGCCCACGGGTGGGCTTGCGCCTGTTCTGCGCGAGCTGGCGAGCGTTCTCTCCGAGCGGTTGCAGGCGCGGGAGAAGGCACGCACGAGAGCGGCGAACCTGCGTGTCGAGGCGGCCATCGTCGCGTTGAGTCCGATCCTGATTCTGCTGTTGTTCGGCTCGACCTCGCCGGAGTTCTTGAGCGCCTACCGCACCGCGGGCGGCACGTTCGTCCTGCTTATCGGCGGCCTTCTCATCTACGGCTGCTATGCCGCGATGCGACGGCTAGGACGCGTTCCCGAGCCGCGCCGAACACGTCCAAGTGAAGGCGGCCGGTTGTGAACGGCGGATTGCTGTTCGCCTCGCTGTGCTTGGTCGTCGGTGGGCTTCTGCTGTGCGAGCACGCTCGCTCCCGGCGCCGTGTAGCGCTGTCGGTCAGGCTGGCTCGCGCTCGCGGCGGACGGCCCGCGCTCCCAGGCACGATCGAGGCCAGCATCCCCGAGTCGCTGCGTGCGTGGAGTGAGCGTGTGCGCTTGAGCTACGCCGATGCGCTGCGCAAGGCAGGCAAGAGCGAAACCGTCGCGCGGCTGCTCGCCAAGAAGGCGCTGTTTGCCTTCGCTGTGCCGTGGTGTCCACTCGTTATCTACGCAGCCGCGGCCGGTCGTCTGCCCTCAGCGGTCGTGCTGCTCGTGCTCGCAGTGTTCGGGTTCTTTCTCCCCGACCTCGCGCTGCGCATGGAAACCAAGCAGCGCAGGGAGGCTCTGCTGTTGGATTTGCCGGATGCGCTGGCGGTCATGGCGCTGTCGCTGGGTGCCGGCCAGTCATTGCGGCAAGCGTTGGAGCTGGCCGCTCAGGACTGTCAGGGACCGCTCGGGGAGGAGATGACGCGAGCGCTGTCACTCGCGCGCCGCGATAAGACGCTCGGCGAGCGCGAGGCGTTGGTCGTGGTCGCACACGAAAACGGCGAGCCCGGATTTACTCGCTTCGCCGAGCTGCTGGCCGCGAAGGAGTCTCCCTACCTCGCGTTCCTACGCACGCAGGCGAAGGCGCTGCGCGCCGACCAGGACCGCCACCTCGAACGCACCGCTGACAGCGCTTATCGCCGGATGCAGCTTTGGATCGCCCCGCTGGCCGGGGTGATGCTCCTGATTCTCGCTTACGGCTTCCTTCACGTTCTCGCCCACTCGACCTAAAGGAGAAAAGAAAATGGGCATCTTGCAACGGATTTGGATTGCCCTCCTAACCGGAGCGCATCGTTCGCTCGAGGACGAGCGCGGCGAGGTTCTGCCGTGGCTCGGGCTCACGATCATGCTCGTCAGCTTGGTCGTCGCGATCATGGCGGCACTGCGCCCGGCCGTCCTCTCGGACGTTCAGAAAATCATCTCTGAACTAGGCGGCTCATAGAGAAGGCTCGTGAGGTAACTGCCATGCGCGAGCGTCTGCGCTCAGAGCGTGGAGACGGCGTGATCTCCGTACTGCTCGCCTTCGGGCTCCTGCTCGTGATCGTCGTGTTCGCGATCCAAGCAATCGGGTTCGCGCACGCCCGCTCGGTCGCGCAGGCAGCAGCCCAGGACGGCGCCGAGACAGCAGCGAGCGAAGGGCCGGCAGCCGGCATCGCCCGCGCGAACGCGGTGCTGCGCTCGGCCGGGGGTGCAGCTAAAGGACTGCACCCGGCGGTGAGCACGAGCGCCAACGTCGTGACGGTGCAGGTCAGCGGCAGTGCTCCCCGCGTCGTGCCCGGTGTGAGTCTCGTGCTGCCCACGATCGTCGCGCACGCGAGCACGCCCCTTGAGCGCTACCCCCAGAACGAACAATGAGCAGAGCACTCCTGAGGAGACTCCGCGATGAACGTGGTGAAGCCGCTCCGCTCAGCCTGTTGCTGATCCTCGGTGGGCTGATCCTCCCGCTGATGTTCCTCATCGCGCTCGGCGCTCGGATCGAGCTCGCGCACGTCGATGCGCAGCAGGCCGCCCGCTACGCGGTGCGCGCGGCCGTGGAGGCACCCGACGCCTCTGCCGCCGACGCGGACGCCAATGCCGCGTTCGCACGCGAACAGGCCGGCACGAGCACTCACATGGTCGGGAGCCTGACCGGCACGTTCGCGCCTGGCAACGTGATGAACGCCCAGGTGACCGTCGCTGTCCCGATCGGCTCGCTCCCGTTCCTCGGGCACATCGGCACAGTCGTCGTGCGTGGGCAGGCGGCAGCGCCCGTTGACCGCTATCGCAGCGTCCTACCCGCAGGGGCGCCGTGATGGCGCGAACGTGGCGGCGTCGTCTGGCAGGTGAGCGTGGCTCGGTCGCGATCAGCGGCCTGCTGCTCGCGGTCGTGCTCGCCATGCTGATCGGCGTTGTCGTGGACCTCGGGCAGGCGTACCTCGCCCGTCGCGATCTCGCCTCGATCGCTGACGACGCGGCGCTGGCCGGCAGTCAGGATATTGACATTCCCGCGCTTCACGAAGGACGCCTAGAACTCAACGCCTCCCAGGCACGCACCGATGCCCTGAACACGATCGGCGGCTACCCCAAGACCAGGGGGGAAGTCAGCACGAGCAATGACCGGGTGAACATCACCGTCACGCGCCGCGTGCAGACGATCCTGCTCGGCCTCGTCGGCTTGCAGACGTTCACGATCTCCGCCCACGCGAGCGCCGCACCACGCGCACCATGACGCCCAGGACGCTGATCGCCGCGACGGTCATGGGCGCGCTCGCGTTCCTCGCGCTCGGAGCCGCGCTCGGGCTAGACCTGCTCACGCTCGCCCGGTTCGCTGTCCTCGGCGGTGCGCTGGGGCTGCTCGTCCTCTACGACGTGCGCGAGCACCGGATACCAAACCGGATCGTGCTGCCGGCAGCGAGCGTCTGCGCTGTGCTGTCCGTCATCGGCGACATCCGGCCCAGCCTCGCCGGCGTCGTGCTGTTGGTCGCGCTGCTCGTGGTCGCGCTCGCGCTCCCGCGTGCGCTCGGGATGGGCGACGTGAAGCTCGTGCTGCTCCTGCTCTGCGGGCTCGACGCCACCACGCCTCGCGCTGTGATCTTCGGTATCGCGCTCCTGGCGCTCCTCGCGGCGCCGCTCGTGATCCGCCGAGGTCGCGCCGCGCTGAGCAGCGCGCTCCCACTCGCTCCGTTCCTCGCCGCTGGCTCCCTACTCGCGCTCCTGCGATGAGAGGCACGCCGCGATGCGTACCAATGGCGGCAATGGCGGCGCTCGGCTTCGCGGGCGTGATCGTGCTCTGCCTGCTGCGTCCAGCGGTGCCGCACGTCGCCTCGCTCACGGGACCGTTGACAACCAGCGAAGTCGAGCGCATCGTCCTCGCCCTGGCGTGGCTGCTCGGCTTGGCGCTTGCCTGCACGGTGCTCGTGCAGGCGCTTCGCGCGCTGCGTCAGCGCGGGCAGCCGCACGTCCTTGCCGGGGTGCTGCCACGCGCGCCGGCAACGGTGCCGCCGCGCCGAGTCCGCGACGGCGCGAGCGCTCGATACGTCCTCACCGTCGCTTCGCCCACTGCCCCGGTCGTGGCCGCGAGCGAGCCGGTAGAGCCGGCTCCTCAGGTCGAGCAGGTGGGGGAGAGCGATCAACGTTCACTCTCGATCGCGGTGCTCGGCCCGCTCACGGTCGATGGGCTCGCGCACAGGATCAAGCGCGCCGCGACCTACGAGCTGCTTGCCTACCTCGCGTTCCACGCTCAGGGCGCGAGCCGCGACGAGCTGACCGAGGCCATCTGGCCGGGACAGGACCCCAAGCGCACACGCCCGCGACTGTGGCAGTCCGTCAGCGAGGCCAAGCGCGCGCTCGGCGATGCGTGGCTTCACCACGGCGAGCGCTACCAACTCGACCGCGCGCACATTCGCGTCGACCTCGATGACCTCGACCAACTGCTCACCACCGCGAACGACGACGTAGACGACCCCGCCGCGCTCGAAACGGCGCTCGCGCTATGGCGCGGCGAACCGCTGGAGGGCAGCGACTTCCTGTGGGCCGAAGGCGAGCGGCGCAACCTGCACGCCACGCTCGTCGATCTACTTGAGCGAGTAGGACGGACACGACTCGCCCACGGCGACGCCCGCGCCGCGCTGCAACTCGCAGAGCAAGCCATCTCCCTAGAGGAGCTGCATGAGCCAAGCTGGCGGCTGGCGCTGCAAGCCGAACACTCCCTTGGCCTGCGCGAGTCGATCACCCGTCGCTACGACGAACTCGCCCACTCGCTTGACGAGCAGCTAGGCCTTGAGCCCGCCCGCGAGACGCGGCTCGTCTACCGGCAACTGCTCGGGCAGACATAGACCGGGATCGCCACGCTCCTGCGTGGGGAGGGGCCACCATTATCTTGCGACGGCTATAACCAGGACGCACGAATATGCAGAATCTTGAGGAGGCAAACACAGGAGCAGGCGATGCCGAGCCCACGATGCGCGGGCTACGGTCGGATCAGCGATACCCCGGCGACTCGCGCCAGGTCGAGTTCTCGGCAGAGCCCGACAGGCAGCGCATAGACGGAGCAGTGAGGATGCTGACTGACCTGGCGAACGCCGCCGACGGCATCGGCGCTGCAGATGGTGAAACCCTAAAAGTGTGTCTGACACTCGTCAGACTGCCTCCTGGACTTCCGTTTAACCTGTTCAGCTTTCACATAGCAAGCGTAGACTCGACCGGCGGGGTTATCGACGAAGTCACGTCTGAGCAGGAGATCGTCTACGCGTTCGTCGTTAATCAGCCTGTCGCGCTCTTGCGCGAATCGGCGGTGCGCTTCTTGCTCGATCTCGTCTCTCGCCAAGCGCCGATTCAGCAAGTGATGCAAAACCAGCGGCCCGTGGATCAGCTCCCACGCCTCATTGCGGCTACCGATGCCACCGCTGCCGACCTCGCGTGGGACTTGCCGCCAGAGACAGCTCAGACCTTGGGTATCGTGGGCGAGCGCGCAGCAGACGTGAACATACGTCTGCATGTGCGTTTTCAGGTAGACCCATTCCCGGATCCCGATTTGCTCGCCCAGCGGATTCCGGCGCTGCGCGCGCTTTACGACCACGAGGAGCGGGTCCGCGATGCGATAGACCGGACTGTGTCGGTTATTGGAGGACGCCACCCGTCGCTGCGAGGCGGGCGAGAGGATGTGCGGTCTTTCCTTCGCCGACAGACTACTCTGCAAGGCCTTCGTCAGTACACAAATCAGACTGTGCGTGACGCGGAGGTGTGTGGCAACGGATACCTATACACCTCGATGGTTGGTCTCGACGCGCACCTGCGCTGTCTACGACCAGAGGCCGTACGTATCCGGCCAGACGGTAGTTTTAGCAATGAGACGAGCGTCGGCGTAGAAACTCTCACTGATGGAGTTCTGCATCTCCGGGGAATTGAGCAAATCGAATCACCATATGGCATTTCGGTGCTTGAGCCCTTGCTGTATGTGACAGCCAGGCGGCAGATCATCGCGAGCGTTCGTGCAGCATCTCAAATGATGCCGCACGGAGCGCCCGAGTCTGTCCAGATGAAAACGCAACAGATTTTGACGGTCATTTCTGAGGTTGAGCGCCAGACTAACGCACAGATTGAGCGTCTTCTTGAGTTCTTCCCCGTCGGCCTCAAGGAAGCTAGTCAAGACTTGTACTTTCCGGGACAGGAGCGCTACGGTTGAGCCCTCCTACGCGCCGAGCCCGAGTCGCCACTTGGGCTCTACGCCAGAAACGCACACCGGCTATGTTTGCCAATTGGGCGCGACGCGTGTTGGTTGCGAAAATCCCCGCTCTCGGGGAGCTTCAGGTTGACGAATTGGCGGAAATCCTACGCCAGGGCGATCAGGCAAAGCGTGCTTGCTTGCTCGGCTGGGCGCCTAGTTCTATAACAGCAGCGCAGGTTCTCGCAGCCGTCGATAGGCCGGGGCTAGTTGGCCCCGCGGCAATCTTGCTCCCCGAGATGCAACTTGAGACGGGGGCGCTTTCAACCGCGCTTTACAACGTCATCGCGTTGGAATCTGCTGGCGAAGCCAATCGCACTCGGGCGGCTCTCCTCGCAGTCCGGCGAGCACCGGAGCGCGTGCTGGCACCGCAGCGCGAGGCGATCTTTAGGCGCGCGTGGCTATTTGCCGGGCAGCCGGTGGACCCATATACCCCCAATGCACTCCACGATGCCGCACGTAGCGCCGCTGCATCTCTAATCGCGGAGCACGCCGACCTACGGCCAGTTGCCCTTGGGGACATTTCCAACCCGGCTGCTCGCCAGTTGCGACTCGTCTATGCCGCTGGATTGCAGGGAGCACGCGACAGCTTGGCCGATGCAGTGGCCGAGGCACTTGAGGCGATGAAGCCGCCAGAGCAGGCAGCCCTCACCTTTGCGCACGATTGCGATCGAGATTTCTCGGCCGCCGATCCGTTGGAAATACAAGGACGCCCGGGGTGGCGAGCGAGGATAAACACGGTGGTCAATCGTCGTCGCACAGTCCGACTGTGGCGATGGGTTCCGCCGATACTCTGTTTCGCTGGTGTACCCGCGTTGGGAGCAGTGCTCGCGCTCGCGGGAAATGCTGTCCATCGCATCCACCAACACGTAACGTTGAGCAGCGGCGCTATCGTCGCGGTCGCCGCCGTACTAGTCGCGATTCACGTAGTAGCTTCAGAGCTGGCAGCCGATCGTCTGCCCGGATTGGTGGCACGCGCCACGAGCGTGCCGTTGCCGTTGTGGGCAGGTTACGGATGCGTGACCGCTCTCTACGGGTTGGCTGTTTGGCACGCCGATTACCACCCAGAGCATACGCGCGAAGTGCTCGCTATCGGCGTGATCGGGGCACTGGCCGTTTGCCTTGCGCTGTCGCTTCAGCGGCTTCTCTCCCGTACGGACAATACGGTGGCCGCTCGGATTTTCGCCTCCGGCGAGGCACGTCGTGCCGCCCGGAGCGGACAAGCGGTGGGACGGATGAACGCAGCGGTGCTCACCGCACGCTCAGACACCGCCGCGCTGCTGTGGGTGCGTCCCGAGATAACCGCCCCTCTGAGTGTTCACCGTGCGCCGATCCTCAGCGCCGGCGAGGGCTATCTCGTCCTTCGCCCACGAGTGCTCCGTAAGCTGGGACGCCAGGACTGGTGGCATCGCGGCGCGCGCTTGTGGCTGACAGAGGTGCTTGGCACACTCGTTCACGAAGGCGACGAGGTGGCGAGCATAGTGCCCGGCCCTGATGAGCTGCTGACTGAGCGTACTCGCCGCGACGCTCACAAGTTGTTCACGGTGCGGCAGCTTTCGAGTGCAGAGCACACAGGCGAGGCGATAAGCGCGCTCATTGAGTTGACCCGCCGCCTGGCAGAGGCCGGGAATGAACCCGGCGCCGCCAGGGTCGCACGTAGAACAGTTGATGTGCTACATGCCCATCTGCGTGCCCTTGAGCGTGCTCGTGGTCCGCTGCCTGACCGTGGAATCGGCGCGCCTGTCGGAGTCGCACGAACAGCGGCACTCGCGCTCGCACAAGCACTTGCGCGAGCTGAGCATCCCACGAGTCGAGAGGTGCTCACCACTTTGGCGCAGAGAGCCTTGCCTGGCTGTACGCAGGGCGACTCATTTCTGGCGGTCCTCATTGGGCAGCTCGCAACTTTTGGTGATGGGGAAGGTGCTCCCGGACTGGCCGAGCGACTGTTGTGGGACTGTGGACGACGGACTATGGAGCTAGGCGATCCGGTGATTGCGAGGCTTTGGTGGGAGGCGTCGGCTCGCCTCGCGCGCAATCAAGGACGGCGCGAGAGCGTATTGGCGATGGTGGGCCGTGTCGTGCAGTACGCGACCGTCCTTGACAGTCCGAGAATCGAACCCACTTGGCAACGGTTGCGAGATTGGCTCAAACCAGATGAGTGGAGCGACCAATCGATCATGGTCCGCGTCGGTGCGAGCGCACTGCTCGTCGGGCAAGTGTCATTTGCTATCCAAGTAGCACGCGACTTGCCTTCCGACTTTTGGTTGAACGCAGAAGCTATCTATGAACACGCGCCGATACTCGAACATGAGACGGTTAGCGATCAGCTCTACGGGCATCTTCTTGGGCCTCAAGCGGATACCGCACTTGCTGATTTTGTGCGATTTGGGAAAGCGGCTGCTCAGTACGTGACATAGGCTGCCGGCGCGCCCGTCTGTCAGTGACTCTGCGTGTCCGAAGCTCTACGTCCATGCCGAGCACTTGCACGACCAAGAGCACGATCCGAAGCTGGACCGTGCTCTTGCCGTGCTCAAGCTGCCCGACCACGACCCGATTGACCCCCGTAAGGTCCGCCACGACCTGCTGCGTGAGATGAAGCTCGCGGCGCCTCGCGCGGATCGCCCGGCCAAGCTGCTCCGGGCTCTGGATTCGAGTCGCAGTCGCGCTCACGCCGCGGCCGTCTCCTCGACGCCCGTGCCCTGCTGGCCGTCCATGAACTCGTCGGCAAGCCGGGCAAGCATCTCCGGGCACGCCACGACGGCTTCGCTGAGATGGGCAAGAGCCTCCTCGATCAACTGCTCCGGTTCGTTGTTGAGCGAAGCGACGGCGCCCCAATAGACGCGTTCGAGGATCGGCCGCAAGTCACGCGGCGCCATCGTCAACTCGAACTGCTCGGCCTCGGGCTCGCGCTCCCAGCCGAGATCATCGAGCAGCCGAAGCTCGCCCTTGAAACGATGGTGCAGCCGCTTCGCCTCGGTCGCTTCGTCGTTGCGCAGGAGCGTGAAGAGGTCGTCGTGCGCGGAGAGGTCCGTCATCAGGCCGTCGTACAGCGCATCCCGATACCGTCGATTGATCGTCATGCCCATTTGGGACACTTCCTTTCGGTTCGACACCGAAGAAGGCGCCCCGATCCATGCAAGGCGAACTAGCCGTAGGAGCTACGGTTAGCCGGCGGCATCGAAGGCGTTTTCTTCGGTGCTGTAAGGCCGGGGCGGGTGTTCGTAGCACCCGTCTCGGCCGCTTGGTTTTTGGGTTGCCAGCGATCAGAGCAGAGCCCCCGGCGGACTTTTTGTGCGCGTGTTCGCGGCACTTCGCGGCAAGGCGCCGAACCGGCCCACGGCCGCCGTCGGCGCGTATGGCACGATCCTTGCGCGATGAGCGAACCGGACGATGGCGGCGTGAAGCACCTGACGATCGGCAACTGGCTGGAGCCCGACCCGATCTGCCCGAAGTTCGGGGCGACCCGTGAGGACTGGGCCGCACTGTTCCTCGCCGTCGATCTCGAGCTGACCGTGCCGGGCGAGGTACGCGATATGTGGGATGCCGCTCGCGGGCTGCTGCTGTACGGCTGGTTCTACTACGCCATCTACGCCATCGGCGAACACGAGCTGCGGCGCGTCGCCGACGCCGCGATCCTGCACCGCTACCAGCAGGCCGACGGCCCACCGAACAAGAAACTCGACCATGAAGGCGAGACGCGCTGGCCGAGCATGATGCGCCGCGTGAACTACCTCATCGAGGCCGGCGTCATCCCTGCCGAGAAGCACGACCGCTGGGACGGACTGCGCGACCTACGCAACGAGACGACGCACATCAGCATCCGACACCTCACGAGCCCGCACGAAGCGCTGCGCGTGCTCGAACTGCTGGCGAACGAGATCAGCGCCTTGTTCGCGGCTCCGCACCCGAGCGCGACCTGAATCTGGCGCCGCGCGCCGACGGCTCCAGCTTGCAGGCCAGCGTCTACAAGGCCATACCGCAGCGGCGCTCCAAACGACCTTCGTTGATCGTGAAAGGAACTTACTCTCGACAGCTCGTAGCGCTCGATAGCCGAGTCGCGGCGAGCGGAAAGTCGTGGCTGCGCGATCATTCGAGCTATGGAACAGATTGCGAGCGGCCCTCGGAGGTCGCAGCCCGCATGAGTATCGATCCCGAACTCCTCGACTGGATTCGTGAGGCTGTTGTCGAGGCGGAGTCGTGGGAGGAGATTCGCGCCTCGTTGCAGGCACACGATCCCGATGGCGAGGACGTGAGGCTGCGCCCGTTTGTGTTCGCCTTCTCATACCGGCTGCACGAGCGCTTTGCCTCGACGCGAGAGCGAGCCGGCGGCCCGTTCGGGTCGATGGTCGCTGGCGAGGGATGGCGTTTCCCGCCGGCCCTGGCGGATATTGAGGAGGCCGACATCGCAGCTTGGCAGGCAGCGCTCGCGGCGATCGACCATCCGGCGGTGCAGGCGCGGCTTGGTGACCTTCTGTGGGAGCGTCGCGCTAAGCCCGATCCGCACCTCGCCGCCGTGGCCGCTGCTGATGGGCTGCTGGACCTTGCAGCAGATGAGCGCTGGCGCAACATGGAACGGGCTCATTTCCTATCCCGCGCGTTGGAGCTGGCGACGCAGATGCGCGATACGGCGCGTGTGTCAGCCGCGATCGAGAGGTTGCTTGCGTTTGCCGAGGCGGACCTAGTAGGGACCGATGGCGGCCCGGGACTGTCGCTCGGTGCTCTGCGCCCGTTGGTTGCGCTGCCCTCCGAGCAGCGTCCGGGCGATCTCGACGCGATGTTGCAGCGCGTGAGCGAGAAGTACGGCGCCGATCCATACATCGTCACGGCCGTCGCGGACCTCCGTAGTCCGCTCTTGGACGCTGACACGCGGCAGGAGTTGCGCCGCGCGCAGGTGCAGGAGTGGCGAGAGCGTGCAGGTGAAGTCGCCGGGATGATGCGCGTGCATCGTTTGGAAACGGCCCTTGAGCTGGCGCGACGCCACGGTTGCAACCTTGAGGTCAAGGAACTGCGGAGCGAACTCGGAGCGATCGGCGTCGAGGAGCTTGAGCTGAAGGCGATCGGTGCAGAGATCGCGCTGCCGCCGGAGGAGGTGGAGCGATTCCTCGCCTCGTTCCAAGACGCGCCAAATTGGCAGCACGCGCTTGGCCTGCTCGCAGCGCATCCGCCGCCGGGCGGCTCTCCAGAGGAGATGGCCGCTGCCGTTGACCAGCAAATGCAGGAGTTCCCAATGCAGTTCCTGTTCGGCAAGTCGCTGATCGGCCCCGACAACGCAACCGCGATCTTCCGCGCTTCTACCCGTGACGAGCACCATCGTCTCGCCAGCGCCGAGCAGCGCGCACAGCACGGCCGCATCTGGGGGATGTTCTGCGCTCGTGCACTGCAACGAATCGGCGAACGCGACGACAAGCCCTCCGCTGGCGAGCTGGCGGGGTTGCTCCAGGGCGACTTCGTTGACGAGGAGACGGCTGAGCGAGTGGCCTGCGCGATCGAGCTGTTTTGGGAGGAGCACTACGACGAGAGCGCGCACGTACTGGTGCCTCGCATCGAGCGGGTCGTGCGCGAGATGGCAAGGCAGCTCGGCATCCCGGTCGTGCGTGCCGTCGAGCCTGGCCGGGAGATCGGCGGCGTGGTCACGCTCGGAACGCTTATGCGCGAGATGACCCCGGTGTTCCCCGACCAGAGCTGGCACGCGTACTTGTTGAACCTGCTCGCCGATCCCTTGGGCCTCAACCTGCGCAACTCGATCTCCCACGGCCTGCACGGCCGGGTCGGGCCAGTTGACGCCTCGCTGCTAGTGCAAGCAGCGCTGTTCCTCGCCGGCCTCTCGCTCGGTGACTCGCGGGACACGCCCGAACCCCCGCCCGGCGCGGGTGCCGCTTGAGCAATCTCTCCTTCTGCGCTAGCGGTGGCGGGCGAAAGCGTCGCGCGCTTCGCTGTCAGTGGGCCCCGACACGCGCGTAGGATCAGCGTCGAGATGTCCGAGTTTCAGTTCTACTTCGAGACGATGGCGGGCACGCATCTCGAAGATTCGCTGCGAGCCCTACGTGATGCCGGCAGTGCTGATGCGCTCTACGACCCCTGGCTGCGCAACACCGATCTCAACGCACTAAGCCTTGAGGATTTCAGTCTCGCCAGAGATGAGGCCGTGGGCTGGCGGGTCACTTATTGCCGGCGGGCATTGTTGTTCGCAGCGTTTGCTGCCGAGGCGTATGCCAACGACTTCCTCTACGACAAGTGTGGCGGTCAGGATCGGGACGCGTTGGAGCGGTTGTCAACGGTGGATAAGTACGCACTTCTGCCTGCCCTCGCTGGAACGACGGCCTTGGACCGTGGCGGAGAACCGTTGCAGAGGGTCAAATGGCTGTTCGATCGACGCAACGAGCTGGTTCATCCCAAGCCGCGTCGCGGCGAGAGAGATTTGACGTGGGATCCGGCAAATCACAATCCCATTGACGCGGCAGAGTCCATCGTCGCTGTCGCCGACGCTGCCGCGAAGCTGACCGGAGAAGTGCCGGATGCTTCCATTCTCAGCTACGTGCTCGCTGAGCGCCATGCGCTGCTCGGGTATGGGAAGCGCGCTGCGGGTGAGCCGCCTGAAATCCACGACTCGCACAGTCCGGTCGACTTGCTTTCGGACGCAAGACGACGAGGTAGGAGCGGAGGGACGCCGGAATAGCCGAGAACGTGCTGACTCGCCGAGCGGGGAAGCGGTACCGCAGCGGCGCTCCAAACGACCTTCGTTGGTCGTGGAGGGACTTGCGCTCGACACCCCGGCGTGCTCGACGGCCAACCCGCTGCCGCGCGCTCTACATCGCCTCTTGAGATCGCTTCCCGGCTCTGCTCTGATCGCCCGCCCCCAGAGCAAGGAGCCCACGATGGACGACGACACGAGCCGCGCGCATAAGCAAGAGCTGGCGAACCTCGGACGTGCTTACCGCGAGGCCCGCGAACGAAGCGGGCTCAGCGAGCGCGAGGTCGCCGACGCCGTGCCTGGCGTATCGCTCGCTGGCGTGCGAGCGATCGAGGCCGGCGAGCGCCGCAGCCTCAACTACGAGCAAATGATCCGCCTGGCCCATGTGCTCGGCGTCGAACCGTCGGCGATCGTCGCCCGCGCGGAAAGCCTGAACGTCGAATGAGCAGCGACGCTCGGCATGGTGCCGGTCTGGATGACCGCAAAATGGCCGCAGAAGCGCGTAAAATGGCTTAGCAAAGCCAACTTGAACCGTTCTCCCCGACTAGAGGAATCGCAAGTAATAGAGCCAAAATCTGCGGATCGGCTCCGTCGAGAAAGAAGCCCACGGGGAACAAACGGGGAACAATTTCTCGGAGAACTTGCAAGAGCAGCGGTCTACGGCGATTCGTCGTGCGGCAATACAGTTCTTGCGCAGTGGTTCGCAGAGCGCCTTGAGTCGGCTGGGACGCGGCATGACGCTCGCCCCGATTCAATACAGCGATGGAGTCGCAGCGCTCGGCCATTCTCCAAGAGCTTCAGACGCCAGATGAGGCGACGCTGGCCTTCAACAGCTTTGGCTTTGGGGGTCGCTTGCAGCCCGAGGATGCCGCCGACTTTCAAGCCGCCGCCATCGCTCGCGCCGTATTGGCCGAGGACGTGCCCGAAGATGTGCGCAACAACTTTGAGCGGGCGCGCAAGCTGCACCTCTACGGTGTACTGGAGTACGAGTTCTTCGCGGCCGCGGGCGACTATGCGCTGCTCGTGCTGGAGGGTGCCCTCCGGGCGCGGTTCCTTGCTTTCTACGGCGAAGGTATCCCGCTGGTGCGTGGAGAGGTCGAAGAGTTACTGCGCGCGAGGACGTTCGAGGACGTGCGCGCTGCCCGCCGCGCGCGGCTGCGCGGAGCCGATGGTACGACCCACCGCCTTCCACTGGGCGCAGACGCTCTGCTCTCCTGGGCTCGACGCGAGCAGCTGCTGGCCGGCACGAGAGCGAAGATCATCGAGGGCGTCCTGTCCGAGCGGCGCAACCACGCAGCCCATCCCGTCGGGCACTCAATCAACATGCCGGTGGACTCCGCTCGGACTCTCTGTGATGTGGCCGAGACGATCAACGGGCTGTGGGGTCACGACACGCCGGGCGGGCGCCTCTTTCCCGCGCCGGTGGCCCGCTATCCAAGGGTCGCCGCGATAGCGCCGGATGGCCAGGGCGCCTGCGAAATGCGCCTTGGGCAAGTGCGCGAAGCGTGCGAGCGCGAGCGCACTTGGGACTACGGCGTCTTCCTCGCCGTCGAGGACGAGCGGCTCATTGAGCCCGGTCGAGGCGGCCGCATCGGATTCATGCACCAGCCTGGCTTTCAGACCACCCGGTTCCCCTGCGAGATGATCTGGCAGGGGAACTGGCAGGATCTGATGCAAGCCATCGAGCAGGAGGCGTTCACTGGATTGGACGACGCCATCGACCATCTCGATCGTCTCCTTCTCATACGCCTCGGCCAAGGCAAAATCGACCTCGCGCGCTCACCCGCTGACCTGCTCGGACTCGACGAACCACCTCGCGGGCAGTGATACGCCCTGACGGCCGACGCGCCCCTTGATGCCTGGGTCCATGGGAGGGATCACGAGCCCGAGCTCGCCGGCGGTAGAGATACCTGCCCCGAGTGCTGTGTGCAGATCGCCGCGAGACATGTACCCACCGATCAGGCGATGACGATCGCCAAAGATGATGCCCTGCGGCAAGCTAGCCATCGCGTTCATGCCCCCGACAATGAACACCAAGATCATGTCGCGTAACTCAAACGCTAGGCGACTGCGCAAGTTGATCGGCGAGGTGAAGCTGCTCGCACACGAGTATTACCTTCTGAAAGGCCGCCCGCTCGGCGTTACCGCTGAAATAGCAGAGTACGAAGCAGCGCGAATCTTGGGGTTGGAGCTGGCTCCCGTTCGACAAAGGGGATATGACGTCATCCGCAAGACACCAAACGGGGACCAGCTTCTACAGGTCAAGGGTCGCTGTGTCCCTGCCACCGGCGGCGCTCAGCGTGTCGGCGCGATCAACCTAGAACGCGAGTGGGACGCGGTGCTCCTGGTTCTACTCAATGAGAAGTTCGCCCCTACCGCGATATATGAAGCAGGTCGTCCGAGGCTCACTGACGCACTCCGACGCTCCGGCTCGAAGGCACGCAACGAGCGAGGTCAGCTCAGCGTCTCGCAGTTCAAGGCTGCCGGGCGACGTATCTGGCCCACCTAACAGCTATCCATCTTCGCACTCGTCGGTCTCGACTCGGCGCGTGACGATCAACGCTTGGCCTTCACGCGCCTGGCAGCGCAGTCTTGGGGCACGGCTGTTGGCCTGCGCAACTTCGATCGCTATAGCGCCCTCGACTGTCTGCTCAAGCCGTCGGGAAGCTTGCCGCACGGCATCACCACCGACCCCGAAAAAGCATCGCGGCTGTGGTTCACCGACTACAGCACGAGCAAGATCGGCCATATCAGCACCTCGGGCACAGAACTCAAAGAAACCGAATTGCCTAAAGAAAGCAAGCCGTACGCGATCACACCGGGACCAGAAGGCGAAGCGGCGCTGTGGTTCACCGATGAAGGCACCGGTAAGATCGGCCGGATCACTACCGGGGGCGAAGTCAAAGAATACGCGCTGCCTGCAGGCAGCAAGCCGCGGGGTATCGTCGCCGGACCAAATAAAGAAGCAGTGCTCTGGTTCGCCGAGGCGGGGACGCATAAGATCGGCCGGATCAGCACGTCGGGAACGGAACTCAAAGAATACAGTCTGGCTTCCTACGGAGCCGCCGAAGGCCCGTCGGCGATCACCGTGGGACCGGATGGCCAGTTGTGGTTCCCCTTCTGCCACACGCTCTGCGAACTCGTAGAGGTAGGCAAGATCTCGACCGCCGGAACGGTCACCGTCTATTCTTCCGATGTGTTCGGCGGTAGCCAGGGCACCGAAGGCAGCGTCGGTATCACGAGCGGCCCGGATGGGAACGTATGGCTGACCACTTTTGGTGGAGACGTCGCCGGCATCAACAGCTCCGGTGCGATCCAGGCGAAATATGTGGTTGGGAGTGAGCCGATGGGGATCACTGACGGGCCAGGAAGTGAAGCGGCGCTTTGGCTTGTGGACTACAGCAACAAAGCTATTGATCGCGTCGCGACGACCGCGGAAAACCAGACAGGCACCCCGCAACCGGGTACAACGATCGAGTATGGCGTTCCCCTCGAGGGCTCCAGTGCGCCTGCCCAGATGGGCCGCAACGAAACGACCCACATGCACGAACCAGCCAAGTGGGATCAAAGCGAAGGAGAGTACCCCGTCGAAGCGACCTCGATCCTGCCACCGGACTCTCCTCAAGCCTGGCCAGCATCCAGCTATAAGCGTGCCACCACCTACTATCTCGACAGTAAGGGTCGCACTGTCAACGTCGCGACGCCAAGCAAATCCATGTACGGGGCTGTCGCGACGACTGAATACAACGAATTCAACGATGTGACCCGCACACTTACGCCTGGTAACCGTGAAAGGGCGCTGCAGGCGGGCTGCGAATCCCAAGAAAAATGCAAGTCGGCAGAAGAATCAAAGCTACTCGACACGGAAAGCACCTATAACGGCGAAGGCGCCAAAGAAGGCGAAGTCGAAGAACCCGGCACGCAACTGATCGAAACGGTCGGTCCTGAGCACATGGTCAAGTACACCGCTGGTGAAGAACAGTACGAACCGGGCGAAAAACCAAAGGAAGCACTTGCTCGCTCCTACACCCACAATTCCTACAACCTAGGCGCACCGGCGGAAAACCCACGCACGCACCGCAAAGAAACCTACGACCTGCTTACCAAGAGCCAGAACTACGCAGAACTCGCCTCGCCAAGCAACAAAGAACGCGTAGACGTCAAGACCACAACCGATTCCTATTCAGGCCAGAACGATCTTGGTTGGCTGCTGCGCACGCCAACCTCGACGACAGTCAACCCTGGAAGCCTGAAAACGACGACGACGACTGTCTATGAGGAAAACGGGGCGAAAGAATCGGACGGCGATGTAGTCGAAACGCGTGGCGCGGGCGCTGAAAGCACGCTGACCTTTGCCTCGAAGTTCGGCGAAGCCGGCAGCGAAGCCGAAAAGATGCAGAGCCCGGCTGCCGTGGCCATCAACGCGAGCGGGCATCTGGTGGTCGTCAACCAGGCCAGCAACAGCATCAAGGAATACAGCCCGGAAGGGAAATGGCTCGGGACGCTCGGCAAGAGCGGCAGCGAAAGCGGAGCGCCCAACAAACCTGAGGGCATCGCGATCGACTCTAAAGGCGATATCTGGGTGATCGAAACCGGGGCCTCCCAGGTCCACGAGCTCGGCAGCAAAGGCGAATCGCTCGCGACGTGCGGGACAGCCGGCAGCGAAGCAGGCGACCTCAAGGAACCCAAGGGCATCACAGTCGACTCCAAAGGCAATGTCTGGGTCGCGAGCACGGGAGATAACGACATCGTCGAGTTCTCATCGGCATGCAAACTGCTCGGCCACTTCGGGACGGCAGGTGCGGAAGTCGGCGAGATCAAAGAACCTACCGGGATCGCAGCAATCACAGAAGGCGAAGCGATAGACCTGTATGTCGCCGAACGAGCGAACAACCGGGTGCAGAAGTTCAGCACCGAAGGCAAACTCCTCGCGCACTTCGGCAACTCCGGCGTTGGTGCAGGCCAGATGAATGAGCCGACAGGCATCACGCTCACGCCTACCGGAGGCCTGGTCATCACCGAACAGGGCAACAGTCGGGAGCAGATCCTCTCGCCGACGGGAACGTATATCACGCAGTTCGGATCGAAAGGCACCGGGACCGGGCAGCTCAGCGAACCCACCAGCGCGACCGTCGACGCAAAAGGCGACGTAATCGTCGCGAACACCGCAGGCAACATGCTCGAGGAGTGGTCCCCCGGCTCAAACGCCCACGACCAGAAGACCGTCTACTACAGCTCCGAAGCAAACACAGAAGGCTTTGCGGTCTGCGGCAAACACCCCGAATGGGAAGGACTTCCCTGCGAGACACTGCCCACCAAGCAGCCAGAACTCGACGGGCTCCCCAAGCTGCCCATCACAACAACGACCTACAACCTCTACGATGAGCCGGAAACGATCGAAGAAAGCTTCGTGCATCTCAACGCTGAAAAACACGAAGAAACGACAACTCGCACTAAGAGTGAGCGGCCCCCGTTTGGTGGTCCAGCCGTTATGAGAGTTTTTGTTGTCTTTGGTGGTGGTGGCTGTCCCAGTTCTTGGCGTACTCGTCGGGGGCGAGCCCGGCCAACGCTGAGTGGGGTCTGATCGTGTTGTACTCGATTCTCCATTGCTCGGTGAGGATGCGTGCTTCGGTGAGGGTGCAGAACTCCTCCAGGTTCCAGTGCTCGTCGCGCATCCTGGAGTGGAACGACTCGACGTAGGGGTTCTCCCAAGGGCTGCCGGGCTCGATGTAGAGGGTGCCGGTGCGGGCGAGGCGACACCAGTCTTTGAGGGCGTGGGCGATCATCTCTGGGCCGTTGTCCATCCGCAGGAACCGCGGGGCGCCATGTGCGGCGACCAGGCGATCCAGCACGCGCAGGACACCGTCGGCGTCGCAGGAGCGCGAGACCTCGCTGGCAAGCGCCTGCCGGGTGAACTCGTCGACGACGTTGAGGCACTTGAGCTGCCGGCCGTCGTTGGTGGCGTCGAACTGGAAGTCGATCGCCCACACTTCCCGGGGCCGCGCCGCGCGGCGTCTGGCACCGCCCTGCTCGCTGCTGTGGCCTCGGCGGCGCTTGCGTGCTTTCTGGGGCACACGCAGGCCTTCCTGGCGCCACAGGCGCTGCACGCGCTTGTGGTTGACCTCGAAGCCTTCGCGGCGCAACTGCACCGCCGCGCGACGATACCCCCAGCGCGTGTGCTGCCGGGCTATCTCCCGCAGCCGGCAGCGCAGCTGCTCCTCAGCCGGCTGCCGCACCGGAGCCGGGAGGCGTTGGGTGGAGCGGTGCTGACCAACGAGCCGGCACGCCCTGCGCTCTGAAAGCCCGAAACGCTGCACGCACATCACGACCGCGCGGCGGCGACGCTCCGGGCTTAGAAGTTTCCCCGACCAATCTCCTTCAACGCCTGAATATCAAGCGCCTGATCGGCTACGACCTGCTTCAGACGCTGGTTCTCACGCTCGAGCTCTCGCAGCCGCTTGGCGCCTTCGGCCTTCATCCCGCCGAACTGGGTCCGCCACCGGTGCAGCGTCTGCTCAGAGACCTCAAGCACCCGCAGCACCTCCGCGAGGTCCTTGCCCTCGCTCTGCAGCCGATCGGCCTCACGCAGCTTCCTGACGATCTGCTCCGGGGTATGACGACGACGCTTCATCTCGAGAATCCTCCTCCGCCCACAATAAGGGCCGGTCAGACTCTCAAAGCACCCGGACCACTACACGGGGGTCACGCCAAGAGTCCCTATCAAAATGCGTGTGCGGCTGGGGCGGTCAAGGGTCGAGTGGAGCAAGGACGCAGGACCGAAGGGGCTTGGCGGAGCCAAGTCGAGGTCCGAGGACGCCGCTCCGCGAAGGCCATGGGCCGTGTCCAGGGGTGCAGGCATTTTGATAGGGACTCTAAGAAGAACACATACGATGAAGCCGGCCGGCTAACCACAAGCGAAACGACCTCCAGCTCCAGCGAAGACAAGGCGCTCCCGGCGTTGAAAGACCACTACAACAGCGAAACGGGACTTCTGGAAACCCAGACGGCTACAATCAAAGGCGAAGAAAAGACCACCACCAGCAAGTACAACGCGCTTGGCCAGATGACCGAATACACCGACGCTGACAGCGCCAAAACGACATACAAATACGCCGGCCCAGAAGGCGACTATCTCCTCGAAGAAGCCAAAGACGGCTCAGCCGAAGGCACAGGCCGACAGATCTACTCCTACGACGAAACGACAAAGCTCATGACCAAGCTCGTCGATTCGGCCGCAGGCACGTTCACCGCGAGCTACAACACCGAAGGCCAGCTACAGAACGAGGTCTACCCGAACGGGATGTGCGCCAACTACACCTACAACCAGATCGCTGAAGCAACACGCGTCGAATACATCAAGACCACCAACTGCGCCGAAGAAAAACCAGCGGTCTGGTATTACGACGAACGCACGCCCTCCGTTCGTGGCGAAATGATGAGCCAGATAAGCTCACTAGCCGCAGATACCTACGGCTACGATCAGGCCGGACGGCTCACCGAAGCCCACGAAACGCCATCCGGCGAAGGATGCGTAACACGGCTCTACGCCTACGACGAAGAATCCGACCGCGTAAGCCAAGCGACCGCTAAACCTAACAGCAAAGGCGAATGCACAAGCGAAGGCGCCGTTGTGCAAGCCCACAACTACGACGAAGCCGGCCGTCTCACCGACGAAGGCATCACCTACGACGCGTTTGGCAACATCACCAAGTTGCCCGAAGCAGACGCCGAAAAACACGCTCTCACGACTAGCTTCTACGTCACCAACGCCGTCGCAGCCCAAGAACAAAACGGCGTCAAGAACGAATACGAGCTCGACCCGCTCGGCCGCACACTCCAAACCACCACCGGCACCACACGCACCATCAGCCACTACGACGGACCAGGCGAAGCCGTCGCATGGACATGCCAGGCCACAACAGGCTCAGAAGCCTGCGAAAAAGAAAAATGGACACGCAACATCCCAGGCATAGACGGAACCCTCGACGCCACCCAGAGCAGCGGATCAGAACCCATACTCCAACTACACGACCTACAAGGCGACGTCGTAGCTACCGCAGCGCTTAGCCCCAGCGAAACAAAACTACTCTCCACCTACAACAGCACCGAATTCGGCGTCCCCAACAAAGAAAAAGAACCACCCACCTTTGCATGGCTCGGCGCAAACGACATCTCCAAGTCACTTGCCTCCGGCGTGATCACCTACGGCGCAACATCCTACGTACCACAAGCCGGCGAAGCACTCCAGTCAGAAACAGTACAACCCATCGGCGAAGGCAGCTCAGGAGCCGGCACACCCTACAGATCCACAGTCGAACCCTGGGTCTGGCAAGCAGCAGCAGCATCAGCAGCCGAAGCACCCGGACGAGAAGCAGCCAGCCAACGCGAAGCCGAAGAGGCTGCAGCAAGTGCAATCCCAAGCCGAGAATATGGCGTAGACCCTGGTGTCTACCTAACGATTTCGCAATCGTGGACCGCTGCCAGATGGCTCCGTGAGGGGCGCGTTGCTGCTGCCGCTGCGGCACCGTGGATGGGAGACTTCGGCACCTTCCTCCTAATACTGCTTGAAGAAGCCGGTGGCGACGAAATTATCGATAACATAGCAACAGGACTCGAAAACTGCGCCGAATCGCTGGGGGACGCATCGGAACATGATTTTGATCGATGTCGGCCGCACGGCGAGTTTCATTTGTCGCTTACCAAACCAGTTACCTATGGTGTTGAAGTCTGCTACAGCGTCAGGTATACTCGGAAAAAACGGAAATTGAAATGCGCGCCGGGCGAAGTGCACAGCCGCCTGTAGTAGTCTACGCAAAGCCGAAGTCTTATCGTTGACGGATGTCATGGCTCTCTAAACAGCTCCTAGCCGCAACGGTGCGCTATACAGCAGCGCGCGCGCCCGTCGCGGATAGCATTACTGCGCTTCTTGGGGAGCGGGTCGCGGAAGTTGTTCCCAGTGAAAGTTTTGATGTGCGAATTCAGAAGAAGGTGATAGGACTGTACGGCAAGGGCGCATGTGCAGGCAATAGCCTCACACTCGCTACGGCGGCTACATGGCTAATGCCGCTGCCGACGAGAAGGCGGCTCAGGTTGATCTTTTACGGATATCCAGCCACTGTGCAGGAGTTCATCTCCAAAGCTCAGGGCGTTCCGTGGCCCGCTTCAGGAGCGGTGGTGAAAATGGACCTTACCGATGATGCTGTATGTGTGTGGTGGGCTAGCGGGGTGGATGCAAGTGTGGTACTAAGGATGCGGCCAATCTCTCGTGCTGACCTAGGTGTATGACTCGCCGGGCTAAGATTATGCTGATTCCTGTCGCGGTCATGTTGGCGCTGCCTGCGAGAGCGGTCACGCACGAGACCACTCATACTGTGCGTGCTGAAGTTGCGGCCACGCTGCGCAGAATGGAGACTGCGTTTTTGCATCGTGATTCGGTGCCATTGTGCGCAAGCTTTACTTCGTCTGTTGCTCGCCAACTGGTGCATCGATCGTCGGTTGATCATGGTTGTGTGATGAGTGTCAGAAATGTTATTGCCGCGACGAGTTCCTTGGAACCTATACCACCCAGGTTCTATAACGCCACTGTAGGCAGGGTGACCTGGAAAGGATCGCGGGCGAGAGCTACACTCATGGACGGTTCCCGTCACGCGGGTGTTGTGTTTTTCCGGCGTATAGCAAACAGGTGGCGTATATCAACGCCGACACATATAGTTCTTGTGCCTGGATGTGGCAGCCGCCCGTTCGCGCGGGGTTGTCCGATCGGTAGCAAGCTGATGGTGCTCATTGTAAATTGGCACTTTGCGAACTTGTCGGTGCTACGCGTCGCGACGCCGCCAAACGTTCAACACGCGGGAAAGCGTGAGCTGCAAGAATTCGATAGAGGTAAGGCCATAGCGCTGGCTCTCGGCTGCGCAGCCTGCCATCGCATCGGCGAAAGCGGGAATCATGGGCCGGGTCCTACGCTGACCTATGTGGGCTCGAAGCTAACTGAACGCGAAATCCGACGTGTGCTGCTCAGCCCGAGGGCGCCCATGCCGTCATTTAGGGGTGTGCCACGTCATAAGTTGCGTGCGCTTATCAAATTCTTGGCACTGTTGCGATCACCCACTGCGCAACATTCGGCGGATTCAGTCGGGCGTCGCAATAGTTTGTTGTGAAGGTGATTGTGGATGTTTGTCCAGAGGCTTTGAGCCAGACCGGGTTTTGGCGGGCGCTGATTGGTTCGTTTTGCCTTGATCATGTGGGTGTGTGGTCTGCTAGCGGTCAGCGTAGAGTTTCGCGATCTCGGCTGGTGTGTTCGCCGAGGTTTTGTGCATGCAACTGTTGTTGAACCAGGCGATGTACTCGACGATCGCTAGCCCGAGCTGGCTCCGGGTGCTTCAGACCATCCTCGGTTATTTACTTCTGAGTGTGTGCCCTTTGGCATGCTCGGCAGGGCTGGACGCGGAGGATCAAAGTTCGGCGGTCGCGGTATCGATGTATCCGTCGAGCTTCCAGACTTTCAGGCGTAGGGGCGCTCCGGGTGGACCGGCGATGTAGGAGGGGCACCAGACCTGCACGACTGCGCCGCGCTCGGGATGCCAGACTACGCGGTCAGGATTGGCTTGCCAGATTAGGCTCTCTTCGGTGTAGTGCTTGAAGTGGCCGCGTACCGCGTGGCGCTCTGTGAGGCGCCGGTAGCCGTCCGGGTTACCACGAGGATTGTTCTGTTCGCGGGTGGGACGGATCGTGACCAGCTGGGGATGCGCAGCACACCACGGCGGTGGCCGCGCATCTGCCTGGTCGGCTTGGCGGGCTGGCGTGACCCCCGTGTAGTGGTCCGGGTGCTTTGAGAGTCTGACCGGCCCTTATTGTGGGCGGAGGAGGATTCTCGAGATGAAGCGTCGTCGTCATACCCCGGAGCAGATCGTCAGGAAGCTGCGTGAGGCCGATCGGCTGCAGAGCGAGGGCAAGGACCTCGCGGAGGTGCTGCGGGTGCTTGAGGTCTCTGAGCAGACGCTGCACCGGTGGCGGACCCAGTTCGGCGGGATGAAGGCCGAAGGCGCCAAGCGGCTGCGAGAGCTCGAGCGTGAGAACCAGCGTCTGAAGCAGGTCGTAGCCGATCAGGCGCTTGATATTCAGGCGTTGAAGGAGATTGGTCGGGGAAACTTCTAAGCCCGGAGCGTCGCCGCCGCGCGGTCGTGATGTGCGTGCAGCGTTTCGGGCTTTCAGAGCGCAGGGCGTGCCGGCTCGTTGGTCAGCACCGCTCCACCCAACGCCTCCCGGCTCCGGTGCGGCAGCCGGCTGAGGAGCAGCTGCGCTGCCGGCTGCGGGAGATAGCCCGGCAGCACACGCGCTGGGGGTATCGTCGCGCGGCGGTGCAGTTGCGCCGCGAAGGCTTCGAGGTCAACCACAAGCGCGTGCAGCGCCTGTGGCGCCAGGAAGGCCTGCGTGTGCCCCAGAAAGCACGCAAGCGCCGCCGAGGCCACAGCAGCGAGCAGGGCGGTGCCAGACGCCGCGCGGCGCGGCCCCGGGAAGTGTGGGCGATCGACTTCCAGTTCGACGCCACCAACGACGGCCGGCAGCTCAAGTGCCTCAACGTCGTCGACGAGTTCACCCGGCAGGCGCTTGCCAGCGAGGTCTCGCGCTCCTGCGACGCCGACGGTGTCCTGCGCGTGCTGGATCGCCTGGTCGCCGCACATGGCGCCCCGCGGTTCCTGCGGATGGACAACGGCCCAGAGATGATCGCCCACGCCCTCAAAGACTGGTGTCGCCTCGCCCGCACCGGCACCCTCTACATCGAGCCCGGCAGCCCTTGGGAGAACCCCTACGTCGAGTCGTTCCACTCCAGGATGCGCGACGAGCACTGGAACCTGGAGGAGTTCTGCACCCTCACCGAAGCACGCATCCTCACCGAGCAATGGAGAATCGAGTACAACACGATCAGACCCCACTCAGCGTTGGCCGGGCTCGCCCCCGACGAGTACGCCAAGAACTGGGACAGCCACCACCACCAAAGACAACAAAAACTCTCATAACGGCTGGACCACCAAACGGGGGCCGCTCAGGGCGTCAGAACCACGTTGACCGATTCGATTAGCCGCAGTCCCATCAGGGCATGCGCGGAAAGCGCGACCGATATCTGCGCCACGCTCTCCAGCATCCGTGGTGCCTCGCGCGCGGGGCTGCCGGCAAAGTCCTGGCCGTCTTCGATGACGATCTCCTCGCCTTGGATCTGGTAGCCGGCGCTGGCGCCCCACACTGTTGGGGGAAGGCGATGATCCCGCGGTCTCGCTCGAGCGGGCCACGCGCGATCGGCGTGATACGAATCGAGTCGCATGGCAAGCGCTCCACCAGTGCGGCCAGCAGCAGACCAACACCATCGCGGGCCTGGTAGGCCAGGCCCGCGACGTCGTAGTCGAGCACCAGCAGATCGAACGGCAGATGCTCCGTGGTCGCGTAGGTCTGCGCGTCCCTGAGGCTTGGCCAATCCGGCAACGTGGGCGTCAGATGCGAGGGAATCACGATCGGCTCGACCAGCCGCTTGCTCAACGTTCGTAGCGCGATGCGCCCGGCACGTGCTGCACGACCATCGACTGGATCTCAGGATCGCTGCTCCGCATCGCCGGATCCAGCAGACCTTCCCGGCCAGCACGCCCAAATGCCTGCTCGAGCACGACCAGCGCCGGCACACACTGCCGCAAGCCAGGGCACATCGTCCACGCAATCCCCCGATCCGACGCAACAACTTTATTACGGCTCATCGCGATGCCCAATCCAGCCCTGGGCACAGCAAAGCCATGCCAGGCAGCGGCGAGCACCGTTGCGTGCCGCCAGCTATCGCCGGCGCGCATCTATCGATCTGGATCTTCAACGGAGCCGGCACAACCCTCACGGGGCTTACCGGGAGAAAAACGAGCTTGCCGCCTGAGGAGAAAATACAAGGCTCGATCAAGCCCCTCGAAGCTGAGATTTCGGCTTCAACGGAGCCGCAAGCAACAAGCCCAACCAACACTTTATATCCCCAACCGGCGGTAGGCAGCGCGAATGCACACGGGCATCATCGCAACGAAACGATCACCGGCGACGCCAGTACATCGCGGAAGGTCGGCTGCCGGCCAAGTGCGTTCTCGCCGAAGGTTTCCTTCGTGTGGACGACCTCATTTCGCTCGATTCGCTCAAGCTGACGCCGCCGCCAGATGGTAGTCGCGGTTTGGCTCGTCAACCCGCGCCCCGGACTGGCGGGGCCAGCGTCTTGATTGTTGTCTTGCGGGGCATTGATATCAGGGTACGGATAGGGGACGAAAGTACATCCCGTACGCGCGCGGCGCAGGGGACATGTACTTGTCGTAGAAAGGGCCCGCTTCCCCCAAAGATTTTTCTCACGGCACACAGCCTCCGGGCGGCCACTCGGCCAACGAGCGTCAGCAACGCAAAAGTCTGCCGCTAACACGAAAGTCTCCAAACCTCTAACGAGGAGGTTTTGGTGCCTCCTGGCGTCTGTTGACGGGTCGTTACGGTCTCTCAGCGGAACGGCATATGAGTGTCGAGGGCACGGCTCGGATGGGACACCAGGTCGGAGGTCGACGCCCTTGGTTAGGGGCTGTCTGCGTGTCCAGGTGGAGGTCGAGTGCGAATGCTTTGGTAAGCACCCAACCCGTGCCCATTAGTGTTTTGGCCCGCGTCTCGAAAGCTGGTGGCCTTCCGTGGAGGCCAGCGTAACGATCGTTGATATGATGATCGCATATGTCTCGTTTGCTTTCGGTGTCGGTGCCTGAGGAGCTTGCCGCGGAGGCGGAGGCGCTGGCGCGTGCTACGGGCAAGACCAAGAGCGAGGTCGTGCGCGACGCGTTGCGCCGCCACGTCCAACACGAGCATCTCCTCGACCTGCAGCGCTATGGGCGCAGCAAGGCGGAGGCGCGCGGTATCGGACCAGAGGACGTCGAAGGGCTCCTTGATGATCTGCGTGCCCATTCCCGGTGACCTGGAGGGCGCTCTGCGATACCAATGTGCTGGTCTCGGCGTTCATCGCCGGAGGCCCGCCGAGCCGCGTGATCGAGGCCGGGATCGATGGCCGCATCGAGCTTGTGCTCGCAGACCCTGTGCTCGATGAGTTGCACCGGGTCCTGACAGTCAAGCTCGGCTTCGAGCCCAAGCGCATAGAAGAGCTCACGGGCTTTTTGATCGACCTCGCGATCACGCGAGTCGGTGCGCCGACCGAGGCGCCCGCGGCGATCACCGGCGACCCCGACGATGACATCGTCCTGGCCTGCGCAGTGAACGCTAACGTTCAGATCCTGGTATCCGGTGATCGCCGGCATCTGCTGCCAGTCGTGCAGCACAAGGGCATTCGCATCATCACCCCACAAGCACTACTCGCAGAACTTGCCAGCGGGTAAGGCATCAGAGGCCGACCCGCTTGACCTGTCGGCCGCGTGGAGCGCTTGTGTTGAGAGCATGATGCGCTTGATGCTCTGATCGCGGCATTGGTCGCACGCGCGGCGGCTAAAGGCCATCACACTCTGTCCTGATGCTGATGAACTGGAACGCTGCCCGCGAGGGCTGGGTCCATCTGCCAGACGGGGAAGTCGTTGGGGCAACTCGTAGCGCACATATAGAGGCTCGATGAGCGGGCCAGAGCCTTTGCCTGCGGTCGAGGTCAGCAGTCCCAGTCGTTAGCTCGTATTGGGGCATTGGCGGTTCCGAGAAGCGAAACGTACGTCATCATCAGTAGGCTCGGCCCACGTTAAGTCGATGGCTCAGGCATCCAAGCACATAGAATTCCCGCGCGGGTCTGAATGGCGGCGATGGGACCTCCAGGTCCACACCCCGCTGTCTGCGCTGAACAACGGCTTTGGGCAGGACTTCGACGCCTACGCAAAGATCCTCTTTGAGCGCGCGGTAGTCGAGGAGATCGCCGTGATCGGTGTCACCGACTACTTCACGATCGGCGGCTACAAGCAGCTTCGAACGCTCCAGCGGGACTCAAAGCGCCTCACAGATCTGCTCGGCGCGGATCTCGCCGCGAGTGCGCAACGAATCCGTCTACTGCCAAATGTCGAGTTTCGGCTTGACGCTCTGGTTCGAGTCGGAAATCAGGATTCTCGGATCAACGCCCACGTCATTTTCTCCGATAATGTGGATACGCGCGAGATCGAAGAAAACTTCCTTCATGTACTCCGGTTCGTTTCGGACTCTGAGCCGGCCAGCCACGACGGGGAGAGATCGCTCACTATCCCCAATTTGACCGAGCTTGGTAAGCGTTTGAAGGGGGAGCACGCAAATTTCGCGAATCGCAGTGATCTTGAGGTTGGCATGAGTCAGGCCACCGTCTCACATCACAAGATTTCGGAAGTCCTTGACCGGAATAAGGCTTTCAAGCGGCGTTACTTGTTTGCGGCGGTTGCTGATGAGGACCTGTCACGCATTTCATGGGACGGTCAGGGCCACAACACACGGAAGATTCTCATCCAGAAATCGCATATGCTGTTTTCTGCTAACCCGAGTACCCGAGCCTTCGCGCTTGGCCAAAAGGCGGACTCGGTGATGAGTTTTGAAGCTGAGTTCGGAGGCCGCAAGGCATGCGTCCACGGATCCGATGCACACAGCGCCGATCGTCTGTTTGTGTTCGCCGAGGGCCGGTGGCTATGGGTGCGTGCGGACCCCACGTTTGACGGCTTGGTCCAGCTCTGGCACGAGCCCGAGGACCGCGTCTACATCGGACCTGAGCCGCCATCTCTTCAGCGGATCAGAGGATCGGCGACAAAGTCGATCGAAGCGATCACCTTCCAGCGAGACGTCGAGGTCGGCCCTGATGCCGAGTGGTTCTCCGGATCTGTTCCGCTGAACGCGGGCTTGGTCGCGGTCATCGGTAAGAAGGGCAGCGGCAAGAGCGCCCTTGCCGACGTGATTGGTCTTCTCGGCAACGCTCACACCACCGAGAACTTCTCGTTCCTGACTCCAGATCGGTTCCTGAACCCGAGAAACGATCTCGGCCGCCGGTTTGAGGCGACGATCCGGTGGAGGTCGGGGGACTCCGAGACCCGCCAGCTGGATGCTTCGTGTGACCCATCAACTCCTGAACGGGTCAGGCACATACCGCAGAATTACCTGGAGAAGATCTGCGCCGAGATCCAAGATTCGTCAACGCCGACCCTCTTCGATCGAGAGCTGGAAGCCGTCATCTTCTCCCATGTTCCGCGTGCCGATCGTCTGGGGTACACATCTCTGGAAGATCTATTCCACCATACAACCGAGGAGACCGAAGCGAGCATCCAGCTGTTGCGAAGGAAACTTGCACAGCTGAACCGAGAGTACGTGGAGCTGCGCCGCACTGGCTCTCCGGGGTCGCGTCGGCGCCTCGAGGCCGAACTCGCTCAGCGCCAAGCGGAGCTCGAGGCTCACCGAAAGGCCAAGCCAAACCCCGCCAAGGATCCGAGCAAACAGGATGTCGCTGACCCGCAAGCCGAGCAGGTAGGGAAAGACTTGGCCGAGGCGGTGGCCGAGATCGAAAAGCTCGACGAGAGGACGAAGAGTCTGCGGGAGAAGAAGGAGCTCGCAAAGCGACGCCTCGTTGCGCTTGAACGTGTGATCGCACGTATAGGAAACCTTGAGACAACGGTGAAGGAATTCTATGCACAGAGCGCAAAGGACGCCGCGCTACTCGAGTTGAACCCTAATGAGCTCGTGACGCTACAAACAGAGGTCGCCAAACTCGAACAAAGGCACAGCCAGCTGCAACAGGAAATAGCATCCCTCGGTGGCGCCCTTGACGTCGAGCGCGAGGGATCCGATGCACACAAGCGTAGACATGAGTCAGCGCGCGCCGATGCGCTGCGCAAGCAGCTCGCCGAGCCGCAACGACTCCACCAAGAATACCTACATGTGCTCGCTCGCTGGGAAGCGCAGGAGGCGGAGATCATCGGCTCTGAGAAGGAGCCAAAGTCCGTCAAGGGCCTCGAAGCGCAGGTCGCTGAGTTCGAGACCCTCCCTGCTCGCGCTACGTCCAAGCGCCAAGAGCGTGAACAGTTGGTGCGCGAGATCTTCGCTGCGAAGTCGAAGCTTCTCAATTCCTACCGCGACCTCTATAGACCAGTCCAAGCGTTCGCCGCTCAGCATCCTGTGGCCGAAGAAGCCAGCGAGCTCTCGTTCGATGCCGTGATCGCTGTTCAGGGCCTTGAGGATGCGGTTCTCGACATGATTGACCAGCGGCGACGGGGCAGCTTTCAGGGTGACCATGACGGGCGTGAGTGCTTGCGCGCTTTGATCAAGAAGCACGATTTCTCGAGCGCAGATGGGGTCAGCGATTTCCTGCAAGACCTCGGCGATCACCTAGATCACGATGTGCGAATCGACTCCCGTCCGGCTATGGATGTCGCTGATCAGCTGATGCGCAGCGCGACCGTCGAGGACCTCTATGACTTCCTGTTTGGTCTAGAGTACTTGAAGCCGCGCTTCAAGCTGCTGTGGCGCCGCAAGCCCCTAGATCAACTCTCGCCCGGCGAGCGCGGGACACTGCTGTTGATCTTTTATCTCCTTATCGACCGGGAGGATATGCCGCTCGTGATCGACCAGCCGGAGGAGAACCTGGACAACGAGACCATCGCGGAGCTGCTCGTACCGGCTGTCAAGCATGCCAAGCAGATTCGGCAGATCATCCTCGTGACTCACAATCCCAATCTGGCGGTCGTATGCGATGCCGACCAGGTGATCCACGCGAGCATCGACAAGGTCAATGGGAACCGTGTGACGTACACAACCGGGGCGATCGAGGACCCAACGATTACCAAGCTGATTGTCGATGTGCTTGAGGGCACGAAGCCGGCCTTTGATCTCCGCGATGCCAAGTACGAAGTGCTGGATCGCGTCGGGGATCAAGACGGATAAGCTCTCTCGACTTTCTGGCCCGGTTTAATGGACAGGTTGGTCAGTCTCCTCTTGGCGGAGTCCGGTTGCTAAAGTCGGATGGCTTGGTGGCTAGAAAGAAGGGCGGTAGCGCATCTCAGTCAGAAGTGCGCGGACCGTCTTCGCCGGGCCGCGAAGCGGGATGGCCGAGGTGGCGGCGGGGGACGGTGGTCGAGGCCCTTGCAATCTCGATGGGTGCGCCTCCAAGCCGCAGTGGGACCTTGCCGTGTCCATCTTGATCGAGGTTGCTAATCGCGGCACGTCCTGTCGGCGGTGGTGAGGGCGATGGCTGCTTCGAGCTTCAACCGCGGCAACGGCCGCAGCCGAGAAAGCACAGCATCGATGTCATTGGGCGTTTGCGCGGCGAGCATTTCGACCATCACGGCTGCTGGCTGCAGGGCGCGCTCGATCGGCAGAAGCTGCTCGTCGGGAAGTGGTGTCTGTCTGGCGAGCAGACCGGCGAAGATCGCCATGTAAGCCTCAGGATCATGTTCGTCGCCCCACGACTCGATCACCTGCAGGAACTTGGTCTCGCCCATGTTCGTGGTCCTGAGCATGGTCGGAATGATGGCTGGGAACCATAGGCAGAGAAGCTCAACCAGGTTGCGCACGATCCGGGGACGGATTGGCGTTGCTGCCATCACGGCCTCGTACATGACCTTGGGATCGATTGCGGCGAGGTCCTTCTCGGTGAGCGCAAGCGGCGTCTCACCCGCGAGACCGCCACGCCCGCTGCGTAGCCCAAGTGCCCGCTCGACTGCCCCCATCCCTGATGGCACGCCAGCGAGATGCACTTTGAACATGAGCCCAGCAAGTTGGGCGAATGCCTGTTCGCGTTCTTGAAGTGACATCCGTACCTCACGGGGAAGGGCGGAGTTGCCGGCCCGCAGTCGCGCGGCCCGCTTGACTTCGGCGCGCAGAATTTCGGGATCGCGGGCTGCCTGCTCCCGTGAGGCAGACGTCGCCACGCACATCGAGTCGATGCGTGTCGCCACGATGTCAAGCGGTATCCTCCGCAGGAACGCTATCGGTCTCGATGAACAATGCAAAACGCACCATCTCCATCCCGTGCGTACGGATCGAAAGGCGCGCGAGCGTATCCACCTGTCCGACGGTGCGCAGCGGATAGCGAGGATCGCGCCCTGATCTGACTGAACCGTCCACGAGGCCACGCTCAACCCAATGACGAACGGTGCGCCTGGTCGTTCGTTGTCGCCCGGCGGCATGCGCGACCGCCACGAGATCATCGATGCTTGGACGACGAACCGCAAACGAAATGGCTTTGGATGACGCTGAGCCGGTCAATATCTCGCATGTTTGCTGTTAGGCCCGACGTCTGGCACCTGGAGTGCCATCGTCGGGACACAACGCAAACCCTCAACGGAAAGGCAAGCAATGGATCGATGGCGTTGGCTACTACAGGTGATCCTTACATGCATGACGCTGGGCCGTCTGTTCGTGACTGGTCGACGCAACGGATGGATCTAGCCCCACAACCCGGCTCCGCGAGCTTCCTTACTCGCGGAGCCGGGTTGACCTGGCTTCGATCGCCAAGGCACCCGGCGCCGAGAAGAGCCTGCTGGTGCATGCCGCAGCGGTCGCGCGCCCGTGCCGATGGGCCACAGGCAACCACCGTGCTCGCGTTGGACACCTTCGATCAAGGACAGCGATGATATGGCGGCAGCGCTTCGCGATCAGGGTCACGCTTCGGGGTGACTCTCGTCGCGGGAACATGCACCTCCGAGCGCTAAACGTATACCTCGACCGGGCTTAGTGGTACGTTTAGCGGTATGAGTAGCTTCCGTGATCTGGCGAGCCACTTCGGCGCGCTTCCTCCCGATACCGTTGCGGCTCTGACGAGCATCGCTGAGGCGAAGGGGCGGGCTGAGCTCTACCGGCAGCAGAACCCAGCGGGTCTTGAGACGTTGCGCCGGGTCGCGCTGGTGCAGAGCACGGAGGCCTCGAATGCGATAGAGAACATACACGCCCCGCTTGCTCGGATCGAGGCGCTTGTCGCCGAGAAGACCACGCCGCAGACTCGCTCTGAGCAGGAGATCGCCGGCTACCGCGACGTGCTGGGGACCATCCACGCCAACGGCGCCGAGATACCGTTCGAGCCGCGGTATGTGCAGCAGTTGCATGGCTATCTGCACAAGTATCTCGGCGACCGCGACGCGGGACAGTGGAAGAAGCTCGATAACGAGGTCGAGGAACGGCTGCCCGACGGTACGAGGGTGGTCCGCTTCAAGCCCGTAGTGGCAGTCCTGACGCCCAAGGCAATGGATGATCTCCACAGCGACTCTCGCCGCGCGCTCGACGCAGGCATCTACCCACCGTTGTTGCTGTGTGCCGCCTACGTGCTGGACTTCACGGTCATCCATCCGTTTCGGGACGGCAACGGACGCATGTCTCGGCTGATCACGCTGTGGCTGCTCTACGTCCTCGGCCACGACGTGGGTCGCTACATCAGCATCGAGAAGCTGATCGACTCAAGTAGGGAGACCTACTACGAGGCGCTTGGCAGATCCACCCGCGGATGGCATGAGAACGACCACGACCTCGCGCCTTGGACAAGCTACTTTCTCGGCGTCCTGCTCGCCGCCTACAAGGAGCTTGAAAGCCGCACCGAAGCGCTTGCGGGCCGGGGCTCCAAGCGAGCGCTCATCACCAACTTCATCGACTCGCTAATGGTCGAGGAGTTCACGATCGCCGATGTCCGCCAGGCCGCCCCAGGCGTGAGCGACGGCTACATCAACCGAGTCCTCGGCGAGCTGAAGAATCAGGGCGCGATCAAGTCGCTCGGCACAGGCAGAAGCGCACGCTGGCGACGTCTGAGCAGAGACTGAGCCGACCCGCCCCGGTGCCGCCGCACAGAGATGCTGCAGTTGCGACGGCCGCGGTCGTCCGCCACTCCCAGCCAGTAGCATGTGCACGCAGCGTGCATCCGGCGGCTGCGGCGCGTGCACCGAGCGTGCGCGCCGTTTGCAAAACGTTTGCAGAGCCCTCGAAAGCCATTTGGTAGAACCAAATTAAACCTGTCTCCCCGATATTTCGCATCCCCTCCCCAAAGGTCGATTTGGAGGGGCTTGCGGTACCGCTCCATCTATCTATTCGGGCGGCGCGAGTTATGTGTGCTCGGGATTGCTTGCCGCGCGATCATTTGCGCCGATCGCGAGCACGACAGGCGGTCTCCAAGCTAGGCCCTCTGGAGGCACTGGTAGCCTGCCGCCGTCGCAGCAGTTTCGACCGAGCAGAAGGATCCAATTGCGCATCTGTGTCGTCAGCATCGCAACGCTCGCCGCCGCGTCCGGGCTCGTAGCACCCGGCGTAGCCAGCGCGACGATCCACACTGGCCGCATCGTGTTCCCCGAACCGCACAACCCTCCGAGCATCGGCGTACCGCCTCCTCCTGCGGTCCAGACGAAAGAGTCCACGCGCGAAGTCATCATTCGATACAACGCGAGCGCAGGCACTGTCACACTTCGTGCGGAAGTCTTCGATCCAACTCTTTGGGGCGAACAGATTGGCGAAAGCTTCAAGCTGGGCCCGAAATGCCTCAGCTACGAAGAAAACCTGTTCCACCCTCTCGAATTCAGCGCGAACATGAGCGCGAGACCGAAACGCGCGGGGCTACTCGGTGAAGAAGTCGGTGGCGTCACGGGCGAAGCGACGCTTCGCGGCTACACGGGTCATGTCAGCAGCACCGGCATGTTCAACGGCCGCTACTTCGAGATCACGTTCACGAGCAGCGCGTTTCGCAACCGGAACTGGCGTTGCGCCACGCTCACATCGTTCGGATCCTCTTTCCCGCGCGTTCCCCTCGGTGGCTGGCGCAAGGCGAAGCGGCCGCGCAGGCCTCGGTAGAGCAGCCGGCGCGCGTCGGCCCGACGGAAGGAACGGACGTCAGGACACCAGAGGAAGGGCTGTTACAGGCCCCGAGTCGGAGGGCGTCGAGTTCGAGCGACGCGAGCCAGGGCAGCGATAGCGTTCCGTACTCAATGGATCCGAGGAAGAGCCGAAGCCTTGAGTCGTAGCCCAGCCATAGGAAGGCTCCGTTTTTGTGAGTCTGGTCTCAAGCCATCGTGCTGACCAACGAGCGTCAGGCCGCGCGAGATCGTCTATCCGCGAATCGCGCGAGATGCCGTCGCCAACGCACCGACGTTCGAGGGCCAGCAGCTCGTCTTCCCGGTCTGAACGGCCAGCAGCTATGGGCCTCGTCGTTCTCATGGCTCTGGTTCGCCCGTCAGATCGGCGTTCGGTCGTCCGAAGATGGCCTTCTACGAGCTGCGTCACTTCGCGGCTACCTACCTGCTCGAACTGGGGCTCAGCGCGGCCGACGTTGCCGTGCAACTCGGTCACACCGACGGCGGCGCGCTGGTCATGAGTACCTGCGGGCATCCCTCCGAGCGAGCCGCAAGAGCACGCACCCTGACGGCCCTCGACGGCCACGATCAAGGTGACCTTGCGCCCCTGCGTCACCGGGCGGCTGGATCGTCGGTGGTCTGAACTCCCCGGTCCCGCTCACGAGTCGATCTCCGGTGGTTCTCGCGGAGATGGCGCTACTCGATGAGATGGATTCGGTAGCCGCGTGTGCTTGCGTTGCGGGCGAGCGGGCCGTCGATCGTCCATAGCTCGGCTTCCAAGTCTTCAGCGAGAGCGAGATACGCGGCGTTGTAGGCGGAGCGTCGCTGTAGGGCGAGCACCGCACGCACCACGCTAAGGCGTCGCGTAGCGGATGGTAGATATCGGCGGCTAGGAACCAAGCGAAGGCTCAAGCCAGACGCATCTGAGGGTGCTTAGAGCGCCTAACAGAATGAGTTTTGGAGTTTTTGGTGGCAGATGAGGGCGCAGCCGATTGTGAGGAAGGCTTCGTGGATGTCGTCTCGGCGGTCGTAGCGTCGATCGAGGCGGCGGTGCTGGTGCAGCCAGGAGATTGTGCGCTCGATGACCCATCTTTCTTTGCCGAGTCCTGAGCCGTGAGAGGTCTTGCGCTTTGCGATACGCGGCGTGATGCCGCGCTCGCGGAGCGCTTCGCGGTGTTTGCGGCTGTCGTAGGCACGGTCGGCGAGCAGAGCTTTGGGCCTGAACTTGCCGTGGCGACCAGTCGGCGGGACGCGATCGACGAGCGGCAGGAGCTCGGTGATGTCGTTGCGGTTCGCGGCCGTCAGGGTCACGGCCAGGGGCGTGCCCCGGCCGTCGCAGATCACGTGGTGCTTTGAGCCCGGCCGGCGCCGATCGACGGGCGAGGGGCCGGTCTTGGCGCCCCCCCTTTGGCCCGCACATGCGAGCTGTCCACCACCGCACGGGACCAGTCCAGCTGGCCAGCGTCTTGCAATTCATCCAAGAGCACGTGGTGCAGGCGCTCCCAGACCCCCGCTTCATTCCAGTCCCGCAGCCGACGCCAACACGTCATCCCCGACCCGCAGCCCATCTCCTGCGGTAGATCCTCCCACGGAATGCCCGTTTTCAGCACGAACAGGATGCCTGTCAGGGCCTGCCGGTCGGGCACACGCTTACGCCCCGGATATCGAAACCGCCGCTCCACGTGCGGCAACAACGGCTCGATACGAGCCCACAACCCATCACTGACCAAAGGTTTCGCCATAGACACCGTCTACGACAACAGCATCCCAAAACCTCTTTTTGTTAGGCGCTCTTAGACGTCTCTGGTGGTTATCATGGCGCTACCGTTGCGGTTCTCTTTGAAGTCTCTCAGTCGAAGTCGTCATCGCCCAGCGAGTCCAACAGGAGCGTCGTATATCCTAGAACTGTTGGAGATCGACGAACTTGCCGACGATCCGCCGTCGAGGTGGTTCGGGACGCAGTGCGCTGCGTCGGAGCTGGGGCTCGAGGTTGGCGGTCGTGTCGGCATTGGCGATCTCGTAGCCGCCTGTGAGCTGCTGGGTCCAGTGGTCGAGGTGCTGTTCATCGCCCCCGTAAGTGTCTCGGCCGTCTGGGCGCTCGACCCCAACGCAAGCGATGTGATCAATCAGGCTCACCAAGATGCCGTCGATCTGGCGCTTGCGCAACTCGGTCTCGCGATTGGTGCAGTCCCGGTTGCTGCGCAGTTTGTGCACCCATTTGCGCGGCTCCCTCCGCCGCCGGGCACCCCGCCGCCACAATTGCATACCCATGCCCTGGTTATTGCCGTAGATATGGATGAGGAGCCGGAGGAAAGCTTTGTTGTTGGGCCGCCGAGTTCTCTACCTCCGCCTCGCGCGAGGCTTGGTTTTGTCCCCGATGGCCTCGACAAGGTCGCGTCGCTAGCGGAGGACGCCTACAGAGCTCGGCTCTCGGCACATCTTGGGCAACATGGCTATCCTGTTGACGCTCATGGTGAGATCAGTGGCGTGCCGGATGGCTTGATGCTTGAGTTTGCACCGGTGCCATGCGGGATGGGCTCAGCTGGCCATGCCGTCTATCTTCCGGACCTCAGGCCAAATCCCTAGCCCACACAGCGGAGTACCTGCCGATCGGAAGAGTCGCTCGTAGCCGATCGCTCTGGGCGTGTGGTGCGCGTAGATGTTGCGGATTGCGAACCAGCACAACTCGTGGATCGATGCCGTCATCGAGGTACCCTCACGGCAGTAGCGCTCGGCCGGATTGCCAGCGAAGATCCAGAGCCGCTCGACCGATCAGCGCTGCCGTTCGCCCTCGTCGAGCGTGGTGCTCACAGCGGCTCGGTCACTACCTCAGCGGCGGGCGCTCGATCAGCCCAGTGATAGCCACGGTGTGTCTTTCGCAACATAAGCCGTGCTGCCCGACTGTGATATCGCTGGTGCGCTGCCCGCCCCGTTGGCGAAGACGGCCGTGCCGCACTCGCACGCGAACAGGAGCTAAAGAAAGAGATCCGTGAGCCAGGAGTTCCGGGCGCTTCGAGGCTGCATCTTCGAGCGATCGAGCCGAGCTCTTCGCGTTCGCGGATGCTGCGATGCGGGAGGTCGATGACACACGCGCAGTAGTCCTGAAGGCGTATGCCGGACCACTCACCGTGGTGCTCGTCACCGTGCTCAATCTCTCGTGGGTGGCTCTAGGTCCTGGCCACGTGCCTCCACTCACTCTTTACTGGTCTCTGGCCCGGCTCAGCGGCGATGCCACGGCGCGTGCGGATGTACTCGACTTCCTACCCTAGCTAGGTTGCGCTGCCTACATGCGCATGCTTCTACTTCGGCCTGAGCAGTTCGTGTGTTCCCTGCATGTTCCGAGCGGGCTCGAGGATGAATCGGCTCTTGACCCGGTCGGCGAGCGCGGCGTCTACGAGGATCACGTTGCCGTCTCTCCTGCCCTGCTCGCATAGGTTTGCCGCTTGGGTGACAGCCTCTCCGATGACGGTGATCTGCTTGAACTGCGGGTGGCCAATGGTCGACTCGTACACGGTCCCGCAAGCGAGACCGATGCGGCTGTAGATCGGCTCCACCGGCAGTCCCGAGCTGAGCCAGCCTTCGCGAAGTCGCGCGTAGCCATCTCGCATCTCGATAGCGGCTTGGGCCGCCCGGACGGCGTGATCTTCGACCGCGATTGGGTGTGGGACGTTGAAGCGCAGCATTACGCCGTCCCCGATGTACTTGTCGATTGTCGCGCCGAGCGAGATAGCAACCGCGCATTGCTGCTCGAGATACTCGTTGATGCAGTCGATTGCGCTCGGCGCGTTCATCAGCTCGAGCAGCGATGAGGAGCAGGTCAGATCACAGAAGGCGATCGTCGCCTCCCGGTTCTCGCTTCGCCATGCAAGACCGAGCAACTCGAAGTTCGCTGCATCGCTGATGAATGTGGCGACCTTTGGCTCAAGGGGCCGGGTCAGTGCGTCGGCCTCGACCTCGTCTTCGCGGGTAAACCCTCCCGGCTTGTTCAGGAACTGCACGACGCCGATGGTCCCTGTGGTTGTGCTGAAGCGGGAGTGCCAATAGTGTGCGTGTTTCGTGCCCGGCACGCTTGTCGATACCGGCGAAAAAGTTCGGATCATTGATCGCGTTGGCCGAGTTGTGGATCGTGCCGGTCTTTAGGACCCATCCGGCGATGCCCTGGTCGATCGGGAGCTTGGCCTTGCGGAGCTTACCGGCGGCTGGCCCATAGATCGCGAGAAACACGAACCGGGAAGAGCCCGCCCCGGGTCCGGGGACGAGGATCGAGCTCTCTTTGACGCCGAGTGCGCCCATCGCATCTGCGAGGAGTTGCTCGATTTCATTCTTGAGGATCGCGCCGCCCTTGTCCAGCTTGAGGTTCGTGTAGTTTTGGTTGACCTGCTGGAAGCGGGCCTCGAGATCGGAGAACCGCTCTCGTGCATGCTCGAGTTGACGTTGCAGATCGGCTCGCGCCGTGTCCACTTGGGCTCTTTCGGCATCGAGCTTCGCGTTCTTGGCTATGAGCGGCGCTTGAACCAAGAAGCGGGCATATGCCGCAGCTGCACCAAGGATCGCGACGACCGCTGCAGCTAGGCCGATCCAGCCGACAGTATCTAGTCCCAGCATCAACATCTCTATGGCTCCCGTCACCATTCCTCACACCGCATCGCCATGTGCCCCCACGAACAACAACATCGTGCGGCGCCTATCCTACGGAATTCCACGAATTAGGCCCTTTGCGCAGAAAGGCAGCATGCGGCTACCACTCGTGTGGGCACAGCCGTGGCGACTCCAGGACAGCAGATTCTGGGGCGCAATGCCTGACGCTTGGATCGTCGGCACGGCTATCCGCAGCGACGGCCGTCGCGCGCCAGCTCATACGCATCCAGGTTCGCTTTACTTTTGCGGACAAGACTGGTCCTTGTTGGTGCGGTGTCAGCGGTGCTGGCCGGTATCGTGTGCATGGAGCGTGCACGAACGGCCCAAGCGCCGTGTATGAGACGTGCACAACCACTGCAAATCCAGCTGCAAATAACCGACATATGGCTTTCTAGAGCCAATCTGGACCTATCTCCCCGATTTAGGTTTCCTTTAGGTAGTCGTCGGATTCGGCTTGGTTGCTGGGGTTTTGGGGTGTTTTGTATGCGGGTGTGGTCTCAGGTTCAGGTCTCGGCGGGCTTCCCGTTGAAGGTCGAAAACCGCTTGAAGTAGCGGTTTTTGAGGTCGTGATGGGGTGGGAGTGGTCGTGGGATGTGCTCGTGTTCCGGGCTACCGCTGCGGTGTGGGCGGCAGATCGCTGCGGATCCGCTGCAAATCGTTGCGTTCGATGGCGCTCGTGCTTGTGGCGTAGCCAGGAATAATCCTAGTTATTGGGCTTGGGGCTTGTTGGTTGAAGGGTGTGTATTCTCTGGGTAGCCGGGAGCGCTGCTGCTGTATGGAGGTGGCTTGGGTTGGTTGAGAGGCGAGCGTCGAATACGACCTCTACGTCTTCTACGGGGCTGTGGACGCCGCCGGGAGCAGATGCTGCTGGCGCTCGGGCTGCGGGCGTGGAGCGTTCCGGGGGTGGCTATCCGCGGCCGGAGCCGTGGGTGACTAAGAGCGCCTAACAGAATGAGTTTTGGAGTTTTTGGTGGCAGATGAGGGCGCAGCCGATTGTGAGGAAGGCTTCGTGGATGTCGTCTCGGCGGTCGTAGCGTCGATCGAGGCGGCGGTGCTGGTGCAGCCAGGAGATTGTGCGCTCGATGACCCATCTTTCTTTGCCGAGTCCTGAGCCGTGAGAGGTCTTGCGCTTTGCGATACGCGGCGTGATGCCGCGCTCGCGGAGCGCTTCGCGGTGTTTGCGGCTGTCGTAGGCACGGTCGGCGAGCAGAGCTTTGGGCCTGAACTTGCCGTGGCGACCAGTCGGCGGGACGCGATCGACGAGCGGCAGGAGCTCGGTGATGTCGTTGCGGTTCGCGGCCGTCAGGGTCACGGCCAGGGGCGTGCCCCGGCCGTCGCAGATCACGTGGTGCTTTGAGCCCGGCCGGCGCCGATCGACGGGCGAGGGGCCGGTCTTGGCGCCCCCCCTTTGGCCCGCACATGCGAGCTGTCCACCACCGCACGGGACCAGTCCAGCTGGCCAGCGTCTTGCAATTCATCCAAGAGCACGTGGTGCAGGCGCTCCCAGACCCCCGCTTCATTCCAGTCCCGCAGCCGACGCCAACACGTCATCCCCGACCCGCAGCCCATCTCCTGCGGTAGATCCTCCCACGGAATGCCCGTTTTCAGCACGAACAGGATGCCTGTCAGGGCCTGCCGGTCGGGCACACGCTTACGCCCCGGATATCGAAACCGCCGCTCCACGTGCGGCAACAACGGCTCGATACGAGCCCACAACCCATCACTGACCAAAGGTTTCGCCATAGACACCGTCTACGACAACAGCATCCCAAAACCTCTTTTTGTTAGGCGCTCTAAGCGTCAGCTGGCTGAGCATTTGAAAGTCGCGGTCCGGTGGATTGAGACGCAGCACCACCTGGGCCTGCCGTATGTGCGCCGCGGCGGGGTGGTGCGCTACCGGATCTCAGAGGTCGAGGCGTGGCTGCGCCGCATGTCCGGTACGTAGCTGCTCGCGCGCGTCGTGTTGGCGGCCGGTGAGCCGTAGCGCTCTTGTGATCCTGGTCTGGCTGATGTCGGCCACCTTGGTGCCGCTGAAAATTCTTTGGTGGAATTGGCTGGGTTTTCCCGACAAGGGGGTATGGACGTCTGGCGTCGTGCAGCAGAGCAAGGCTTGAGGGCCAGGAAAGCCGCTATTGCCGTGTGGCCGATCGTGGCGAGATGCCGTTGCGCGCGCTGGGCGTTGGTTGCGAAGCACGCCTGGAAAGGAGCATCCGATGTCGCAGGGCAGTGTTGGGTGCGTCAAAGCGCATAACCGTGGGAGTCGCCGCAAGCCGGACTTTTGCGGCTACGTGTACTACAAAGCCCATCGCAAGTGGGTTGGCGGCTGCAGGAGCATCGCGGAGTTTGACGAGGCGGTCGAACGTGCGCGGGAGCATCTGCGGAGGGAGCTGGATGGTCCTGGCCCGGTGGTCGTGCCGACGGTAGCGGAGTTCGCGGGCGCAACGTTCCAGGAGAACGGGCGGATCACCATGATCTGGCCAGACGGGCAGCCCTCGAGTAAGCCTGACGGCAGGACCCCGAAAACGGTGCAAGTCATGCGGGAGGGACTGCGACCGTTTCTCAGGGAGTTCGCGGACCGGCTGATGGACAGCTTCTCTCGTGATGAGGCGCTGACCTGGGCGCTGCCTCAGAGCCCGCATGTGCAGTCGTCGGTGCGGCAGCTCTTCAACCATGCCAAGGATCGTGAGCTGATTCCTGATAACAAGTTCGAGCGGTTTGGCGTGAGCAAGAAGAAGCGGCGGGTTGATTCGCCGGACTTCGAGATCATCAGCAACGAGAAGTATGAGCTGCTGCTGGAGTGCGCTAGGCGCAGTCGCAGCGATGACTACGCGCTTGTGCTTGAGGGCATCACGATCTGCCAGGGCGATACCGCGATGCGCCCCTCCGAGATCTTTGGGCTGCACGAAGAGGACGTGCATCTCGAGAGCGGCGAGATCCAAGTGCGCTATCAGTGGGACTCGCTGCAGCGAAAGCGGGTGCCCACCAAGGACCAGGACACGCGGTGGGTGGCCATTAGCCCGAGGCTTGAGGCGCACCTGGAGATCATGCCCAGGCACAGCCCACCGATCCTCTTTCCGGCTGTGCGTGGCGGCTACTACAGCCTTTCCAACTTCTTCTCGCACTGGAAGGCGATACGCGTATCTGCCGGGATGCTCGACCTTGAGTTCTACGCACTCAAGCACCGAGCTCTGCAATGGTTCATCGACCCGATCGAGGAGGGGGGCCTTGGCCTCGACCACCAGACCGCGGCACTCATGGCTGGCCACGATGACGGCGGCTGGCTACTCGCGACCGTCTACACCAAGCTCAGCGAGCACAAGGCCCGCGAACGCGCCCTACGCGCCATGCGCGAATACGGAGAGCGGAAGTCCACAGTTCCGCGTCTGCATGTCGTCGGTCGCGCTTGAGCGCAAGCGACAAAGCTACCGAGGCGCGGGACCGTCGACGACTCGGCCACCGCCGATTTTACGCCGAGGCGTCAATGCGCTAGAACGACGGGCGCCAGGGCTCGTCACGGCCGCCAGAGCAGCTGGCGTCCAGGTGGAGTACCCAAGGACATCTAGTCGGCGTGTGGCTGTGTCGTCTTGAGCTCTTGAGCTGCTGCGGCGAGTTCGTTTGTGCGCTTTATTTGGATGCTCATCGCGTCCCAGCGGTGCTTGAGCGCTGAGACGCGTGGCGCATCCGAGGGTGCGGCTTTGTCTCCGTGGAGCCATGCCGCGAAGTCGCGTTCTCGGAATGGACCGGCGGCCTTGTGTCTGAGCATCGTTGGCAAGCTTGTGCCGGCCTCAGCGATCCCGAGGAACTTCTCGTAATCTGCGATGTCCAGGATCTGCAGTGGTTGCACGCGAGCCTTCGCAAGCGCTTGGGCGGTCTCGGGTTCGACGGTCTCGCGTACGTACTTCCAGACTGGTTGGGTCTGGATTAGGTGTCCGACAGACACTACAACCGGCCAGATGCGCTCGATCGAGTCGAGCTTAACGCCGGGGAGCGTGGCAGCGCCATCGAGCAGCGCGCTGATGCAGCCGGCGACCTGGTTCACCTTGACTACCAGCAGCTTGGAGACCTCGCCCAATGCTTCCGTGACCTCCCCGGTCGCCATCGCGCTTGCGGTAACGCGGCGTGCGTGGACCTCGAAGAGGATGAGTTCGTTGCCCCAGATGACGGCGATATCGCTGGTGCGCTGCCCGCCGCCTTTGCCATAGTGTTGCTCGCCGAGCACCGTCGCGCGCGAGTCCAAAGCAACGTGTGCGAGGTCGAGCGCGTATCGCTCGACCGCTTCGCCGATGAAGCGTGTGTAGCGCGCTGATTCGTCCTTGCCCAGCGACTGGGCGTGCCTCAACGCACGGTAGTTGTCGGCGCCGGTGAGAGACTGGCCTTCCTTCGCCGGTTGAGATTTGACCCCCTCGGGTGGTGGCGGAGGCGTCCGGGGTGTTGGTGAGCCTGGCTCGATTGTGTTCTCGAGACCGGGAGAAGGAGCGTGCTGGACGTGGAGCAGTGGGCCGAGCTGCGCAGGGAGCACTTCGTTCGCGGGGTCTCGATCAAGGAGCTGATGCGCCGCACGGGTTTGGCGCGCAACACGATCCGTTCAGCGTTGCGTGCGGAGACGCCGCCGGGGTTTCGTTGCCCTGAGCGCCCGTCGAAGCTCGACCCGTTCAAGGAGGAGATCCACGAGCTGCTGCGCGGCGACCCGAAGCTTCCGGGCGTCAGGGTGCGTGAGCTGATCGAGCCGCTCGGGTTCGACGGCGGGAAGTCGATCGTTGATGACTATCTGCGGGAGGTGCGCCCGTTGTTTAAGCGCACACGCACGCACCAGCGGACCGTCTATCAGCCAGGGGAGGTCTGCCAATGGGATCTATGGGAGACCTCTCAGCCGGTGCCGGTCGGTCACGGGCAAGCCCGCCGCTCGTGGGTCGTCGTGTGCTGTCTGGGGTATTCCCGGGCGGGCGCCGGCGCGCTGATCTTCTCCAAGGAAGCCCCGGACGTGCTGTGGGGCATGGGACGCTGCTTGTGGCAGGTCGGCGGGCTGCCACGGCTGATGGTCTGGGATCGCGAGGGGTGCCTGCACGCCGGCCGCGGGCGCCCCACCGACGCCTACGCCGGGTTCTGTGGGCAGCTGCGCCTCGACTGGTATTTCTGCGCGCCCGCCGACCCGCAGGCGAAGGGAGCCGTCGAGCGGCTCCAGGGGTATATGGAGAGCAACTTCGAGCCCGGTCGCCACTTCGCGAACCACCTCGACTTCCAGTTGCAGCTCGATGCGTGGTTCCAGAAGGCCAACGCGCGCACCCACAAGACGCTGCGTGAGCGGCCGATCGACCGGCTCACCGAAGAGCGGAGCGCGATGCGCGAGCTTCCCGAGCAAGAGCCCGATGTCGACCGTCGCTGGGTGACGCGTGTGCCACCGGACCCGCATGTTCGCATCGACACCAACGACTACTCGCTGGACCCCCACCTCGTGGGGCGGCGGGTGGAGGTTCGAGTCTCCCAGCGACAGGTCACGGCGGTGGCGCTCGATACCGGGGAGCTCGCTTGCTGCCACGATCGCAGCTTCGCCAAGAACCGCACGATCACCGCGCTGGAGCACGCTCGGGCGCTCAGAGAGCGACACGACGAGAGCGCGAGCGAGCTACTCCTCGAGTAGCGCCCGCTCGCCATCTATGACCGGCTGATCGCATGAGCGCCACCGCGGAGCTCACACACCTGTTCCGGGCGATGAAGGCTCCGGCAGCCGCACGCTCGATGGCGAAGTTGTGCGAGCGTGCGCGCTCAGAGGAATGGAGCTACGAGCGCTTCACCGAAGCACTGCTCTCGACCGAGATCGCCTCCCGCGACGCCTCCGGCGGCGAGCTGCGGATCAAAGCCGCACGGTTCCCGGCCCGAAAGACGCTCGAGGAGTTCGACTTCACCTTCCAGCGCTCAATCAAAAAGCAAGTCATCGAGCACCTCGGCCAACTCGACTTCCTGCACGCCAAGGAAAACGTCATCCTCCTCGGACCACCAGGCACCGGCAAGACCCACCTCGCGATCGCTCTGGGTATCCGCGCATGCCTCGCCGGGCAGCGTGTGATCTTCCGCACCGCAACCGAGTGGGTCGCCCTGCTCGCCGACGCACAACGCCAAGGTCACCTGCAGGAGGAGCTGCGTCGCTTGGAGCGATACCCGCTGCTGGTCTGCGACGAGGTGGGCTACATCCCGTTCGACCCACAGGCCGCGAACCTGATGTTCATGCTCGTCAGCCGCTGCTACGAGCGCGCGAACCTAATCGTCACCTCCAACAAGCCGTTCTCCGCCTCGGGCGAGATCTTCGGCGACGACGCCACCGCCGCCGCGATGATCGACCAGCTCATCCACCACGCCGAGATCCTCTCCCTCAAGGGAGACAGCTACCGCCTCAAGAACCACGACATCACCGCCCGACCCGCCACCCCACCCACCGACTAACTCCCGCCCAAAGGTCGCGCCGGCAGCTACTCGTGGAGCCGAGCCGTAGGCGAGGTGGAGCGAGTAGCCGCCGCACAGGGGGGTCAATTCAACCGGCGCTACAGGGTCAATTCTCAACCGGCCTTGACACGTTGTGGCATTTTGAGTGGCAGGCGTGAGCGTGACAGACGTCTTAGACAGACCTTCGCCGCTTCACTTTCTCCGACTGTCCTGCACAGCGGGTCTCTGCAAGCCGGTCCACCCATCCGTATGACGGTGATGTCATCGTAGACCGCTCCGAGGATCTGGAGGTCTGTTCATTGAGAGGATGGAATGGCGCGTGATGGCTACCTACGATGCGCGTAGCTCGAACCCTGGGCGCTAAAACGCGCGTATGATCGTACCCTCGCTGTCTTCGGGAAGGGCGAGGGTGCAGATTCGACGGGCTCTTGTCAACTCGACCTCATAGTAGGGCACTGACCCGCCGATCAGTGGCCGGCTCCAGAGTGTCTCTTGGGCCTACGGTCGCGAGAGGCAGCGGTAGGCGCCGTGGGCGCCGGGTCGTGATCGACTCCAGCCGAAATATGGCTTTCTAGGGCCAGATCTCCCTGGCGCTTTGGGTGCTGCTGCCGGGCGGCGTGCTCGCGGGCGACGCTGGCATCGATCCTAGAAACGCCCCGTGACTCGCTGCCAGCCTTGGAATCATGCGCATTGCTGTCGGATACCGAATACCGTGTTCTGGCTGTCCATCGAGTTCCGTGTGTATGCCCACGCGGTGACGATGGATGAACACGCGGTGCGTCGCGCGCTCGGTGAGGTTGAGGAACTTGAGGAGCTGCGCCCAGGTGGACAAGGTCGTGTATGGCGCGTCAAGCAGGACGGACAGGAGTCCGTTCTCAAGGTGATTCCGGGCGCCGAGGACGCTGAGCGTGTGCGACGCGAGGCCGAGTCGCTTCGCAGTATCAGCAGCGAGCACGTGATGTCGTATCACGGGACAATCGTGGTTGAGCATGGTGCCGACCGCTGGCCAGCGATTCGGGGAGAGTATGTGCCGGGGGGCACGGTGGCTGATGCTCTGGAGCGCAGTGAGCGTCCCACCACTGGGCAAGCGCTGCTATGCGGTCGCGCAATTCTTGAAGGACTCGCTGCCATTCACGAGCTGGGTCTCGTGCACCGCGATATCAAGCCGCAGAACGTCGCGCTGCGAAACGGTGCCTGGGACGAGCCCGTAGTCCTGGATCTGGGGCTCGTCCGAGACCTCGACAACAGCATTACCCGCTATCCCGAGATGCTCGGCACGCTCCCGTTTATGGCACCCGAGCAGCTGCGCCTCGAGCGTGCGGTAAGGCGCACTGATCTCTTCGCCGTCGGCGCATTGCTGCTGTTCGTGCTCACTGGCGAGTTGCCTTACATCGACAGCCAGGCCGATAATGGCCTCGACTCCGACCGCCTACGTCATGTGATGCTTGCGCGCACCGAGCAGCCTGGCTGGCCACGCTGGGCGCAGCTGCAAGTTCACCTCGACCAAGACGTTGCCGAGTTGTTGGCGCGGCTCCTCGGCACAGAGCCTTACGAACGCCCGACGATCGAGCAAAGCATTGAGCTGATCGACGCGGCACTGGTAAGCCGCGCGAGTTGATGTCGCTACCAGCCTCCCCACGCTTTCTGCTCGACCAGCCATACCTCAAGCGTGGCCTACTGATGCCGATCGGCGCGGAGGTCATCAATCAGGGCGGCCGGCCGCCCGGTCTGCTGCTCCATTGGGACAAAGTCCACGACGAAGGAGTCATCAATGACGCTACTACTAGCGCCAGACAGCTTGCTCCGCTCATGGCGAGCCCTGGCGCGGTTCGCTACGAGCGGGACAAGATCGGAGGGCACAAGGCAGCTGCTCTCTGGATCCGCAGAAAGGCGCCCTCAATGCCTGCCGAGTGGGACCGCACGGTTGATGAGGCAATAGCTGCGCAGCAGAAGCTCGGCACCGCAGGACTGATGATCCCGAGCCGCCTGCTCACGCAGGTCGACTGGCCCGATGGTCTGCAGGCTTCACTCGATGCCGTCCGGCGTGCCGCAAGACGGCACAAGGTCATGAAATGTTGGCGAATGTGATCGTCGACGAGTGCTGGCTTCTCGATCCGCGACTGCGCCGCACGCTGCTCAACCAGTTCACCGACCTCCCCGAGGACGTTGGCGCGGCGGTGCACATCCACTGGTCAGCGGCTGACATCCCAGACAAGGGGCCTTCGCTCGAGGCGCTCCGGGTCGTCGTTTCGGCGCTTGCCCAGGATGGCCGGCGCGTGCTGCTCGTTGAGGCGGGGCGTGTCGGGTGGCTTGCCATCGCCTGGGGCGCATGGGGATTCACGGCTAGCCTGTCCGGCGCGAGCTGGACTCGCAACACCGCAGTCGTTCGCCGCGCCAAAGGCCGGCCCGCGTCGCCACGTATCGCCCGCATCTTCGACCCCAACCTGCTGCAGCATGTCCGTCAGAACACCCATGCGCGTCTACTTGGCGAGGGCGGCTACCAGCCATGCAGTTGCCGATTCTGCCAGCACCGAGCTGGGTCGAGTGGCTGGAGTCACGATCTTGCAGAGCAGCATGGCCTCTATGCGCTCTCACGTCTTACCGAGCAGGTGGCCGCGCCAACACTTCCACTGCGACATGCGCGGGTGCGCGCGATAGTCCAGAACGCCGTTAATTTCGAGGCTGGCCTGTCGTTTAGGCTGACTGGAGACTCGCGACCTCTGCACCTGCCGGAATGGCTTGCGCAGCTCTGAGCGCTGGTGCGTTGCTCGCTATCGAGCAGTAGCCTGTACTGATCGCCCGGTCTGCCGCCTGCTCGCTGGCCCACAAGGCGGCCCACGCCGAACGGGGCCGCCGCACAGCGCGTGGACGGATCATGCGTTTGATCTTGCCGTCCGTTCCAAGCACGGCCAACCCGAGCCCGTGTCGATCGGCCATCTGCTTAGCCGCAGCAGGCGGGGTACGAGCAAGGACGACCCACGTGGCGTTTGCCCAGCATGAGTAAGCCTGTGCTTGCTGAAGCGCTCCCCGCCAGTCCTCTAGCTTGAGCTCGACAGCCACCAAGCGGGCGCCCACAGGACCCCAAGCGGGATGCCGGCTATAGCGACCACGCCCCTGGCGGATCATTGCATTCGCCTTAAGGGCCACCGCCAGCGCGCGCCGCATGCCCGAGGGAGTGACATGACAGAGATTGGCTAGGTCCTGGGTACTGAGCACACGGCGACCGCAGACCTGCAGCGCACGCAAGGCCAGCGCATCAGTAACCGGGCTGATGCCTTCGGCTTCACGTGCGCCCAGGCGGCGCTCGTCGAAACGGATGCCCACGAGGTCGGCCACCGCATCAGGACCGACTATCTCGGTCGCAACGAAGTCATGCTGACGCGAACCCAGCCACCACCCCGAGCAAGCCGCGGTAGCTAGCTCTGTCATCTCGCTCTCGAAGCGGAATCCGAAGTCCACCCAGGCACCATACAGACGGCCGACGACGGCCGCTAACTCACGTTGTTAGGTCCTGCCGGTCGAGAACCTTGCGCCTTCAAGATCTTTGCCGTGCTGGCCGACCGTTAGAAGCGATTCTGCGGAGTTGAGCATCTCTGCAAGCTCGTCAGGTACCTCATCGATGCGCATCTTTCTTGCGATCTGATTGGCGCCCACTGGCTTGTGGCCTTCGGATGCGAGCTGCTTGTTGAGCGACGCGAGCAACTCCTTTGCGTTACACCAGTGCGGGCGCGCTGCTTGTTTGCTCCACCGCTTCTCGAAGTCGCGTTGATGGCTCTCGGTGACGTCGACAGCGTGCCGCCGCGCGTTGACCTCGGTTTTTGTTCGCTCAGCGAGCTGGCGAGCGAAGACGGACTCTCGCTGTTGATCGGCGGCCGCGACGAGAGCATGTTCCACGTCAGCTACGGGTGCCCCGGATAGTCGCGAAATGACGCTGGGTACGAGGAGATAGCTCTCAAGCTCCTTACGCCGCCAGATGTGGCATTGGATGCCGAGTTTATGAAGGCGATCACGGACTGCTTGGCACTGCCGCTCAGTGCGATAATCACGATCCAGCAGAACTAGGACCTTGACCGACCCGTCAAGGAGGTCTTCGAGCAGCCAGCTGAACGGCTCGACGTGCTCCCAATTCGAGTAGCCTCGTAGCGGAACGGTGACGAGCGCCGTCTCGCGTGCGACCTCTGCTACGCCGCATGTATCGGCTATATGGCGCAGGATCGACAGGTCATCTCCCTCGACGAAAAGGACGACACGCGCACGGAGGGCTCGCGCAAGGCTAAGATTGAACTGACTGCCAATGGCGTCTGAGAGCTGTCCTAGGAGTCTCTCGTTAGGGGCGCGAACCGCGCTCCGCCGCTCCTTGCTTATCCAAGTCACTGCCCGCGGCGCAGCTTCTGCCAATAGCTCCGAGGAGTGGCTTGCGGCAATCGTCTGTGCGTCGAGGTTTTCAAGTAGCCGCACGAGACGTCTTTGAAGATCCGCGTGAAGGTAAAGGTCCGGCTCGTCTAGGATCACCGTGTCTGCGGCTCGTGCGCGATACAGGTGGACGAGCAGCTGTACCCAAACCTGCATCCCGTCACCGACCCAAAACAACTCTCGGTCGCTATGGCTTCCGGGCTCGCGACAGTACAAATCGAGCATACGCGCGCGATCGCCCATGCGAATCTGAAGGTCGCGAATCTTGATCTCGCTTAGCCAAGGCTCAGCCCACGTGAGGAAGTGCTTTAGATCTTCTCGATCGTCATCGCCGCCGACTAGTTCACCTGCCACCTTAAGAAGGTCGAGGTGATTCCGTGCGTGGTGGCTCGCGAGCCGACCGCTTGCTTGTCCGCGAACGTAGTCTGAGTCCAAGATCCGCTCTTCGTGCTCAACCGGGCTGAGAGACGGCACGACAGCCACATCGGGCAGTGAACGCCGCACGTCGCGCGGGCGCCGCAAGACAACTTTATCGACGTCCCACAAGATGAAGAAAGGCTCTGGATCCTCTTCATCGAGATCGTCAGCAACCGGCCAAACAGCGCGCAAGTGAGCCCCCCGGTTGAAACGGATATCGAGTTGCGTCTCGACGGAACGAAACTCGTGTCTGAGGTTCTCGGCGACCAGGCTAACGCTGCTTGACGAGAATGTGTAACAGCTACAACGGTCGTGAGCGGCAGGTGCAATTCGGTCCGCAGCGCGATGCCGTGCCGAACGCATCATTTGTGCGCCCGCACGTAGCGCCTCGATGATGGTTGACTTCCCGGCACTATTTGGTCCCACGAGCAGTGACTCGCGACCGAAGGTGACGGAAAAGCTGGAAAACCCCTTGAAGTTGCGGAGTTGGAGACGTTCAATCATCGTAGACTATGAATCCGGACAGTGGCCAAAGTGCGAGGACATCGCGCATTCATACACCGTAGGTGCCTAGCGACGTCTATCAGGGTGCGCTCTCATCGACTCGGAAGATGGCCTCCTCGGGGTCAGTGAGAGCCGACTGGATGTTGTCGGCAAGCTTGTCTACTAGCTTTTGTCCCCAAAAGGGGTCGGTTTGGTCGTAGAGGATTACTCGTATGTGGCGAAGATCAAACGGAACGTCCTCTTGATTGGAGGAAACCAAGACTACGGGCTTTTCAAGCGCATGAGCGAGGCCGAGCTCGTAGAAGACGTTTGGGTTCTTGGATGTTAGCTCCGCCACCAGTACGTCCGCGTCTTTGATGCCACGCCAGACCTGATCCATGATCTTGCCTGTATGAAAGATGTCAGCGTCTGCCCTGACGGCCACTAGTCCAGCCTTCTCAATGGCGGGCCTAAAGATCAGCTCGAAGTAAGTTCCGAGCGGCGCAGAGAATGGCTGCATGACGAAACAGGATGAGCCAGCTGCGGCGGCCTTCTTTGCCACCGCGCTAGTCTGTTTGGTCTTTCGTCCATCGTCTCGGCCAATATCGAGAAGGCGTGGGCGTTCGCCTGTTTCATCCACAAGCTGAGCAGCCCGCATGTCGTCATTGAAAATGCCGAGGAACTCCGCTACCTTTTCGGCCGGAATTTTGAATCGGTCGACTAGTGCGTTGACAAAGAACTGTTCGTCAGGAAGGCTCTCGCCGCGGTAGTGGTTGTAGACATCCGAGATGTCGGGGGCGTCCAGAATTGCTGCACGCAGAGCGTGCAGCTGATCGTTTTCAGACTGCGGAGCGATCGCTTGCCTCGCCCTCTCGGTTGGAAGTATTCGCCCAGAGTCGTCTGAATCTAGGAAACCGTACTTCTTCGCCGAGCTGATCTCAAGGCGCCAAGGGCCGCTCGCAGAAGTGCCGCCTGCAAACCGGACTGCTTCAGCTGGGGTTGCTGGCTTCCCCCCATTTTGGTCGTAGATCGCCTGGGGGATGCGGAGCGCACGCTCAACCGTATGTCGGGGATACGGTGGGCTTGGCGGGCGTCTCGGCTTTTGGGGCGACGAGCCAGGGTTTTGGCGTGGCGTCGATGCTTTCTTGGCGCTCGGAGGCACCGCCGCCGCTGACGAGGTCGTCTTCCGCGGATTTGTTGGCTTCGGCGATGAGGCGGGCATAGTAGTTCCTAAAGGCGTGCACGAGCATAACTGTCGATTCGGTCGAACACCAAGACGACGCAGATCTATGCGCGTTACGCGCTTTCAGAGCGCGAGGTCGAGATGGTCAAGAGGGCCTTTCGGCGCCAAAGATTGCAGAGCTGGCCGATCGGCCCTTAATAGCTGGTCTTTGAGGGTCGGCGAGGATGTGTGACGGCGAGGGGCCAAGCGGCCCGCGTCAGAGTGCTGGCAGCCGGTCTTCTACTAGATTGCGCGCGCCTAGCGGCCAGCATGGGAGTTCCTCGTCGGTGAGGAGACACCGATTGACGTGCGACGCGAATTGCTTGTGAGAGCCGTGCTTCGGGTTGGTCGGCGGAGGTTCCCGACTCGACGCAGCGTTGGCGCCTGGTGCACAAGCCCGCGAGCAAGAAGGACGTCGATCTCAGTGGGATCTGCGAGGTGCGTGACATGCGTTCCGACAAGCTCTGTCAACTGTTCTGCCTGATCGACTGGGACGCGCCGACGTGCGGACTGGCGCTGCCATCGCTCGTGCTGCTCGGCGGAGTCGTCAAGCCTGCTCGTACAGAGCTGCCTCAAGCGGAGTACCGGCCACAGCACGAGCTGGAGCGTCTCCGACCATGAGGCTCCTCCCATCAGGTTCTGTGCTTCGGATACGGCACGCTGCAGCGCGCTTGGCTCGAGCTTCGTACTCGTTATTGAGGGGTCTTGCTCCAGGCTCTGTCGTTTGGATCCCAGCGACTGGCTGAGTTGTTGCCCAAGACTGGATCAAGGAAGGCGCGAGCTCTCTCGTAGGCGGTTGCGAGGTCGGCCTCGATGCCGACGCTTTCGGCGAGTTGCCGGTATGGGTCTGTCCAGTTGTTTGGCGGTGGGGGCAGTTTGTCTGGTAGTGGGTGGCGCTGGCGCTCATGGAAGGTGCGTTCGAGCGCTGCGCGTAGCGAGCTGGCGGTGAGCGGCGTCGAGCGTTCGATCAGCAGGATGTCGACGAGGTCCTTTGGACGTGTGCTCGTGCGCCCGTCCTTTCCGTAGCTGCCGGTGTAGGCGTGGATCTTCTCGGCAAGGTGTTGCTCTATGGGGATGGCCGGCAGTCTGAGTGGGGAGATGCCGGCGAATGCAAGCAGGCCAGGGCTTTGCACTGTGTCTGGCTGGTAGGTGATCGAGTCGATGAAGCCGATGTCGAGCAGGAACTGCTCGAATGTGCGACCGCCGAGCTGCGCGGTCAGATGGAAGCGGATCGCGGTGAACTCGTCGATGTCGTCGAGCTCGCGTGTGCGGCGTGCGGCGAACGTGAAGAAGTCGTCGAGGACGAGTTCCTGTGCGGTGAGGATGTCTTGGATCGCGGCGTCTTCGTTGTCGTCGCGGCCGAGGTCGATGTCCTTGGTTGGGCGTGTCGGCGTGTTCAGGCGGAAGTCGAGTGCGAGTGCTCCCTTGAGCACCCAGCCGCCGGGTGCGGCGATCAGGAGTCTGCGTAGGAACGCTTCGAAGGCTACGCGCTTGCGCAGGCGTGCCAGCCCGAGGCCCGTGTCGGCGGCTTGGTTCTTTAGGCGCTGCTCGAGTGCGTCTCGAAAGCTGGCGGCGTCTGGGTAGCTCACGCGCGTGTCTTCTCGATCTCGATCGCTTCAAGCAGTGCTGCGGTGTTTTGAAGCGCGGCTTGGTCTTCGAGCTGGCTGGCGGTCGCGAGGCCTTCCCGTAGTGCTTGTCTGACGGCTAGCTGAAGCTGTTCTGGTTGCAGTGCCTTGGCGACGTCGGCCAGGGTGCGTGCGGCTGTGCTCAGCGGTAGGCCGTCAAGCCAAACCGTCGGCACCGCTTCCTGGTCGGGGTGGGTGTGCAGGACGACGCCGGGGGGCGGGCGAAGCCCGCGGCGCCTGCGTGGGACCAGGAGATGCACGGCGTCGGGAATCTCGTCGCTGAGGTCGAGTAGCGCGAGCGCGCTCTGATGGGACAGCAGCGCGTCGCGCGCTCCGACTGCCATCCACGCTTCGCGCATGTCGTCGTGCTCGTCGCGCGGAAATCCATGCACGCGATATAGCCCTCGGCGCGCTCGCTCGAACCGGCCGCGGCGCACGTGATGCTCGATCAGCTGGCGGCTTGCGCCATGCGTGCGGGCTTGGGGTGCCGTGAAGTAGCCGCCCTGCTGATATGCCTGCGTCTCGAGTCCTCGTAGATCTGGCCTTGCGTCCGACATAGGACAAGTATAGCTTTACTTTTGCGGACAAAGCCGGTCCTTGTTGGCGCGGTGTCAGCGGCGCTGGCCGGTATCATGTGCAGGAAGCGTGTACGAACGGCCCAAACGTCGTGTATGAAACGTGCACAACCGCTGCAAATCCAGCTGCAAACAACCGAAATATGGCTTCCTAGAGCCAACCTGAACCTATCTCCCCGATTTAGGTTTCCTTTAGGTAGTCGTCGGATTTGGCTTGGTTGCTGGGGTTTTCGAGGGTTCTTGTAGGCGGGTGTGGTCCCGGGTTCAAATCGCGCTGGGGGTTCTGTTGGCGGTTGGGACCGCTTGAAATAGCGGTTTTTGAGGTCGCGATGGGCAGGGGTGGTCGTGGGGTGTACACGCGTCGCGAGCTACCGCTGCGGCGTGGGCGGCAACACGCTGCGGATCCGTTGCAAATCGTTGCGTTTGACGGCTCTCGTGCTTGTGGCGCAGCTAGGAACCATTCTATTTATTCGGCTTGTAGCTGTGCTTCGTGAGGGCGTGTACTCTCTGGGTCGCAGGGAGCGCTGGTGCTGTGTGTGGAGGTGAGTGGGTTGGCTGAGAGACGAGCGTCGAATACGACCTCTACGTCTTCTACGAGGCTGTGGACGGCACCGGCAGCGGACGTTGCTGGTGCTCGGGCTGCCGGGGTGTTGAGCACTCCGGGGGCGGGTATCCGCGCCCTGAGCCCTGGGTGACTAAGCGCCAGCTCGCCGAGCATCTCAAAGTCACGAGCCGGTGGATTGAGATGCAGCACCATCACGGCTTGCCGTGCATCCGCCGCGGCAGCGTGGTGCGCTACCGGATCTCGGAGGTCGATGCGTGGCTGCGTCGCATGTCCAGGATCTAGCTGGTCGCGCGCGTCTCATTGGCCGCCAGTGAGCTGTGGTGCTCTGCGATATCGGCTGGTGTTATGGGCGGCTCCATCGCGGGCTGCGAATTCTCATGCGATTGGGGCGTCGCCGTCTCATTCAGTCTTGGATGGGCTCTTCTCCGCCCTCGTAGATGACCGCGCTCGCCGCGGTCTCTCGCACTTCTACCGCGTTTGAGTGGGCAGATGCCGGGACTCCCGTCAGTCGGCCGCGCCGGTGCCCGGACGAGTGCTTGTCGTCCGTTCCGGCTGCGTGCGCTCGACTGTCGAGACGCTCGCTTTTTCGTCGAGCCAGCACTGTCGGTTGGCTGGCTCTTGACCATCGGGAGGGTGGGGCAGTGTGGCGCCGTGGGACCGTCGGGAGCTACATCGCGGTGCCCCGAGCTGGTGATGGCGCACGCGGGACACGATCATGTGTTCTGATACATTCGCGCACACGCCATCTCGCCGCTGGAGCGATCTGGTCGCAACCAAGAGCGGGGGCAGCATGCGCGCGAGACTAGGTTTCATTCCCGTCGGTATCGTCCTCGCGCTGGCACTCATGAGCGCGGGTGCGGTCGCGACCTCCTCGGCGGCGGCGTCGCCGGAATTCTTTGCACCCCGTGCACTCGACGTCGAGTGCGCCATATCCGTCGAGACCATCTGCATAAGCGAGAGACCCGGCTATGCCCAGAAGGCGACGTTGAGCGCTAACGGGGAAGTCGTGCTGTGCACCGCGCACCCTTCGGCGCGAGGTGGCAGCTGCGAAGGTAATGCCGGTGAGCATACGCCTACGCTCGATTACGGTCGGCAGATCAGACGCGGCAGCTTCCGGTGCGTAGTGCTACGCACCGGCGTGCGGTGCACGGTGGCCAGGACCGGGAAGGGTTTTCTCATTAGCCGTAGCAAGGTCGTTCCCGTCGGCGGCGCGAGCATAGTTCTCGCGTCGTTGTCTCTACGAGAATTTCTGTCGCCGGACCGTAAGGTCTGGTGCGTAGTGGAAGACGGGGTCTGCGGCACGAACCCGGAGCCACCCACTCGGGCAGCCGAAATCCAGAGCAATGGCACGGTGAGCCTCTGTTTCGTTCCGGAAGTTGTCTATCCCCCAGGGGGGCACGTGCCCCTGGGGTGCCTTCAGAACTTCAACCAGCGTGCCGCGATCCTTCCCTACGGCCAGAGCGATCTTTACGGCGACATCCGCTGCACGTCTACGCCAAACGGGATCACCTGCGTAAAGGTCTCGGGCGCGGGACAAGGGAAGGGCTTCAGGATCAACGCGAACGAAGCTGTTGAAGTCGGTAGCTAATTGGCGACTCTGTCTTCGGTGTCAGTCCCCTTGGGGGTGGCAATCGTCTCGTGGCGAAGGTGCTGAGGAGCTGGTCCCTGGCCCCGGGCCCTCTGGGGGGCGTCGCCGAAGCCGCGAGGCTTTACACTTCCTGCTCTGGTAAGTCGTGCTCGGCTGGCGGTGCCTGCCGGGCGGAGCGGAGGTCAGGATGCGTGGCTGTGCTGTAGGCCGTAGGCGCTCGGGTCCGGCGGCGGTTCACATTCGCCGGGGGCTTGTAATCTCAGCCGCGTGCCTCTGCGCGGCCTTTAACGCGATCGCCGCGGCGCCGGCCACGGCCGCGGGCGGTGCCACCGTCACGCAGCTAGCGGGGGTCTCGTGTACATCTCCCACTGCCTGCGTCGCCGTGGGATACACCGCTAGGGGCGTCCTAGGTGACACCGTGAGCTTTGTGCCGCTGGCGGAGATATGGAACGGCAGCGAGTGGCGGATTGCGTCCACGCCGGAGCCTGCGCACTACACAGGTTCGCAACTGCGGGGCGTGTCCTGCACCTCTGCCACCGCGTGCGTCGCTGTCGGATTTTCGGTGCTTGGCAATGAGCGCCGCTCGAGAAGGATGACGGCGTTCGCCGAGCGGTGGAATGGAGTCAAGTGGACGCTCCAGTCGGTTGCCAAGGTGAAGAACGCCATATTCACCCAGCTATTCGGAGTGTCCTGCACCTCTCCAGAAGCCTGCACGGCCGTCGGTAGCTCCAACGCCGATGCGTCGTTGGTAGAGCGCTGGAACGGGAGCGTGTGGAAGGTGCAGCCCACCCCACACCCGCGAACGCTTATCTACCGGCTCACGTTCCTGAATGGCGTGTCGTGCTCGTCGTCAACGGCGTGCGTTGCCGTGGGAGAGTCCGAGACCGGCCGCGCGTTCTCGCACGCATACGACACGTATCGTTCGCTGGCCGAGCGCTGGAACGGACGGAGTTGGTCGATCGAGTCCACGCCCAGACCCCAGCTCGCGAATGAGGCGTTTCTTGAGGGTGTTTCCTGCGTTGCGACGAGCGCCTGTACAGCGGTGGGGTGGGACCAGCTCAACCCGTCCGGTTTTGGATTGCTCGCAGAGTCATGGAGCGGCATGACGTGGAGCATCCAGACGGCGCCTGAGCCGGCCAATGCGAACTCAACCCTTGAGTTTGGCGCCATCTCCTGCACGTCGGTCGCGCACTGCATGGCGGTCGGCGGCGGCAACTCAGCCGGCTACACCTATCCCGGTGGTACCGCGGGGGTCGTGGGCGAGCAGGAGTCGGGCGCCGGTTGGGTGATGCTGTTGATGCCCACGCCGCCAGGCGTGCACTACGACGGACTATTCGGACTAGGCGCAGCTGACGGACTTGAGGCTGTGTCGTGCACCTCGCCTACTTCATGCATGGCAGTAGGTGAGGCTGATATCAGTTCCAGCTCGGCCGAGCAATTGATCGAGCGCTGGAACGGCGTGAGCTGGACAATTCAGCCCACACCGACACCGTAGCCCAGGCCGATTCTTCGCGCGCAGCCGAGCCATAGATCGACGGTGGACTGCGCGCAGCGACTCGGCGTCGACTCCGCCAGAGGCATGCTCATGCCAGCGAGGGCGGCGTGTGTTGGCGGTGCGAACCGGCGGCTAGAGCTGGATGCCGTCGACTTCGTTCGCATGCACCCAGAGCGTCGTCCCGTACTCGTGCACTCTGATTCGCCGGCCCTGCCAGCAGCCGTAGTCCCCCCGGTGGCAGCGGCGCACGACCAGCCTCCCGGGAAGCGCGTGTAATTCCCTGAGATGGCTCGGGTCTCATGCCAGTGCCCCTTGCCCTCGCCGGTCGCCTTGATAAGGCTCCGCGCCTTGCTGCAGGAGGCCGAGCCGCGCGACACGATGATCTTGTACGGGATGCCCACTGGCAACCCAGGCGTAGGGGAGCGCGTTCCGGGCTGGACACGCTCGGTGCCGCACGATCGTTCAGCTGCTGCGGAAGTCCCGGCCACCCCCGTGAGCTCATCAGCGATCGAAGGGGATGACGGCTCGGCAGCCGTGCTCGCACGGCCAGTGACGGTGTACACCTTGACGGTTGCAAACGGCGCTTCCCGAACACAGCCTGCGACGCCGTCGTGCTCTCCCACGACATGGCGGGCGCAATCCCAGCCTCCAGCGAAGCTAAGGCTGCACGCTGTCCCCCGATTGGCGCAATACCCAGGTGTCGCGTGGCGAAAGTACGCGCGTATCAAGCTGTGAGCTTTATTACACGAGACCCCGTGAACGACGAATCGTAGGGTGACACCCGTGACGGTTTCGTTTGAGCAGGCGGCTGCGATCCTGCCGCCGCCGGTCGCCAGCGCGCCCGCGCTCGTGACCGCGAGCGCCAACGCGACGACGATCCCAACGGGGATGAAACCTGCTCTCGAGCTTTGCCGCATATCGATCACGCTCTCATTGCCGGTTGGGCGAAACGAAAGGAAGGGCTCCTCCGCTTTCACATTTCAAGAACCTGGGCGAGCGTTGTCGCTCTCGGGCGCGGCGCTTTCTTTGAGCAACGAGGCGATGGTCCGCTCCAAGTGATCGTGTGCCTTCTGCCCCAGCTCGCGCAGTACCTCACGCGGCACACGGAACAGCGAGCCTCAATGCTCAGCGACATGGCAGGTGCAGGTCTTGCTGAACCGCGACGGGGATGCCGAGCCGCCCACACGGGAGCAGAGCAGAGTTCAGAGCAGCCGCCATGACGTAGTGCCAGTGCCCGTGAACGCGGTCCAAGATGACCACGGCCCTGAACGCCCAGAAGTCGCACGAGCGATTGGGGCCGTTGAAGCCGACCTCGGCCCATTTGCCGCCGTCCTTGGTCGTCACCTTGGCGTACAGGCAGCGGTCCGGGATGCCGGGAGGCAACTGCGGGGCCGCAACTCGGTCGATCGCTGTCCGAGTACTACCGGTCGCGAATCGACTCGCGACAGCGATCGCCGGCACGATGAGCCCGACGGCAATGATGATGGTGATGATCCGCTTCATGATCTGTTCCTGTGCTTTCGAGTCCTCACAATCTATGTTCGGTTAATACGCAGGCCTGCATGCGTTGGCGGCGTCCGCGCTCGCCGCTGCCGTGAGTGTGAGGCTGACCAGAAGCGCGGTGAACAGGGCAAGGATGCGCCGCAGGGCACGGAGTCGCCACGCCTCGCTGGTGCTTTCCTTCCTATGCCGCTTGCTCATCCACATCTTGATGCTGTCTCCATCCTCACTGCGGCCGCAGACCCGACCAACCCGCTCATCATGACAACCACCAAAGCAACAACGCCCAAGCGGATGTCTTGACCTGACGCATCCCTGCCCCCTAAGGTCGGACGACCATGAGAACGGAGCATAGGTCGTTTCCCCGATCCCCGCACGTCCGACTACCGCATCCTTGACCGAGCAGTCGTCTGCCCCGGGGACGAACGCCACTCGTGCCAAGGGCGACAAGCGAGATTCCCGCGCGGAGAGGGGTCGAGACCTGCGTTTGCGCTTCCGCGGGTACCGCCACGGTTGAGATTGCGCGTGGCTGCCTGTGTGCGTCGAGAGGCCACACGGTACGGGCCTGTTCTGGCGTCGAAGGGACGGCTAAGCTGGCCTTGGATCTGAGTTAGCATGACTTGGTGCGTTTCCTCGTGACCAGTGCGGGGAGCGCTAACGGCGGGGGCTATGGCGCGATCCTCGGCTTTGATAGCGAAGGCGGACTGCTGGGGCCGTTCAGTGGGGGTCCGCGGATCGCTGATCCGCGAGGTCTTTCGCTTGACTCGTCGGGCGTGCTCGTCTACCTCAACGGTGGGAATGATCGCGTGTTGGCGCTGGATCGGTGCGGAAACGTCGTGCATGACCCTGGTCGAGTAGCCGGGTTTGATCCGGGTGGTGGCACGTTTGGGGCCGATGGTCGCTACTACGTCGGCATGCGTCGCGCACGGACGATCTTGGCCATGCACGCTGCTCTGGATGGGGATCGAGAGCCGCTTCTGCCTGAAGGTATCGTTCGGTTCCCGCGCGGGTTTGGCTTCGCATCTGAGGGACAGCTCTACCTGGCGTCTGGCGTTGGTCCCTCGGGGGCGGGAGATAACACGATCGTCGTATTCGATCGCGGGCGCGTGCTGCGCCCGCGTTGCTTGGTTACCGACCCTGAGCTGTGCCCGCTCGATCTAACGGTCGCGTCGAACGGGCACATCGTTATCGCCAGCGAGTTTCCTTTTGGCGCTCCGGAGGCCCTTACGAGTGTCCGCGAATATGACGCGGCGACGGGGGAGCTGGTGCGCGTGTTGCTGCCTGACCCGTCACTGGAGTTCAGGCGGCCGCGGGGATTGAGATTCGGAGGAGATGATTCCCTGTACTGCGTGGGTGAGGAGCATGTCGTGGCGTTCGATTTTTCGACAGGCGGCTTTCTCGGGCCGGTCGTCAAGCTGTCCCGGCTCAACGGGCAAGCGCTTGTGTTGCTCGACTCCTAGCACCACATCACACCTCCTTTCGCGCAGCGGCGCGAACCTCGCCCGACTCAATCAACGACCTGCATCGCGCGGAAAGGTGCGCCTGACACGAGCGATCGCTTTGCCGTCTGACTGGCCTCGGCTGCTCACGATCGCGTTGGCGACAGAGGGCTCTCCCGGCACGACGCGCCGAGAGTATCTCGTTGGATGCCGGGCTCGGGCGAGGCCGCGAATGCATAAGCACGCCCCTGCCCTGGATGTTGACCTACAAGGCTCCGGACTCTCTGAAGGCAAGCGGATTGTGCCCAGCGGTGACGCGGCCACGCCGGGTGGGGCGCCAAGGCGGTGCTGGGAGGGTGCGCTAAGCTGGCAGGGTCAGATAGCGATGGCAACCAGAGGGCGAGACCTTCATCTGAACGTCCCCTTCCCGCGAAAGCAGCCTGATCTTCTGATGGCCGAGAGTCCACCTATGGGTGGGCTTTCCGCGTTTAACAGGCCCGCAGTAGACCCCCTTGTCGCGCTGCCCCTGACCAGCGCTCTACGTCAGCCCGCCTTGCCGAGCAACGGTCCGTCGAGCCCGTCCATCACGCACTCGGCGCTCGGAAGGGCGCCGGAAGGCGGTGCCTCACGGCAGGATGTCGTTCAGCGTCGCCGTGAATCGCTCGCCCGACTCGTCGAGCTCACCCTCGATGTGCAGGCGCGCCGGGCCGGTCTCGGTCCACAGGTCGAGAAAGTAGGACCAGCCCGGCAGGTCCGGGTCGTCGGACTTAGCGATCGCCTCGACCCGGTAGATCTCGCGCGGCGGCAGCACCAGCGACTCGGGGCAGTCGTCCTCGACCCGACGGCGCAGGTCCTCGACTCTGAGTCGATCGCCAGAGGCGTCGCGGAGCTCGTCGTATTCGGCGTCCACGACGAGGCCGACGACGTCCTCCAGTGCCCGGAACATCGGCTCGGGCATTAGCTCGAGCGTTTCGACGTTCTCTCTCCGTCCGCCTAGCTCATGGTTCGGCGCCAGGCCGAGCCGGCTGTAGAAGTAGTCCTCGCACGCCGCGTGCGCCTGCCGTCGGATGCTCTTGGACAACCCCGCGGTGCCGAGCGCAAAAACCGCCGCATCGATCGCCTCCTCGAGCGTGCCATGGCGGCGCGTCAGCTGCGCGGTCATCGCGCGACCGTGCTCAGTCTCGCGCGCCATCGATGAGCCGTCCAACAGAATCGAGGGAGCGTCGCGGCGGCTGTAGCCCGTACAGGCCCGCACCGCAGAATGAAGGACGATGAGGTGGTCGCCCATCACGCCCGTGCGGCTGATGCGTCGCCGGGCGTCATCCGGCTCGGCCAGCTTGCTGAACGCGTGATCGTAACGCTGCCACGACTCTGCATCCTACGAACAAAGAACGCCCCGGCCTCGTATGACGAGGACTCCAAGAGCCACAGCGCCGTGGCCGGACGGGAGAGTGCCGCCATTTGACGAAGCGAGCACTCTCGCTTTCGGCGATCAGCACGGTCTGAGGTGGAGCGCCGGACGACTCCTTCCGTCGCGCCGCCACCTCGTGCCGCACGATCGGGTTGGCGACGAGGGAGTCGTCAGCGCGTCGGACGGCGGACGAGCGCTTTGCCACGCGAGCGATCCACCACGATCGGGCGCCGGCGGTGCGCCTCTCCGCGCTACGCGGCAATCGGCTCTCCGAACCAGGTGGTCAACGCTTCGGGGAGCCCGGAGTGGGCTCGTTCTCCGGTCCAGGCGACGTATCCGTCGGGCCTGATCAACACCGCGGTTGGAGTGGGGACAGCGCCAAGCACCGGAAGCTCCCACACGCCGTCATATTCAGCCTCGACGAGCTGGACTCGGTCAGCCCATGGAGCGAGGTCGAAGTCGCCGGGCTCTGCGAGGTTGAGCAGCACCGGCCTGGCGTCGTGCAGCAGCTCGAAGACCCGCAGCGGGCCCTCTTGGGTCACGAGGTCCAGATCGGGCATGCGGCGTCCGAGCAGCGGGTGCCCCTCGCCGAGGTCGTAATGGATGTCCAGCCCGGAGATGATCCCGGCGAGCCGCTTGCGCGGCTCCTCCATGGTCACGAGCTCCGAGACGATGTCGCCCAGCGCCTTCATGCGCTCGTCCGGACGCAGGAGTGCGGTCTTGGCCATCGTGTACTGAAGCGCGCGGGCAGCGACCGGGTGGCGCTCGGCGTGGTAGGTGTCGAGCAGGCTTTCGAGGGATGTTCCTTTGACCACTTGCGCGAGCTTCCATCCGAGGTTGACCGCATCCTGCACGCCGAGGCTGAGCCCCTGCCCGCCGGCGGGGTAATGCACGTGCGCCGCATCGCCGGCGAGCAGGACTCGTCCGGCGCGGTAGGCGACGGCCTGGCGCGTCATGTCGGTGAATCTCGAGATCCACGTGGGGCTGTGGATCCCGAAGTCGGTGCCGTACACCGCGATGAGCGCCTCGCTCAGATCGCGCACGGTGGGCTCGCTGCTTGGCCCGAGCTGCCGCTCAGTCACGACGACTCGCACGGTCCCGCCGTCCTCCATCCTGTGCATGCCGTGGGTGCCGATGGCGTCGGTGCGGATGCCCTTCGGTGGCTCATCGGTCAGCTCGACCTCGGCGATCAGGCTGCTCCTCGTCGGATCCCATCCCGCGAACTCGATGCCGGCTGCTTTGCGGATGACGCTGCGTCCTCCGTCGCATCCGATGAGGTACTGCGCCCGCAGCGATTGGCCGTTGAAGAGCTCGACGTCGACACCGGTGTCGTCTTGCGCGAAGTCTGTCACGTCACATCCGTAATAGATCTGCACCGGTAGCTCGGCGATCCAGGTGGCCATGATCCGCTCGATCTGGTTCTGCCAGATCCCCAGCGAGTATGGATGACGCGTCGGGAAGTCGCTCATGTCCAACACGGTCGTGGCGAACATTGCGGCCTGAGCGACCTGGCCCTCCGCAAGGAACCGATCTGCGACCCCACGCTGATCCAGCACCTCGATCGTGCGCGCGTGAAAGCCGCCGGCCCGCGACCCCATGAGCACGTGGTCGGGGCGTCGCTCGAGCATCGCGACGTCGACTTTCGCGAGCGCCAACTCGGCCGCAAGCATCATCCCCGTCGGACCGCCTCCGGCGATCACCACCGCATGCTCGCTCACAGGCATCCCCCGTCGGATACGTCGAGAACAACACACATTTCGCGACTCCCATCTGTGTAGGTTCCGGGTCTCGGCTGGCGGTTATACAGCGCCAGCCGAGGCCTCATGAGGGCTTCGCGCGTGGTATAAATTGGATGTGGAGAGGAGGGGGCTGACCGCCTATCCACCGTGGTCAGTCCTCGAACAGGCGACTCTGCGCGACACGCTCACGAGCGGCGATTGCCGGGCAGCGGGACCTCCGGCAGGTGCGCCCCGGCTTCGCTTGCATCCGGAAGCGGTGTCGTGCGGCCAGCGGACCCGGCTGCGGTCGAGCATGCGGCCAGCGGCCATCCCTCACTGCGCGGCCGACTTTGCGAGCACCTCGTGGAGTGCGGCGATGTCGCGGTGCGCATAGCCCATCCCGCTCGCCTGCGAGAGCATCTCCTCTGCGACGGCAGCCGACGGCAGCGGGATCGCGAGTTCATGGGCTGCCTCACGTGCGAGACGGATGTCCTTCGCCATCAAGGCCACGTCGAACCACGCCTGCTCGGGGAGGTCGAGCAAGAGCGGGACGCGTGCCTCGAGCATCGGTGACCCGATCGAGCTCGTGCTCATGGCCTGCGCCGCGAGCCGCGGGTCGATCCCGCCACGTTCGGCAAGCAGCAGACCCTCGCTGAAGGCGAGGGTCTGTACGGCGAGGCTGATGTTGACTGCGAGCTTGATCAGCAGACCCTGGCCGTTTGCGCCGACGAGCGTGACGGCTTGGCCCAACTCGTGCAGCAGTGGCTCCACCGTCGCGAATGCCGTCTCGCTCCCGCCGACGAAAATCGCGAGCGTTCCGCTCTCGGCCTGGGGAATGCTGCCGGAGACCGGGGCGTCGAGCATCCGTGCGCCGAGCGAGTCGACCTGCTTTGCGAGTTGCCGGCTCGCTCGTGGGCTGACGGTGCTCATATCGACGTAGAGCCTTCCCGCCTGCAGCCCGCCAAGGATTCCATCGGGGCCCGACGCGATGGCCTCGAGCGCCTCGTCGTCGGTGACCATGCTGAAGATGACATCGGCCGCCTCGGCCACCCCGCGCGGCGATGCGTGCCATCGCATGCCCCGCTCGATCAAGGGCTTTGCCTTGGATTCGGTCCGGTTGGTCACATGGACCTCGTTGCCGGCCTCGAGCAGCCGGCCGGCGATCCGGCTGCCCATCGCTCCGAGGCCGACGAACCCGACCGTGCTCATTGCGCACCTCCTTCGATCTCGACGAGATCCTCCTCGGTGAGCTCGAGGTTTGCCGCGGGCAATATCGGATCGATCTGGTCGGGCCGGCGGAAACCGACGATCGCGGCCGCGACGGCGGGGTTGCGCAGCGTCCAGGCGACTGCTATGGCGCCCGGCGTGGTGTCGTGGCGGTCAGCCACAGTCCGTAGTCGCTCGACCAACTGGAGGTTCTGTGAGAGTTGTGGCTCGTTGAAGCGGACATCGCGTCTGCGCCAGTCATCCCCTGGCATGCTCTCGACGCGCTCGCGGGTCATACCGCCGCTGAGCATCCCGGAGCCCATCGGCGAATAGGCGATCACTCCGATTCCCTGCTGCTCGGCAAACGGCAGGATCGTTCGTTCGATGTCTCGCTCGATCAACGAGTACTGCGGCTGCAGGCTCTCAACCGGGGCGATCTGCTGGATGGCTTGCAACTGCTCGACGTCGAAGTTCGAGACGCCGATGTGGCGCACGAGGCCCTGCTCCTCGAGCTCGGCGAGAGCTCTCCAACCCTCCTGAATATCGGTGGCGGGGATCGGCCAGTGAATCTGGTAGAGGTCGATCGCCTCGACCCCGAGCCGCTGAAGGCTGCTATTGGCCTCACGCAGGATTGAGTCTCGCTTCAGGCTGTGCACCACCTTGCGGCTGGAGCCCTCCAGCAGGGAGCACTTGGTGAACACATACGGTCGCTCGGCGAGGCCTTCGAGCGCGCGGCCGACGATCTGCTCGGAGCGACCGAAACCATATGCAGCGGCGGTGTCTATCCAGTTGATCCCCTGATCGAGCGCGTGGTGGATAGCGGCGATCGACTGCTCATCGTCCTGTGGGCCCCAGCCGAACTCCCAGTCCCCGCCTCCGATTGCCCATGCGCCGAAGCCCACGCGGGTGATCGTGAGGCCCGTCTGGCCGAGCTGCGCTCTCTTCAGTGTTCTCTGGTACATCGTTGCTCCTTTCAGGCGGCGGCGTTTGTGATTGCGAGGAAGGTTGGACATCGCGGCGGCGAAGCAGCGCAGGTACAACGGCGAGAATGCCCAGGGTGAGCACCACCGCAAACACGAGCAGGCTCACCCGCGTGGAGACGGCTGGGTCAGTGCGCGAGGCCGATCACCGGTATCGAGAGACCGAGGTAGGACGCGAGGAACAGGCCGGCGAGCGCCTCGGCGCGGTGCTCCCGCGAGGAGATCTCCGCGACGGTGGCGATCGCACCCTTGAACATCAAACTGGCGCCGACGCCCACGATGAGGTCACCTGCCAGGAACACGCCAAGGCTGGGGGAGGGCCATCGCGATTCCCGCGGCCCGGCGACTCAGCGGCGCCACTGGCGCGATGCTCGAGGCGATAAAGCGCGACGCCAACTCGTGAGAACCGCACCCGGCGGCGTGCTCATCGCAGAGAGGTCAAACTCGGTTGCTGGCTGCCACGAGCAGTGCCTGTATCGCAGCGGTGACGCGATCGGCTACGCCCGAGGGCGTCGAAGCGTCGAGCTTGCCGTCGAGGTGCAGAAAGGCGAGCCCGTGGACGAGCGCCCAGATCGCGGTCGCCATCGCTTCGGCATCGGCTTCCGGAAAGATTCGCCCGACGATCTCACGCAGATACAGCGACGCCGCGGCAGTCGCGGCCACGCGCTCGTCGTTGTCGCGGTCGCACGGTTCTCCGAACATGATCCGGAACAGGGCCGGTCGCTCTATCGCGAACTGCACATAGGCGAGCGCCACCCTCGTCAACTGCTCCGCGGTCGCCGGGGAGGGGTGTGCGGCAGCCAGTCGTTCGGCGAGCTCGTGATAGCCGAGCGTCGCGACAGCCGATACGAGGGCTTCGCGATCGGCGTAGTGGCGATATGGAGCCGCCGGTGAGACCCCGGCGCGACGCGAGACCGCGCGCAGCGACAGCGCGGTCTCCCCGCCCTCTTCGAGCAACTCCATTGCGGCGCTGACGCAGGCAGCTCGGAGATCGCCGTGGTGGTAGGTCGCCTTGGATGGAGACATCGACCATGGATGTTGACAGCGTTTACCTACTTGGGCTAATGTGATCGCCGTCAACATTCTAGGAAGGCGGTGCTTGATGTCGAACGAGCTGTTCGCTTCGTTTGTGCTGCGGTCGGGAGGCACGCTGCGCAACCGGGTTGCGAAGGCCGCGATGGAGGAGGGGATGGCGGGCCACGCGCAGCTTCCGGACGAGCGGCTGATCTCGCTTTACCAATGCTGGGGCGGCGGGGGTGCGGGCCTTCTGATCACCGGGAACGTGATGGTCCACGCTGAGGCGTTGACCGGGCCGGGCGGGATCGTGCTCGATGATCGTGCGCCCATCGACCCGTTCGCCCGCTGGGCGCAGGCCGGCAAGGCCGACGGCGCCGCGATGTGGATGCAGATCAGTCATCCCGGCCGGCAGGTGCAGGCGCGGATGCCGGGGGTCGTGTGGGCGCCTTCGCCGGTCGCGATCGAGCTCGGAAAGCACAGCAAGCGCTTCGGTCGTCCGGTCGCGATGACCAAGGAGCAGATCGACTCGACGGTGGAGCGCTTCGCGAGCACCGCGGGCCTTGCGGAGCGCGCCGGCTTCGACGGTGTCGAGGTCCATGCCGCGCACGGCTACCTGATCTCCCAGTTCCTCTCGCCGCTGGTGAACCAGCGCAGCGACGAGTGGGGCGGGAGCTTGGAGAACCGCGCAAGGTTGCTGCTCGAAGTCGTGCGGGCGATCCGCGGGGCCGTGTCCTCGTCGTTCGCCGTCGCGGTGAAGCTGAACTCCGCGGACTTTCAACGCGGTGGGTTCGAAGCGCAGGACGCAGCGCGGGTGATCGAGATGCTCGAGCCGCTTGGAGTCGATGTGGTCGAGCTCTCCGGTGGCAGCTATGAGAGCCCTGCGATGTCTGGCCGCCCGGCGGACGGTGCCACTACGGCGCGTGAGGCATATTTCCTGGAGCTTGCAGCCCAGCTCGCCGAGGCCAGTCCGCTGCCGTTGATGCTGACGGGCGGGATCACCCGCCGCCAGACCGTCGAGCAGGTTCTTGCGAGCGGTGTCGCGCTGGTCGGCATGGCAAGCGCGATGGCAATCACCCCCGACCTCTGCATCCGCTGGCAGGAAGGCCGCGAGGCGACCGCGCAACTCGCGCCGGTCAGATGGTCTGACAAGACGCTCGCCTCTGCCGCTGGCATGGCGCTCGCCCGCCACCAGATGCGACGCATCACGCGCGGTCGGCGCCCGACGGGCAGGACGCACCCATTTCATGCCCTCGCTTGCGATCAGCGTGCGCAGCGGCGCGCGCTCGGCCGCTACCGTGAGTGGCTGGGGACCCGAGCATGAGGTCAGATGGCGAGGCCTCGAAAACGAGAGGATGGCGCAGATGAAGGCGGCGGTGATCTATGAGAACGGCGGGCCGGAGGTGCTGCGCTACGAGGAGGTCCCCGACCCTGAGTGCCCCGAGGGGTGCGTGGTCGTGGACGCTGAGGCGATCAGCATCGAGGGAGGCGATCTGCTCGCACGCGCGGCGGGGGAGCTGCCCGCGGTCCCACATGTCGTCGGCTATCTGAGCGCCGGCACCATCAGCGAGGTCGCCGTCGGTGTACAGGGCCGCGCCGTTGGCGACCGCGTGGTCGCCCTGAACGCGGCAGGTTCGCATGCCGCAAGGCGCGCGGTTCCGGCCGCGATGACCTGGCCGATCCCCGCCGGGCTTGACGCGGCCCGCGCGGCATGCGTGCCGGTTGCGTTCGGAACGGCATACGAGTGCCTGTTTACCGCCGGCAAGCTCACCGAGGGCCAGACCGCCCTAATCCACGCTGGGGCCGGTGGCGTCGGCATGGCCGCAGTCCAGCTCGCCAAGCACGCGGGCGCGAGAGTGATCGCGACCGCTTCCCGGGAGGAGAAGCTGCAGCGATTGAAGGCGCTCGGACTCGACCACGGGATCAACTACGCGACCGAGAGCTTCGTCGAGCGCACAAACCAGCTGACCGATTCGCGCGGCGTCGAGGTCGTCCTCGATTCGATTGGCGGCCAGAACCTCATCGACAGCGTCGGGGTGCTCGCCTATCGGGGAGCGCTCGTCAACGTCGGCGTGGCCGCCCGCGCGGGCTCGGCGATCGAGGCGCGGTCTCTCTGGGCGCGCAACAATGAGCTGCACGGCGTCTTTCTCGGCGGCGCGATCCTCTCGGAGTATGCCCGCGTCCATCCCATGATCGGCGAGATGCTGGAGCGCGTGGCAAGCGGTGAGCTGCAGGTGGAGATCGATCGCTCGTTCCCGCTCTCCGATGCCGCCACCTCACACGAATATGCCGAGAGTCGCAAGGCGTTCGGCCGTGTCGTCATCACGCCGTGACGGTGTGGTTCGCCTAGCCTGCTGCTCCTCGTTCTAGCCTCATCGAGGTGACCTTCGGCGCTGGAGCAATCACGCCCGCGACGGCGACTGGCGCCGCGGGCCCTCCTCGCCGTCAGTATTTGCCGCTTGCCGAGGCGACCGGCTTGACGTTGTCGCTCACCACCTCGAGCAGGTACGCGCAGGCGTAATGCCCGGGCTTATCGCCTGAGGGAGATGGGATCGGCAGTTTGATCGTGAACCTGAAGTGCCCGGCGCCGTTGGTCCGAAAGTCCGTGAAGGCCACCTTGGTGCGTTTGCTCTCTGCCGAATAGCTCGCGGCGCACTTGTGCGGATCGAAGTTGACCTGGACCGAATCGCCCGCGGTGGCGGCAGTGCCGATGAACGCCAGTTGCTTCTTGGTCACCGTCACATGGATGCTGTTCGATGCGGCAGCAGCCGACGCGGCAACCGCAAACGCAACGAGCAGGCCCAGCACGACGGTCGTTGCGAGTGGATGGCGGCGGCAGGCGCGTAGGCGCGAGATTCCCGGCATTGAGGCTCCTTTGGTCGTCGGCTGAACTCTGAGATTACCCGCCAGCGCTGGTTGCCGTGGTCATTGCCAACCGGCTGCTCGATCTTCGGCACGAGAGGCCGATGAGATTCGCTTGCGATCGGCGTCGTAGTGTGCACGGCAGAGGCCGGCAGGAATCAAGCGTGCTCAAACGACGACGGAGATTGAGATGGCCAAGCTGATCTACTCGACGATCACATCGCTCGACGGGTATGTCGAGGACGAGCAGGGAAAATTCGACTGGGCAACGCCCGATGAGGAGGTGTTCGGGTTCATCAATGACCTCGAACGTCCGATCGGAACCTATCTGTACGGGCGCCGGATGTACAAGACGATGATGTTTTGGGAGACCGCAATCACGGGCGGCGCGCAATCTGCGGTGATGAGCGACTTCGCTGAGATCTGGCGGGTTGCCCAGAAGGTCGTGTATTCCCGGACGCTTCAGGCGCCGTCGAGCGCGCGGACGCTCATCGAGCGTGACTTCGAGCCTCGTGCGATTACTCGGCTCAAGGAGTCTGCGGACCGTGACATCACAGTCGGTGGTGCCGCGCTCGCTGGCCAGGCGCTCATCGCGGGACTGGTCGACGAGTGTCATCTGTTCTTGACCCCGATCCTCGTGGGCGGCGGAAAGCGGGCACTGCCGGACCAGGTTCGTGCCCAGCTCGAGCTGTTGGCCGAGCGCCGGTTCCGAAACGGCGTCGTTCACCTCCACTACGGCGTACGGTCAGATGCCGCTGACAGCACAGCTGCCCCAGCCTAGATTTTCGTCACTGTGCCCGCGCCGGCCTTGCCTTCGGGCGCTTCGGCGATGACGAGCGTTGCGGGATCGGAGCTCTTGAGCGGGGATGAGGAGAGGCTGTCGGCGGGTGGCCGCACACGCGCGTAGAGGGTGATCCTGTAGGTGCCTGTGGGGAGCGCGTCCGAGACGAAGCTCACTTTGTGAACGCCCGCCGAATAGCTCTTTTCGGGGCCTGCTTCGGTTTCCACGTTGTGCGAGCTGGTGCTGTCGATCGTGAATGTGATCGAAGGCGCGGAGTGGTAGAGCTTCACGGTGGCGGTGTAGCGGGCCTGGAGGAAGCCGTCCGCGCCGTCTGTAGTCAGGGGCGTATAGGTCAAGCCCTTGAGCAGCGGTGCCTTCGTCTTGTGCGTGGCGGCGTGCGCGCCGAAAGCAGAGCTGGCGGGCAGCGCGAGCCCGACCCCGAGCAGGGAGGCGGCAAGCAGGCATGCGGTGGAGCGTGGGATCTTCATCGGCTTCTCCTTTGCGATTGCTGTCGTGGCAGGCAGCCAGTCCAGGGGTGGATTGGATCCCGGCGATTGAGCAGCGTTGGGCGAACCAGCTCAGCGCAGGATCGGGCAGTCGACCGTGACCTTGGCGGTCGAGGTGAGCGTGTGTCCGCCCACTTCGACGGAGACCGTCCACGAGTAGATGCCGTCGAATTCTTCGGCCGACGGACCCTCGTACTCACCCTCTTCGGCGCTCGCGGACAGGATCAGGGCATGGAACAGGTCCTTCGTGCTCCCCGGAGGACTGCCGAAGACGAAGCTGCCGCTGGCGAACGCTTTCGACCATGGTGTGGGCGGCGAGAGTTCGGGCTCGTCGAGGTCGCTGTCACCTTCCGGCAGCTCGTCGGCGATCCTCGTCGGCGCGGACGCTGGGATGTCGGTGGCCCGCATGAAGGCCACCAGATAGACCTGCTGCGGCGGCCCGATCGGGACCGACGGGTTCTCCGAGGCGACCATTTCTGCGCACTGGGCATTGGAGCTGACCGTCTTGCCGGCCGGCACGTAGAGCCTGTTGATGCCAAGGCCGACTACCGATACCGACGGGCCGGCGGCCTTTTCTTCCTGCTTGGGCTTGGCTTTCTTCTTCGACTTCTTCTGTTTCTTCTTGTGTTTCGCCTTCTTGCTGGCCGAGGCAACGCGATGGCTGCCCGAAGGCGTCGCCAGCGCGGAATATGACGGCAGGGCGAGCATGGCCGCTGCAAGCAGGAATGCGGCGGTCGCGCTCATCAGCGCCAGCACGCGTCTTAGAAAGCGAATCATGTGTCCTCCTTGGCCTTGGGAGAGGTGCGGAGGATCAGCCACTTCCCCAGCGCGCTTGAAGCTAGCAGTGTCATGGGGGTAGCGACATGTTCCTGCATGCCTAGCGATGCGTAGATCCGGCCGGACGCGAGGCGCAGGCGCAGGCGCTGCGCTGGATCGCGCTTGGCCACCCGCCCGGTCAGGCGGCGAGCAGGATGGGCATCGCGCGGCGTACGCTCGACAAGCACCTGCAGCACGCCTACGCGAAGCTCGGCGTTCCAGGCGCCAGCGAGGCGTCCGCGACGGCGTGGGTGGCGGTCGGGGTGGAGAGCGCCCGGCCGGGCTAGGATGCTCCAGCTCTGCAGCCGTCCCGAGGAGGAGTCCATCAGATGCCGTCCCTGACCCGTGAAGACGACGTGTTCGTGCTCGATCTCGGTGAGAGCGAGAATCGCTTCAACGCCGGGTTCTTCGACTCGCTCGAGGAATGTCTCGATGAGGTCGAAGCGGCTCCGGCTCCACGCGCGCTCGTCAGCGCGGCGAGCGGCAAGCATTGGTCGACGGGTCTCGACCTAGACTGGCTCGCGACACAGGGCAACGCCGTCGGCGAGTTCATCTCTCGCATGCACGAGCTGCTTGCGCGGATGCTGGAGATCGGCGTGCCGACGGTCGCCGCTTTGCAGGGGCACACCTTCGCCGGCGGCGCGATGTTCGCGCTGGCCCACGACCAGCGCGTGATGCGTGCCGACCGCGGTTTCTTCTGCCTTCCCGAGGTCGACATCAACATTCCCTTCACGGTCGGCATGAGCACCCTCATCGCCGCGCGTCTGCCGCAGCCGGCGCTGCACGAGGCGATGACGACCGGCCGACGCTACGGCGGAATCGACGCCGCCGCAGCGGGGATCGTGGACGAGGCGGTGGCGGAGTCGCAGGTGCGCGCCCGCGCGATCGAGCGGGCGGCCGCGCAGTCCGCGAAGGGCGCAGACGTGCTGAGGACCATCAAGCAGCGCCTATATGGCGATGCGCTGAACGCGCTGCGCGCGCCGTTCGACCTGAGCTGAGCGGGTTTTTGTTGATTTGAGAGCGGCAAGGGGAAGCCGCAAAACCAAATCCCAATAAAGGAGACTGATTTAGTAGACTATTGTCCCAGGCCACGAGTCCGCCTCCGATGCACGATCTGCTCTCCTTTCCCAATCCCGTCAACGAGAAGGCCGCGAGGGTCGTGGCCGGCGTGGTGCTCCTTGAGGTGCTGGCGACCCTTGCGAGCTCCTGGTACTGGCTGCTGATCCCAGTTGTCTACGGGTTCTGGGCACGTGCGCTCACCGGTCCGACCCTCAGCCCGCTCGGTTGGGCGGCCCAGAGCTTGATCGCGCCGCGGCTTGGTCGGAGGCGGCCGGTGCCAGGGCCGCCGAAGCGCTTTGCGCAGGGGATCGGCGTGGCGATCTCGACGGCTGCGCTCGTACTCGCGTTTGCCGTCTCCCATCAGGCGGCTGACGGATTGCTGGTAGTGCTCGCGGCGGCTGCGGGCCTCGAGTCGATCGCTGGCTACTGCTTGGGCTGCAAGGTCTTCGGGCTGTTGATGCGGAGCGGCCTCGTGCCCGAGACTGTCTGCGCCGAGTGTGCGGACCTTGGCGGAGGTCTTCGTGCGAGGGCCGGCTGAGATGCGCGTAGACGTTCACCAGCATGTCTGGACCGCTCCGCTGCTAGCCCGGCTCCAGGCTCGCCAGACTCCACCGCTCGTGCGCTACAGCAATGGGCTGACCGTGCTGCACAGCATCGCCGAGCAGCCGTGGGTGATCGACGTGGAGGCGGAGGCTCCGCAGCGGCGGGCAAGGCTCGTTCACGCTGATGGTCTTGACCTTGCGCTGATCGCGATCTCCAGCCCGATCGGGATCGAGGCGCTTCCGCGCGAGAGCGCGCTGGAGTTGATCGACGCGCACCTCCAGGGCGTGGCGGCGCTGCCGGGCGAGTTTGCGGCGTGGGGGCCGATCGCGCTCGAGGGCGCCGAGGCCGATCAGGTGGACGAGTTGCTTTCGCGCGGCTGCGTGGGCATCTCGGTGCCCGCGGGGGCGCTTGCGGGACCGCACAGGCTGGAGCGGCTCGGCGCCGTCCTTGCGCGAAGCGCCGCGAGGCGTGTGCCACTGTTCGTTCATCCTGGGCCAGGGCTTGCGCAGTGGCATGAGGAGACATCGCTGAGAGAGCCTCTGTGGTGGCGGGCTCTGACCGAATACGTGGTGCAGATGCAGGCGGCGTGGGTCACGTTCGCTGCGTTCGGGCGTCGCGAGCACCCCGAGCTCAATGTGATCTTCGCGATGCTCGCCGGCGGCGCACCGCTGCTGAGCGAGCGCCTGAAGGCTCGCGGCGGGCCGCCGATCGAGCTGCGCGACGAGCGCGTCTTCTACGACACATCCAGCTACGGCCCCGACGTGGTCGAGATGATGGCTAATCGCGTGGGGGAGTCACAACTGCTCTATGGCTCCGACCGTCCGGTCGTGGACCCGTCGGCGAGCACGAGCGCCGCACATCTTCAGAGGCACGGCGCGCCCCTGTTCACGATTGCCGCGGCGGCCGCATGAGCCTCTCCGAGACAGATCTCGCCCAGTTCGTCGCTGAGCTGGCCGCGATGTCAGATCGCTGGCGGCACCTGGTCAGGCACAGCGAGGAGGCGCGCGTCTACGAGCAGATCTGGGATGCGCAGGACGTCAACGCGTGGTTGATCTGCTGGAGCGAGGAGCAGGACACCGGCTTTCACGACCACGACGATTCCGCCGCGGCGATCGCGGGGATCGGCGGATGCGTGCTCGAAGAGCGCCTGCGACTCGGGGCGGGCGCCCACACGCGCAGGATCTGGCCCGGAACGACGGTTCTCGTACCGCCGACGGCGATCCATCGGGTGCGTCATCTCGGCCCTGAGCCGGCGATCACGATTCACGCCTACTCACCGCCGTTGCGACGCACGGGCGCGTATCGCATCGGTCGCGACGGCGGGCTGGAGCGGGCAGCTCGAATCCTTCGAGCAGGAGCTGAGGGCAGCGCCCGCTTTGAGCTAGTTCTTCGGGCTGAGCTGCCGAAGATGAGATGATCCACGCCGAGCAGCCCGCTGGCATCCCGCGACCACAAGGAGCGCACATGAGCTTGCAGATTGGAGATACCGCCCCGGACTTCGAGGCGCAGAGCAGCGAGGGCCCGATCAGCTTTCACGACTGGATCGGGGATTCCTGGGCAGTGCTGTTCTCCCACCCCAAGGACTTCACCCCGGTGTGCACCACAGAGCTTGGCTACATGGCGAGCATCAAGCCGGAGTTCGACCGCCGGGGCGTGAAGGTGATCGGACTCTCGGTCGATGCGACCGACGACCACGAGCGCTGGGCGCGCGACATCGAGGAGACCCAGGGTCACGCGCGCCAACTACCCGATCATCGGCGACGTCGACTTCCATGTTTCAAAGCTCTACGGGATGCTGCCGGCCGACACCTCCGGGCAGGCGAGCGCGCGCACACCGGCCGACAACCAGACGGTCCGCAACGTGTTCGTGATTGGTCCAGACAAGAAGGTGAAGCTGATCCTCGTCTACCCGATGACCACCGGGCGCAACTTCGACGAGGTACTGCGCGTGATCGACTCCCTCCAGCTCACGGCGCAGCACAAGGTCGCAACGCCCGCGAACTGGACGCTTGGCGAGGACGTGATGATCGCCGGGTCGGTCTCCGACGAGCAGGCCAAGGAGATCTTCGGAGAGTGGGAGGCACCGCGCCCCTACATCCGGATCGTGCCTCAGCCATAGGGCAGCACGCTGCTACTGCTCTTCGACATCGACGGCACGCTGGTGCGCAACAGCGCGGGCGCCCATGCCCGAGCGCTGCGCGTCGCGCTGCACGAGGTGCACGGGCTGGGGCTGCCCGACGGTGACGCGGCCGGCCTGCCCGAGGTCCGGGCCGCCGGCCGCACCGACATGGAGATTGCTCGCGAGATCGCGCTTCTCTGCGATCTGCCGATCGCGCGCTTTGATGCAGGCAGAGCAGAGCTCATGGGCGTCTGCGTCCGCGAATACGTGCGGCTGGCCCCGGATGACCTGAGCGATCGGGTGGTGGAGGGCATGAGGCCGCTGTTGGAAGAGCTGCAAGAAAGACCTGAGATGACGCTATCGCTCGTCACCGGCAACCTGGAGGGCATCGCCCGAGTGAAGCTCGATCGCGCCTGCCTCGCCTCGTTCTTTGCGACGGGACAGGGAGCTTCGATCCGATTCCGATGATCGCACCGACCTTCCACCGCTTGCGCGTGAGCGCGCCGGCTCCCTGCGGGGCTCTGTCCCTTACCCGCGGGAGCGCACATCGTGATCGGCGACACCGAACTCGATATCGCCTGCGCGCACGCCGACGGGGTGCGCTGCATCGCGGTCACGACCGGGCCGCTGGGGCGTGAAGGACTCGCAAGCGCCGACGGGATCGCAGATAGCGCCGCGGAGCTCCGCTCGCTGCTCGATGGCATGGCCTGAGCACAATCGGCGCGGCACGGCAGTGCGGCTTCGCATGCGATGGGCTGCGCTCGGTGCGGTCGAGGGGCTCGCCGACCGAGGATTGCTCTAGGCCGGGCGTGCCGAGTTGCGGCACGCCGGCGGGCGTGCTCAGAAGCGCCCGGTCGGGCCGATCGTGAAGTGATGCCCCGGAAAGTCTTCTCGGGAGAGCTGGGATACGAGCCTCGCGCTCGCATTCGAGGGATCGGGGCGCGGCAGCCCTTCGACGAGCTTGATCGGGATCCAGCGGCCGCGAGCACACGGCCGCCGGGCGCCCAGCGTGACGCGCAGGATCGCGCTCTCAGAGAGCACGCCGCGCCTGCGAGCGTGTGGTAGCCGACGAAGTCGCCGAGCGAATAGGCGATCAGACGGCCGCCGTAGCGCTCGACGCCGCGGATCACGTGCGGCCCGGACCCGAGCACGATCGAGGCGCCGGCGTGGATCACCGCATGCGCGAAGGCCCGCGCGTCTCCGCGGTCTTCGCCGAGGTAGTACTGGGTGCCGCGCGGAGTGTGCAGCTGATCGGCGCCCTCGGCTCCCGCGTGGATGATCACGACGACGAGCGGCGGGCCTGCGCTCTGCGCGCCTGACGAGCGCCTGGCGGCCGGGATGTCGAGCAGGTTGGCGTCATATGCGTAGGGCGCGAAACCGACGAAGGCGACCCGCTCCCGTCGACGTGCAGGTAGCGTGATCTCGCCGGGAAGCCCGGTGTGCGCGACGCCGGCCCGTCGCAGCGCGGCGACGTCTGGGCGCGCCCTGAGGCCCCGTAGTCGAGCGAGTGGTTGTTGGCCTGGTTGACGATCTTGAAACCGAGCGCTCTCAGTTCGTCCGCGTCGACGGCGGGGCCTGGAAGGCGAAGCAGTCGCCGCCGCCGATCCGCCGCACTTGGAGGCGCCGCCGATCGAGAGCGTTCCCTCCAGGTTGCCGAGGGTGATCTCGGCGTGGCGCAGCAAAGGGCGCACCGGTGAAAGTGCGCGCACGAGGCCACCGGGCGGCAGCCCGCGCTGGGTGCTGAGCGCGATGTCCCCAACCCACTCCAGGGTGATCGGGCCTTTCGGCTGGCGGGCGTCGCCTCGGCTCCTGGATGGCGAGGAGCCACCGTTTGCCACGGCGCTCGCGGAGAGGGCGCCCAAGCAGACGAGCGCCGCATAGGACTGCCCAAATGGACCGCCAAGGCAGCAATCTGCGTCTGCGCACGGTGCTCTGCCTCATGACCAGAGTGCCGACGATAGCTGCCGTGGCGGTGCTGGGCCTCCTGATCGCCGCAGTGGCCCTCGGTGCCCCCGCCGCTCGCCCGTCCATTGCCGCCAGCGCTTCCAAGGGGCCTCACGAGTACGGCTGCCCGATCCTGCCGGCCAGCGATCCGCTGAACCAGGAAATTGCCCACGCTCCGGTCAGTCCGCGCTCCGCCGAATACATCGCGAGCATCGGCCTTGGTGCCCACCTGCATCCCGACTTCGGCAGGGACCCGGAATACGGCATCCCCTACACCGTTGTGGCGTCGAACCAGAGGAAGCTGCCGGTCAGATTCACCGAATTCGGGCAGGAATCCAATCCGGGTCCATATCCCGTGCCGCTGGACGCTCCGGTCGAGGGCGGCAGCGCCTCCAGCGGCGATCGCCATGTGCTCGTCCTGCAGCGCGGGTCCTGCAGGCTCTACGAGCTCTACAACGCGCACCCCACGCGAAGCGGCTGGAGGCCGGCTCAGGCGCGGTGTTCAATCTGCGCAGCACCCGGCTGCGCCCGGAAGGGTGGACCTCCGCGGACGCAGCCGGACTGCCGATCTTCCCGCTGCTTGTGCGCTACGACGAGGTCCGCTCGGGCCAGATCGACCACGCGCTTCGCGTCACGGTGCCCCGCACCCAGCGCGGCTACATACACCCCGCCACCCATTTCGCCTCCGACGGTTCCCAGGCCAGCTTTCCGCCGATGGGGCTGAGGCTCAGGCTGAAGTCCAGCTTCAGCCTGAAGCGCTTCTCGGGGCAGGCACTTGTGATACTCCAGGCACTGAAGCGCTATGGGCTGATCGTCGCTGACAACGGCTCGCCCTGGTACATCACCGGGGCGCCCAGCGAGCATTGGGATGAAGAGAGCCTGCTGGAGATCGAGCGTCTGAGTGGCGCGGATTTCGAAGCGGTGCAGAGCGGTCCGATCATCCGCTGATCGCGCGCGTCACAGGCCGGGAGGTCAGCGTCAGAGCAGATGCGCCAGGCGCCAGCCGAGCGAGGGTCTGCCGATGGAGCCCTTTGCGACGGCAGCGGTGCTCGACCGGGCAGATCCCGCGCGCCCGACAGTGAGCGTCCCCATGCGCTGGTTGGCGTGCAGCCTGCTCGCCGGGGGGCCGAAGGACACCTCGACCGGCACGCGCAGCCCGGGCCATCCGAGGGTCTGCACCGCCTGAGCCGTGACCACGCTCGCGTGGGCGCCGTCGGCGGATCTGAGCACCGCGACGCGCGCCCCTTGCGGAAGCGCGCTCCGCACTCGCACGGCCGATGCCGCCGAGTCGCCCAGCCGCCGGGCGCTTGACAGCGCCGCTTCTATCAGCGGCCCTTCGCGCTGGCCGAGGACGACTCCGAGCGCGGTGACCCTGCGCCCACCCACGGCAAGGCGCTTGGCGAAGACCAGGCAGCCGCCGGCATTGCGGTCAGAGCCCGTCTTGATGCCCACGTAGCCATCCTGGCCCACCAGCTGGTTGTAGTTCTCAACGACTCGGCCAGCGGCAGCCTGGCCGCCGGCATGTCAACGATCGCAGCGAGCGTCGGCACGCGCATCGCCGCCTGCGCCAGCTCGAGCTGATCGGCGGCCGTGGAGACCGTGGTGTCCATGAAGCCGCTCGGGTCGGTGTAGGTGGTCGAGCGCATGCCGAGCGCTCTGGCCTGCGCGTTCATCTTGGCGACAAACGCTCCGATGCTGCCCGCGTCATACGCCGCGAGAATCGCGGCGACGTTGTTGGCGGAGGGCAGCATCAAAGCCTGTAGCGCCTTGCGCTCGCTCAGGCGCTCACCCGCCTTGACAGGCACGACCGACTGGCCTTCGGCCGCCCGCCGCTGCTCTTCGGCGGCTTGCCCTGGCGTGACCGTGATGGTGAAGCCGTCTTGGCCGGGGGAGAGGGGATGCGCGCGCAGCGTGAGATAGGCGGTCATCAGCTTCGCGACGCTCGCGATCGGCACCGGCTCGTTGGCTCCCGAGGCTCCGAAGCTACCCACGCCCTCGATCTCGACGGCGGCCTCGCCTTCGCGCGGCCAGGCAAGCGCGGGACGGTGGCCGGCAAGCGTGAGCGAGGCGGCGAGCGTCCGATGCAGCGTGGGCGGCGGGAGGCGCTCAGTGGCGGCGCGCAACAGGATCGCCGCGAGCAGGACCGGCATGATCGCGCCGAGCGCAAGCAGTTGCAGCCGGCGAGGATCCCGCTCCCGGCTGGATCGGCGCCTTGCTTCCAGCCGCCTGCTCGCCACTGATCCGGAAGCTAGCGCAGGCGCCGGACCGTCCGCGCCGCCGGACCGCGCCCCGGCGCTGCGGATACGGCACCGGGCGAGACCGCGAGAGCGGGATAGGGTAGATCGTGCTCGTGACCGCAACAAGAACCGACGGAGATGACTCCTCGGCGCAGATGCCCGACGAGCTGAGCCCTCGTCATCTGCTGCGCCAACTGATCCTGCTCGCGGTGCCTCTTGTGCTGATCGCGGCCCTCATCGTCTCACTGCCGGGCCTTGGCACCCTGCGCGCGCGCTTCTCCGCGGTCAACCCGTGGCTGCTCGTGCTGATCTGTGTGCTGAAGCTCGCCTCCTGCCTCTCAAACGTGGTCGCCTTTCGCGACGTGTTCTGCCCCGGCATGAGCTGGCGGTTCAGCTATCGGCTTGGCATGGCCGAGCAGGCGGTGAACGTGCTGGTGCCGACCGGCGGCGCTGGGGGCCTTGCGCTTGGGGCCTGGGCGCTTCGCCAGGGAGGGATGAGCACCGAGCACATCGGTCGTCGAAGCGTCGTCTTCTTCGTGCTCACGAGCATCCCGAACTTCGCCTGCGCCGCACTGCTTGGCCCGTTGCTGCTCCTCGGGCTGTTCCCCGGCCACATCCCGGTGGCGCTGACCGGCGCGCTGAGCGCGCTGGCGTGGGGATCGGCCGCGATCGCTGCCGCGCTGCCGCTACTGCTTGGGCGCATCGACAGGTACAAGCCGACCGGCAGGCTGCTCGGCAAGCTCCGAACGGCGGCGGTCGTGGTTGGAGACGGGATCGCCGACACGGGCCAGTTGTTGCGTGAGGGCCGCTGGCAGGCGATCCTCGGCGCACTTGGCTACCTATGGTTCGACATCGCTGCACTGATCGTCGGCTTTGCGGCGTTCGGGCCGTTGCTGCCGCTCGGTCCGCTGATCTTCGCCTACGTGATCGGCCAGCTCGGCGGCCTGATACCGCTGCCCGGCGGCGTGGGAGGCACAGACGGTGGCTTGATCGGCGCATTCGTGCTCTACGGCAGCCCGCTCTCCCAGGCGGTCGCGGCGACGCTCGCATATCGTGCCTTCCAGGTCGGAGTGCCCGCGGTGCTCGGAACGATCGCCTTTGTGGGGCTGCGGCGCTCGCTGAACCGCTCCGAGACCCCGGCGCTCGTGTGTGCGCCGCTGGCACAGGCCGCGGGGGCCTCCTCGGAGCGCTAAGCCGCCTAGAATGGCCGCTCCCGTTGCGCCGATTGGGCGCGAAAGGAGACCAAGGAGATGCAGGTAGGCCGATGAGCGCGGCTTATGTCTATGAGGCTGTGCGCACGCCGTTTGGGCGCTATGGCGGCGGGCTGCTCCGCGGTGCGGCCCCGACGATCTGGCCGCGCACGCGCTCCGGGCGCTACTGGAGCGCGTGCCGGCACTCGAGCACGATGCGATAGACGACGTGATCCTCGGCAACGCAAACGGCGCGGGGGAGGAGAACCGCGACGTCGCGCGGATGGCGGTGCTGCTCGCCGGACTTCCAACAAGCGTCCCGGGCGTGACCGTCAACCGGCTCTGCGGATCGAGCCTCGAGGCTGCGATCCAGGGCGCGCGCGCGATCGAGGCCGGCGACGTGTCGATCCTGATCGCCGGCGGGGTGGAGTCGATGACGCGCGCGCCGTGGGTGCTGCAGAAGCCGGCCAAGGGCTTTCCCGCCGGTCCGGAGACGCTGCACTCCACCACGCTTGGGTGGCGGATGGTCAACCCGCAGATGCCAGAGCAGTGGACGATCAGCCTGGGTGCGAGCGCTGAGAAGTTGGCCGGCATGTACTCGATCTCACGCGAGGCGCAGGACGCTTTCGCGCTGCGCAGCCACGAGCTGTCCGCCAGGGCCTACGAGGAGGGCGCGATGGGAGAGGTCGTGCCGATCCCGGGAGTGGAGCTCGCGCGCGACGAGGCAATACGCGCGGACACCTCGATGGAGAAGCTCGCGAAGCTCTCGCCGGCGTTCGTGGCAGGCGGGACGGTTACCGCGGGCAACAGTTCTCCCCTCAACGATGGTGCAGCGATGCTGATGCTCGGTGATGAGCAGGCCGGCGCCCGACTTGGTGTGCAGCCGCTCGCGCGCATCGGCGCGCGCGGCGTCCATGGCGTGGACCCGGACGTGTTCGGGATCGCGCCGGTGGAGGCAGCCAACAAGGCGCTCGCGCGGGCGGGACTGACGTGGGAGCAGATCGACGTGGTCGAGCTGAACGAGGCCTTCGCCTCCCAGTCGCTTGCATGCCTCGTTGGATGGCCGGATCTCGACCCGGAGAAGGTGAACGTGCGCGGTGGCGCGATCGCGGTCGGCCATCCGCTCGGAGCCTCGGGCGCGCGCATTCTCGGGCGCCTTGCCCACGAGCTGCGCGCCCGTGGTGGCGGGATCGGCCTCGCGGCCATCTGCATCGGCGTGGGGCAGGGGCTGGCCGTGGTGCTCGAGGCCTGAGAGGCCACGGCAGCGCCGAGTGCGCCTAGCCAGCAGCGCGCATCTTCGACCACTCCGCCTTGTGCGTCTTCTTGGCGGCCTGGTAGTCGATGAGCGCCTGCGGCGAATCGACGTCGCCGAGCGTGGGGTGGGGCGGCACGAGCTCATTTGCCGCCTTGACGTTGAAGCGCTTGGCGAGCACGGCCGACAGCGACTTGACCTTCATCTCGCCGAATCCAGGCAGCGCTTGGAGGTTCGCGCGGAGCTGCTCGGAGGTGCGGACGCCCTTCCATACCTTGCTCGCGTCGCCGTCGTACTCTTCGAGCACGTGGACGGCGAGGTCGTGGACGCGCTTTGCCATCGAGCCGGGGAAGCGGTGAATCGCGGGCTTCTCGCGGAAGATCGCCTCCAGATCGGCCGCGGCAATCGTCTCGGCGTCGAGCGAGCCGATGCGCTGCTCGAGCGCGAGCGGCCCCGAGAAGGCCTTTTGCACAGTCACCTGCTGATCGAGCGCGAACCCGATCAGCAACGCCATCGGGTCGGAGGCGATTAGCGCGTTGGACTGATCGGACTCGGTGAAGAAGAGTGCCTTGGGCATTCGAGGAGATCCTCAGCGGTCGGTTGATGGCAGGTGTATGCGGTGCCGCTCCGGTAGCACCGCCCAGCGCAACCGTCCAGACCGATCGGCTGAGGAGGTTCCTATGCTCTGGCTGCCCAGGGTCTCCGCCGGGGGGCCCCCGGATCTACAGCGAGAGGAGCTGGATGTCACTGCTCAGAGGATTCAAGAACTTCCTCATGCAAGGCGACCTCGTGGTGGTCGCGGTGGGGCTCGTGATCGCGCTCGGATTCAGCACGCTGATAAAGGCGTTCACCGACAACGTGATCACCCCGCTCGTAAACGCGGCGGGCGGTGGCGGCACCACCGGGGTTGGCGTGCGGATCAACGGCCAGCTGATCGACTTCGGCGCGGTCATCTCGGCGCTGATCTACTTCGCGACCTTCATGGCGGTCGTCTACTTTGCCGATCGTCGTTCCCGACCGCGCCTATCAGCGCCGCCGCGGCATCACCGTCTTCGGGGAGCCGGCGCCGGTGAAGAAGTGTCCCCACTGCCTCTCGGCAGACATTCCCGAGGCGGCGAGCAAGTGCAGGCACTGCGGCAGTGAGCTCGGCTCCGCGCCCGCCTGAGCGCGCGCACCTCGCCAACCTAACCCGCGCCTGAGATCAGCCGCTGCTTGGCGGCCGCGTACTCCTCACTGGTGAGCGCGCCCGCGGTGTGAAGCGCAGCAAGCCGTTGCAGCTGGCCGGGCAGATCCTGGGCGACCGCGGCGGCAGTCTCAGCCGGTGGGTGGGGCAGCGGAGCCGTCGCGGAGACAGGTCTAGGCACTTGTGCTGTGTCAAGCGCCACCCCTTCGTCCGCTCTGTCCTGCGGTGGCCCGTTCGGGTGCCACCGCTGCCGGGTCGCGTGGGCCTCCGCCCGCAGGCTGCTCTGAGCCCCGGCGAAGCGGTGGCGGATCGAGTCCATGCGTTCCTGCAGCCACTGCGAGGACATCTGCGCGTCCGGGAACTCGAGCGCCGCCTCCCTGCGCAGCATCTGCGTGGCGAACATCGCAAGTGCGATGATGATGAGGATGCCGAGCCAGCTCCTGGTCGCCGGGATCGGACCCCACGCGAAGAGGATGATCAGCAGCAGACCCATCGCGCCGAAGGCAAGTCCCGGACGCTCGCGCAGGTAGGGAGCCATCGCGTGCCGCAGGCTCTGCGCGGGCCGTGTGGGACCGCCAATCATGCCCGCGAGGATCACGGGCACTCCGATGAAGATCACGGCGCCCGCAACCGAGACCAGGATGCCGGTTCCAATCGACCACGCCGCCGCGGCGGCGGCTGCACCGCCGCGGTGCTCGCGAGCGATTCGACGACGACTTTGCCGATCAGCGACCTGGCGATCAGCACGATCACGCCCGCAAAGATCAGCGAGATCCCGACGGCGATCAGCGTCCGCGTTCGCAGGCCGCGGGCAAGGTAGACCGCTAGCCCATAGAGGAGGAGCGCAAGCAGCGGCAGTGCGATCGCAAGACTGCGAAGCACGTTCACCGCGGTCTGCATGGTCTGCAGCTTCTTGGACTTCACGACCTGGATTTCGGCGATTTTCGGCGGGATCTTCGCCACCGTGGAGGCAGGCACGCCCACACGTTCTGCCGCCTGCGCCACCAGCGGGCGTAGGTCGAGCACCACGGTGCCGCCGCCGGGCGTCTTTACGACGCGGCCTTTGTTCTCGATCAGCTTCACGAACTCCGCGTGGGCGACTTCGTTGGCCGAGCGCCAGAGCTGCTGGACCTCAGGGCGTTCCAGGGCGAGGTTCACGCCCTTCTGCACGAGGCTGCGAAGCGCCCCCGCCGCGGGGCCCGCGAGCGGCTTGAGCTGGCTCGGGAGGGCGCTCCGCAGTTCGCCTGTCACGTTGACGTTGGCGTAGATCTCTTCGGTCAGGTAGCCGGAGACCGCTTCGCGGATAGGTGGACTTTCGATCAGCTTCGTGCTGGTGGAGGTCCAGCCTCCGGTGTTGAGCAGCTGGCGGTTTGCCCACACCGCGAAGATCGCGACGATCCCGATCACCGTCGCCACGCCGATCAGGGTCCTCACGAGCCACCGGCGCGGCGGATGTGCAGCCTGCTCCATCTCAACATCCGACCGTATGGCCTGCTGGGCGGCGAGATAACCGTGAAAATCACCTAGGCGAGTGGGGGTTTGCCCCCGTTGCACCGTTGCGTCTGGGCTGCGACGGTTGCCAGATGCACACAACCGCCGGCCGGGCAGCGCTGAGGGGCCCTATTGCGGCGCTGGTCGCCGGACTGGCGGTGCCGGCGCTGCTGGTGTGCGGCTGCGGATCGAGCAAGCCGGCCTACTGCGTGAAGTCCACCGAACTGAAATCTGCGGTCAACGCCCTGACGCACCTGGATCTCTCAAAGGAAGGGATCGCGGGTGCCGAAGCGGCGGTGCGGAAGGTCCAGAGCAGCGCAACCGGGCTCGTCGAAGCTGCCAAGAGCGAATTTCCCACGCAGACCGAAACGATCTCGACGTCGGCAAAGGAATTTGCCGACTCGGTGAAGGCCGCCTCCGAATCCCAGAATGGCAGTAGCGCCCTCTCCCAGATCCCGGCGGAGATAGTGGCGCTCGGGTCGGGAGTCAATGAATTCGCTAGTGCAACCAAATCGAAGTGCGAATAGCCGCCGCAGGAGCCTGGCGGCCGGCGGGCTCGCACGCCGGCTGAAAGCCCCGTGTGATGTGGGTGCTGCATGAAAGGTGAGAAGATGACAGCTGTATCGAACGATACGCAGAACACGCTCGAAAAGATCGCCCTCGGCGAGATCGATCTGCTGGAGACCTCGCTTGGCCTACGGGAGATCAATCGGGAGGAGAGCGGCCTGGAGGCGCGGGCGTTCTCGCTGGTGAAGATCGCGGCGCTGATAGCGCTTGACGCACCGCCGGCGTCCTACGCCTGGCAGGTTGCCAACGCGCTCTCCGAAGGCGTGACCGCGGAGGACATCATCGGGGTGCTGCGCGCGATCGCCCCGCAGGTCGGCGGGCCGAGGCTGATCGCCGCCGCGCCGGAGATCATGATCGCGCTCGAGCTGGACCTGCCCGAGACCGGGGAGTAGGTGAGTGTCATGCCATTGAGAAGACGCCGTCCTCTGCTCAGAGCCGCCGCGGTCGGCGGCGGCTCCTACCTGATGGGCAAGCGACATGCCGAGCAGTCCGCGCAAGAAGCCCCGATGCAGGAGCCCGCTGCGCCACCGCCGCAGACGGCCGAGGGTCTCAGCTCCGCCGACATGGAGCGGCTGCAACAGCTGGCGCGGCTGCACGAGGAAGGCGTGCTGACCGACGAGGAGCTCGCGGCGCAGAAGGCGCGCATCCTCGGCTGAGCCGGTAGTGAGAGCAGTTCGAGGGGTCGCCAGGGCGGCACGTCCACCGGCGGCGGGCACGCTGAAAGAAAGGGGCGCGGATGCTGATCGAGGACTACGGCCTGATAGGCGACATGCAGGCGGCCGCGCTGGTCGGCCGCAACGGATCGATCGACTGGCTCTGCCTGCCGCGGTTCGACTCCCCGTCTTGCTTTGCCGCGCTGCTCGGCGACGAGCGCCACGGCACCTGGCGCCTGGCCCCGGAGGGCGAGGTGCGCTCCTCCAGTCGGCGTTACAGGCCGGACTCGCTGATCCTCGAGAACGAGATCGAGACAGCAGAGGGCGTCGTGCGGATGATCGACTTCATGCCGGTGAGGGCGGACGGACCACCGCGCCTGATGCGGATCGTCGAAGGGCTCGACGGCGAGGTGCCGATGCACATGGAGCTCTCCGTGCGCCCCGACTACGCCTCGATCGTGCCCTGGGTCGAGCGCGCGCCCGATGGCGCGTTCGTCACGGCCGGCCCCGACTCGTTTCGTCTCAGCACGCCGCTGTCGCTGCAGATGCGAAACGGGACGATCACCGCGGACTTCTCGCTGTCCGCGGGTGAGCGCGAGCGCTTCACGCTCTGCTGGCACCTCTCCTACGAGCGCACGCCGCCGGTCGAGGACGCCGACTCCGCGCTTGCGCGCACCGAGGCATGGTGGCGGGGGTGGTGTGCCCGCTGCACCTACGACGGTCCCCACCGCGAGGAGGTGATGCTCTCCCTGCAGGTGCTCAAGGCGCTCACCTCCGAGCAGACCGGCGCGGTGATCGCGGCACCCACCACCTCGCTGCCCGAGGACCTCGGCGGCGAGCGCAACTGGGACTACCGCTACTGCTGGCTGCGCGACTCCGTGCTCACCCTGGAAGCGCTGCTGGCCGGCGGCTACGTCGAGGAGGGTCTTGCGTTCCGCGACTTCATGATGCGAGTGGGCACCGGCGATCCGGCCAAGATTCAGATCATGTACGGCCTTGGCGGCGAGCGGCGCCTGACCGAGTTCGAGCTGTCAGACCTGCCCGGCTACGAGGGCTCCAAGCCGATCAGGATCGGCAACGCCGCCTCCGAGCAGTTCCAGCTCGACGTCTACGGCGAGGTGATCGGGGCCGCCTACCTGGGCGCGCAGGCCCTCGGCGGCATCGAGCCGCGCTACTGGCCGCGCTGGCGCTCGGCGGTCGAACACGTCGAGACGATCTGGCGGGAGCCCGACGACGGCATCTGGGAGTCGCGCGGGCCGCGGCGGCACTACACCTATTCCAAGGTGATGGCGTGGGTGGTGTTCGACAGGGCCGTCAAGCTCGCCGAGCAGTTTGGCCAGCAGGCGCCGCTAGCGCGCTGGAAGCAGGCCCGAGACGAGATTCATGCCGAGGTCTGCGCGCAGGGCTATGACCCGCAGCGGCGCACCTTCACGCAGTACTACGGCTCGCAGGAGCTCGACGCGAGCGTCCTGAACATCGCGCTCGTCGGCTTCCTGCCGGCCGAGGATGAGCGTGTGAGCGGCACGATTGAGGCGGTTGCCGCCGAGCTTGGCCGCGACGGCTTCGTCTCGCGCTACTCCACGAGCGAGACCGACGACGGCCTGGCCGGCGATGAGGGCCAGTTCCTGGCCTGCTCCTTCTGGCTTGTGAGCGCGCTTGCGATCAACGGGAGGGTGGCCGATGCGGAGAAGCTCTTCGGCCGCTTGCTCGCCCTGACCAACGACCTCGGCCTGCTGGCCGAGGAGTACGACGTGGCGCGCAAACGGCAGGTCGGCAACTTCCCGCAGGCATTCAGCCATTTGGCGCTGATCGGAGCCGCGCGCGCGATCTCGGCCGCGGCTCCGGCTGCGAGTGCCGCGGCCGCCTGAGCAATGGTGGCGGCGAGCGCGGCTCAGGGTCGGGCGGGAGGCGCCTCGGGCAGGCTGCTGCTGCCGCTTGCGATGACTCAGTTCGTGGCGAGCTTCGCCGGCTCGAACATGAACGTCGCGATCAACAGCATCAGCAAGGACCTGAACACGACGGTCCACGGCGTGCAGACGGCGATCACGTTGTTCCTGCTGTGCATGGCGGCGCTGATGATGCCCGGCAGCAAGCTGACCGACATCTTCGGCCGCAAGCGTTGCCTGGTCGCGGGCCTCTCGATCTACGGCACCGGCGCGGTGATCGCGGCGGCCGCCCCGGGCCTTGGCGTCCTGATCCTCGGCTACTCGGCCTTCGAGGGTGTCGGCTCGGCGCTGATGATCCCGCCGATCTACATCCTCGCGACGATGTATTACGGCGATGTGACCTCGCGCGCCCGCGCCTTCGGCGCGATCAGCGGGATGGGCGGCGTGGGCGCCGCGGCCGGTCCGCTGATCGGCGGGCTGATCACGACGAGCATCAGTTGGCGCGCATCCTTCCTGCTGCAGGCGGTCATCGTGGTCTGCATCGTGCTGCTGAGCGTGAAGCTGCACGACCCCGCGCCGGCCGATCGCTCCCGCCCCTTCGACGTACAGGGCAGCGTGCTCTCGGCGCTCGGCATGCTGGCGCTGATCGTCGGCATCCTGCAGGCGGGCACCAACACCGTGCTCACCATCGCGTTCATCGCCGCGGGCGTGGCGCTGCTTGCGATCTTCATCTGGCACATCCGCCGCTTCGAACGGGCGGGCAGGGAGCCGCTGCTCTCGATGAGCGTGTTCGCCAAGCACCGGGCCAACCTCGCGCTCGTGACGCAGAACCTGCAGTGGCTGCTGCTGATGGGGCTCTCCTTCGTGGTCTCGGTGTTCCTGCAGGTGGTGCGCGGCTACAGTGCGATCCACACTGGCCTGATCTTCACCGGCGCGACCGCCGGCGTCCTAGTCTCCTCCCTTGCGGCCGAACGGCTTGCCAAGCGGCGCGAACAGCGGACTCTGATCCGTGTTGGCTTCCTGGTAACGCTTGCCGGGATGGGCTTGCTGCTGGCACTCGTGCACCTCTCCTCCAGCGTGCTGGCCTTCGAGCCGGGCCTCGTGCTGATCGGCCTCGGCGTGGGAACGATGCTCACGCCGTCGGTGAACGTCGTCCAGTCGAGCTTCTCCGAGAGCAAGCAGGGCGAGATATCCGGGCTCTCGCGCAGTGTCTCAAACCTCGGCTCCTCGCTTGGCACCGCAATCGCCGGCACGATCCTGGTCTCGGCCGTCGCCTCGGGCAACGGCGGCTATCTGGCCGCGACGGGCGTGCTGGCCGCGGTGGCGCTCGGCGGTCTCGTGGTCGCAATGCTGCTGCCGGCCGAATCGAAGGAACACGAGAGCCCCGCCCGCCTGGCCGCCGAGTCCTCGCCCTGAGAGCCGCATGCGCGGCTGCCGGCGTCCGCGGGGCGGTGCCCGGCTATCGTCGCCTGTGTGAGGGTCCGGCTTGCCAAGCGGCCGATCGCGGCCTCCGCGATGGCCACTGCGATCGCTGCGATCGCGGTGCTGGCGATCGCTCAGGCGACGCATGGCGAAGCGCTCGGACGCGCCTTCACCGACGTCGATCCAGGCTGGATCGCGCTGATCGCCTGCGCCGAGCTGATCACGTATCCCGCCTACGTGATCGCCTACAGGTCGATCGCCCGCGTGCACGGGCACGCGCCGCTGTCGCTGCCGCTAGTGGCGCGCGTCGTGGTCGCGGGGTTCGGGCCGTTTGCGATCGGCGGGGGCTTCGGGATCGACAAGCAGGCGCTGCATGCGTTGCACGAGGATGAGCACAGCGCTCGTGTGCGGGTGCTCGGGCTCGGGGCGCTGGAGTGGGCGGTGCTCGCGCCCGCCACCTGCGCCGTGGCCATCTTCCTGATCGCCACCGGGGCCAAGGTGCCCGCCTCGCTGCTCTGGCCCTGGGCGATCGCGGTGCCGCTTGGCTTCGGGCTTGCGCTGTGGGCCAGCGCGCCGGGACGGGCCGAGCGGCTCGCACGGCTTGCCGGTAGGCGGCGCGAGTGGCTTGCAAGCCTGCTGGAGGGGGTCGGTGTGCTGCGCACGCTGATCGCCCACCCGCGCAAATACGCAGGCGCCTGGATTGGCACGACGCTCTACTGGGCTGCGGACATCGCCGCCTTCTACGGCGGGCTGCAGGCCTTCGGGTTGAACCTCTCGGCGGGCAGGGTAATCCTCGCCTACGCCACTGGCTATGTCGCCACGCGCCGCAGCCTGCCGCTCGGCGGCGCCGGCATCACCGAGGCACTGATGACCTACTCGCTGCACTGGCTTGGCGCTCCGCTTGCGCAGGCGCTCGCCGCGGTGGTCGCTTACCGCGTCTTCAACTTCCTGCTCGCGGCCACCCCAGCCCTGGTCGCGCGCAAACAGATGCAGCCGCTGCTGAGTCTCGCGGAGGAGCTGCGGCGCCGAAAGCTCTCCGCCCGCGGCGAGCACCGCTAGCAGTTGGTGGACGCGGAACGATGCACACGGCAACGTATGCCGATTGTCGTTGGCGGCGCACAGAGAGAGATGGGCCCCGGTCACATTGTGAAGCCCAACCTCGTAACTCCGCGGGGGTGAGACCGTCTGCGGCCGTTGCGTACGCTCATCACAGGGGATTCCGTTCTTTGAAACCGCAAGATCGGAACGTGCGGACATCGCCGCGGCCCCGAAGCTGTGGCTCTGGGAGCGCCGGCTCCGGACGCCGGTTGCATCCTCGCCACGGCCTATCGTGCAGTGCTCATGTCGTTTGCCCTCCATGCCTCCCTGCAGGACGGGGATGCGCTGCTGCGCTTCCCATACGATGACGATCTGCGCAAGCTGCTGCGCGCGATTCCGGGCCGGCGTTGGGACCCCGAGCAACGGGTCTGGCGCGTGCCGCTCGACCCCGAGCGCGCCGAGGCGGTCGGCCAGATCCTCGGGCGGCTGCCCGCAGAGCCCGAGGTCAGCGACGAGCTGGCGGCCGAGCTTTCGCGTCTTCGCCGTCGCAGGCACACGCAGGAGTGCCTGCTCGACCTCGCACGGCCTGACGAGAACTGGTGGCTGAGCTTTCCCACCGACCGGGCACCCGCGGTCGTGGAGGCGCTGCTCGAGCATCCCGGCGCCAGCAGGCTGCCGCTGATCGACAGGGGCCTCATGCCCCTGGACGAGCAGGCGGCAGGGATCGTGGCTGCGCTCTCCCGCGGCTCGCGCGGTCTGGTGATCTCGCGCGATGCGCGGCACGCGCTCACCGAGCTTGGGAGCCGCAGCGCTCCTGAGTCCGCCGGCACGGAGGGCTCGGGCGACCGGCTCACCCACGAGGTCGAGATGCGCCGCGATCGCAACGGGCGTCGCTGGATCGTGATCGCGGCCGAGCACGCCTCGCTCGGGCGCCAGCTCGCCGAGCGGCTCGGACTGCGTGCGAGGGAGACGATGGGGGGCAGCCTGGCGCTTGCGGCCGCCGAGCCCGACGCGCTGCAGATCGCAGAGCTGCTCGCTGGCTTGGAGGCGGCCGAGGTCGACCGGCGCGTGAGCCGCTGGGTGGCGCAGGCTTCGGCTTGGCGCGGCACGCTGGATGTCGCGGGCGTCCCGGAGGAGGCGGGCTTCCTGCTGCTCGGCGAGACCGCACGCCTGCCCGCGGAGCTGCGCGAGCGCGCGGCAAGCGTGCCCGGCGGGTCGGGTCTGCCGCTGACCATCGAGTCCTGGCGGCTGATCGAGCAGGCGATCGGCAGCGGATCACAGGGCTGGATCAGCCCGGCCGCCAGACGGTGCATCGCGGCGCTCGAAGAGGGGCGTCCCGCTCCGCCGTCGGTGCTCGAGCTCTCAGAGGTCCACGAAGAGCCGACGTTCGTGCTCGCCCCTGGCCACGACCCCGGCCAACAGCTCGCCTTCGCCGCGCTGCCTGGCGCACTTCCGCCAGGCGCCGACCGCGATCAACGGCATGAGCACGCGCTGCTGCCCGCGATCCACGCCGATCCCTTCTGCGTGCCGGAGCTCGACGCCTTTCTCGCGGAGCACGAGGCCTGGGTCGACGAGCAGGCGCTCTCGTTGCTGCAGGAGATCCGCGAGGAGCACGCCCAGGCGGCCGGGCTGGTCGCGCTCTCACAGGCCGCGGACGCCGAGCTGCACGTTCCCGGCCTCGGCGGTGAGCTGAAGCCCTTCCAGCAGGCGGGCGTGAGCTACCTGCTGGCGCGCAGGCGCGCTTTCCTTGCAGACGAGCAGGGTCTTGGCAAGACGATCGAGGCGCTGGCCGCGATCGAGTCCGATGGCGCCTACCCAGCGATTGTCGTCTGCCCTGCGAGCCTCAAGCTCAACTGGGTGCGCGAGATCCGCAGATGGCTGCCTGCTCGCGAGGTCCAGACGATCTCGGGCACCGGGTCGGGGTCGCTGCCGCAGGCGGAGATCAGCGTCGTCAATTACGACATCCTCGCCGCCCGCCAGGCGGCGCTCTCCTCGCTTGGGCCAAAGGCACTCGTGCTCGACGAGTCGCACTACTGCAAGAACGCCGCCGCCAAGCGCACCCAGGCCGTCCATCGCCTCGCCGCCGCGGTGCCGAAGGAGGGGCTCGTGCTCGCGCTCACCGGGACGCCGGTGATGAACCGTCCCGCCGAGCTGATCTCCCAGCTGCGGATCCTCGGGCGCCTCGCGGAGTTCGGGTCGGGTGCGCAATTCAGCAGGCGCTTCCGCGGCCCCGACGCGAACCTGCGGCTGCACTGGCATCTGCGCGCACGCTGCTTCGTGCGGCGGCTGAAGTCCGAGGTGCTGCCGCAGCTGCCGGCGAAGACGCGCGCGATCGTCCCGGTGGAGCTCGACAACGAGTCCGAGTACAGGCTCGCCGAGCGCGACGTGATCGCCTGGCTCTCCACCCAACCGCTCGACCTGCGCGAGCTGGACGCAAAGATCGCCGCCGCGCTGCGCGCGGAGCGCCTCGTGCGCCTGAACGCGCTAAAGCTGCTTGCCGCTGAGGGCAAGCTCCACGCGGCGCTTGCCTGGATCCACGACTTCCTGGCATCCGGCGAGCGGCTTGTCGTCTTCGCAAGGCACCGAAAGATCCAGCGGGCGGTGATCGAGCGCTTCCCATCCGCGCTGCACATACTCGGCGCCGACAGCCATGCGGCCAGGGACGCGGCGGTGGCCTGCTTCCAGGAGCCCGACGGGCTTGGAAACCAGTTGATCGTCTGCTCGATCGAGCTCGCGGGGCACGGTCTCACGCTCACGCGCTCCTCCAACGTCGCGTTCCTCGAGCTCGACTGGACGCCTGCGAAGCTCGAGCAGGCGGAGGACCGCTGTCACCGGATCGGACAGCAGGACGCCGTCAACGCCGCATACCTGCTTGCCGCGGGAACGATCGACGAGACGATCGCAACGCTGCTCGAGCGAAAGCGCGCCGTGATCGGCGCGGTCACCGACGGGCGCCAGCTGGATGAGGAGGGGGTGCTGGACGCGGTGGTGCGCGAGCTGCGTGGCGCTCCCTACCGCCACCTACGTGCAGTGGCGTGAGCGAGCAGCGCGTCCCCGAGCATGACGAGATCCTGCTCGGCGAGAACCTGACCCTGCTGCCGCAGTTCGCCGATGGCTGCTTCCAGCTGATCTACATAGACCCGCCCTTCAACACCGGCATCTCGCGCCGGCGGGTCGTGCTCGAGACGGTGGCCGATGCCGAGGGCGACCGGATCGGATTCAAGGGTCATAGATATGCAAGCAAGCCGCTCTCCGAGCGGCTCTACGAGGACGCATACGACGACTATCTAGCCTTCCTTGAGCCGCGCCTTCGCCACGCCCACAGGCTGCTCTGCGAGCAGGGCACCCTCTACTTCCACATCGACTCCCGGGAGGCCCACTACTGCAAGCTGCTGCTGGACACGATCTTCGGCCGCGAGTGCTTCCTCAACGAGATCATCTGGGCCTATGACTACGGCGGGCGCTCCAAGCGCCGCTGGCCCGCCAAGCACGACACGATCCTGGTCTACGTGAAGCACCCCTCGCGCTACCACTTCGACAGCGAGGCGGTGGACCGCGAGCCCTACATGGCGCCCGGGCTCGTAACGGCGGAGAAGGCGGCCAGGGGCAAGCTGCCCACCGACGTGTGGTGGCACACGATCGTGCCGACTAGCGGCGCCGAGAAGACCGGCTACCCCACGCAGAAGCCGCTTGGGGTCCTGCGCCGGATCGTGCTTGCCTCCAGCAGACCTGGGGACTGGTGCCTGGACTTCTTCGCCGGCAGCGGCACGCTCGGTGCGGCGGCTGCGGAGAGCGGACGGCGCTACGTGCTGATCGACAGCAATCCGGAGGCCGTCTCTGTGATGCGCTCCCGACTTGGAATGGGCGCGGGCGCGATCGCCGGAAGCGAGGGACTCCTGCCGCGCAGCCGGCGGTAGGGCCAGACGACGTGGCAGTACTCCACGATCCTGCGTCTGGCCTCCTGCTCCGTGCCGGTGATCTCCGCGCCGATGCGAAAGCCCGCTGCGGTCTGCCGGCAGGAGCGCACCTTTGCCTGGAATGAGATCGGGCTTGTCTCGCCATCTCCTATGCCGGGCAGATGCAGCGACAGGCGCACCAAGCTCTCAGCTGGGAGCGGCGCGTCCATCTCGAAGCCGAGGCCCCCGACGGTGATGTCGTAGACCCGGGCGAGCAGCATCGTCCCCGCCGGTGCTGGCACCCGGCCCGCGCCCGGGGGCTCAACGAACGCGGAGACCTCGAGCGGCGTGCGGTAATCGGCGCGCAGCTGCCGCCTGCGTCCGGCCACGACCAGCGTGCGCAGCACGCGTCGCAGTTCGACTACTCCAAGCAGCGGCACGAACCACGCGGCGAAGCCCTGCATCGGCGGCAGGAATCCCGCACCGAGGTCCTCGGCGATCCGCAGCGCGACGCCCGCGCCAAGCAGTGCCGCGATCACGAGGATCACCCTGAACTGACGCAGTGACTCCCACCCGCCGTGATCGACGCCCTCCTTTGGCGTCACGCGGAAGCTCGCGCGGCCGGGCCTCGCCACGCAGCGCAGCGCGCGGGTGAATATCTCTGCGGTGCAGAGCTCGAAGTGGCAGGTCTCGGCCGTGCTCTGGACGCCGCGACAGAGGGCCGTGCCGGCAAGGATGCTGAGCATTGTCGCGGGCGCCCAAAGGCCGATCAGCGCGATCGGGGCGATCCGCAGCGGCAGTGCCGCGCTCCAGAGCACCGCGGTCACGATGCAGAGCAGCAGCAGCCGGATCGGCCCGGCGAGATAGCCCGTGAGGCTTGCCAGGTAGCTGAGGCGCTGCGCCATGCTCAGGCCGCGTGCCCGCAACGGGCTCTCCGGAGTGCTGAAGACCGCGAGGTTGCCCCGCGCCCAGCGGTCGCGCTGCAATAGGTAGGAGGCGAGATCGTGCGGCGCGAGACCCTGTACGACGGTGCGCGGCTCATACCCGCTCCTCCATCCCGCGCGATGCAGCTTGATCGTGGTGTGGAAGTCCTCGGCGATCGTCTCGGTGGCCACGCCGCCGATCTCCAGCAGCGCCTGACGCCGGATGACCGCACCTGAGCCGCACCAGAAGGCCGCGCCGTGGCGGTCCTTTCCGGGGCAGATCACCGAGAAGAACAGCGACTGCTCGTGGCGTCCAAGCGCGTAGTGCTGGATCGAGTCGTGGTTTGAGAAGTCATGAGGGCTCTGGACCAGCGCGACCTTCGGGTCCTCGAAGGGCTCACAGAGCGTGCTGAGCGCATCGGGAAGCGGCACGTGGTCGGCGTCGAGGACGAGCACCAGATCGCCGCCGTCAGCGGCAGCGCATGGTTGATGTTGCCTGCCTTGGCGTGGGATTTGTCGGGGCGGGTGATCCAGATCGCATCCCATTGTGCGGCCAGCTCGGCGACCTCCTCGCGGCGGCCGTCGTCGAGCAGGTAGGTATTGTGGGGCTCGGCAGCAGCGCGCATCCGGCGAGCGTCGCCTCCAGGACGTGCAGGGGCTCGTCGTATGTGCAGATGTAGATGTCGACGCTTGGGCGGGTGCTTGCTCCTCGCGGGAGCGGCTTGCGCTGCTGCGCGCTCCGCGGGCGTCTCTGCGCGCACGTGCCGGGTCATCCAGGCGAGTGTCGCGAGGTTCCAAAGGCCGTAGAGCTCGGCGAGAAGCAGCGCGCACCCACAGCACCGGCTCGGCTCCTTCTGCGCTGAAGCCGATCCGCCAAGTCAGATAGCCGGTGCTCCAGCAGAGCGAGAGCGCGACGAATCCGTAGAGTGGCCGCGGATGGCGCGCCCACCACGCGCCAAAGCGTTGACTGGAAGGGGTGGTCAGGCGTCCGGTGCGCGAGGGGTAGGGAAGCCCGAGCAGGACCCTGCCGGCGACTCGCCTTGCCTTGCTTTCAACGGACATGGCAATCCATCGGCAGCGAACCCTGTGATGTGAAGTGTCCGCAGGCCAGAAATCCGGCAAGGGAGCGCTCTCCTGCCGAGGATCGCGCACATCTGCGAGCCTTTGGCGATGTTCCACATCGAATTGCGCCAGGCGCCCCACCACTTGCACAGGTTCAACCTCGGCGAGCAGGAGCTCACGGCCACGGTGCTCGAGCCGTGGATCAGGGGGGCGCTGATCGAGATGGGCGAACGCATCTGGGACCCCTCGGCCGCCTCGATCGTGGTGCTCGAAGGCCCCGAGATACCGATTGGCCGGCTGACGATGGGCCGCGGCTGGGCCGTCGCACAGCGCGAGGGGACAAACGTGACCGAAAGGGTGATGGCGGCGGCCAGAGAGGCGCTGATCGCCAGCGCCGCCTCGGCCGCCGAGGCCACCGTCATCGCCGAGGTACCCGGAAGCGAAGGCACGATTGCGCAGGCAGCCGGGGCCCAGATCGGGCCGACGGACACGTCAGTACTCGCGGATGCCCTGGGGCTCGAACTGCTGCGCGGTCTCGGCCAGACGCCGATGTCGCTTCTCGCGGCATGGAGGACCGCCGCGCAGCGCCATCCGCAGATGCCGATCGGCGTCACGCTCGACCTCGCGCGCGGAGCGGTCTCCTCGCTCGTCGGCTCGCGCCTTGCGCACGTCCTCGCAGCGGGCGGCCAGGATGCCGAGCCTCTACAGGAGGCCGACCTCGACGCGGCGCTCGCGTCGATCGACTCATGGACGACCGAGGCGGGGCCCGCCGCGCTGTGGATCCGCCGTGCCTGAGCCGCGGCGCCCGCGCTCGCTAGACTCCGCTCTGCCGACTTGGTGGGCGTAGCTCAGCTGGTAGAGCTCCTGGTTGTGGTCCAGGCGGTCGGGGGTTCGAGTCCCCTCGCTCACCCCTTACGAAGTGCCTGCAAATCAGAGGTTTGCGACGAACACTGGTGCTGGCCTTGGGATGGCTATTTTCGACTGGTGGGCTGACTGGTGGGCTGAAAGCTGTGTTTGCAGCGACGCTCCCAGACCGTAAAGAGTGCTTCGAGCAGAGGTGAGGAGAGCATCGAAGGCTGCTCCGTGCTCGCGCTTGCTGCGGTCGAGAAGCTGGTTATAGACGTCCAGGGTCATGGCGGCGTGGGCGTGACCGACCTGGCTCTGCATGAACGGAATATCGAATTCTGTGGCCAGCAGCATGATCGAGACGTAGGTCCGTCGCAACGAGTGAGGCGTGATGTGCGGCAGAGGCGAAAGACCACGTTCGATCATCCTGCGGCTTGCAAGCTCGGCGACAGGGGACAGGAGGTGCTGGCGGACATTGTCCTCATCCCAGCGGGTGCCCTTCGCGGTGCAGAACAGCGCGACGTCAGGGCCAACCGGGTAGCCTCGGCGGATCTTCCCGGCGTGGTAGGCGAGTAGCTCGTCTCGCAATGTTGGGGTGACCTCAACGTGGCGGATGCCGGTTTCGGTCTTGCTGTCCGGTATCCATAGACGCGAGCTGTTCGGGTCGTGCAGGCGCACCTCGCCTTCGGTGAGGTTGAGGGCCTCGGAGATCCTTGGCCCCGCGTAGCCGAGTAGGGCACAAAATGCACGCCATCCGACTCGGCCGCTCTCACCTCGGTAGGTCTTGTGTTGAGCCAGCAATGACACTTGCCTGCCAACTACAGAGCGTACTAGACCGGAGTCGGTGTGCCCTTAGCGTCTTCTGAGTGTGATGCGGGCTCCGTTGGCGGGGACGAGGACTAGTGCGCGGGGGCGGGTGCGTTCTGGTGGTCCAGTGGCTTTGAGCCATCCTGGGTTTGGCGGAGAGCGTTTTGTTTGGTTCCCATCTTTCATTTGATGGGGATGGTTGGCTCTCTTTTCACAGCGTAGAGTTCCTCGACTTCTCGGGGTGGCCGGTCGTCAAGGCTTTCGTGGATGCGCTCGTTGTTGAACCACGCGACGTACTCCAGGACAGCGAGTTCGAGCTGGGAGCGGGTCTGCCAGCTGCGGTCAGCGATGAGCTCGGTCTTGTAGGTGTCAACGAAGCTCTCGGCGGCTGCGTTGTCGTAGGCATCGCCGACGGTTCCGATCGATCCCAGCACGTCGTGGTCGTCGAGGAGCTGGGTGTAGTCAAACGATGTGTATTGACTGCCGGCGTCGGAGTGTGCCACGAGCGAGACGTCTGCTCCGGGGGGCCCGTTGATGCAAAGCCATCCTGAGCGCGTCGAGTACGAGCGTGGTGCGCATGTGGCTGGCGAACTGCCAGCCGACGATCATCCGGCTGTATGCGTCGATCACGAAGCTGAAGAACACCAGCCCCTCCCAGCAGCGCAGGTAGGTGAAGTCCGCGAACCACTTCTCATCCGGCCTGGCCGCGGTGAAGTCACGCTTGACGCGGTCCAGGGCTGCGCAGCGCCGCCGGGTCGGCCCGGGTGGTCCGCCACGGCTTGCCGCGCCGCTTGGCGCCCTGGATACCGTTCTGGCGCATCAAGCGCTCCACCCGGCTGCGGCCGACCCGCTCCCCGGATCTGATGAGTGCCTTCCACATTCGCCTGGACCCGTAGGCGTAGTAGTTGGCGGCGTGTAGCCCGGTGATGATGCCGAGCAGCCGCTCGTCCTCCACGACCCTGTCCAAGCGTTGGCCGGTCGCGCGCTGGTAATAAGCGGACGCCGACACGCCCAAGATCTCGCAGATCGGCTCGACCCCGAAGCGCTCACGATGCTCCTCGATGAACGCGCTCACTTCGGACGGTGTGGATCGAGCTCGCCCGCGAAAAACACACTCGCGGCCTTCAAGATCTCATTCGCGCGACGCAGCTCGAAGTTCTCACGCCGCAGCTTTTTGATCTCCTCGCGCTCCTCATCGCTCAGCTGATCCTTGCGGACACCCTCGTTCGCTTCGACCTGACGCACGTACTTGCGCAACGTCTCAGACGGGACACCGAGATCGTGAGCGACATGCGCGATCGGCCTCCCAGACTCGAACACCAGCCGCATGCCACGCTCCAACAACTCCTCGAGGTACCTCCTCGATCTCGACATGACGTAAGCCTTCTCCCTCCGCCAGACGAACTGGCATCAAAGACTCCGCCAAACCCAGGATGGCTCACTGGTCCTTGCACGGGCTCTATCTGCGATAGTTGGCCATACTGTTCTGGACTTGAATTGAGCCTACTTAACTCCAGCAATACGACGGCGCGGAAGGTACGCGCCAAAGGTTGCGTCGTAGACTTCGACGGCGTTCGGTCTACGTGTCAGCAAGTGCTAGAGCGTGCCAGGGCAGAGTATGGCGTCGACAACCGGGAAGCATGTGAGGCTGGTATAGAAGTCGTCACTACCTACTTGGGGGGCGGCTTCGGAGGTAGGGTGATGAAATTCCTAGGCGCTCTTATTGGGAATCGGGTAGGTAGCTATGCGGCGAAAATTTGTTGATTCGAATGGAGGCTAGTGCGAGAAGCATAGTCAGAGCGGGGATCGGTGTGTACAGAACCGTATCGCGCCGGCTTGCTGCAATTCACTGGGCTATATATTGGTTGACCGGCTTTATAGTGATCGCATCGCTCAATTACACTCAAAATCATAGGTCGTGGGGCGATAGCATAGCTATAGGCGTTATTGGTGCGACAGTTGTAATATACGTGATGTATTCGAAGAAAGCTGGTAGGACGCGGCTTTGGGAATGTGTGCGGCGGAGGATTCACCGAATGCGTGGTGACGGACGGTAGTGTCCGGTAGACCGACCGGCCATATGTTCACACACCTCGCGGCGATTGGTATAATAGTTGGTGCGGTGCTGGTGGTGATGTGCGGCCGGGCGGCAGCCAAATCCGCCGACGCGGCGTCGACGCGCACGTACGTTCACGTCCGCTATAGCGTTATACGATCCGATGCGGCGCATATCGGGCGGTCGCGCTGGTGCTGCGACAGTCGTCCGGACTGTAATGGCTCAATGCCCCAAGGTCCTCGCACTGGCGCCAGAAGGTAAGGGTCGAGATGAGCTAGCCAACGAGGTGTTGGGAGCTATGCTTGTAGCTATCAACATTCCCGATCGCCGTGAGGTGCGACGCTACGCTACCACCATCGGTGGCCTTCAGTGGAATGAGCGCAACTTGACGCGTTTGGTACATGAAGAAGCCGACGACGAACGGGCCGACGTCGCGCTCGCAGCGCCTAAATTGTGCCGAGACGCACGCTTTTGGCGTGCCAGCCATTTCCGCAAGGTTTCAATCGCTACAGAACAGTTTGACCACGACTTTGCTAGGACGCTTCATGTACAGGACCAGCGAGCGACGATTCGTCGACTGCTCGCGCGCTATGAGAGCCCGAGAGAGAAGGCCTTGCTGCGTCGGGCCGCCAAGCTTGAAGGGCGCACCGCATCAAAGTTGGTTATTGAGTGGATCAACGCGACCGCCCGAGCCCGTCAAGCGCTCGGGTTGGAGTCCGGGGTATGAATACCGTGGGGCGGTGCTTGCTGTGCTGTGTGCCGCTGCCGCGGCAATCGTAACTGTTGTGGTGCGCCGGCCTGTCGCGCCCGCCACGCACTGATCACGATCACCACGATAGGTGGTGTCGCCTGGGCGGCTGCGGTCAAGCCGGCCACTCGGCGAGCGCCGGTGTGAATGGCAGTACGACGACATGTTATTCCGGAGTCGCGGCGGCGAGTCCCGCCGAACGGCAAGCGCTAGCGAGATCTACCCGACGATGTGCATGCCGCCCTCCAGCACACGGCCAAGTCGCAGGGTCAGTCGCTTCAGCAATACTTCACGCAAGAGCTGATGAGGATCGCTCAGCGGCCGAGCCTCAGCGAGGTATTGGGGCGAATAGAGCGGCGTACAGGCGGCGTGGTCGGGCTTGAGCGTGCGTCCAGCGATCTCGCCGAGGAGCGCTCCCGGCGTTGATCGTGCTGGACGCGAGTGTGCTCGCGAACGCGATTGCTGATGACGGCACCGACGGCCATCGCGCACGAGAGGAGATGCGTGCCGCCGAAGGTCTGGCCGCCCCGACCTGGTCGACATCGAGACGACTGCGGTGCTGCGTAAGCGCTGGCTGCAAAGCACCATCTCCGACCAACGGTTCGCCGTGGCCATCGAGGATCTCGAAGACCTGGAGCAGAACCGCTACCCTGCCCTGCCACTGATGTGCACGGCGGCGCGTTCCTGCCTGCCTTCACGACCGGGGTCTGCCATCCAGTCGCGGGCTGGAACGACGAAGGCAGGGAGCTGGAGGGGGTAAGTCCCCTGTGGATTTGAAAGCGGCCTGCGCATTGCCTCCGATCGCGATTCGGCCCACCAGGCACCCCCTGGTGGGCCGAATCACCGGGAAACCCCGCAAAACGCGGGCAACTGCTCAACGCCAAGGCCGCTGATATTTGGCTTTCTAGAGCCGACTTCTTGGATCGATAGAGTTTTTTGTGGTCCAGGCGGTCGGGGGGTTCGAGTCCCCTCGCTCACCCTTACAAAAGGCCTGTAGTCGCCCGCCGGCAGCACGTCGATACCGGCATGCTTGCCACGAAGCAGATTCCCTTCGCAACTCATGCGCGGTCTGCTGAAGGGTGGCCGACTTGGTCTGCCCAGTGGGACTCGAGGGCGCCCTTCAACTCGCGGTTTGCGCCGATGCGGGGGAAACCCAGGACGGCGGTTCGTGACGTGGGTGCGTCTCCTTTGCCGGCGGCCCAGTTCGCGAGGCCACATTGTCGGTCCCGTCGGATGTCTCCCGGTGGTCAGTCGACAGGTCTTCGGGCTCGAATGCACCGGATTGGGCCGCCTTCCCGGACCGTCGAGCCCAGTGGCATGGTGGCCGTCTCCGCATCCCTACCGCTGCGCGTCAGCTCCGGATTTAGACCGGATTCCCTGGCCTGGTGGGGCGAATCGACTTCGTGGCGAACGATACCGCACCCGTTTGAGTCGGGACGCAAATGGTCCGTCCGGGGCTCGCCGTAAGTTGGTTTCTGCCTCGGAATACCGGGGTGGTGTGGACGTCAGCGAAGTCCGGTGCGATCCCGGCGCTGTCCCGCAACGGTAAGGCCGTCTCGTGCTTTTGGCGCGGCGGACGAGTCCGGTCGCCTGCTCCATGCCGTCGGAATGTCCTCGAAGGAAGGACTGCCCACGTGACGCGCGCGATTTCTCAATCGCCGTATTCGGGCCTCCTTCCTCCGTCCACCCGGAGGAGCAGATGCAGAAGACCTACACGATCGGCGCGAGGACCTTCATCCTCGACCAGGACAAGGCCGAGGCGGCGCTGGCCGGCAAGCGCGTGGTGGGAGGACGGGAGACGATGACCTTCAACCTGTTGCCGCTGCGCTACGGCTGGGCGTACGAGCTGTACCGCACTATGAAGGCCAACCACTGGGAGCCCGAGGACGTGCCGATGGCACACGATCTCGAGCAGTGGCGCGACCCGAAGGCGCTCTCGGACATCGACCGCTGGATCATCCGCATGGGCATCGGCTACTTCAGCGCCGCCGAGGGCATCGTCGGTGACAACATCCTGCACGTCGTACGGGAGCTCATCACAGCCGCCGAGCTGAAGCTGCTCCTCGGCCGCCATGCGCACGAGGAGAACATCCATGCCGACTCGCTGCTCTACATGATCTCCTCGCTGGGCATCGACCCGCATGAGTGCGAGGCGATGTTCGAGGACATCCCGACGATCCACGCCAAGAATCGGTTTGTCACCGACGTCTCACGCGAGCTGCGGCGTGACCTGGACATGACGCAGACCGCGGCCAAGCAGCTGCTCGCGAAGAACATCTTCGTCTTTGGCCAGTGCATGGAGGGCACCCAGTTCTACGGGCTGTTCGGGATGATCCTCTCGCTCTACCGCCAGGGCAAGCTGACCGGCATCGGCACGATGTTCCGCTACACGCTGCGGGACGAGTCCAATCACATCGAGGTCTTCCGGCGGCTGCTGTTGGAGCTGGTCGCCGAGAATCCGGATGTCTGGACGGAGGCGTTTCGGGGCGAGCTGCGCGAGCTGATGCGCGAGGCCGTCGCATTGGAGCAGCAGTTCATAAGCGACTGTCTGCCGGTCGAGGGCATCGGCCTTTCGGCTGAGGACTTCTCGCAGTACATCGACCACATCGCCGATCGGCGGCTGGTCGGTTGCGGTCTCGAGCCGCTGCACGATGTGGCGATCGAGAACCCGCTGCCCTGGCTTGCTGAGCTGATGGACGTCCGCAAGGAGCAGAACTTCTTCGAGGGACGCGTGACCGAGTACCAGAAGGCCTCGTCGCTGGCGATGGTCTCAGACGACGAGCTCTAGAAAAGGAGCCACGAGCGATGGCCATCGACTTTGCCGAGATCCTCGGAGACTTGGAGCTCAAGCGGGCGGCGGTGCTGCCCGCAGGTGAGCGTCCGGCGCTCGACCCGACCGCGGCGCTCGACGGCATCGAGCTGCCGGACACCACCGCCACATTGGTGCTCGATGACGGCGGCGAGCAGCCACTTCGCGTCGGCGACATTGCCGTGCTCATCGCCGACGCGCTGTCCGTGCTCGCCCATGCTCACGGTGAAGAGGATGCCGACACCGCGGCCGGGCGAGCGATCCTGCGCGCAGTCGTCGAGCACGTCCTCGCGCGCCTGGGCGAACAGGGCAGCACGCGCATTACCCAGGCCGACCTGTCCGCGCTCGTAGAGGCGGCCCTGATCGCGGGCGGACAGTACGAGCTGGCGAAGGCGCTTGTGATGCGACGCGCGCAACCGGCGGCCGGCACGTCCGCACACGCCGCGACGTTGAAGCTGATCCGCCGCTTCGGGCATGTCGTGGCGTGGAACCCGGCCAAGATCGAGGTCGCGATCCGCAAGGCGTTCCTCTCATCGCAAGCCGACGCGCAGCCCGCCACCGGGCTGACGCGTCGTGTATCCGAGCGCGCGCAGGCGCTCGGGCAGGCGTACGTGCCGATCGAGACTGTTCAGGACATCGTGCAAGAGGAGCTCGTGCTCGGCGGGCACATGCGCGTCGCCGAGCGCTACATCGTCTATCGCGCCGAGCGGGCGCTGTTGCGTGCCCAGCAGGCCACGGCTGAGCCGCCAGCCGGCCCGGCCGCGATCCCGGTGCTCGACGTGGACGGCTCGGAGGCTGAGTGGGACGGCGCCGACCTGCGCGCACGGATCGCGTTCGCCATGATCGGGCTCGACCTCGACATGGACGCCGTCGAGCTCGAGCGCGAATTGCGCCGCGCGATCCGCCCGGGCGTGCCTGCAAGCGACATCCGCAAGCTCGTGATCCTGAACGCCAAGGCGCTCGTGGAACGCGACAGCGAGCTGGCGCGCTTCGCTGGGCGGATCCTGCTCAGCTACGTCTATGAAGAGACGCTTCAATGGGACATCCTCTGCGACGGGATCGGCGGCCTGGCTGCCGCGCATCGCAGCGCGCTGCGGAGGATGCTCGAGCGGGGAGTTCAGATCAAGCGCATCGACGCGCGGCTGCTGGACTACGACCTCGACTGGCTCGCTGGTGCGCTTGATCCGACAGCGGACCTGGACTTCGATTTCCTTGGTTTGCAGACGCTGTATGACCGCTATCTGATCTGCGACAAGACCGGCGAGCAGCACGTGCGGCTGGAGGCGCCGCAGCTGTTCTGGATGCGTGTCGCGATGGGCGTCTGCCTGGCCGAGCCCGACGAGGATCCCGCCCATCCACGCGAGCGCCGGGTCCTCGACCTCTACGGCGTCTACAAGGAACGGCGCTTCTGCTCCTCGACGCCGACACTGTTCAACTCCGGCACCCAGCACCCCCAGCTGTCCTCCTGCTTCCTCTACTACATCGAGGACACCCTCTCGGCGATCGTGGGACGCGGAATCGCCGAGAACGCGATGTGCTCCAAGTGGGCGGGCGGCCTCGGCGGCTCCTGGACAGCGGTGCGCGGCACCGGCGCGCACATCGAGTCGACCAACGGCGAGAGCCAGGGCGTCGTGCCATTCCTGAAGATGCACAACGACCAGCTCGTCGCCGTCAACCAGGGCGGCAAGCGCGCCGGCGCCGGCTGCGCCTACCTGGAGGTCTGGCACAACGACATCCGCGAGTTCCTGCAACTGCGACGCAACACGGGCGATGACCGCCGGCGCACGCACGACATGAACACCGCTTGCTGGATCCCCGACCTGTTCATGCAGCGGATGGAGGCCCGCGAGAGCTGGACGCTGTTCCGCAGCTCCGAGGTACCGGACCTGCACGACCTCTATGGCTCGGCATTCCAGACCCGCTACGAGGAGTACGAGCGGCGCGCGCAAGCAGGCGAGATCCACGGCGAGAGGATCCCCGCGATCGAGCTGTGGAAGGAGATGCTGCGCATGCTGTTCGAGACCGGGCATCCCTGGATCACGTTCAAGGACCCAGCCAATGTCCGCAGCCCGCAGGACCACGCTGGGGTCATCCACTCCTCCAACCTCTGCACCGAGATCACGCTCAATACCGGGCACGAAGAGACTGCCGTGTGCAACCTCGGCTCAATAGCGATCGAGCAGCACCTCACACCCAACGGCGAGATCGACCACACGAAGCTGCGCGAGACGATTCGCGTCGCCGTACGCGCACTGGACTGCGTGATCGACGTCACCTTCTATCCGACCGAGCCGACCCGCACAGCCAACACGCGCCACCGCCCGATCGGTCTCGGAGTGATGGGCCTGCAGTACGCCCTATATCGCAAGGGCTTCGCCTTCGCCAGCGAGCAGGCCGTCGAGTTCAACGACGAGATGATGGAGGCGATCGCCTACTACGCCTACGAGGCATCCAGCGACTTGGCGACCGAACGCGGTACCTACTCGAGCTACACCGGCTCCAAGTGGGACCGCGGATTGCTGCCGCCCGACACCATCGACTTGCTCGAATCAGAGCGCGGCGAGATGATCGACGTGCCGCGAGACGGCCACCTGGACTGGACGCCGCTGCGCGAAAAGATCGCCATGCACGGGATGCGCAACTCCAATGTGCTTGCGATCGCGCCGACGGCGACGATCGCGAACATCATGGGCACCTCGCCCTGCATCGAGCCGCTCTACAAGAACCTGTTCGCCAAGTCCAACATCTCCGGCGACTTCGTGATCCTCAACCCGTTCCTCGTGCGCGATCTGAAGGACGCCGGCCTGTGGAGCCGCCAGCTGGCCGAGGAGATCAAGGCCCATGACGGCGACCTGACGGAGATCGCACAGATCCCCGCCGAACTGCGCGAGCGCCACCGCACCGCGTTTCAGATCGATTCCTCATGGCTGATCGCTGCCGCGGCACGACGACAGAAGTGGATCGACCAGTCACAGTCGCTGAACCTCTTCCTGTCTGCGCCGGACATAAAGGCCATGAGCCACATGTATCGCCAAGCGTGGCGCGCCGGTCTGAAGACGACGTACTACCTGCGGACTCTGGGCGCGTCCAGCATCGAGAAGTCCACCGTTGCGGTCCCGGTAATGGTAAGTGAGCCAACTCCTGGGCAGCTGGCCTGCGCGATCGAGGCGATGCGCAACGGCGAGGAGTGCGAGGCCTGCCAGTGACGAGACCAGCCGGTTTCGGCTTCTCACAGTTCCTCAACCACCAGGGCACGCTATTCGGGGGTCACGCCCTACGGATGATGGACACCGCGGCATTCGTCGCGGCCACCCGGGACGCCATCGCGGCGGCCGTGGGCGGTTTGTCTTCGCGGCCGTTGACGAGACAGGCAGTCAGCGACCCTCACGACGACCAGCTGAAGCCGGGCGATTCGGGTGCTGCTCTGTACTCCGGGTGCTAGGGTGACCGCGAACAACTGAATATCGCTCGTGGGCGAGGGGAAGCCGGTCGAAGTCCGGCGCTGACCCGCAACCGTAGGCCGCACCACCACTCATGGGTGTGCGGCAAGCCGGGATACCTCATCCGCGGGTGCAAGCTCTATCAATCCCGTCGTGGTCTGCGGGCGGAGCCGGATCGAGTCCCGGTCCAGTTTCCGTCCTCGCACATGTTGGTGTGCGGGGACTGTTTCGTTTCAGGGCTCTTTCGGACCCTCTGGCTGGCCGTCTCGGCAACACCAGGAGGTAAGAAACAAATCATGTCAACCCGTCCGAAGTGGCTCAAGCGAGCCGGGATGCTGGCCGGCGTGCTCGCGCTCGCCGTTGCGTTCACAGCGCCCGCGGTGGCGAGCGCGCAGCCGAAGGTCGAAGCGGCCAAATGGCTTGCCTCACAGCTAAAGCCGTCCGAAACGAGCAGCCCGGCCTACTGCGAACTGTTCGGCTCGGCGTCGATCGGCGAGACGATCGAATGCGAGCTGGCGTTCAAGGCCGCCGGCAGCGAATTCAGCAGCAAGAGCACGGCGACGTATGACTACGCTGTCGCACACAAGAGCGAATACATCGGCACCAAGTCCTGCGTCGAAGAAGGGGCGATGCACGCGGGCTCGGTCGCGAAGCTCGCTTTGGGTGTGGAGGCAGAAGGCCATAACCCCGAAGAAGTCGGGGGACGCAATCTGATCGCCGACCTGAAGTGTCTGCAGGTCAAAGAAGGCACCGAAAACGGCCGTTTCAAGGACAAGGGCACCGAAGAATTCTCGAACGTGACCACGCAGTCGTTCGCGATCATCGCTCTGAAGGCGTGCGAAGCGAAAGCCTGCACGAGTAAACCGAACCTCAAATCGGTGATCGAAGCAGGCGCCACATATCTGGTGAGCCAGCAGTGCACGAAACCTGAAGAACTCGTTGGCGCGTTTCGCTCGACGATGGGCTTGCCGACCACCAAATGCAACACCAAAGCGCCGTTCAACAAAAAAGAAGAAGAAAACCCGAACGCGGTAGAAGTGGACTCGACCGGTGCGGCCATCCAGGCCCTGCTGACCGTGGGAACTAGCGGAGCGAAAACGTCTGCCGAATCCGCGCTGAAATGGCTCCACAGCGATCAGACTGCAAGCGGAGCCTGGGAAAGCTACTGCAGCGAAACCGAATTCACGAGTCTATTCAAGAGTGCCAACAGCACGGCGCTTGGGATCATGGCCGACGTCGAGGACAAAGCCTCGTTCGGCAGCGGCGTGAAATGGCTCGAAGAAGCCGTCGAAGGGCAGCCCGCCGGGGAACGCGGCCTGCCGGCGTGCGGCAAAACGGGCAAACCCGATGTGCTGGCGAGTGCCCAGGGCGTCCTCGGGCTCTACGAAGCGAGCTATCCGCATCTGGTGGGGCTACCGTAGCCTGGGCCTTCCGAGGGGCGGGCATGATGCTCGCCCCTCGGGTAGCCTTCTGTGCGCTCACGAACGCGGGGAACCCGGTGGGATTCCGGGGCTGGCGCGCAGCGGTGTGGGTGACGAGCGGATCGCAGTTCCACTGAGCCGAGCGAAAAGAAGGCTTGGGAAGGAGATCCGTGAGGACGAACCCGAGCCCGAATACCCGGTCGTGAGGAAGTTGACCGTCTCGCGAACAGGCGCACGGCCCGACTCCCGCCAGCCGCGGGAAGCGTGTCCGTCGCCCCGAACCACTTTAGGAGCGACTGACATGAACCAGCCCACCGCCAGGCTCGTCCATCACCGGCCCACGCTTGTCTGCTTGCTCGTGCTCTGCGCGCTGCTTGGGGCTGGCGCGCATCCCACCGGGGCGCTTGCGGCGAACGTGCCCAACCCCAACCCGACGTTGATCGCGCGCTGGGAACCGTGTGAACCGGACACCGGGGTGACGGTGATCGTCGATGACCACAAGCTCGGTGAAGGCAAGATATACGTTGGCTGTGCGCTGGGGCAGCAGGTCAATGGCGTGGAAGCGTTGGAGCACGCGGGCTTTCACATCGAAGGCACCAGTGACTACGGGCTGGCCTTTATTTGCCGTATAGATGGTGAGCCCACGCCGGCCGAACAGACCTGTGAACAAACGCCGGGCGCCGGCGCATACTGGACCTACTGGCATGGCAAGCCAGGGGGGCGCTGGGGCTATAGCGGCTGCGGCGCGGCGAGTTGCAAACCGGCGGTCGGCTCTGTCGAAGGGTGGGGCTTCGATGCTGGCACGAACAAACCCGCACCCCGGATTGAACCGATGGATGGCTCGGGCCCACACGCGTTTACGCTGCCTCCTGTACAGGAATCTTCAGTAATCCCGGCTCGACTGGCGCGAGAATGGCTCGCCCCGACGCTGAACGAAACCGCCGTGCAAACCGAACAAGATGAACTCGGCAAACGAGAAGAACTCAGCCGCAGAGCCTTGGAAACACTCCTTCGGGGAACCGTCGCACTCACTCAGGCGGGGACCAAGCCGGCCGAGCTCGCGGCGATCACGCACTGGCTCTCGCGCTCCTGCGAAGAAGGAGGCGTACAGGTCGGAAGCTGCGGACTACGCGAATTGACTGGAAAGGGTCGCTACGCGCTCGCGATTCTCGCCTTGCACGCGCTCGGCCAAGACACAGAAGACTTCGCCGGGATGCACTTGCGCAGAACGCTCGAAGGCATGGTCGAAGAAACGACCGGCAAGGTCGAAGGAAGCGGAGAAGCATCGCTCCTCGCGCCTACGGTGCTGGCGCTCGCCCGCACCGGTGCGCTGTCGGCGAAGGCGTTGAAGACAGTCGAATTGCTCGTCGCCAAGCAGGAACCCGGCACCGGCAGCTTCGAAGAACAAACCGAAGAACAAACCAGAGTCAATGTCGAAGCGATCGAAGCGCTCGTCGCCGCTCGTGAACAGGCTGCGGTCGTGCAAGAACCGAGCCTCATGGACAAGATCGAAGCAACGCTGACAAAGGCAGGCGAAAACCTGAAGCGCCTTCAGGAACCAGACGGTAGCGTCCGTGCCGAGGGCCGCTACGAAGAAACCGAACCAGAACCAAAACCATCAGAAGCCGAACCAACCATCGAATCGACCGCGCTGGGCGCCGTCGGCCTGGCTCTCATCGGGCGTCTCGACAACGACGCGATGGACTTGGAAGCGGCGGAACGCGCCGCAAAGTGGGTCACGTCCTACCAGATCACCGCGGAATACGCCGGCACCGGCGACCCCGAAACCGGCGAACGCACCCCGGCCGAAGCCCTGATCGGCGCATTCGCCGAAGAAGAGGGCGCGCTCAAGGAAGCGCTCATCAACGGCATCCCCTCAAGTGAACACGGCGGTGTCTACGGCGAAGCGCAAGCCCCGACGGTCTACGCGCTCGACGCGCTGACGATCGCCGGCCCGTATGGCCCTTATGACGCGAGCTTCGATCAGGAGTCTTTGTTCTTTGAAAACCGCACGGTCGGCTCCGCGAGCAAGTCGTTGACCGCTACGTTGATCAACGAAGACGTTCGGCCCGTCACGATCGCGACTGTCGGCATCACCGGCGAACAGGCCGGCGACTTCCAGTTCGCCGGTGGGAGCTGCGCCGGCCACACGCTGCAACCAGGACAGAGCTGTCAAGCCCAGGTCAGCTTCGACCCGACGACGACGGGGCTACACGAAGCGCAACTGCAAGCCACTGTTCAGGGCACCAGCCAAACAATGCAAGTCCCGCTCGACGGGACCGGCACCCCGGCACCCGAACCAGGCCCGCAGCCCAAAACCGAATCGAGCCCAGGACCAGTAGTAAGTCCCATTACAAGCTCAACCCCAGTCCCCGGATCGGGCATGAGTGGCCCCGTTGCCCGCCTGATGGTGCAGAGCATCAGGCCGGCGCGGCTGCTGTTGAAGCTCACCGCGCCGGGCGTGGTCACGGTGAAGATCGCCCGCCTGCTAGGCAAGGGACATCACCGCAGGTGGCAGACCGTGAAGAGGACAGTCGTCAAAACGAGCAAGATCGGAGCGCTCGATATCAAGCTGCCGCGGTTGGCGCCAGGCAGCTATCGCGTGAGCATCAGCCTCACCGGCGCCAAGACCGTCGTCAAGACCCTGACCGTGCCCCACAGGCGACGGTGAGCCCGCATGACGCCGTGTTCGAACGGTAGGCCAGCCGCGGCTGCTCGCGGGACACTGGCGGCGCTGAGCCTGGCTACCGGCATCCTGCTCATCGGGTGCTGGACGGGGTCGGCGCTCGCAGCGCCGACCCGCTACCAGGGAAGCCTCGACAGCATGGTGCGCTATCTGCAGAACGACCAGAACGCCGGTGGTGGGTTCGGCAGCGAACCGGGAGCAAGCTCGAACAGCGACGTCAGTGCGTGGGTTGCGCTGGCGCTCGCCGCGGCGGGCATCAACCCACGCGACCAGACCCCCGCCGACCAGCACTACGTTGGCGGTCACAGCGTCTACGGCTACCTGACCGAACACGCGGGCGAACTGTCTTCGACCACTGACTTCGAGCGCGAACTGCTAGTCGTAGACGCCGCGGGCACCTCCCCAACCGATTTCGGCGGCGTCAACCTTCTCGAAACGATCCTGCAGCGTCAGTTGACCCAGCCGGGCTCGAACGACGGCGCGTTCGTCCAGGAAGCAGCCTCCGGTGAACCGGCGATGAACGACACGATCTTCGCGGTCCTCGCGCTCAGCCCGATCCACCAACCGGCTGCCGAAGCCGCCGTCCGAGCAGCGGCGGAATGGGTGGAAAGAGAGCAGGACTGCGACCACGGCTGGCCCGCCACCGCTTACCGGACCGGCGGGGCCTGCCCCACCGGCGGCGGCAGCCTTCGGGGCGAACCACAGAGCGAAGTGGACATGACCGGCGCCGCGATCGAGGCCCTGAACGCGGCCGGACGCCAGGGCGCAGCCAAGGAAGTCGAGCAGCACGCATTTGAATACCTCAAGACGGCGCAGGATGCCAACGGTGGCTTTTCGGAGGAGCCCGGTAATCCTGAACCGAACGTCGCCTCGACCGCCTGGGTGGTGCAGGCGATGTGGTCAGCGGGAATCAACCCCGAAACATGGGTTACGCACTCGGGGCTGGCAAGTGAAGAACCGCTCGGCTACATGGCCTCGCTGCAACAGGAAGACGGGCACATCAGATGGGAGCAGAGCCAAGAATGGAACGGCGTATGGATGACCGCCTACGTCGGGGTGGCGATGTACGGCGACACGTATCCGCCCCCGCCGGCGTCCTATGCCGGACTCCCGCAGGCACCAACGGAAACGTCGGGCAATGGGCAGGGCACCGAATCCTCCAAGTCCGGCGGCGGCGGCGGCGTGACCGCCGGTGGCGGTGGCAACGGTGCGCCCCTGTTCAGCCGCCCCCAACCAGCCAGCAAGGGCCATACTCCCGGCGGCGTGCGCCAGCTCAAGGACCGGCACCACGACACGACCAAGCACCACCGCAACCCGGGACGTCCACGCAAGACGCCCGTCCCGACCGCCACCGGCGCGAGCGTCCACCACGCCAAGAAACACGACCCGGCCAGCCACAAAGGAACAGGCGGCGTCGCGCTTAGCGGCACCGGCGCAGGCGGCGGAGGGCAGAGCAGCGGCCGAGAGGTCAAAGGGGTTTTGATCGGAGCGCCCACTGATGCGCCGGCCCCCGGCGCTCCGGGCCTGCGTGGCGCCGCAGCAGGAGAAAACCAGTCATCGTGGCTTGCGATCGGTATCGCCGCCGCAGCGCTCGCCTTCGCGCTCCTGGGCGCGTTTGTGGAGCTGAGGCATCCGCAGGTGATCCTGTGAGCACGCTCGCAGCCACAGACGGTCTCGCCGAAGCGCTGGCACGGATCGCCTCCTCGCTACGCATCCCGGTCCTGATCCTCGCGCTGTTGGTGCTGCTCGTCTGCGCTCTGGAGGCGGGACGCTTCGCGATCGAGCTGTGGACTCGCGCACGCGCCGGACGCAGCGCACTACGAAACCTCGCTCGCCAGGTCATCGCCAGCCCCGAGCGGGCAGCTGCGCTCTCAGCCCGCGCATCAAGCTCATTCGCCGCGGACGCACTCATAGAGATGGCGCGAGCGATCATCGCCGGTGAACACGCCGGCATCGAGCACGCGCTCGCCGACTACGAGCTTGCGGTCCAACGGCGCCTGGACCACACCCGAATCCTCGTCCGCGCCGGACCAGCACTCGGCCTGATGGGCACCCTGATTCCACTCGCACCGGGACTCGCCGCCCTCGGCCACGGCGAAGTGAACACCCTCGCCACAGACCTGCGCACAGCATTCGCCGCGACCACGATCGGACTCTTGGTCGGCACCGTTGCGTTCGCGCTGACCCTTACCCGCACCCGCATGTACACAGAAGACCTCACCGCGTTGGAGCGAGTCACCGACTCAATCGAAGCGAACAGGCCGCCGCCACCGGAGTCCGGTAGATGAAGCGCCGCACAGGACTTGGCCGACACGGCCGCATCGAAGACGCCGCCGGAGACCCACTGGAGGGCCTGGTCAATCTGTTCGACATCGGGATCGTCCTTGCCGTCGCGTTCCTGATCGCCGGTCTCGGCCTGACGCTCGACCAGCACACTCACCGCCTGCAAACGCGCACGCCGAGCACCCAACGCACCCAGACCGTGCCCACGCCGTCATCCGCTGCCCCGGCCGCCAGCGGCCGCGGTCAGGCAGTCGGCACTGTTTACCGCCTCAGCAACGGGCAGCTCGTCTACGTGCAGAAGGGGCATTGAATCTGAGGTTGTCCTGGAAGGGCGTTGTGGTTCGGGCGGTTGGGGGTTCGAGTCCCTCGCTCACCCATGAAGCATCCGTGCAGGCGGTCTCACGCGTGGCGGCGCGGATGGCAGGGCTCACCACCTGGCCCGGTGGTGCTCCATCACTCCCAGCCCATGGGCGAGCTCGATGCCTCCGGGCAGCGTTCCCTTGAAGGTCCCGAAGGGTGCGTGGTACTCGCTGCTCACGAGCAGCAGATTTTCACTGCGTGAGCGCTGTGCCTCAGCGGCGAAGTGCAGCTTGGAGCCGTCCACGCATGCGATTCCTGTGAGATCCTCGGCGAACCGCACCGGCGGTGCCTCGTGCGGCGCTCCGGCAATCCAAATGGCTCGCTCGCTGCCGGTGGGCGGGTCGTTGACGCCCTCCACCAGGTTGAAAGCGAGTGGAACGCCGTCGGGGGCAAGGCCGACGCCCGCGGCCCATCGCCACTCGGTGACGCGGGCGTGGTAGCCGTTGGTGTCGTCGATCACGGCCAGCGCCTCGATGGCTTGCGCAGGCCGGTCGTCAATGGCGAGGGTGCCACGTGCACGGATGCCCGCTTGCTTGCGCGTCCAGATCCACGCGCGGCCATGCGGGCACCTGGCCTGCACGCCGGCTTCTTCGTCCAGTTCGATCTCGAGTCGCACGCCGCCGTCGCACAGTCTCAGACGGCCTGGGGCGAGCTCCAGCAAGCCGCGTCGTGGCAGCAGGCGCGTGCGCTCGCGCAGACCTCCCCCGCGGCGATCCAGGACGGCCCAGAAGCTTTGTCTCGCAGGGCCTAGCTGGATCGCGGCGACGCACGCCATCAGCTCCTCGCAGAAGACCGCCACGTATCGCCAGCGCTTCAGTGGTCGTCCGCGATGCAGCAGAGGCATAGCTTCCGGTGACGTCCAGGCCCGGTTTCGGACGCGTGCTCTTCCACCAGCCGACGGCACGGATACAGGTTACGGCGCGCTGGCGCCGAGCACGTAGTCCAACGGGCGACCGCACAGCCGCGGCGCTGTACCGGCGAATCGCTCGTGCGCTGTCGGCTGCCGTTTGGAGGCCAACCCTGCCCTCGCTTGCGGTGCCAAGCGTGGCCGGAGTAGGCCACCTCCACTGCGCCGTAGGATCATCGGATCGATCAAGGCCACACCACATCCATGTCGGCCGGTGCCCGCGACGGCGCATTCAAGTCGGCGCTCCCCTCCGGCCAGCAGGTCGAACTCCGCCACGGCGAGCAGCGCGCCGTCGTGGTCGAGGTCGGCGGCGGCCTGCGCGAGTACACGGCCGCGGGCCGGGCCGTGCTCGACGGTTACGCCGAGCACGAGCGCTGCCGCTCGGGCCGCGGCCAGATCCTCGCGCCGTGGCCAAACCGGCTAAAGGACGGAAGCTACGAGTGGGCGGGGCAGAGAAACCAGCTGGCGCTGAGCGAGCCGCCAAGGTCCAACGCGATCCACGGGCTCGTGCGCTTTGCCAATTGGAGCGTCGCCGAGCGTTCGGCCGAGAGGGTGAGGATGGCCCACGTGCTCCACCCACAGGACGGCTATCCGTTCTCGCTGGCGTTGGAGGCCACCTATGCGCTGGGCGAGGATGGCCTCACCGTTGAGATCGCGGCCACCAACCTCGGCGAAGCTGCCTGTCCCTACGGCGCCGGAGCGCATCCCTACCTCACGCTCGGCGTTCCGATCGACGACTGCGTGCTCGAGGCTCCGGGCGCGACCTGGCTGCCGAGCGACGAGCGCGCGATCCCGACCGGCGAGGTGAGCGTCGTAGGCACGGAGTACGACTTCCGCTCGCCGCGGGCGATCGGTGCGCTCGAGCTGGACACCTGCTTTGGTCAGTTGCAGCGAGATGCGGACGGCCGCGCTCACGTGAACCTGCGGGCGCCCGGCGATGGAGCAAGCGTCACGCTGTGGATGGATGAGCGCCATGCGTTCCTGATGCTCTTCACCGGCGACACGCTGCCAGCGCCGCAGCGGCGCTCATCGCTCGCGGTGGAGCCGATGACATGCGCCCCGAACGCGTTCCGTTCAGGCATGGGGCTTCAGGTGCTCGAGCCAGGTGAGTCGCTCATCGGCCGCTGGGGAGTCAAGCCCGGCTGAGCGGCTGCCATCCACTGATTGCCAGCGTCACGACCGCTTGATCACGGCGGTCACTGGGCTCGCGAATTTGGCTTTCGTGCGCCACGCGTCGTGGAAGGAGCCCACGGCGCCGGTGCCGTAGATCCGGAAGGTCGGCTTCTCGGTGCCTCGACCCGCCTCGGTCGCGTGTTTGAAAGAGGCGAACATCTCGAGTGTGATCTTGTCCTGTCCGTCCTCGGCCACGACGCCTCCGGCGTGGTATGGGTAGGCGCCCTCTTTCTTCAGCCGGGCCAAGTTGGTCTCCACGATGACGAAGGCCTCGCCGGGCCGTGCCGACGCGTTGACGTTCTTGGCTCTCCGGGGGGCGGCCCTGACTGCCTCGATGTTGCGAGTGTCGGTGTCGCCGAAGGGGAGCTCCTCACCGGTCTTGCTCACGAGTGCGCTGCGAACGGTGCCTCCTCGGTTGTTCTTCGGGACCTTGAAGACCGCGTCGTGCATGACCTCCTCGGCGGTGTGGAGGCAGTCCTGCACGAACCCCTTCTCGTCGGGCACCCACTTCGTGGCGGCCCGGCTCCCGCGCTTCGCGGCTCCTTCCGACTCGCAGCGGTGTGGCCGCTGCGAACCTGCGAAAGCGTAGAGGACGTTCGAGGAGAGGTTGTAGAGCCCATGCTCGGTGAGCAATCCCATTCCCCTCGGGTTGGGTTTCAGCTTGGCGTCGACCCTGGTGGCACGCTGCAGAAGGACCGTGGCGGCTCGAGCGACCAGCGCATTGCTCACGCCGGCGGGCGGCGGCCGCAGCGGACGCGCCGGGAGATGCGATGGCGGGAGGGAGGCCCGCACCGGGCCGCGGCTGTGCGCCGGCTCTCGAACCGACTCCATCGCCTCACCGTACAGAAGGGCGTGCATGCGTGCAACGGGCTCGCTGTACGGAGCGGCGCCGGGGCGACCCGACCCGGAGCGCCGCGCGCTCTGTCAGCGAACCAGCGTGATTCCGGGATCCGGGCTTTTATGCTTCATGGATGGTGACGATGGGCAGAGCGGGGGATCGGGCCCGTCTTCGGTCGCGCTCGCCCTTGCGATTGTGGCTTGGCATCCTTGGCACGCTCGCGATCGTGGTGCTCGCGTTCGTGATCGCCGTGGTGGTGTTCTCGGGGGCGTCGCTTGCGAGCGACCCGAGCGCGCTTGCGCGCCTCAGCGTCGGGCCGTTCGGCGGCACGGTGGAGAGCGTGCACGCGTTCGGTCCCACCGGCAGGCCGATCCTGCTGTCGATCGTGGAAGGCCGACTCACACCGCGCGCAAAGCTCTCGCCGGGCGAGCGGGTGAGCATCGAAGCCGTCGTGCGCCGGCCTGGCTGGGATGGATGGGCGCTTGGGTCGACGAGCCGCGAGCACCTCACGATCTCCGCACCGGTGGCGCAGGTGAGCAGCCGCTGGCTGACGGTCGCCCCCGGCTCGGCTCCGCGGGTGCGCTTCGACCAGCCGGTCGCCACCGTGGCCTACGAAGTCGACGGCAGGAGGCTGCGGCACGCTCTGCCGCAGCCCGCCGACTCCATCACCCTCGGATCGCGCTCGGAGACCGGCTCCACGCTCGTTGCGGTGGCACCGCGTTCGTGGGAGCGCGTGGGTCGCCCGGTGCGGGTCGCCTGGTTTCCCGCCTCCTCGACGCCGATGATGGTCGCAAGCCCGGCGCCGGGAGCCGACATATCTCCCGCGAGCACGATCGAGCTGACCTTCTCAAAGCCCGTCGCAGAAGTGCTCGGCTCCGCGCTGCCGAAGCTATCGCCGAGCACCCCCGGACACTGGCACACGATCAACAGCCACACGCTTGCGTTCTCTCCCTCGGGCCCGGCGGGCCAGAAACTAGCTATCATTGTGATATCAGGTTACTGAGCGCAGCCTCAGGCGTCAGGGAACGGTGAGCCGATGAGCCCCGAAGCGACCAACCCCCCGCCAGCACCACTTCGCATCCCATCCAAGCCGGCCACGGACGGCCAGGGGATAGCCCTGCGGACCTCGTTCTTTGTCCTGGACTGGACGGTTAATTTCACTCGCACGACGGTCATCGTCGACGGCCACCCGTGGGAACTTCCCTGGGGGCGAGTACTTCCTTCCGCTGGCGCCCGGCCGGCACGAGTTGCAGGTGTCTTATCGCTACCTTGGCCGGCCCAGGCGGGGAAGGCCTCGATCTCGGTCGATGTCGCCGAGGACCGGATCACTCACGTTTCGTACCGGGCACCCAGGTCTGTCCTGGTCGCATTCCGGCCGGGCAGGCTGACCGCCGAGCCGCAGGCCCAGTACTGAGCGCACCGGCTCCTGTTGCCGTCTCGTCCGGCCGCCGTCGATAGGGTCGGGACCCATGGGAGACGAGCAGGCCACGGAACCGGAAAGCACGGCGGTGCGCGTCGCGCTGTGGCGGGCGCTGCACGTCGAGATCGACCCGCCGCCGCACGTGCTCGAGGACGAGATCGGCCTGCAGATGGTGGCCCCCGGTGACGGCTGGCGGACTCGCCCGGACATGGACCCGGCTGGAACCCGCGGCTTCCGCGCGTCCATCGTGGCGCGGGCCCGGTTCATCGAGGATCTGGTGGCCGAGCAGGCAGGCCGGGGTGTCACCCAGTACGTCCTGCTGGGGGCTGGTCTGGACACGTTCGCGGAGCGGCGCCCGGAGATCGCGTCCCGGATGCGGGTGTTCGAGGTCGACCAGCCCGGCCCGCAGGCCTGGAAGCGGCAGCGGCTGACCGAGCTCGGGTTCGGCGTCCCGGACTGGCTGCGGCTGGTGCCGGTCAACTTCGAGCAGAACGGGTCATGGTGGCAGGAACTCGCCGTGGCGGGCTTCGATCCCGGTCGGCCAGCGGTCGTGGCGTCCACCGGCGTGAGCATGTATCTCAGCAAGGACGCCACCGCGGCCACGCTGCGCCAGCTCGCCGGGCTCGCTCCCGGGTCGACGCTGGCGATGACGTTCCTGCTGCCCGTGACCTGCTCGGCGACGCCGATCGCGCCGGGCTCCAGGCGGCCGACCAGGGCGCGCGCGCATCCGGAACGCCGTTTGTCAGCTTCTACGCACCGCAGGAGATGCTGGCCATGGCGCGCGAGGCCGGCTTCGCCGACGTGCGGCACGTATCCGGGGCATCGCTCGGCGAGCGCTACTTCGCCGGCCGCAGCGACGGCCTCCGCCCGTCATCCGGGGAAGACTTCCTGGTCGCCACGACCTGAGACCGTCTCCGGGCCGCTCACCGGCAGGCCGCCCTGCTCAGGTGGTCGAGCACGACCCGCGCCGCGGGGTGGCGATCGCCTCCGCGACGGATCAGGGCGAAGATGTCCCGGCCGGATCCGGGGGAGATCGCGCGGGTGGTCACCCCTTCCGGGAGCCGGTGTGCGGCAAGCTCCGGCACCAGGGCGACCCCCATGCCGGCGGCGACCAGGGTGAGTGTGGCGGCGAAGTCGGAGCAGTGCGCGACCTCGCGCGGCACGTAACCGGCACTGCCGCAGGCACGCTCCATCATCTGGTGGCAGGCGCTCGCCGGATGCGGTGCCAGCCAGTCCCGGTCGGCGAGTGCGTCCAGGCTGACCGGATCCGGGGACGCGGCTGCGGCGTCGCCGTCCGGCAGGGCGACGACGACCTGATCGGTGAGCAGATCCCACCGCTCGACCGCGGCCGGCGGTACCCGCGGCGCGAGCTGGTATGAGTACGCGATGGCGACATCGGAGCTGCCGCGGGCGAGCGCCGTGATGCTCTCCTCGGGCTCCGCGGTCACGACCTGCAGCCGGATTCGCGTTCCGTGATCCGCACGCAGGGTCTGCCAGGCCCGGGCGACCAGCGTCTCGACAGCCGAGGAGAACGCGCTGATCCGCACCGTTCCGGTGACGTCCGTGCCGAGCGCGACCAGGTCCGCCTCGGCCATGGCCAGCTGATCAAGAACGATACGGGTGTGCGCGACCAGCACGTGCCCTGCCTCGGTGAGGCGGAGCCTCCGGCCCGACCGCTCGACCAGCCGGATGCCGGTATCCCGCTCCAGCGCGGCAAGCTGCTGCGACACGGCCGGGCCGCTCAGGTGCAGTGCCTGCCCCGCAGCCGCGACCGTTCCGTAAGTCGCCAGCGCGTGCAGCAGCCGCAGGCGGCGGATTTCCAACACAAAAGCCAGTCTTACTGATTACGGCGAAAAACGTAACTGGACCCTACGAATGCGCGCGTGTCAGGCTCGGCGCATGGGCTCAAACCGTGCGTACCGCGCGCCGGCAGCGCTGCTCCTCACGGTCGTACTGTGGGCGTCGGCGTTCCCGGCCATCCAGGTCGGGGTGACCGGCTACGGCTGGGCCGGCCTCGCGCTGCTGCGCCTGGCGATCGCGTCTGCCGCGCTCGCCATCGTCTGCGCACTGGCGGGGATCCGCCGCCCGGCGCCGCGTGACCTGCCGCTGATCGCGGTCTGCGCCGCCACCGGCATGGCCGGGTACCAGCTCCTGCTGAACTGGGGCGAGCTGCGGGTATCCGGGGGAACCGCGAGCCTCATCGTCGTCACCAACCCGGTCTACAGCGCGGTCATCGCCACGGCGTTCCTGGGCGAGCGGATCGCGCGGCGCCAGTTTCTCGGCGGTGCCGTCGCCCTGGCCGGCGTCGCGGCCATCACCTTCGGCCAGGGCGGCCTGCACCTGGAACGGCCCGCGCTCGCCGTGCTGGCGGCGGCCGTCGCCCTCGGTGCCTATCACGGCGCCATCAAGCCCCTGCTCGGCCGTTACACGGGGCTCGAGGTCACCGCGTACGCGACATGGGCGGGGACGGCCCTGCTGCTTCCGGCGATCCCCGCGCTCATGCATGCCTGGCCGCAGGCCGGCTCGCGGGCCACCGCTGCCGCGGTGTTCCTCGGCCTGGCGCCGTCCGCGCTCGGGTTTGTGGCCTGGGGCTACGGGGTGGCGCGGCTCCCGGTCACGGTCGCGACCGCGTCGCTCTACCTGGTGCCGCCGATCGCGCTCCTGGTCGGCTATCTGTGGCTAGGCGACAAGCCCACGGCGATCGAGCTGGTCGGCGGGGGCATCGCCATCGGCGGGGTCGTGGTCGCCAGCCGTCGGCCGGGCAAGGCAGCGACGCCGGAAGAGCGCTCAGCCGAGCCCGTGGCCGACGCCAGCCAGAACGCCAGCATGTGATCATCGTTCCCCCGGCGGCGCGGACCGGGCCGCGCACGCGCGGATGGAGGCGATGCTGGCGTCGATGTCCTCCTCGGTAGTGCTCCAGCCGCTGACGCTGATCCGCATCGCGCGCCGTCCCTGCCACGTGGTCGGGCCGCACCAGCAGGTGCCGTCGCGCTGGACGGCGCCGATGACCGCGTCGGTCCGCGCGGCGCCGCCGAAGTCCACCACTACCTGGTTGAGCACGACGTCGTTGAGCACGGCGAAACCGGACTCGCGCATGCCGCCGGCCATCCGGCGGGCCAGCCGGCAGGTCCGCTCGACGAGGCCGGCGACGCCGTCGCGGCCCAGCGCGGCGAGCGCCGCCCACACCTCGACGCCCCTGGCCCGCTGCGAGCTCTGCGGCGTGAAGTGGCTGGGCTCGCGGTCCGCGCTGTCGGGGAGGTAGGCGGCCGAGGCCGCGAGCGCGGCGCTCAGCGCCGCCGGGTCACGGACCAGGGCGATGCCGCAGTCGTAGGTCGTGTTCAGCCACTTGTGCGCGTCGGTCGCCCACGAGTCCGCCTCGGCGACGCCGGCCACCTGGGCGGCTGCGCCGGGCGCGGCGGCCGCCCAGAGCCCGAACGCGCCGTCCACGTGCACCCAGGCTCCCGCGTCGCGGGCCCAGGCGATCAGCGGGCCGAACGGGTCGCTGGCGCCGCTGTTGACGTTGCCCGCCTGCAGGCACACGATCGCCGGCGGTGCAAGGTCCGGCAGGTCAGCGGCGACGATCCGGCCCTGGGCGTCGACGGGCAGGACGATGGCCCGGTCGCGGCCGAGGCCGATCAGGCCGAGCGCTTTGCGGACCGCCGCGTGCACCTCGGCTCCGGCCACGACGGTGACCGGCGGCGCGCCGACCAGTCCCTGGCCCGCGGCGTCCCAGCCACGGCGGGCCAGCACCGCGTCGCGGGCGGCCGCGAGGCAGGATGCGTTTGCCATCGTGGCCCCGGTGACGAAGCCGCCGCCGGTGCCGGCGGGCAGGCCGAGCACCTCGGCCACCCAGCGCAGCGCGATCGCGTCCAGCCGGGCGGCGGTGGGGGACATCACCGCCAGGCCCGCGTTCTGGTCCCAGGCGTCGGTCAGCCACGCGGCCGCCACGGCGACCGGGAGCGCCCCGCCGGTGACGAAGCCGAAGTAGCGCGGGCCGGCCGACGCCACGGTGCCCGGTGAGCCGACGTCGTCCAGCAGGGCCAGCACCTCGGGCGCGGGGCGGCCGGATGCGGGCAGCGGGAAGTCGAGCGCGTCCAGTGCCTGCACCGCGGCCGGCGGCGGAGCGACGGCGCGCCCGGCCAGCCCGGCCAGGTACGCCTCGGCGCGGCGCGAAGCGTCCTGGAGCAGCGCCTGCCTGCCCGCGAGATCGCCGGCCGTCACCGGAGCGGCCGGAAGCAGGCCCGGACTTCGCCGACGAACGTTTCGGGCTGCTCGAACGCGGCGAAGTGGCCGCCCTTATCCAGTTCGTTCCAGTACTGCACGTTCGTGAGCTGCTTGTCGGCCCAGCGGCGGGACGGGCGGAAGATCTCCTTGGGGAAGATCGAGCAGCCGACCGGAACCGTGACCGGGCCGAGGAACCCCTTGCCGTTGTTCTCCCAGTAGAGCCTGGCCGACGAGGCGCCAGTGCCGGGGAGCCAGTAGAGCATCACGTTGTCCAGCATCTCGTCCCTGGTCAGCACGTTGGCGGGATCGCCGCCGGAGTCGGTCCAGGCCCAGAACTTCTCCACGATCCAGGCGCACAGCCCGGCCGGCGAGTCGACCAGCCCGTAGCCGACGGTCTGCGGGCGGGTCGACTGCTCCTTGAAGTAGCCCGATTCCCACGTGTCGTAGTGGCTGAGCGTCGCCATGGCCGCCTGCTCCCGCTCGGTGAGGTCGGTCCCGTTGTCCCGCCCCGGGAACGCGATCGGCATGTTGAGGTGGATGCCGGCCAGGTGCTCGGGGTGGCGCATACCGAGCGCGGTCGTCACCTGGGCGCCCCAGTCGCCGCCCTGGGCGGCGTAGCGCTCGTAGCCGAGCCGGGTCATCAGCTGGTCCCAGGCGGCGGCGATGCGCCCGGTGTCCCAGCCGGGCTGGCCCGGCTTGCCGCTGAAGCCGTAGCCGGGCAGCGACGGGCACACCACGTGGAAGGCGTCCGCGGCGTCCCCGCCGAACGCGACCGGGTTGGCGAGCGGCTCGATGACCTTGTGGAACTCGACGATCGAGCCGGGCCAGCCGTGCGTCATCACCAGCGGCAGCGCCCCGTCCTCGGGGGAGCGGGCGTGCACGAAGTGGATGTCCACGCCGTCGATCTCCGTCCGGAACTGCGGGAAACGGTTGAGGCCGGCCTCCGACGCCCGCCAGTCGTACCCGTCCAGCCAGTACCCGCACAGGTCGCGGACGTAGCCCAGCGGGATGCCCTGAGACCAGTCATCCACGGTTTCCGGGTCCGGCCACCGGGTCTGGTGCAGCCGCTGGCGCAGGTCGTCGAGATCGGCGTCGGGAATGTCAATCCGGAACGGGGTGATGTCGTCGCTCATGCACCCAGCATCCAGCACGTCTCAGCGCGGCGCTTCGGGGATCGGCTCCAAGACCATTGTCCGTTTCACGCCCGAATCCTCGAGGCCGGCCATAACCGGGATGTCGGATGCGTCGAGCACCCGGAACCGGTCCCGGGGCAGGAACGCCCGGCCGATGTCACCGGCCAGCACCGACGCGCCGCCGGCCACGGCCCGGTCGAGAAACCCGAGCACACGCTCGGCCAGCGGCCTGGAGTACCAGACGTCGCCGGCCAGCACCACGTCGGCGCCTGCGCCGTCGCCGTCCAGCACGTCCCCGGTCACGGCCGGGGCCGGCACGCCGTTCGCCCGCGCGTTCAGCCCGATCGCAGCGACCGCCAGGGGGTCGACCTCGCTGGCGATCACGGTGGCGGCGCCGGCCTTGGCCGCCGCGATCGCGACCAGGCCGGAGCCGGACCCGAGGTCGAGCACGCTGCGCCCGGCGACCAGGCCTGGGTGGTCGAGCACGTAGCGCGCCAGCGCCTGACCGCCGGGCCAGGCGAAAGCCCAGAATGGCGGCGGCTGGTCGGCGGTGAGCTCGTCCTCGGTCCGCTGCCAGAGGCCGATCACGTCATCGGCCAGGTGCAGCCGGATCTCGGCGACCTGCGGTACCGGGCCGAGCCGGCAGGCGGACCGCACGAAGTCCTCGGCGACGGACACCCCACCTCCCCTTCCCTCTTCCATTACCTGCGCCCCCTTACCGGTTGTTTACACCAGGGGTGGGTTATTGCCATTCGAGTCGGGTAACTGAGAGTAACTGGACAAAGACGATCAGTTATCGGATGGGGAGTACGGAAACGTGTTGAGTGGGGGACGAGTCGGCAGGAGGGCGGCGGCGCGGGGCGCCTCCTTCAGCCGGATAGGCAGCAGAGCCGGCGAGGCGCCCGCTGAGCGCGGCATCCGTGGGGAGCGGGTGAGCGCCCGCTGAGCGCGGCAGCGGCGGGGGAGCGGGCGACGCGCCCGCCGGGCAGACAGTAGCGCCAGACCGCCCCGGCGGCTCCGCCGGGGTGGTTTTGCCGTTCGAGCGAAGGCGCGTCCGGTCGAAGAAGACCCGGGTGATCGCGGCGGTTACCGCGGTCGTCGCGCTTGTGGCCGGCGGCGCTGTGTACCTGCTGACCAAGGGCGGCGGCCCGTCGGCGCCGACCGCCGTGACCCTGCCCGGCCCGTTCCGGGTGATATCGGTCACCCCGGCGTCCGGCAGCGCCGACGCGAACGGGAGCCTGCCGGTCCGGGTGACCTTCTCGGCCCCGCCCAATGGCCGGTCGCCGATGCCCACGCTGACCCCGGGCGTCCCAGGGAACTGGCAGATCATCGGCGACTCGATGGTGTTCACGCCGAGGACGGCGTTCGGCCCGTCGACCAAGATCACGCTGAGCGTGCCCGCGGGCCGCAGCGGGGTGCGCTCGGCCGCCGGGGTGACCCTGAAGTCACCGAAGACCGAGGTCTACACCACCGGGGCGTTCTCCACGCTCCGGCTGGCCCAGATCCTCTCGCAGCTCGGCTACCTGCCGATGATGTGGGAGAGCCCGAACCTGGCCATGCAGACCGAGAGCGCGGTCAACCTGCGCAAGACGGGCCTGGCCGGCGAGATCGGTGCCGCCTATGACCCGCCGGCCGGCATCTTCACCATGGACACGGGCTATCCCGCGTCGCTGGCCAGCAAGTTCTCGCCGGACCTGCAGAACGTGGTGGTCCGCGGCGCGATCATGGCGTTCCAGTCCGAGCACAAGATGTCCGTCAGCGGCACGGTCAACCTGGCCTTCTGGGTGGCGCTGTTCAAGGCCGCGCTGGCCGGCCAGGTGAACGCCAACGGCTACACCTACGCGGTCGCCAGCCAGGTCGATCCGGAGACCCTGACGATCTATCACAACGGCCATGTTGTGCTGACCAGCCCGGCGAATACCGGCATACCGTCCGCGCCCACCGCCAACGGGACCTTCCCGGTCTACGAGAAGTTCCTGCAGACCTGGATGTCGGGCACGAACCCGGGCGGCAGCCACTACCACGACCTGGTGCAGTACGTGTCGTACTTCAACGGCGGCGACGCGGTGCATTACTTCGCCCGCGGCGCGTACGGCTTCCAGCAGAGCCTGGGCTGCGTCGAGCTGCCGCTCACCCAGGCGAAGCGGGCCTACCCGTACCTCACCCTCGGCAGCCTGGTAACCGTCACCGGCTGACCGGCCAGGCCTGAAATCAGGCCACGCACCGCCCGGCCCGGCGCCTTCCACAGCGCCGGGCCGGGCGGTATTTTCGCGTATTTGGTGAAGTCTTCATTACGTGGATCGTTAACCAAGGTAAGCTCCCGCCGCACTTTGGCATTAGCTGGTATACATCAGGGCAGTGCAGCAGACCCGCCCTCCGGCGACGCGGAGCGTAGCTTAGGGCGACCGGGCAGCGATGGCTAGGGGGTCGAGGTTTGTCCGGATTGGGGCAAAAGCTCCGCTGGCGAGTGGTGGCGCTGGCGGCGGCAATTGCGGCCGTGCTCGGCGGCGGCGTGTGGTTCGCGCTCAGCGGCGCGTCGGCGGGGGAACACTCGTCGGGCAAGGACGCCACGGCGCAGGCCAAGACCGCGCATATCCACAAGGCGGCGGCCACGCCGGTCAGCGTGGTGTCGTTCACGCCCGCGCTGCATACGCACGGCGTGAACGGCGCGGATTCGATCCGCGTCGTCTTCTCGGAACCGCTCGCCGCTGACTCGCCGATGCCGTCGCTGTCGCCGTCGATCGCGGGCAACTGGCAGCGGGTCAACGCGGACACCGTCCAGTTCGTCCCCACCACAGGATTCCCCCAGCTGACCCGGGTCCGCGTGGTGGTCCCGGCCGGCTCAGCCGGGGTGCGCTCCACCAACGGCGGCCTGCTCGCCACCAGGGCCGTCGACCGTTTCTGGACCGGCGGCTACGCCGTGATGCGGGCCGAGCAGCTGCTCGCGCAGCTCGGCTACCTGCCGCTGGCCTGGTCGCCGTCGGCGGGCGGCCAGCAGGTGCCGACGACGGACGCCAACGCGCAGCTCAGCGCCGCCTACGACCCCCCGCCTGGCTCGTTCACCTGGCAGTCCGACTACCCATCGCAGCTGGTCAGCATGTGGTCGCCCGGCCAGACCAACGAGGTCCTCACCGGCGCGGTGATGGCGTTCGAGTCCGATCACGGGCTCGCCATGGACGGCGTCGCCGGGCCCGAGGTGTGGCGCGACCTGCTGTCTGCGGTGGCCAAGGGTGACGACAACACCCACGGCTACACCTACGCGCTGGCCAGCCAGGTGCAGCCGGAGACGCTCACCGTGTGGCACAACGGCAAGGTGATCCTGCACACGCTCGCCAACACCGGCATCCCGGCCGCCCCGACCACGGTCGGCACCGCAGCGGTGTACCTGAAGTACAGCTTCCAGATCATGAAGGGCAAGAATCCGGACGGGACCAAGTACGCGGACCCGGTGTCCTGGGTGTCGTACTTCAGGTCTGGCGAGGCCGTGCACTACTTCTCGCGGGGCTCCTACGGGTACCAGCAGAGCCTCGGCTGCGTGGAGCTGCCGTACGCGCAGGCGAAGTTCATCTGGCCGTACATGACGTACGGCACGCTGGTGACGGTCACGCCGGCCTGAACCGCCGCGCGTCGATAGCATCGGTACACGCGGGAGCGCGGCGGGTAACCGCCGCGCCGTTCAGCATGCCAACGACGGGAGCACGCCGTGCCAGCCGACAAGCTTCAGATCACCCTCGCCGGACGCGAGCACGTGGTGGAAGCCGGGACGACGGCGGGCCAGGCGCTCGAGGGAGCCGGCGGACTGGCGACGATTTCCCGGAACGCGGCACCGGGCGCCGGTGACGTGATCGCAGCGCGGGTCAATGGCGAGCCGCGCGACCTGGCGTGCCCGCTGGCCGACGGCGACGTGGTGGAGCCGGTCGAGCTCGGCAGCGACGCCGGGCTGGCCATCATGCGGCACTCCGCCGCCCACGTCATGGCCCAGGCGGTTCAGGACATCGACCCCGGAGCCAAGCTCGGGATCGGCCCCCCGATCGAGAACGGCTTCTACTACGACTTCGACGTGGCGTCCCCGTTCGAGCCCGGCGATCTTAAGAACATCGAGCAGAGAATGCGCCAGATCGTCAAGCAGGGTCAGCTGTTCTCCCGGCGGGTGGTCACCGACGCCGAGGCCAGGGCCGAGCTGGCCGGCGAGCCGTACAAGCTGGAACTGATCGGGCTCAAGGGCGGCGGGATCGACGCCGAGGAGTCGGTCGAGGTCGGCGGCCCGGAACTGACGATCTACGACAACCTCGACCCGGCCACTGGCGAGCTGAAGTGGAAGGACCTGTGCCGTGGCCCGCACGTGCCGTCCACCCGGCACATCCCGGCGCTGAAGGTGATGCGCAGCAGCGGCGCGTACTGGCGGGGGAGCGAGAAGAACCCGCAGCTGCAGCGGATCTACGGCACCGCCTGGCCGTCCCGCAACGCGCAGGACGAGTACCTGGCCATGCTGGCCGAGGCCGAGCGCCGCGATCACCGCAAGCTCGGCGCCGAGCTGGACCTGTTCTCGTTCCCGACGGAGATCGGCAGCGGGCTGCCGGTGTTCCACCCCAAGGGCGGGGTCATCCGGCGGGTGCTCGAGGACTACTCGCGGCAGCGGCATGTGGCCGCCGGGTATGAGTTCGTGAACACCCCGCACCTCACCAAGTCCGACCTGTTCATCACCTCGGGCCACCTCGAGTGGTACGCCGAGGGCATGTTCCCGCCGATGGAGCTCGACGGCGCCAAGTACTACGCCAAGCCGATGAACTGCCCGATGCACATCCTGATCTACGCATCGCGCGGGCGGTCCTACCGCGAGCTGCCGCTGCGGCTGTTCGAGTTCGGCACGGTGTACCGGTACGAGAAGTCGGGTGTCGTACACGGCCTGACCCGCGCCCGCGGCTTCACTCAGGACGACGCGCACATCTTCTGCCGGCCCGATCAGCTCGCCGATGAGCTCGCGTCGCTGCTTGGTTTCGTCGTGGGCCTGCTGCGCGATTTCGGGCTCACCGAGTTCGAGGCCGAGCTGTCCACCCGGCCGGACAAGTACGTGGGCGAAATCGCCGAGTGGGAGCAGGCCGAGGCCGCACTGGCTCACGCGCTCGACATGTCCGGGCTGCCGTACGTGGTCGCCGAGGGCGAGGGCGCGTTCTACGCGCCAAAGATCGACGTGCACGTCCGGGACGCGATCGGGCGCCGCTGGCAGCTGTCCACGCTGCAGGTGGACTTCCAGGAGCCGGGCCGGTTCGGGATCGAGTACCAGGCATCCGACGGCACCAGGCAGCGGCCGTACATGATCCACCGGGCCCTGTTCGGGTCGATCGAGCGGTTCTTCGGGATCCTGCTCGAGCACTACGCGGGCGCGTTCCCGCCGTGGCTGGCGCCGGTCCAGGTGACCGGGATCCCGATCGCCGACGCGCACGTGCCTTACCTGGAGCGGTCGCGGAGGAACTACGGGAGCACGGGATCCGGGTCGAGGTCGACGCCGGTGACGAGCGGATGCAGAAGAAGATCCGGCAGGCGCAGCGGCAGAAGGTGCCGTACATGCTGCTCGCCGGGGACGACGACGTGGCTGCGGGGGCGGTCTCGTTCCGGTACCGCAGCGGGGAGCAGAAGAACGGGGTCCCGATCGACGACGCCGTTGCCGAGATAGTGGACGCGGTGGCGCGGCGTATTCAGGTGTGAGACAGCAAAAGGGGGACTGGACCTGTGGCCCGGTTGGCGTCAAGGTGGGTAGCTAGGGGTGCGCCAGGGGGGCAGCACCCACGGAGGGTTGGCGGGTTCTGCGATGACGGCAGCCGAACCGGGCGGCGTTGCTGGACGTTCTAACAGTGTGAGCAGGCCTGCGGCCTCGCGCGCCGAGCCGGTGTCGGCCAGCGTCGCGCGAGCCGCCGACGCCGCGGTGACCGCGATGTACGCGGCCCACTACCGGTCGTTAGTGGGTCTCGCGGTGCTGCTCGTCCGGGACGGGAATGCCGACATTGCGCAGCAGGTGGTGCAGGACTCGTTTGTCGCACTGCACCGGAACTGGCGCGGGCTGGCCGACCGGGACGATAACGGTGACCGGGCGCTGTTGTACCTGTGGCAGTTCGTGGTGAACCGGAGCCGGTCCGCCGGGCGGCACCCGGCGCCCGGGCACGGACCGGGGGAGACGCTCGTGGACGTTGCTGGGCCGGACGGCGCGGTTGCGCCGGGCGCCGTGCTCGCCGCGATGCACGCGCTGCCCCGGCGCCAGCGCGAATCCGTCGTGCTGCAGCATTACGCGGGTCTGTCAACGGCGCAGACCGCCCAGATGCTGGGGATCAGCGCCGGTGCCGTGCAGCGTCATACCGCGCGGGCCATGTCGTCCCTGAACGGCGTGCTGGATAGCGCGCCATGAGCGGGCACGGCCATGACTTTGACGAGTTCCTGCGCCGCGTGATGCAGGAGCAGGCGGATGCCGTCGAGCCCGGCGACGACGGCCTGGAGCGGATCCGGGCCCGGCTGACCAGGCCGCGCCCGGCGCCGCTCGTGTGGGTCATGGCCGTGTTCTCCGGTGCCTGGCGCCGCGTGCGGGGCGCGGCGCTGTCGGCGTCAGAGTGGCTGCGGACGCTGGCCGGCGGCACATCGGCGCGACTCCGCCCGCCGGGTGGCGGCCGGACGCGGAGGTGGCGGAGTCCGGCCGTGCTGGCCGCCTGCGCGGCCATCGCGGTGATCGCGGGCGTCCTCGCGCTAACCCCGCTGCCCCAGCAGGCGGTCTCTGGCACCGCGGGGCTCATCCGCTCGCTCGGCGGCGGTCACGCGGGCGGCGGCGCGGGCCAGGGCGGTGGCCAGGCGGCGGGCGGCAGCGGCGGACAGCCGGGCCCCGGCGCAGCGTCCAGCAGCCCGCCGGGCAAGCAGGCACACCGGCACCCATCGGCCAGCCCCGGCCCGAGCACGGTGCCGAGCCCGACACCGGATTCGGGGTCGGCCAGCTCGAGCCCGGCGGCCAGCTCGAGCCCGACGCCGGTCTCCAGCTCCACGCCCTGCCCGAGCGCGTCGGCCAGTCCCAGTCCCAGCCCGAGTCCCAGTCCCAGCCCGAGCCAGAGCCCGTGCTCGACCCAGACCACGGGCCCAACCACCGGTCCCACCACGGACCCGACCACTGGCGCCACCCCGAACCCGGCCCCGTGAGAGCCACCGCCCGGCCCCCTATGCTGCTTTCATGTCAGAAGCCGCTTCCGATGAGCCGGTCCGGCTGGACTACGACGCCAGCGGACGCCAGGGACCCGCGCCGGACGCCCCGCAGGACGGCGCCGGGATGCCGGACGGATTCCAGCGGCTGTGGATGCCGCACCGGCTGGCGTACATCAAGGGCGCGGGCAAACCGGTCGGCGACGAGTGCCCGTTCGACCAGATACCGAAGCTCAGTGACGCCGACGGGCTCATCGTCGCCCGCGGCACGCTGGTCTACGCGGTGCTCAACCTGTACCCGTACAACGCCGGGCACCTGATGGTCGTCCCCTACCGGCACGTGGCCGACTACACCGATCTCGACCCGGACGAGACCGCGGAGCTGGCCAGCCTCACGAAGCAGGCCATGATCGCGCTCCGTGCCGCGTCCGGCGCCCACGGCTTCAACATCGGCATGAACATGGGCCAGGTGGCGGGCGCGGGCATCGCCGCGCACCTGCACCAGCACGTCGTGCCGCGGTGGGGCGGCGACAACAACTTCATGCCGGTCATCGGGCAGACGGCGGTGCTGCCCCAGCTGCTGGCGGACACGCGCACGCTGCTCGCGGAGGCGTGGCCCGCCGGCTGACTACCGGGGCGGCGCCTGGTACTCCTGCGCTTGCTGATTACCGGGGCGGCGCCTGGTACTCCTGCGGCTGCTGGTAGCCGGGCTGTGGCTGGTAGGCAGGCGCCACCGCCGGGGCTGGCTGACCGGGCGCGGGACGAGGACGAGGCTGGCGAGCAGCTGCTCGACCTCTGCCCGCCAGACGCGGCCCAGCCGGATTGTCATCGGCTTCTTGCGGTCCGGGTAGCTGAACCGGAACGACCCATGCAGCTTGCCCGGCCGGTAGTCGCTTAGCTGGGCGTGCGAGTGGGGCACCACGATCTTGACGTTCTTGGGCCGGGCGGTCCAGTAGGGAGAGCCCGCAGAAGATCAGGCGGCGGTCGGTGTGCACCACGAAGTAGTGCCGCTGGAAAAACCGCACGAACGCGCCGACCCGGGGGATCAGCCGCCACCAGTCGCTCGGGCCGGTGTGCACGCGAGCTCCCAGCGGCTGCTCGCCGGGCCGAGGTGCTCCGGGATCACAGCCTGTGCGCGGGCGGCGGTGCGGTCCTTGGACCGCTGGGTGGCGCCGGCTCCCGGGGCCGGGGCCTGGTACTCGGGGCTGGGAGTAGGCATCGGGAATCCTTCGGCATTCGGTCTCATCGGATCCCGCCGGCAGGCAGCAGAAAGTGCTGAAATGGGCGACATATCACCCCGCATGCTGACGGAACGCGCCAAGACTAGCCGTGCCGTAGCGTTTCATCCGAGATATTGGCGAAACGTCACAATCCGGACGGCCCGAGGACGCCGATGACGCTAACTGGCCGCTGCGGTCAGCGGCCCGAGGACGCCGATGACGCTGACCGGCCGCTGCGGTCAGCTGTCCTTCTTGGAGGCGCTCACCAACTTGTCGGCCAGGTGCGACGGCAGCGGCTCGTAGCGCAGGTAGGAGCGCGTGAACGAGCCCGTGCCCTGCGACATCGACCGCAGGTCGATCGCGTAGCGGGTGATCTCCAGCTCCGGCACCTCGGCCTTGACCAGGGTCCGGCCGCCGGGGACCGGCTCGGTGCCGAGCACGCGGCCGCGGCGTGAGGACAAATCGGACATCACGGCGCCGACGTAAGCGTCCTGGACCATCACGGACAGCTCGTCGACCGGCTCGAGCAGCAGCACGCCGGCCTTCTCCGCCGCGTCCCGCAGGCCCGCCCGGCCTGCCTTCTGGAACGCCATGTCCGAGGAGTCCACCGAGTGTACCTTGCCGTCGAACAGCGTGACCCGGATGTCGACCATCGGGTAACCGGCCAGCACGCCGTGCTCCATCTGGGCCCGGACGCCCTTCTCCACCGAGGGGATGAACTGCCGCGGCACCACGCCGCCGACGATCTTGTCGACGAACTCGAAACCCGTGCCCGACGGCACCGGCTCGACCTCCAGGTGGCAGATCGCGTACTCGCCGTGGCCGCCGGTCTGCTTGACGTTCGGCCCAGGCCCCGAGCCTTGCCGGCCAGCGTCTCGCGCAGCGGGACGCGCAGTTCGGTGGTCTCCACCGCGACGCCGTAGCGGCTGGACAGCCGGTCGAGCAGCAGGCCGATGTGCGCCTCGCCCATGGACCACAGCACGAGCTGGCGGGTTTCGGAGTTGTTCTCCAGGCGCAGCGTCGGATCCTCGGCCACGAGCCGGGTCAGCGCCTGCGACATCTTGTCCTCGTCCGCCTTGGACTTGGCCGTGATCGCGACCGGCAGCAGCGGCTCGGGGTTGGCCCACGACTCCATCACCAGCGGGTGTTCCTTGTCCGACAGCGTGTCGCCGGTCTCCGCGCTGGCGAGCTTCGC
>CAVWTE010000006.1:0-154518 GCA_963757925.1 uncultured Actinomycetota bacterium
GGCTTTGGCGCCGCACTCGCAAGCCAGCTGCATGTCACGCTCCCACATGCGATCGCCGTCACCGGCCCAGCCGGCGGCCACCTGAACCAGACGAGCAAGCTGTCATGGGCCGTCCCGGCCGGCTCCACTCTGCGCCTGCAGCAGCTGCTGGCCCAGGCGGGCTATCTGCCGCTGCAATGGACTCCATCCGGGGGTGAAGTGCAGAGGACGCCCGCCGCCGAGGTGCAGGCCGCGGTGCGGCCGCCGGCGGGCAGCTTCTCCTGGCGCTACGGCGATACGCCCTCGGCGCTGAAGGGTCTCTGGAGTCCCGGCGCGGCGGGGGAGATGACCAAGGGCGCGGTGATGAGCTTCGAGCGCGAACATGGCATGACCACGGACGGCATCGCCGGGCGGCAGGTGTGGCAGGAGCTGATCGGGGCCGCGATTGCCGGCAGGAAGAATGCGGGCGGCTATACCTACGTCTACGTGCACCGCGAAATTCCCGAGACGCTCACGCTCTGGCATTCGGGCAGGACGGTCCTCACCACGCCCGCGAACACGGGCATCGCCGGCGCGGAAACCGAACTTGGCACCTTTGCCGTCTTCGAGCACATTCCGGAAGGCACGATGGAGGGCACCAATCCAGATGGCTCCCACTATCGCGATGAAGGGATCAAGTGGATCAGCTACTTCAACGGCGGCGATGCGCTCCATAACTTCGACCGCGCCTCCTTTGGCACGCCGCAGAGCCTCGGCTGCGTCGAGATGCCGCTGCAGGCCTCCGCGAAGTCTGGCCCTACACGCCGATCGGGACGCTCGTGACGATCGCTGGCTGAGGCTCAGGCCGAGTGCTGCCGGCTCGTCTGGGCCGCCTGCTCCTCGATCCTCGAGAGCGCTCGTCTGGCCAGTCGCTCGTCGGAGAAGATCTGGATCTGGGCGACGAGGCCGTTCCTGAACTTGAAGACCCATGTGGTGGGCGCCGCATCGAGCGCTCCGCCTGGCCCCACGCCGCTCGTCTGTCCAAGCGCCACTACCGCGGCGCCGGCAGCCCGGATCTGGAACGGAGTGACCTGCAGCTCGCGCCAGTGCTCTGCGACATGCTCGAAGTAGAGGCGGACCCCTGCGTGGCCGAGGTAGGGCTGACCAAAGTTAAGCAGCACGCCGGAGACCGGTTCGAAGACGACGTCCTCGTGCAGCAGACACAGCACCGCGTCCACGTCCCGGCGGTTGAACGCCTCCAGCAGGCGCCGAACGAGTCCGTCGGCATCACCGCTCATCCAAGCATTGTTGCACCGATCTTTTTGAAACCGGTTCTCAAGAGGGCTCGGCGGGGCGGGGTCGAAGAACGCGAGGATGGAGTCGGTCCTAGCTGCTCGCCTCAGGCGTCCGAAGGTCTCCCCGCTCGTAGGCCTGGACGTGCGCGGCAGGCTCACGCGACGCACGCTGCTGCTTGCGCTGCTCGCCGCGGCCGCGCTCGCGGGCGCCTTCCTGCTGTTCAGGAGCTCCCCACTGGTCGCGGTGCAGCAGGTCGAGCTCACAGGCGTCCACGGTGTGCAGGCCGCGCCGATCAGCGAGGCGCTGGATCGCGCCGCCGCAGGAATGAGCACGATGGACTACAGCGCCGGCACACTGGAGGCGGCGGTCGCCCAGTACCCCGTGGTGCGCTCGCTGAAGGTGAGCACGAGCTTTCCGCACCGGATGACGATCGAGGTTTCAGAGCAGCTGCCTGTCGCCCGGCTCTCGGCGGGTGGGCTGCATACCGCGGTGGCCGCCAACGGCGTCGTGCTCGGGCCGGCGCTCGCCGCGAGCTCGCTGCCCACGCTTCCCGCGAGCGTCGTCCCTTCTGTCGGCAGGCGGGTGGGCGGAGCGCGCCTGCGCTCCTATCTGGCCGTCCTCGGCGCGGCGCCGGCGCCGCTGCTCGCGCTGATCTCGCGCGTGTACATGGGTGCGCAGGGCCTCACGGTCAGGATGGCAAACGGCCTGCTCGTCTACTTCGGGGATGACTCGCGCCCGCACGCCAAGTGGGATTCGCTCGTGACGGTGCTCACGACGCCGAGCTCTTCAGGCGCGAGCTACGTCGACGTGCGCCTTCCGGAACGGCCCGCCGCGGGCGTGTCGAGCGGGGGTGTCGGCAGCGGCGAATCCGGGGGAGTCAGCGCGTCCGATCCGACCTCTGCCGCGCTTGCCGCGAGCCTTGCGCGGGCGGTCAACGGGGAACCGAGCACGTCGATCTCCTCCACGCCGACCACGTCCACGACGACCACCGAACCCCAGTCGAGCGCCACAACAAGCGAACCGGCAGCCACCGCGCCGAGCGGCGAAGCCGCAGAAGCCCAGTCCGCCGAAAACGTCCCCGGTGCGGCCGAAGGCGGCTGAGCATGTGGGATCGCCGGCGACACTCAACCTGAACCTGAGGGTTACTCCACCCTCGACCACATTCTCAGCACCGGGTCGAGACTTCGGCGATCTGCAACGTTTGTTGCGGGAGTCGCGTCGATCGTTGACATGGCGAAGTTCCCTGCATAACGTGCCATCGGCGGGTTCTGGCAGCTAAGCTGCGCGCAACCCTTAATTCCTAGTCAAGGCTTCGGACGGAAACCACATGGAGAGCGGCGGAACCTATCTCGCAGTCATCAAGGTCGTCGGCGTCGGCGGCGGCGGCACCAACGCGGTCAGCCGGATGGTCGACGCCGGGCTTCGCGGCGTCGAGTTCATCGCGGCCAACACCGATGCCCAGGCGCTGACGATGTGCGAAGCCGACGTGAAGCTGAACATCGGCCACGAGTCCACCAAGGGCCTTGGCGCCGGCGCGAACCCCGAAGTCGGCTTCTCCGCGGCGGCCGGAGCCGGGATGAAATCAAGGAGGCGCTGAAGGGCGCCGACATGGTCTTCATCACCGCCGGCGAGGGCGGTGGCACCGGCACCGGTGCGGCGCCCGTGATCGCCGAGATCGCCAAGAACGAGATCGGCGCGCTCACCGTCGGCGTCGTGACACGGCCCTTCGAGTTCGAGGGCTCCCAGCGCGCCAGGCAGGCCTCCGAAGGCATCGAACGCCTGCGTGAGGTCGTGGACACCCTGATCGTGATCCCGAACGAGAAGCTGCTCGCGGTCGTGGAGCGCCGCACCTCGATGCTCGACGCCTTCCGCGAGGCCGACAACGTGCTGCGCCAGGGCGTCCAGGGCATCACCGACCTGATTACGATCCCGGGCCTCATCAACCTCGACTTCGCCGACGTGCGCACGATCATGCACGACGCCGGCTCGGCGCTGATGGGAATCGGCAGCTCAAACGGCGAGAACCGGTGCGCGGAGGCCGCAAAGGCCGCGATCTCCTCGCCGCTGCTGGAGGAGTCGATCGAGGGCGCGACCGGCATCCTGCTGAACATCACCGGCGGCAGGGAGCTTGGCCTCTTCGAGGTCAACGAGGCGGCCGAGATCATCCAGAACGCCGCCGACGCGAACGCGAACATCATCTTCGGCGCGGTGATCGACGAGAGCCTCGGCGACGAGGTGCGGGTGACCGTGATCGGCACCGGCTTCGACCGTCGCGGGGCGGGCGCTCTGGGAGGAGCGAGCGGCGCCCGCGCGAGGGCGAGCGCGGCGGCGAGCGGCGCGAAAGGCGCCTGCGCAGCGAGCAGGACAGCATCTCCTCGCTCGAGATCTCCGACGAGGAGATCGACGTGCCCCCCTTCCTTCGTTGAGAGGACCCTGCCGCATGCGGCAGGGTCGGGAGGGCCGCATGCGGCCCTCCCTCGGGACCGCACATGTGCGGTCCCGCCAGCCGGCGCATGCGCCGGCTGGATAGCCTCCCGGCGCATGCAACATCGCACCCCGCTCTACGACGCTCACCTCGCCGCCGGCGCAAAGATCGTCGACTTCGCCGGCTGGCAGATGCCGGTGGAATACCCGGCCGGCCTGCGCGCAGAGCACATGGCGGTGCGCGAGTCCTGCGGGATCTTCGACGTCTCGCACATGGGCCAGATAGAGACGCGCGGCCCGCGGGCGCTCCAGATGTTGCAGCGGCTGCTCTCCAACGACATCGCCGCGATCCCCCCCGAGGGCGCGCAGTACGCGCTGCTCTGTCGCGAGGATGGCGGCGTGCTCGATGACCTCTTCACATATCGCCTCTCAGAGGAGGCCTATCTGACGGTCACCAACGCCGCCAATCACGAGCGCGACCTCGACCGCTTCGGCGTGCACGCGCCGATCACCGGGGTCGAGGTGATCGATCGGCGCGATCAGACCGCGATGCTCGCCGTGCAGGGGCCCGCCGCGCGGGGCATCGTGGAGCAGATCGCCTCCGCGCCGTTGCCCGAGCGGCATCGGGCGCACACGCAGGAGCTGGCCGGCGTGAGTGCGCTCGTGTGCGGCACGGGCTACACGGGCGAGGACGGCGTTGAGATCCTCTGCGCGGCCGCCGACGCGCCGGCGCTGTGGGATGAGCTGGTGGCCCGCGGCGCGCAGCCGGCGGGCCTCGGCGCGCGGGACACGCTGCGCCTGGAGGCCTGCTTTCACCTCTACGGCCATGACCTGAGCGTGCTGCGCAATCCAATCGAAGCGGGGCTTGGCTGGTGCTGCAAGGAGCAGACCGACTTCATCGGCGCCCCCGCGGTGGCCGCGATGCGGGCGCAGGGCGCTCCCGAGAAGCTCGTCGCCTTCGCGATCGAGAGTGGCGGCATCGCCCGCGCCGGCAACGAGATCGCAGGCGGCGGGGTCGTGACCAGCGGCACGCTCTCGCCGTGCCTTGGGATCGGCGTAGGGCTCGCCTACGTGCCCGCCGAGCAGGCCGCCGTCGGCACTCCTCTGGAGATCGACGTCCGCGGCCGCGTGCGCGAGGCGATCGTGCGCAGCAAGCCACTGCTGCCAAAGCGCGCCTGAGGTGCTGGCACTATGTTTCCCGAGCGATGACGATCAGTGAGCGAAGGAGAGTCGATGACTGACGCGAGCTACCCCGAGGACCTGCTCTACCACTCCGATCACGACTGGGTCCGGATCGACCCGCAGGACCCTGAGCACGCCACGTTCGGGATCACCTGGTACGCCCAGGACGCGCTGGGAGAGGTCGTCTTCTTCGAGCCGCCCGCGGTTGGCACCCAGCTCCTCAAGGACGCGCCCTACGCCGAGGTCGAGTCCGTGAAGGCCGTCTCCGACGTCGTCGCGCCGCTCTCGGGGGAGATCGTGGAGGTCAACGAGGCGCTTGGCGAGCGCTCCCATGCGATCAACGAGGATCCCTATGGGGAGGGGTGGCTGGTGAAGGTGAAGCTCGCCGAGCCCGCCGAGCGCGGCGAACTGATGGACGCAAGCTCCTATCGCGCCAGCGTCGGCGGCTAGGCTCAAGTCGTTTGAGTCGCTACACGGCCATCACGCAGGCAGACCGCGAGCATATGCTTGCGGCGATCGGGGTCGGCTCCGCGCAGGAGCTCTTCGACCGCCAGATACCCGAGGGCGTGCGCCTGGCGCGAGCGCTGGATCTGCCCGATGGGATGGGCGAGCAGGAGGTCTATGAGCACCTGCGGGCGCTGGCGGCGCGCAACGTCTCCGCGGAGGATGAGCTGAGCTTCCTCGGCGCGGGGATGTACGACCACTACGTGCCCGCGATCGTGGACATGCTCTGCGAGCGCTCGGAGTTCCTGACGCCCTACACGCCCTACCAGCCGGAGGTCTCCCAGGGCGGCCTGCAGGCGATGTTCGAGTACCAGACCGCGATCTGCGAGCTGACTGGCCTGCCGGTCGCAAACGCCTCGGTTTACGAGGGCCCGAGCGCTCTGGCTTCCGCCGGCTACATGGCAAAGCTGCACAACGGGCGCAGCAGGTTCGTGGTGAGCGCCGGTCTTCACCCACACAGCCTGCGCACGCTGCGCACCTACGCCCACGGCTACGGCGCGCAGATCGTCGAGGTGCCGCTGCGCGACGGGATGACCGACGTCCAGGCCTGGGAGCGGGCGATCGACGGGGAGACGGGCGCTGCGTTCTTTGCCCAGCCGAACTTCTACGGCGCGGTCGAGGACGCGCAGGCGCTGGTCTGCCAGGCCAAGGCAGGCGACGCCGATCCGGTGACGATCGCCCAGGTGGACCCGATCACGCTCGGGATCCTGCGCTCCCCGGGCGAATGCGGGGTGGACGTGGCCGTGGGGGAGGGCCAGCCGCTCGGAGGCCGCCTGGACTTCGGCGGCCCCTCGTTCGGCTTCTTCGCCGCGCGCGAGGAGTACCTGCGCCGGATGCCGGGGCGGATCGCGGGGGAGACCGTCGATCTCGACGGGCGCCGCGGCTTCGTGCTCACCCTGCAGACCAGGGAGCAGCACATTCGTCGCGAGCGCGCGACCTCGAACATCTGCACCGCGCAGGCGCTGAATGCCCTGGCCGGAATGGTGCACCTGGCATGGATCGGGCGCGCGGGGATCGTGCAGCTTGGCGAGCTGCTGCTTGCGCGCACCCACTATGCAAGGCAGCGCCTCTGCGAGATCGAGGGCGTGCGCGCCATGCACGAGCAGCCGGCGATCCGCGAGTTCGCGGTGCGCCTGCCCTGCGATCTCGCGCAGGCGCGCCGGCTCTGCATCGAGCGGGGCGTCAACCCCGGCGTCGACGTCCAGGCGCTCACCGGGCGCGATGAGGATTTGGGTCTGCTGCTGGTCGCGATCACCGAGCGGCGCAGCGCCGCCGATATCGACCGGCTCGCGGAGACGCTCCGCGCCGCGGTGCGGGAGTGCGGGGCGGTGAGGGTGTGAGCGCGCTCACCGCGGGCCAGACGCCACAGCAGCGCGAACGCGCAGTGAGCATCTTCGAGAAGGGGGCGAAGGGCAGGAGCGCGTTCGTGTGCCCCGAGATCGACGTGCCGGCGCTCGAGCCGCTGGCGTTGCTTCCGGCGCATCTGCGGCGCGAGCAGCCCGCGCGGCTGCCGCAGGTCTCAGAGCCCGAGATCGTGCGCCACTACGTGCGTCTCTCCAAGCGCAACTTCGATCTGGACTCGGGCTTCTACCCGCTCGGGTCCTGCACGATGAAGCACAACCCGCGCCTGCACGAGCGCGTCGCGGCGCTACCTGGCCATGCGCGCCTGCACCCGCTGCAGGAGGCAGAGCAGTCCCAGGGGGCGCTGCGGCTGATGTGGAACCTGCAGCAGGCGCTCGGCGAGGTCTCGGGGCTGCCGCACGTCTGCCTGCAGCCCTCCGCCGGCTCGCACGGCGAGCTCGCGGGCGTGCTGCTTACCCGCGCCTACCACGAGGATCGGGGCCAGGAGCGGCGCAAGGTGCTCACCCCCGACACCTCCCACGGCACCAACCCGGCGACGGTGACGATGGCCGGCCTGGAAGTCGTGAAGCTCGCCACCGAGAAGCACGGCGGCATCGACCTCGACGACCTGCGCGAGAAGTCCGACGAGACCGTCGCCTGCCTGATGCTCACCAACCCGAACACGCTCGGCATCTTCGACCGCAACATCGCGGAGATCGCCGAGATCGTCCACGGCGCCGGCGCGATCCTCTACTACGACGGGGCGAACCTGAACGCGATCATGGGCTTCTCGCGGCCAGGGGACATGGGCTTCGACATCGTGCACTTCAACCTGCACAAGTCCTTCACCCAGCCGCACGGCGGCGGCGGGCCGGGGTCGGGGCCGATCGCTGTCTCCGAGCGGATCGAGCCCTACCTGCCTGTGCCGGTGATCGCCGAGCGGGCCGGCGGCAACGGCGCGGGCGAGTCGTTCCTACAGCTCGACGAGGATCGCCCGAAGTCGATCGGCCGCCTGCGTGGCTTCCAGGGCAACTACGGCTGCTTCGTGCGCGCCTACGCCTACATTTGTTCATTGGGCGCCGACGGTCTGCGAGATGCTTCCGAGGCCGCCGTGATCAACGCCAACTACCTGCTCGCACGGCTGCGCGCGCTCGGCGTCGCCGAGCACCTGCCGCTCGCCTACGGCGAGCTGTGCATGCACGAGTTCGTGCTCTGCGGGGAGCCGATGAAGCGCGAGCTGCAGATCAAGACGCTCGACCTCGCAAAGCGGCTACTCGACCACGGCTTCCACCCGCCGACCGTCTACTTCCCGCTGCTCGTGCCTGAGGCGCTGATGGTCGAGCCCACCGAGACCGAGACCCGGGAGACCCTCGACGAGTTTGCGCAGGCGATCGCCGAGATCCTCGCCGAGGCCGCGCGGGACCCGGAGATCGCAAGGACGGCGCCTCACAGCACGCCCGTGCGGCGCCTGGATGAGGTCGCGGCGGCCAAGCGGCCGGTGATCAGGCAAGCGATGTAGGAGCCGTGAGTCAGCCCCGCTCGGGCCGGGTCCAGCGCAGCGAGGCAAAGCGCGCGAAGTCACGATCGAAGGACACGAGCTCGCATGCGTGCTCGATCGCGATGGCGGCCAGCTGCGCGTCTGGGATCAGGTCTCCGGACGCGTCTGCCTCCAGGCAGAGCTTCTCCAGGAGCTCGAGGTGCTGCGTGCCCGGCGCGAGCTTGACGTGAGCGGGCTGGCGGCGCAGCGCGCTCAGATACGCGAATGCGTCTGAGGTCGGAGTGGGGACCGTGAAGATGCGCCGGTTGGTCGCGAGTCGCAGGAACGCCCCCGCGACGAGGTCGATCACCGCGAAGGGCTCGTGCTCTGCCAGCGTTCGATCGAGCCAGGGTCTGGCGAGATCGAAGTCGGGGTGGTCATCGCGGTGCGCGGCGAGCACCACATTGACGTCGAGCAGCCTCAACGCAGCGCGTGGATGGGGGCGCTCTCGTCGAGCGCCTCGCGAATCGCGCGGTTGGAGCGCATGTCTATGCCAGGACGGGGGCCGCCCTGGCCCCGGAAGACGGGTACCTCGACGTGCTCCACGCCGGGTGCATCTGCGATCTCGTGCCGCAGCGCGTCCTCGACCACCTGGCCGAGCGTCTGGTCCCGCTCCTTGGCCAGGCGTCGGGCGGCTGCCAGGAGATGATCGTCAACGGCGATGGTGGTGCGCATGATGCGCATCCTAGCGCATCACCTGCATCAACTATCCGGCGTATCTCAAGCCGGCAGGCGCCGATCGACCACGACGCGCGTGCCCTGCGCCGGCACCATCGTGACGTTGCGATGGCGCAGCCGCTCGGGTGCGGGGTCGGGGGCGCGCATGTCGATGCGGGCGGCGATCGCCCGCAGCACCACCCGCTGCTCTGCCATCGCGAGCGTCGCGCCGAGGCAACGCCTGATCCCGCCGCCGAAGGGGATCCAAGTGTAGGTGCCGGGCTTGACGCCAAGGAAGCGCTCCGGCTCGAAGGCGAAAGGACGCGGATAGACGTCCTCGCGGTGGTGCAGCAGCACGATGCTCATCACCACTGGCGTCCCCGCCGGAACCCTGAAGCGCCCGAGCTGCCAGGGCACGCTCACGCGTCGCCCGATCGAAGGGACGACAGGGCGCACGCGCATCGTCTCGTGGATGACCGCCTCGACGTAGGCGTCGGACTCGGCGCTCGCGTCCGCCGCGGTGGCTCGCATGAGCTCGCGCAGGCGGTCATAGGCGCTGCGGTTGCGCAGCAGCCGCTCGAAGCTCCAGGCCAGCGAGTTCGCGGTGGTCTCATGGCCTGCGAGCACGAGCGTGATGAGCTCGTCGCGCAGTTCTTCGTCGTCCATCGGCACGCCGTCCTCGTCGGCCGCGGCCAGCAGCAGCGAGAGGATGTCGGTGCGCCCGCTGCCGGCGGCGCCCGCCTCGCGGCGCTCGCCGATCAGGGCGTAGAGCAGCTCGTCCACGCGCTTCATCACGCCGCTGACGACGTTTCCGGGACGCTCGCGGCTGAGCAGCACCATCTCGGCGAGGATCGCGAAGGGCCGGGTGGAGAGCGCGACGATGCTGTGGATCTCGTCCCTCAGCTCGCGCTCCAGGGTGCCCTTGGGCGGCAGTCCCTGCACCCCGAAGATCCCGCTCATGATCACCTCGAGGGTCACGGCCTGCATCCGCGGGCCAAGCGCGAAAGCAGTGCCGACCGGCCAGCTCTCGATCTCGCGCTGCGCGGCCTGCTCGATCATCTTGGTGTAACGCTCGATCGCCTCGCCGTGGAAGGGCGGTAGCAGCAGCTTGCGCTGGCGCATGTGCTTGGGTCCGAGCAGCGTGAGCACGGAGTTCGGGCCGACGATCGGTCGCAGCGGCGACTCTCCGGTCAGCGATGGCGCAAGCTCCGGATCGGCAGTGAACAGCGAGCGGACGTGGTCGGGGTGGCTTGTGACCGTCACCCAGTCGTCGTCGAGCACGCCCCGCATCCGGAAGGTCTGGCCCAGCCGGCGGGAGGAGCGCAGGAAGAAGGAGGACTGGCGCATGCTGAAGCGCAGCTGCTGCAGCGCGCGCGGGAGCCGCACCGGCGGCGGAAGCGCGATCGGGGCACCGTCCTGCGGCGCCGGGCCGGCGGCCGAGGGCTCGATGCGTGCGCCCGACTGCTCGCTCCTCGCTGCTCTTGAGATCTGCTCGGTTGCGCTCATGCGATCACCTGGATTCGATTGGATCGGACGCAAACTGGCCGCATAGCCAGTATTTCAATATCGTTCATGATCCTACCGGACGCTCGCGTCGCCTGAGCCGCACCCGCGGAGCGGCGCTTCGTTAGCCTGCGGCGATGCGCATCTTCTCGGGTATCCAGCCGACTGGCACCAAGCACCTCGGCAACTACATCGGGGCGATCCGGCAGTACGTGAGCGGCCAGGATCGCGGCGAGGGGCTCTACTGCATCGTCGACCTGCACGCGATCACCGTCGCCTACGACCCCGCTGAGCTGCGGCGAAGCGTCTACGACCTCACCGCGCTGCTGATCGCGGCGGGCCTCGATCCTGGCCGCTGCATCCTCTTTCGCCAGAGCGACGTCCCCGAGCACACCGAACTGTGCTGGCTGCTCTGCGGCCTCACAGAGCTTGGGCGCCTGCAGCGCATGCACCAGTTCAGGGACAAGTCGCTGGCCCAGCGCGAGCTGGTCTCCGCGGGGCTGCTCGTCTACCCGGTGCTGCAAGCCGCCGACGTGCTCGCCTACCGGGCGCACGAGGTACCTGTCGGGGAGGATCAGCGCGAGCACCTGGAGCTGATGCGCGACGTCGCCCGGCGCTTCAACCAGCGCTTCGGCGGCGGGCGGGAGGTGCTCGTCGTGCCCGAGCACCGGATTCCCGAGGTTGGCGCGCGGATCATGGACCTGCAGGACCCCACGCGCAAGATGTCCACGACCAGCGGCTCGGTCGAGGGCACCGTCTACGTGCTCGACGAGCCTGAGGCGATCGCGAAGAAGCTGCGCCGGGCGGTCACCGACTCCGGCAGCGAGATCGTGCGCTCGCCCGAGAAGCCTGGCGTCTCGAACCTGATCGAGATCCTCGCGGTCGCCAGGCAGATCAGCCCCGAGCAGGTCGAGGCGCAGATGGCGAACGCGCGGGGCTACGGCGACCTGAAGGCCGCGACCGCGGAGGCGGTGAGCGAGATGCTCGCGCCCGTGCGCGAGCGCTACGGGGAGCTGCGCGCCGACGAGCCGGGGCTTGAGGCGATCCTGCAGCGGTGCGCCGGCGAGGCAAGCGATCTCGCGGCGCAGACGCTCGCCGACGTGCGCGAGTGCATGGGGGTTGGGGCCCCCGGCGCGCGCCGTCGGGAGCGCTCGCTACCGTGACGCGATGAGCATCGCCACCCTGGAGCTGGATCTCGAGGTCTTCAGCGGCCCATTCGACCTGCTGCTCACGCTCGTGCTGCGCGAGGAGGTCGATCTGATGGAGCTGCAGATCACGGAGGTCGTGCTCGCCTACCTCGACCACCTCGAAGCAAGGGGCGAGCTCGACCTGGAGTCAGCGACCGAGTTCATCGTGCTGATCGCCGCGCTGCTCGAGCTGAAGTCGCGACTGTTGATCGCCGGGGAGGACGCCGAGGAGCTCCTGGACATCGAGCCCGAGCAGGCCGCCGAGGAGCTGCTCTCGAGGATGCTCCAGGCCCATCGCTATCGCGGCGCCGCAGGGCACCTGAAGGCGCTGCTTGCGGCCGAGCAGGGCTTTCGCTACCGCGCCGCGCCGCTGCCGGCGCACCTGCGCCGCGGGATCGTGGATCCAACCGATGGCACCGAGAGCCCGCAGGCACTCGGCGAAGCGCTCGGTGGACTGCTGCGGATGCCGCCCGCGATCAGCGTCAGGCACATGAGCACCCAACGGGTGAGTCTTGCCGAGCGCCTTGCGCATCTGCGGACGCTCCTTCGCGGCGGGCGCTTCTCCTTCGACGCGGCGGTGGCCGGTGCCGATCGCGTCACGGTGGCCGTGACGCTGTTCGCGCTGCTCGAGCTCTACAAGCGCGGAGAGGCAAGCTGGGAGCAGAGCGAGAGCTTCGGTGAGATATCGGTCCTCGCCTGTGCCCCGAGCCAGCGGCTCGCCGCGGCCGGGAGCCTCGCTGCGTGAGCGGGCGGGAGGCCACGGTGCAGCACCTCGAAGGGGAGCGCGAGCTGGACGCGGGGATGTCCGCCGCGGAGGAGGATCCAGAGCAGGAGCCCGACGCTGGAGTGCTCGGTGCGGAGGCAGATCTGGACGCCGAGCCCGAGCAGGAGCATCCAGATCCAGAGCAGGAGCCGGACGCTGGAGTGCAGGCCGCGGAGGCAGATCTGGATGCCGAGCCCGAGCAGGAGCATCCAGGCGCCGGGCCCGTTGATCCCGAGGAGGAGCATGAGCGCGCTGAGGTCGCCGATGCCGAGGAGGAGCGTGAGCGCGCCGAGGCCACCGAGCCGGCATCCCCTGTCGCAGAGCACGATTTGCAGTCCCTGGCGCGCGTCGTAGAGGCGCTGCTGTTCCTTTCTTCCGAGCCGGTAAGCCTGGCCGACCTGGCGCAGGCCGCGCTGGCTGGCGAGCATGAGATCGCGAAGGCGATCATGATCCTCGAGGAGCAGCTCGAGCCCGGCCGGCGCGGGCTGCAGCTCCGCGAGCTCGGCGGTGGCTACCTGCTCGCCTCCGCACCGGAAGCGGAGGATGCGGCGCGCAGGCTCTTCAGCCGGCCGCGGGTGGCGACGCTCACGCCGGCCCAGACGGAGACCCTTGCAATCGTCGCCTACCTGCAGCCGATATCGCGCCCTGAGATCGGACGCATCAGGGGCGTGAGCGCCGACTCGGCAGCCGCCGCGCTGCTCGAGCGCGGTCTGATCGAGGAGGCCGGCCGCTCACAGTTCGGCGCTGCCCTCTACCGGACCACGACGATGTTCCTGAAGCTCTTCGGCCTCGGCGGCCTGGAGGAGCTTCCCGAGGTGTCCCAGTGGGACCCGAGCCCGGAAGAGCAGGCAGAGTTGCGTGACCGGCTGCTGCGCGCAGGCGAAGCGCGCGCCGGCGGCGGGCCTTCGGGCGAGGCCTAAGGCCTCTCTCAGCCGGCCTTCGCGGCCAGTTGGCCGCAGGCGGCGTCAATGTCGCGGCCGCGGGTGAGGCGGACCGTGACGGGGATCCCACGCTCCATGAGCACCGCCTTGAAGGCCGCGATCGACTCGCGGCTCGAGCCCGCGAACCGCGGTACGTGCGGTCCGACCTCATCGCCGTCAGGCGGCGGGGAGACGGGGTTCCACGGGATCAGGTTCACCTTGAAGATCGTATCCCCACTTGCTCCCACCGCCGCGCCGAGCAGCTTCGAAAGCGCAAGCGCCTGTGCGTAGCGGTCGTTGACGCCCGCGAGCATCACGTACTCGACGAACACGCGCCGCCGCCGGCGCGCGTAGAAGGCTTCGCACGCCTCGATCACCTCGTGGAGCGGATAGCGCTCATTGATCGGCATGAGCTCACTGCGCAGCGCTTCATCGGCGGCGTGCAGGGAGAGTGCAAGCCGCAGCGGCATTGGCTGCTGCGAAAGCGCTTCGATGCCGGGAATCCAGCCCACGGTCGAGACCGTGATCCGGCGGTGGCCGATTCCGAGGTCGGGCAACCGCTCACATGCCGCGAGCACGTTCTCGACGTTGATGAGCGGCTCGCCCATGCCCATGAAGACGCAGTGGTCGATCGCCTCGATGCGCCTGAAGTGCAGGGCCTGATCGAGGATCTCCGAGGCGGTCAGGTTTCGGGCGAACCTCATCGCCCCGGTGGCGCAGAAGCTGCAGGTCAGCGGGCAGCCCGACTGCGATGAGAGGCAAATCGAGCGTCGCCCGTCGCGGTAGCGCATCAGCACCGCCTCGATTGGCCGGCGATCGGGAGTGTGGAAGAGCGCCTTGACTGTGCCATCCCGCGAATGGGCCTCCTGCTCGAGCGTCAGGCATGAGATCGGCACCTGCTCGGCGAGGCTCTGGCGCAGGCCGGCCGGTAGGTTGCTCATCTGCTCGTAGCTCTGCGCTCCGCGGGAGAGCCACTCCCATACCTGCTTTGCGCGAAAGCGCGGCTCGCCGGCGGCGGCGAGCGTCTGGTCGAGCAGCGTGAGGTCCATCCTCCTATCTTGCAGCAAGATGCGTCTGGCCAAGCACCTCGCCCATTCCGGAGTCGCCTCAAGGCGCGCCTGCGAGACCCTGATTGCTCAGGGTCGGGTGAGCGTCGGCGGCCACGTCGTGCGCGATCCGGCGCGGGATGTCGGAGCAGGGGAGCAGGTCGCCGTCGACGGGCGCCTGCTGGAGGGCTTCCAGGCTCCGGTGCTCTACGCGCTGAACAAGCCTGTCGGCGTGCTCTCCACCGCGAGCGACCCGCATGGCAGGCCGACGGTGCTGGAGCTGATCTCCGGCGAGGGCAGGCGCCTTTATCCCGTCGGGCGCCTCGACCTCGACAGCGAAGGGTTGATCCTGCTCACCAACGAAGGGCAGCTCGCACACCGGCTCACCCATCCCCGCTTCGAAGTGCCGAAGACCTATCGGGTGTGGGTGGCAGGCGGGCCCGTGGGGCAGCCCGCGGCGCAGGCGCTGCGCGACGGGGTCGCGCTCGAAGATGGTCTCACCGCCCCGGCGCAGGTGCGCGTGCTCGGCGGCGATCAGCTCGAGATCACGATCAGGGAGGGCAGGAATCGCCAGGTGCGACGGATGTGCGAGACGGTCGGTCACCCGGTGCGGCGTCTGCGGCGCGTGCGCTTCGGGTCCCTGGAGCTCGGCGATCTCGGCAGTGGCGAGCACAGGCTGCTCGGCGAGTCCGAGGTGGCAGCGCTGAGGGCGCAGGTGCAGGCGTCGGACTCGATCTCGCGGGTCCTCTGACAGAATCTGCCTCGATGAGCGAAGCTCCCGGCCGACTTCAGGCCCTCAGAGGCGCGATCACAGCCGATCGCAACGAGTCGGAGGAGATACTTCAAGCCACGACCGAGCTGATGCAGGCTCTGATCGAGCGCAACGGTCTCTCGCCCGAGGACATGGTGTCGTGCATATTCACGGTGACCGACGACCTCAATGCGGAGTTTCCGGCCGTCGCCGCCAGGGCGCTCGGCTTCCAGAGCGTGCCGCTGCTGTGCGCGCGCGAGATCCCCGTGCCCGGGTCGCTGCCCAGGGTGATTCGGGTGCTGATTCATTACTATCCCGCCGATGGGTCGGGAGCCACCCACGTGTATATGCGCGGAGCAAGCGTGCTGCGCTCCGACCTGCACGCGGCGCAGTAGAGGCGAGCGCCGCGCCGCTGCAAGCATCGCGCTCGTTTTGCTGGCAGCGCTCTGGGCGCTCACCGGCGTAGCGCTTGCGACGCCGGTTCCGCAGGCAGCGGTGGGCAAGCTGCCTGGGTTTCCGCGTGTGCGCGGCGTGCAGCCGGTGCTCGGCTCCCAGGCGCAGGTGAAGGCGCGTGAAAAGCTCGTCAACAGCGCCTTCGCGGCCGCTCGCGCCCATCGCGCCGATGGCAAGGCGCCTGTGCCAAACGGAGCATTCACCTCCCCGTGCGTCTCAGAAGCCGAAGCCGAATTGGCCTTTCTCACGCAGGAGCCCTGCTACCGCGGCGGACCGGTGCTGCGCGGTCCCTCCATTCACCTGATCTTCTGGCAGGGCCCATTGAGCGGCGTCGGTCGCGAAGAAAGCGTCGAAGCGTTCCCGTCGGGCTATGTGGAAGCAATCGAACGGTATTTCGCAAACGTCTCACGCGCGAGTGGATCCATCACCGACGACTTCGCGGTTGACTCCGAATATTTCAGCATGGAAGGCAGCCTGCAGATCCCGGGTGAATACTCACTGCACTTCAAGACGAAATCCGAAATCGAAGCCGAAGAAGCAGTTCTCAAAGAACCTCTCGAACCTTTCTCGTACATGGATAGGGCTGACAGCTTTCCGAACCGCGGCACACCCGAATGCGGTGGCCCCACGGTCGACTCTGGCGGTGAAGAAGACGCGAGCGCCGGTCCCTGCCTGCTCGATGAAGACCTGCACGAAGAGGTCAAACGTGCCGCCACCGCTGAGCATTGGAGCCTCGAATCGCTCACATCCGGCTCACGAGCGGCAGGCAACGTGTTCGTTCTCATCACTCCCCCCGGCGTCGGCGGCTGCTTTGCCAAAAGCTCCGCGGAATGCGCCTACACCTCCTACTGCGCCTACCACGGCGACTTTGGCGGCAACGGCGAGACGGTCGGTGGGCAGAGCGTGTATGAGAACCTGCCCTACATCGGCGGCGTGGGCGGCTGCGAAATATTCAAAGTCCGCCCGAACGGCGTGGCCGGAGCCGACGCGGCGATCGACACCGCCAACCACGAGACCAACGAGGCGATCACCGATCCGCTCGGCAGTCAGTGCGACGAAGTCGCCAAAAAACTGGTCGGTTGCGAGCCGTTCTCCTGGACCGATGAAGCCGGACAGGAGATCGCAGACAAGTGCCTGCCGCCGGAGACTCCGCTTGGCTTGGTATATGGCGAACCGCTCGGCACGCTGGATGGCGGCGAAGAAGGCCTCTACAACGAGTCGATCAGCGGCGGCCACTACTGGACGCAGACGCTCTGGAGCCTTGCGGCGAGCACCGATGGGGGATGCGTCCAGCGGATCGTGCACACGAGCTTCCCCGAACCCGCCTCGGCCGCAGCGACCATACCTACGACATTCGATGGCTCGCAGTCCGGGGAAGCCGCCGATCCTGTCGTCCGCTGGGCCTGGAGCTTCGGCGACGGCACGGCGGCGGCAAGCTCCCAGTCGAGCATTTCCCATACATACTCCGCGCCCGGCAGCTACTTCGTCACCCTGACCGCCTACGACACGTACGGCAACAGCCACACCTTCACCCGCGAGGTTCAGGTCGGGGAAGCCCCGCCGGCCACGACCACCACGACGACCACCACCTCCACGACCTCGACCGTGGGCACGACCCGATACGGCGCGGCGCAGATCGCCAAGCTGATCGGCTTGCCCGCAAACGGCAGGCGGCTATCGGGGGCCGGCACGATCTCCTTCGGTCACGCGAGCTGTCCGCCCGCGTGTGGCGTTCAGGTGCGCCTCATCGCGAGCGTGCGGCAGGGCAGGCACACGAGGCGCATCCTGCTCGCCTCGCTGAAGGAGTCGATCGCCAAGAAGAGCACGAAGTCGCTCTCCCTGCGACTCACGGCCAAGGGCATGAAGCTGCTGCGTTCGGCTCGCTCACTCGCCATCACCCTGTTCGTGCGCGTCGAAGACAGCGCCGGCGCGAGCTGGAGCATCCAGCGACACCTCACGCTCACGAGCGCCGGGGGTGCGGGGCGCGTGTCGCGTCGCTGAGCGGGAACCTGGCCAGGCGGCTGCGCGGCAGGGCGTGACCGGGGCCGCCGATCCGCCACAATGCGCGGGTGCCCCTCGAGTTCTCAGAGCGCATCCGGCGCATCCCCGTCTACCCGGCCGCCGACGGGTACGGTGCGAAGGCGCCGGAGGTGAAGCTCGCCTCCAACGAGGCTCCATATCCACCGCTGCCGGCTGTCAGAGAGGCGATCGAGCGCGAGATGGTAAGCCTCAACCGCTACCCCGACCCGACCAACGCTGCATTGCGCCGGCGGCTCTCCGAGCGCTACGGCGTACCCGCCGAGCGGGTCGCGATCGGCAACGGCTCATGCGACATCCTGCTTGCGGCCGGTGAGGCGCTGCTGGAACCCGGGGCGGAGGTGCTCTATGCCTGGCCCTCCTTCTCGGTCTATCCGCATCTCGCCGCCGCCTCCGGGGCGCGCGCGATCGAGGTGCCGCTCGACGCAGAGGACCGCCACGACCTGCAGGCGATGGCCGCCGAGGTGAACGTGGCCACGCGTCTTGTGATCCTCTGCAACCCCAACAATCCGACGAGCACGGCCGTGCCGCTGCACTCGATCGCAGAGTTTCTGGAGCGGATCCCGCCGCACGTGTGCGTGGTGCTCGACGAGGCCTACTGCGAGTTCAGCCTGATGGAGGACCCCGACGCCTCGATCGCGCTTCTGGGTTCCCACCCGAATCTCGTGTTGCTGCGCACCTTCTCGAAGGTCTACGGCCTTTGCGGGCTGCGGGTCGGCTTCGCGCTCTGCGGTTCCACCGATCTGCCGCGGGCGGTCGACCAGGTGCGCCAGCCCTTCTTCTGCAACGCCCTGGCCCAGGCCGCGGCCGTGGAGGCGCTCGCCCACCAGGATGCCGTGGCCGACCGGGTGACGCGCACGATTGCCGAGCGCATCGGCGTCGAGGAGCGGCTGCGGGCACTCGGGCTCGCGCCAGCAGACTCGCAGGCGAACTTCTGCTGGTTTGCGCTTGCGGGAGTGGAGGCCGCCGAGGCCGGCCAGGAACCCGGGCGGGTCGCCGAGATCGAGTCGGAGACGGTGCGGGGCCTCGTGGATCGCGGGATCCTCGTGCGCGCCGGCGGTGCGCTCGGGCGCCCAGGTTGGCTGCGCGTCACCTATGGAACATCCACGGAGAACGCGCGCTTCCTCGATGCCCTCGGCGAGGTGCAGACCGAGCTTGCTCTCTCGGGCTGAGGACGATCGGAGTCTCACATGCGCACGGATCCTCCTCGGCACTGGACCAACTCATCCGCTTCTGCTACAAAACGGTGAGAGCGATGGTGGCTTCGCACCTCACAGAGAGCATGATCGAGTCTTTCGACATTCCGACGGCGACCTCTGCGCGCGCCGTGCGCGGCGTGTTCTTTTACGCCACCTATCGCGCCTGGCGATTTAGCTAGGCGCCTCGGCTCGACCCCGTTTCCGTGAGCGGGGCGATCCAGCCGCTTGGGCCCTCGGGCCGGGCGCCGCAAGAGAGAGCACCACGACCGCGGTCAGGCACGGTCGTCACGGATCTCAGGCGAGGCGAGGCGCCCGCATGAGCTCGAGCCCCGGCCGCGGGCTCAAGGAGCGTCGATGCACAACCGATGCTGGTCTGAAAGGAAGAGAAGATGATGATCGTGATGAAGGAGACGGCGAGCGAGGATCAGATCGCCGCCGTCATGGAGAAGGTGGAGCGAGCCGGCGCGCGCGCCCACCAGAGCAAGGGCGCGCGCGTCACCGTGATCGGTGCGATCGGCGACGTGGAGCAGGATGCGAACGTCACGAGCCTTGGGTTGGAGGGCCAGCCCGGCGTGGATCGGGTCGTGCCGATCCTGAAGCCCTACAAGCTTGCATCGGCGCAGATCCGCCACGGCGAGCGCACCGTCCTTGATATCGACGGCCAGAAGATCGGGGGTGGGCACTTCGCGCTGATCGCCGGTCCCTGCACCGTCGAATCGCGCGACCAGGTGCTCTCCACCGCGGAGGTCGTCAAGGATGCGGGAGCGACCATGCTCCGCGGCGGCGCCTACAAGCCGCGCACGTCTCCCTACGCTTTCCAGGGTCTTGGCCTGGAGGGTCTGCGGCTGCTGGCCGAGGCCAAGGAGCGTACGGGCCTGCCGATCGTGACCGAGCTGATGGACGCGCGCGATCTGGAGCCGGTGCTCGAGGTGGCCGACGTGCTCCAGATCGGCGCCCGCAACATGCAGAACTTCCCGCTGCTGGCCGAGATCGGGCGCTCGGGGCGGCCGGTGCTGCTCAAGCGCGGACTCTCGGCGACCCTGGAAGAGCTGCTGATGGCTGCCGAGTACGTGCTCAAGGAGGGCAACCCGAACGTGATGCTCTGCGAGCGGGGGATCCGAACGTTCGAGAACGCATACCGGACCACGCTCGACCTGCAGGCCGTTCCGGTGCTCAAGGAACTCTCGCATCTGCCTGTCGTCGTCGACCCGAGTCATGCCGCGGGCCGTCGTTCGCTTGTCGTGCCGATGTCGCTGGCCGCAGCCGCCGCCGGGGCGGATGGCATCATCGTGGAGGTGCACCCCAACCCCGATGAGGCTCTCTGCGATGGGCCACAGGCACTGCTGGCCGACGACTTCGCCACCTACGCCGAGGCCGTTCACCGCGCCGCCGAGCTGGCAGCGCAGTCGCTCAGCTCGGTCTGATGGCCGCTATGAGCTTCGCTGCACAGGCTCGCCTTCGCCGGGGGATCGGGTGCGATGAGCACGCGCCCACCCGGCGGAGGCAGGCCGCTTGAAAGTCGCGGTCCTCGGACTTGGATTGATCGGCGGATCGGTGGCGCTGGCGGCCCGCGGCGCAGACGCGCGAGTCGTCGGCTTCGACCCCGATCCTGCCACGCGCGCCAAGGCGCTCGCTGTCGGAGCGCTCGACGAGGCTGCAGAGGATCCGCGACGTGCGCTGGCGAGCGCCGACGTGGTGGTTGCCGCCGCGCCGATCGCGGCGCTTGCGCAGAGCGTGCGGATCGCGCTGCGCGAGGCTCCCGCGGGCGCTCTGATCACCGACGTGGGATCCACGAAGCGGGCGCTGATGCAGGAGCTCGCGGCCGAGCCGGGGGTGCAGCGGTTCATCGGAGGGCATCCGCTGGCGGGCTCTGAGCAGAGCGGCATCGAGCACGCGAGGGCCGACCTCTTCGACGGCGCCGTCTGGTGCCTGACGCCCTCGCCGGCGAGCGAGCTGGTGGCCCGCCTGCGCAAGTTGGTGGAAAGCTTCGGTGCAAGGCCCGTGGAGATCGATCCGGAGCCCCACGATCGCCTGATGGCGCGCATATCCCACCTGCCGCACGTGGTCGCGAACGTGCTGGTCGCCGGCGCGGCTGGCCTGCCGGCGCCAGAGCGCGCGTTGGCCGCGACCGGGCCGAGTTTTCGCGATGCCACCCGCGTGGCGGGCGCCAGCAGCGCGATCTGGACGGACATCTACCTCTCCAACGCGGACATGCTGATCGCCGCGATAGACGAGGCGATCGGCGAGCTCACGCAGGTGCGCAAGACGCTGATCGAAGGCGACGCGGCGGCGCTTGCCGCCTGGAGCGACCTGGCGCGCGATCGTCGCCGGTCCCTGCTGTCGTAGGGTTCAAAGCGTGAACATGCGCTTCGAGCCGGCCGAGCGGCTCTCAGGGACGCTCGTGCCCCCGCCGGACAAGTCGGTCTCCCACAGGGCGGCACTGCTGGGGGCGATGTCCTCATATCCGACGCGCATCTCCAACTACCTCGACGCTGCCGACACGCGCTCGACGCTTGCCGCCGTGAGCAAGCTCGGCGCGCTGGTGCAGACCCGCCCGGCGCCACGCTCGCGGGCCGGCGGCGCCGGTGCGCTGGAGGTGGTGGTGCGCGGCACCGGGTTGCGGGAGGCGCTCGCGCCCGCCGCGTCGATCGACGTCGGCAACGCCGGCACGCTGCTGCGCCTGCTGCCAGGCTGGTTGGCCGCTCAACGGGGGCGCACCTACACGCTCGACGGCGACGAGTCGATCCGCCGCCGTCCTGTCGACAGGGTGATGGAGCCGCTCGCGCACATGGGCGCCAAGCTGCAGGCGCGGGAGGGCAGGCTCGCGCCGCTGACCATCACCGGTACGCGGTTGCGAGCGATCTCCTACGAGCTGCCGGTCGCCTCTGCCCAGGTCAAGTCGTGCGTGCTGTTGGCGGCGCTGACCGCGGATGGCGCGACGACCGTGGGGGAGCCGGCTCCAAGCCGCGACCACACCGAGCGCATGCTGCGCCGCGCGGGTGTGAAGATCCATCGCTTCGGCCACCACGTGACCGTGGTCAACGCCGACGAGCTCGTGCTGGAGCGGGTCGAGGTGCCCGGGGACGCGAGCTCCGCCGCCTTCATGGTCGCCGCCGGCCTGATCGTGCCCGGCTCGCGGCTGCTGATTCGCGCCGTTGGCGTGAACTGGACCCGCAACGGCTTCCTTGCGATCGTCCGCCGGATGGGCGGCATCGTGCTCGGGGATCTCGAGCAGGCGGGCAGCGACCTGGCAAGCGAGGAGCCCGTGAGCGATCTGGATGTCGCTGCCGGTCCGCTGATCGGCACCACCGTGGAGCCCGAGGAGGTGCCGCTGGCGATCGACGAGCTGCCACTGGTGGCACTGCTTGGCTGCTTTGCCGAGGGTGAGACGGTGGTGCGCGGCGCCGCGGAGCTGCGGCTGAAGGAGTCCGACCGGATCGCCACGGTCGTGAACGGCCTGGCCGGCCTTGGCGCCGACATCGAGGCGATGAGCGACGGCTTCGTGGTGCGCGGCGGCGGCGGCCTGCGCGGCGGCTCGATCGATGCGCAGGGAGATCACCGGATCGCGATGATGGGGGCGATCGCGGGCCTTGCCTCCGAGGAGGGGGTGGAGGTGATCGGGATGCAGGCGGCCGGCATCTCCTATCCGGGCTTCGCGGAGGACCTCGAAGGCCTGGTGCGCGGATGAGAATTTGGAGAAGGGAGGGAGGGTTGCGCGTGGGGTGCGAAGGCCGGCATCGATGATCGTCGCGATCGATGGTCCCGCGGGGTCCGGCAAGTCCACGGTCGCCCGCGGCCTGGCTGCGCGACTCGGCTTCGGCTACCTGGACACGGGCGCGATGTATCGGTGTGTAGCGCTGGCGGCGCTCGAGCGGTGGGGGGGCCAAGGCGCCCACGAGCAGCTCGCATTTCCGCACGACGGAACTGCGGTCGGCCGGCTGGCCACCACACTGCGGATCGAGCTTTCAGACGTCGTGCGGCTCGACGGACGCGATGTCTCGGAGCAGATCAGAACCACGGAGGTCTCCGAGATGGCCTCCGCCGTGGCCGCCGTTCCGAGCGTCAGGAGCGCGCTCGTGGCGATGCAGCGCGCCCTCATCGCCGAGGGCGACTGGGTTGCCGAGGGCCGCGATGTGGGCAGTGTCGTGGTGCCCGCGGCCGAGCTGAAGGTCTTTCTGAGCGCCGATCCGGCCGAGCGGGCGCGTCGCCGTGCGGCGGAGCTTGGGGCCGACCCGCGGACGGTGCTGGCAGAGCAGGCGATCCGCGACGCGCGCGACAGCGAACGCGAGCACAGCCCGCTGCTCGCCGCGCCCGATGCGGTCGAGCTCGATACGACCGGGAGCTCGGTCGAGGAGGTCGTGGAGCGCATCGCCGCGCTGGCCGCGGCCCGCGCCTAGAAGGTCTTTCAAGATAGGCGGTGCGGTCGGGGAGTGCGCATCCGGGCGTGGCGATCTCTTTGAAAGACCTTCTCAGCCGCAACCCGGGCATACTGAGCCGATGTTGAAGGTCGCGATCCTCGGTTATCCGAACGTCGGCAAGTCGTCGCTGGTCAACCGCCTGAGCGGCAGCCGCCAGGCGGTCGTACACGAGCGCTCGGGGGTGACGCGCGACCGCAACGAGGTTCCCTGCGAGTGGAACGGGCGCAGCTTCGTGCTGATCGACACCGGCGGGGTGGACATGGTGGATGAGGATCCGCTTGCGGGCTCGATCAGAGATCAGGCGCGCGCCGCGCTCGCCGACGCGGAGGTCGCGGTGTTGGTCGTGGATGCGCGCGCGGGGGTGCGGCCCGGCGACGAGGACCTCGCCGACCTGCTACGGCGCGACTCCACGCCCCTGATCCTCGCCGCAAACAAGTGCGACGGGGTGGGAGACATGCCGCTGGCCGCCGACTTCCATCGCCTCGGCCTGGGCGAGCCGATGCCGGTCTCGGCCGCCCAGGGCCTTGGCACCGGCGACCTGCTCGACCAGATCGTGCGCCAGCTGCCGGCCGAGGATCCGCCGCCGGAGGAGCAGGCGATCCGCCTGGCGGTGATCGGGCGGCCGAACGTCGGCAAGTCCTCGCTCGTCAACCGCATGCTCGGCCAGCAGCGCGTGATCGTCGCCGATGAGGCCGGCACCACCCGCGATGCGATCGACACGGCGCTGGAGGTCGACGGACGCCGCGTGATCGTGGTCGACACCGCCGGCATGCGCCGCCAGTCCAAGGTCGCCGACTCGGTCGAGTACTACACCTCCCTGCGCTCCCGGCGCGCCGCCGAGCGCGCCGACGTGGCGCTCGTCGTCTGCGACGCGACCGAGGGCGTGACCTCGCAGGACCTGCGCATCGCAGAGCTTGCGATGAAGGCGGGCTGCGCGACGATCGTCGTGCTGAACAAGTGGGACATCTACGAGGGCGACGACGATGCGCTCGCGCACGAGCGCGCCGTGGTGGCCGAGAAGTTGCGCCTGCGGCCGAAGGTCCTCACGGCGAGCGCGATGAGCGGACGCAACGTGGCGCGCCTGCTCGTCGAGGCGATCGCGCTCGGCGACCGCATGGCAGGGCGCATCCCCACCCCCGAGCTCAACCGCTTCCTGGCCGAGGCGATCCAGGCGCGCCAGCCGCCGATCGGCATGAAGCGCAGCGCCGCCGGGCACCGCCTGAAGCTGATCTACATGACCCAGATCGAGCGGTCTCCGCCGCGCTTTGCGATCCAGGTCAACTCACGAGCTCGCCTCACGCGCGACTACGTCTACTTCCTGGAGAACCGGCTGCGCTCGCGCTTCGGCATGGACGGCGTGCCCCTGGTGGTGGACTTCGTCGAGCGGGGCGGCCGCCGCTCGCGCGGGCAGGCGCAGCAGAACGCGGCGCGTTGGTAATGCGCCACCCTCGCGGCTAGACTCCCGCGGACACCGAAAGCGCACGATACGGAGTCGACGCAAAGCCCATGAGCGAGCAAAACGACAGCGAATACCTGTTCACATCCGAGTCGGTCACCGAGGGACACCCCGACAAGATCGCCGACCAGATATCCGACGGCGTGCTGGACGCGGTACTCGCGGAGGACCCCTACGGCCGCGTCGCCTGCGAGACGCTCGTCAACACGGGCCTCGTCGTCGTCTCGGGCGAGATCTCGACCGATACCTACGTTGACATCCAGGACATCGCGCGCAACACGATCCGCGACATCGGCTACACCGACGCGAGCTTCGGCTTCGACTACCAGACCTGTGCCGTGATGAACACGATCGACAAGCAGTCGCCCGACATCGCGATGGGCGTCGACGCCGCGTATGAGACCCGTCGTGGGCCCTCCGGTCACGACGAGCTCGACCTGGCGGGCGCAGGCGACCAGGGGATGATGTTCGGCTACGCCTGCAACGAGACCGACGAGCTCATGCCGCTGCCGATCGCTCTTGCGCATCGCCTGGCAAAGCGGCTGGCGGAGGTGCGCAAGGCCGAGGTGGTGCCCTACCTGCGGCCCGACGGCAAGACCCAGGTGACGATCCGCTATCGCGACGGCAAGCCGGTCGCGATCGAGAAGATCCTGATCTCCACGCAGCACGCCGAGGGCATCGACGCCGAGACGTTGATAAAGCCCGACCTCTTCGAGCACGTGCTTCGCCCCGTGCTGCCAAGCGCGCTCTACGACGAGAAGCAGCTGCTGCGCAACTTCCTCGTAAACCCGACCGGCAGGTTCGTAATCGGCGGGCCGATGGGCGACTGCGGCCTCACGGGCCGCAAGATCATCGTTGACACCTACGGCGGCATGGCCCGGCACGGCGGTGGCGCCTTCTCCGGCAAGGATCCCTCCAAGGTGGACCGCTCCGCGGCCTACGCAGCGCGCTGGGTGGCAAAGAACATCGTCGCTGCCTCTCTCGCCGACCGCGCCGAGGTCCAGGTCGCCTACGCAATCGGCGTGGCGCGTCCGGTCTCGCTGATGGTCGAGACCTTCGGCACCGAGCGGATCCGCGGGCCCAGATCGCGAGGCTCGTCGACGAGCACTTCGACCTGCGCCCCGGCGCGTTTCGCCAGCAGCTCGACCTGCACCGGCCGATCTACCAGAAGACCGCCGCCTACGGCCACTTCGGCCGCGAGGACGCGGACTTCACCTGGGAGCGCACCGACAAGGCGCAGGCGCTGCGCGAAGCAGCGGGCCTCGCGCCTGCAGCCGCGGGCGTCTGAGACAGCAACGGGTGCATCGCGCGCCTGTCGCCGAGATTGCGCGATCCGACCTGGGCGAAGCGGTGAGCGCCGCGATCGCTCAGGTCCAGCCGCTGAGCAGCGCCAGAGCGCTTCGCGGGCCATTTGACTACCGGCTGCCGAGCGAGATGCAGGGCAGCGTCGAGGTTGGCTCGTTGCTGGTGGTGCCATTTGGCCGGCGCGAGGTGCTCGGGGTCGTCGTGGAGCTCGCGCAGCACAGCGAGATCTCCGAGGATCGCCTGCTCGCGCCGCTGCGGGCGCTGCAGGCGGGCGTGCCGCGCGACCTCGTCGAGCTCGCACAGTGGATCGCCGCGCAGTACTGCTCCACCGTGCCGCGGGCGCTGAAGCTCGTGCTGCCACCTGGCCTCACGCGCGGTCAGCTGAGCGGCAAACCGCGCCGCACCGCTGTCCGCCGGCCAGAACATCGGCCGGTCGGTGTGCTGAGGGGCGCGCCGCCGCAGCTGACCGCTGCGCAGGCTGGCGCCCTTGCGCGGCTGACCGCCGCGCTCGGCGGCGAGCAGCCGCCTGCGCACCTGCTGCACGGCGTGACCGGCTCGGGCAAGACCGAGATATACCTGCAGCTCGCCGCCGCCGCGCTGCGGCGCGGCCGCGGCGTGATCGTGATGGTTCCGGAGATCGCGCTCACGCCGCAGATGCTCGCCCGCTTCCTGGAGCGCTTCGGAGAGACCGTGGCCGTTCTTCACTCGCGGCTCTCCGCGCCGGAGCGGCGGGAGGAGTGGCGGCGGCTGCGCAGCGGCGAGGCCCGCGTCTGCGTCGGACCGCGCTCTGCGGTGTTCGCGCCGATCGAGGATCTCGGGCTGATCGTGCTCGACGAGGAGCACGACGCCTCCTACAAGCACGAGGGCGACCCCCGCTACGACGCCCGCGACGTCGCGGCCAAGCGCGCGCATCAGACCGGCGCGCTGCTGCTGGCCGGCAGCGCGACGCCCCGGCCTGAGAGCGTGCGGCGGATGAAGCGCATCAGGCTCCCAGACCGCGTGGACGGGCGGCCGCTGCCGCGGGTGGAGCTGCTCGACATGCGCGGCCGGCCCGAGGCGCTTCACCCCCGCAGCGCCGCGGCGCTCGCGGAGCTGCGAAAGGACCGCGGCAAGGCAATCGTGTTGCTGAACCGTCGCGGCTGGTCGAACTTCCTTTCCTGTCGTGCATGCGGGACCGTCTGGAGCTGCCCCAACTGCGACGTGACACTTGTGATGCACCGCGCACAGGGCGTGCTTGCCTGCCACCACTGCGACCATCGCGAGCCGATCCCGACGCTGTGCGAGTGCGGCTCGAGCACGCTCGCGCGCCACGGCACCGGAACCGAGCGGCTGCAGGAGGAGCTTGCCGCCACCTTGGATGACGGCTCCTTCCCCGTCTTCAGGCTGGACGCGGACACCGCCGGCGCCGATGTCGCGCAGCTGCTCGGCGGCTTCCAGGACGCAAGCGCCGGAGTCCTGATCGGCACCCAGATGGTCGCCAAGGGCCACGACTTCGCCGACGTGTCCCTGGGGCTCGTGCTCGATGCCGACGCGACACTGAGATTCCCCGACTTTCGAGCAGAGGAGCGCACCTACGCGCTCGTGGCGCAGCTCGCCGGCCGCGTGGGCAGGGGTGCGGAGGGCCAAGTGCTGGTGCAGACGATCACCCCGGATGCGCGCAGCCTCAGAGATGCCGCAGCACACGACAGCGACGGCTTCCTGGCCGAGGAGATCGAGCGTCGCCGCGCCCTCTCCTATCCGCCCTTCTCCCATCTGGTGCGCGTGGTCTGCTCGGCGGTCGATGGACAGCGCGCGCTGCAGGCCGCAAAGGCGCTTGCCGGGGCGCTCGCGCCGGCTCGAAGAAGCGGCGAGATCGCCCTGCTCGGGCCAGCATCGCTGTTTCGCCTGCGGGGCCGCGAGCGTCAGGCGCTCGTGATCAAGGCGGCCAAGCGCACCCTCGCGGTGAGGGCGATCGACAAGGCCGTGCGCGAGGTCTCCTGCGAGCGCCGCCACACCGGAGTCAGCTTCTCGGTGGACGTGGACCCGCAGTAGCGGCGGCCCCCAGCCTGGATCAGCGCGGGTCGGCGCGGTCGAGGTTCCAGTGGCGCGAGGTCGAGCAGGCCCACAGCCATGGCTCCTCCTCGCGCGGAATCCGCATCAGCGGACGGCGCGTGGCCGCGGGGAGAGAGGAAGAAGCGCGTGATCGTCCGCTGGCCGCCCTCGTGGTCGCCGTAGAGGATGTCGACGCTCATCGGAGCGCGATTCTGCGCAGACTCACGCAGCGGCTCATAGAGCGGATCGCTCTGATCGCGGATCGCCGCCTGCCAGAAGCTGATGTCGCCGGCGGGCACATACAGGTCGCGCTGAAGCCGGCGAAACTCCCCGAGGTCCCGCGGCGGCACCTCGCCGCCGGCGCGCTGCGTCCACAGGCTCCAGCCGTGCAGCACCGCGAGCCCCGCGCCGACGTTGCGCAGCGGGATCGCCAGGTACAGCTTCTGCTCGCAGTACTGCACCGCCGCCAGCCCATCGCGCAGGCCAAGCCAATGGTCATCCACGAAGCCGACTTTCTGTGGGGCGTCCTGCGGGCGGGCGTTGAAGAGCACGGGGCGAAGGCCGACTCTCAAGGCCTGCTCGGAGATGCGGGCGGCGCGATTGGCCGAGCGGGTGGAGGAGAACGTGGCCAGCGCGAGTACGAGCGTCCCCACAGCTGTAGCAAGCGAGGCGATCGTGCTCGCATCGAGTGCGACGATCGAGCTGGCGGCGACCATCCCGGCGGAGCCTATCCTCGTCGCGGCCGACGCGCCGCTTGCTGGATTCTCGCCGCTCACAGGCCCTAAACTGATGCCGATGAGTGAGCTTGACGTCGCAGATCCCGAGCAGGAGGAGCAACCCGAGGAGCTCGATCCCGAGGTCAGGGCGCGTCGTGACGCGGCGCTTGCCCACGTGCGCAAGCTCGGGGACCCTGTGCTGCGCGCGAGAGCCCTCCCGGTCCAGCGCTTCGATGAGCATCTGGCCGAGGAGGTGCAGCGCATGGGCGCGCTGATGGACGACGCGCTCGGCGTCGGCTTGGCGGCGAACCAGGTCGGGGTGCTGCACCGGCTGCTCGTGTATCGCACCGACCCCGAGCAGCCACTCAGAGCCCTGGCGAATCCCGTGCTCGAGTGGGTAAGCGAGGAGACGGAGGGTGCCGAGGAGGGCTGTCTGAGCATCCCCGGCATCCACGTCGAGGTTCATCGGCCGGCGCGCGTGCGGGTCAGCGGACAGGATGAGACTGGCGCGCCGATCGAGATCGAGGCGGAGGGACTGGAGGCGCGCGTGATCCAGCACGAGCTCGACCATCTCGATGGCGTGCTGATCCTCGACCGCATCTCCAGGGAGCAGCGCAAGCAGGCGATGCGCGCGTTGCGCGAAGCGCTCTCCGAGCGCGACGCTTAGCGCGGCGGTCCCAGCTCTTGCGCACAGTCTTCCTCGGCACATCCGAGTTCGCGGCCGGCGTGCTGCGCCGCCTGTGCACCGCAGGTCACCGGCCGGCTCTTGCGATCACGCGACCGGACCGTCCGAAGGGGCGGGGCAGGCGACTCAGCCCGCCACCGGTGGCCCAGTTGGCCAAGGATCTCAGCATCCCGCTCTCCCAGCCGCAGAGCGTCAACTCGCCGCAGACGCTTGCCGAGGTCGAGAGCGTGGAGCCGCGGGCGCTGATCGTCTGCGCGTTCGGCGCACTGATCAGGGAGCCGCTGCTCTCCAGTCACCCGATGCTCAACGTCCATCCCTCGCTGCTGCCGAGATGGCGTGGCGCGGCGCCGATCGAGCGCGCGATCATGGCCGGAGACGAGCGCACCGGCGTCTCGATCATGCAGCTGACGGAGGGCCTTGACAGCGGGCCGGTCTGCCTTGCGGCCGAGGAGCCGATCGGTCCCGACGAGGACTACGGCAGCATCGCGGCGCGCCTTTGCCTGCTCGGCGGCGAGTTGCTCGTCCAGGTGCTCGACCGCATGGGACGCGGCGATCCGCTGCCCTTTCTCGCACAGGATGAGGAAGGCGTGACCTACGCGGAGAAGATCGAGGCCGCGGACCGGATGCTGGACCCTGCCCGTACCGCCCTCGAGCTCGAGCGAGTCGTGCGTGCGCTTCACCCGCACATCGGTGCCCGGCTTGCGCTGCCGGGCGGCTCCGCGCTCGGGATCCTGCAGGCCAGGGCGGCGGTCGTGCAGGAGCTCGAAGGCGCCGAGGCGCCTCCCTCGCAGGGCGTCCTTGGCCGGCATGGAAAGCGGCTGCTCCTCGGCCTCGCCGGCGGGCAGGCACTGGAGCTGCTTGAAGTGCAGCCCCCGGGCGGGCGGGCAATGGACGCCGAGGCCTACATGCGCGGGCATGCCCTCTGAGGCGCGCGCCTGCGCGTACCGGGTGCTGAGGCGCGTCTTTGAGGAGGACGCCTACGCAGACCGGGCGCTTCAATCCTGCGCGAGCGGCCTTGGCACACGCGATCGGGCGCTCGCGATGCACCTCTCCTACGGCACGATCCAGCGGATCGGCACGCTCGATCCCGCGATCGAGCGCCTCAGCGGGCGCGAGCTGAGCGCAATCGATCCGCCGGTCCTGGCCGCCCTTCGCCTCGGCCTGTATGAGCTGCTCTACAGCGGCACCCCCGCGGCGCACGCGGTGGTCGACGACGCGGTCGAGCTGACCAAGCGCAGCCGCAGCCGCGGCCACGGGCTGGTCAACGCGGTCCTGCGGCGCGCCTGCCGCGAGGGCAGCGCGGTGCTCGGGCAGCTCGAGGACTCGACGCCCACGGGCGCCGCGATCGCGCACTCGCACCCCGCGTGGCTTGCGCAGATGTGGTGGGAGCAGCTTGGCCCGGCGCGGGCGCGCTCGCTGATGGCCCAAGACAACGAGCCTGCCGAGAGCGCCCTGAGGGTCAACACGCTGCTCGCCGACCCCGGGGAGATCGCCGCCGAGCTTGGAGAGCAGGCCGGCTCCACGCTGCTTGGCGTGGACCTGCCGGAGGCAATCGTGCTGCGCGGGCCGCTCGACCTGCATGCCTCGAAGGCTTGGCGCAGCGGGCACGTGCTGGCTCAGTCGCGGGCGGCGATGCTCGTCTCCCGGGTGCTAGACCCAAAGCCGGCAGAGCGGGTGCTCGACCTCTGTGCGGCCCCAGGTGGCAAGACCACGCACATTGCCGCGCTGATGGGAGGGCAGGGGAGGGTCGTTGCCGTCGAGCGTCACCCGGGCCGCGCACGCGAGCTGCGCGAGACCGTGGAGCGGATGGGCGCGCTGTGTGTGGAGGTGCAGAGGGCGGACGCGCAGGCGCCGCGGCCGGCGGGGGAGCACTTCGACCGGGTGCTGCTCGACGCGCCCTGCTCGGGCCTTGGGACGCTGCAGGGGCATCCGGACCTGCGCTGGAGGGCAAGCGAGCGGTCGATCCGGGAGCTTACGGCTCTGCAATGCAAGATCCTTGGCGCGGCCGCCGAAGCGGTCCGTCCCGGCGGGACGCTGGTCTACTCTACGTGCACGATCTCCCACGCAGAGAACGAGCGACAGATAGAACTCTTCCTGGATTCGCATCCGGAATTCGCGACCGAGCCAGCGGGCCCGGCGGCGGAGGCCTCCGGCTCGGATCCGTTCCTGAGGAGCCTGCCGGACCGTGACCGCACCGCAGGGTTCTTCATCGCGAAGCTGAGGCGGCAATGCGGATGACGGGCAACAAGATCGACCTGGGCCCGAGCTGCCCCAATTGCGCAGAGCCCTGGCTGCGCCCCACGAACCTGCCCGGACGCTACCGCTGCGTGAACTGCCTGCGGCGCTTCGAGCTGGCCTCGGTGTGCCCCAACTGCGGCGAGCACTCCACGATCGTGCGGATGTCCTCGACAGCGATCATGAAGTGCAACAACTGTGGCGACAGCATGCTGATGCCGATCTGAGCCCGGCCATCGCCGCTCCGTGGCCCCTCGCCCGGCTGGGCGTGGGTTGATCGCGTCCGGCTCCTCAGGCAGGATTGCGACGTGAGCGAGGGCTCTCCCATGCACGAGGTGCGCGTCGCGCCGTCGATCCTCTCCGCAGACTTCTCGCGGCTCAAAGAGCAGGTCCAGGAGGTGCTGGACGCCGGCGCGCGGGTGATCCATGTCGATGTGATGGATGGTCATTTCGTGCCGCCGATCACCGTCGGGCCACTGGTCGTGGCGGGGCTCGCCGAGCAGGCGCACGCCGCCGGCGCGGTACTCGACGTGCACCTGATGATCGAGCGCCCCGAGCGCCACGTCGCCGATTTCGCGCGTGCCGGAGCCGGCTCGATCACCATCCACGCCGAGGCCACACCACACCTCGCCTACGTCGTGGAACGGGTGCGCGAGCACGGAGCGGGGGCCGGCGTTGCGATCAACCCTGCGACGCCGCCGGAGGTGCTCCTGGAGATCGCGGAGCTGCTGGATCTCGCGCTGTGCATGACCGTGAACCCCGGATGGGGCGGCCAGCCGTTCATCGCGCGCTCGCCCGGCAAGATAAGCCGCCTGCGCACGCTCCTGGGATACGCTGTTGCAATCGAGGTGGACGGCGGCGTTGACCCGACCACAGCGCCTCTTTGCAGAGAGGCCGGCGCCAGCCTGTTCGTCGCGGGGTCCGCGATATTCGGGAGCAAGAACCCGGGCGATGCCTATCGTGCAATCGCGCAGGCGGCCGGCGCGGACTAGCGCGTCGCAGGCGCGAGCGTCTGCGTCGCGGGCACCAGCGGCGCCGGCCGGCCGTGTGTCCTGTATTCGGCGTCAAGCCCTGCGATCGCTTGCGCATAGGATTGATCTGGCCGCGTGCCGTTGAAGTACACGCTCAGCGAGCCGGAGTCGCCTTCGAGTACAACGCTCTCGCCGACCGGCGTTCCACCCGCCAGGTGCGCGGATCGCGCCCAGCTCGGAAGCGCCCAACTCAGTCGTATGCCGGGGGCGAAGTCGTCCTTCCAGGTCAGCGTCTCTCCGTTCGCGCTGGAGCGCTCGGTGAAGGAGATGGTACCCCGCGCCGTCGGCGCGGAGACCACCGCAATGTGCTGTCCTGGACCAAGCCAGGCGGGGCTTGCGCCTGTGAGCAGGAGGATTTCTCCGGGCTGTGCTTCGCGCAGCAGCATGTTTCGCAGCAGCGCGATGTATTCGGCCGCGAAGTCGCCGTGCGGAGCGAGGTTCGTAGCCGAGGCGCGGCCGCTGAAGGGTGCGGGAATCGTCTCCCAGCCAGTGTCGGTAGAGGTGGTGTGGTCGAGCTCGGCATAGAAGCCTTCGAGGGCGTCCTGCGCCTGCTCGGACTCGAGCTCGGTCTCGAAGATCTTGAAGCCCAGGTAGTCGTGCAGGTCTTTGCCGTCGGCGTAGGTGGGCAGCCCCTGATCCATGTGCGCTCTGGCCCAGGCGATCGTCGCCTGCACCGCGGCCGAGGCGGCCGGCAGGATCTGGGTGGGGAAGGAGGCCCAGTAATTGCCCCAATCCTGTCCGCCACGCGCGTCCAGCACGGGCGGGATGTGACCTTCCCGGGCGACCGCTGTCGCGATCGCGTCATCAAGCGATGCCTCGAAGCGCTCGTCGAGCGCCTGCCACTGGGTCGCGAGGTCCACGCGGCCGGCGAGCTCAGCGTCGGCGACAGCGGCGCGCAACCCGACGGCAGCCCAGAGATCATCGCCTGTGATGTGCCCGGAGGCAAGCTCGTTGTCGTTTGGGCTTGCCGCCGGCAGCAGCCCGAGCGGATCGCTTTCGCTCACCGCCGAGAGCCAGCCGATCGCCGCCTGGATGCGCGGTAGCTGGCTTGCAGCATAGGCGGGGTCCTGGGTCAGCTCCGCGTGCTCCGATATCGCCCACAGCGCCTGGCCGAGGGCGTCGTACTGTTCCGGTTGGCTGAGGAAGAGCCCGTTCTGGCCCTGGAAGGAGTCCATGAAGGCGAGGTTCTGGGCCGCCGCGCTGTGCAGGCCCGCGAGGTCGAGCGCCTGGGTCTCGATCGCCGCGTCCCTGACCCAGAAGGCTTGATACTGGAGCCGGTTGGGGGTCTGCTCGAAGCCTGTGTTCGTGAGAAGGCGCGAGTCGAGGATCTCCGCGATCGCGGCCTCATAGGTGGCGCTCACCTTCGGCTCGGGCACCGAGATCCTCATCATCCCCGCCTCCTGGGCTCCCCAGAGCTTGCGCAGCGCGACGGCTGCCTGCGCGAGCGGCATTCGCGTAAGCGCGCGGTCGGAGGCGGCGCCGGCCGGCGGCGGTGCCAGCGGAATCTGCCATGTGAGGCTCGCCTGCCCGTGCGGCGGCAGCCGCAGCGTAAAGAGCCGCGAGTCGTGGGTGCTCGTCGGCGTATCGCGCGGCGTATCGCGGATCGTCTCACTGGACGCGGTCGGCCCGCGCGCCAGCAGCAGCCCGCTTCGATCCAGATCTCGGCCCTTGATGGTGTATGCGAAGCTCGCCGAAAATTGCTGACCCGGCTGGTAGTAGGCGCCGAGGGGGCCGCCGAGCGCGGGGCGCTGGAAGCGAAACGGCGTCGCGAGGCCGCCGTCTGAGCTTTTGATCGGCGAGCCGTCGGTGTAGGCGAGTGACATCTGCACCTGAGCAAGGCGCGTCCTCCCGGATGTGTTGCTGATGGAGGTCGTCTGGTAGACGACCGGCTCGCCCGCGAGCGGGACGGCGAAGTCGCTCTGGGTGTAGCGCACAGGCCCGTCGGAGAGCGTGCCGGAGTAGGAGGGGATGGCGGGATCTGCCAGCGTGCGCGTGGGCTGATCCCAAGGGGCAAGGCGCGATCCGAAGCGGATGCGGTATTCGGCAAAGCCCGTGTAGAGGTCGCCTTCGGGGGTGAGCTCGCCGCTTGCGGCCATGCCCGGCACGGCGAGCTGCTCGGTTGGCTTGGAGAGAAAGCCCGTGAGCGCCGGCCGCGCGAGCGCGGCCGGCGGGGCTGCGGAGAGCGCCAACGCGCCGAGCGCGAGGCTCCTCAGCGCCAGCGCGAGGCGCATCCGGTCAGGAGGCTTTGATCGGCGGACCTTCGTATCTGGTGCCGCTGGGGCTTGTCCAGCGCACACGCCAGTAGCTGCCCTGCACTGAGGATTTCAGCGTCCAGTAGCCGAGGCCGCCTGTTTTGAGGCTCTTGAGCACCCGCCAGGATTTCGAGTGCGGGCGCTGTATCAGCACCGTCACGGTCGTGGCTTTTTTTGCTGGGCGCACGAAGCCCCAGAGGCTGTAGCCGCCGCGGGTGCCGGTCACCGTGAGCGGAACTGGGAAGGCGTAGTAGAGCGGCTTCTTGGCGCCGTTCAGCTTCTCCAAGCCGGTCTGCGGGCCCTTGTGGAGAACGTCGTCCTTCAGCAGGTACTGGCAGAAACTCGCTACGCGCGGGTTTTCCCAGGCAAGGCGTTCACTGATCGCGTCCCATTCGGCCGCCGTGGAGGGGGATACGCCGATATAGGGTTCAGGCTTGGTTCTGACCCCGAACTCGGTGATGTAGACCGGCAGGCCGGCTTTGACGGCGCCCGCTTTGGCGGCCTTGTTGAGCGCCTGTACGAGCCTTCCAAGCGTGCTCATCGTGATGTTGTCCCCGTTGGCCTGGGTGCCGTAGGGCCCTGTGGCCGTGATGTAGGGGTGGATCGAGAACCCGGCGGCGGGCAGGGGCGCGCAGGTCGGCGACCGCTTGTACTTGGCGTTCAGGCAGAGCGCTTCGCGCATGAACGCGACCGGCGCGACGGCGTCGTAGAACTGGCCTTCCTTGTAGTAGTTCTTGTAGAACTTGGCGGTCGGCTGCGCTTCGCCCATCAGCACCTGCGGTTTGGCAAGCCCGCCATTGACGAGGCCTTTGTAGCCGGACTGGAAGAGGCCGCGATAGATCCAGCCTGCTTCCGGCTTGCCGCTCGGGCTGAACTGCGGTCGCAGGAACGCGGGCTGGTTGGGCTCGTTCCATATCGCGTACGTCGAGACCTTGTTGCCGAAGTGACGCGCCACCGCGGTCATGAATTCTTCGAAGTCGCGGTCGTCCGGGCGCGTGACGTAGGGGGCCTGCTTGTTGGAGGTCGCCCACCGCGGCACGGGTGAGCTCACCGTCAAGAGCACCTGCCATTTCAGCCGTTTGGCTTCGGCGATCACCGCGTCGTACTGGCCCCAGTAGTAGGAGGCCGGATTGGCGGCTTCGAAGTTGGGCTTGGTGGCGCTGCCTGCGTCGGGGGCGATATAGCCCCAGGTCAGTTCGAGGCGCAGCGCGCTCACGCCGAGCGTCTGGAGCTGCTTGATCGCGCCCGGCATGGTGGCGGGATTCAGCAGTATTTCCGGCGCCTCGAAGTAGGTCAGCTGCCGTTGGGAGGCAAGCGCAGGGGCCGCGGTGCCAAGCGCGGCGGCGCCGAGGCAGGCGCACGCGAGCAGAGCACAGATCAGGACGCGAAGACGCAGCATGGACACCTCGGTTTCAAACGGTTGCTTTTCCAGGAGTGCGGACGTGCTCGCCAAGGCCAAAGGCGGCTGCCTGCCACAGGCGGCCGGACGTTGCGCCGCTCGCAGAGGGTACGCGGCGCATAAGACACCCTAACCGACCAGGGGTTGCGGTGAGCAGAGTGGGTAGAGCGACGTTTTTCCCTGCCCCGCAGGAGCCCGGCGAGGACATATGGGCAGGCTCCCGCGAACCCTTTCGTCTGCTCCGAGGCCGCCGATATCCTTGGTTTGAGCAATGACCCCCACGACGGATACCGACCGGGTCCACCTTGCGCGCGCGATCGAGATCGCGGCGCGCGGCAAGGGCGCGGTCACGCCCAATCCGATGGTCGGGGCGGTGATCGCGCAGGGCGAGCGCGTGATCGGGGAGGGATGGCACGTACGGCTCGGCGCGGCACACGCCGAGGTGCAGGCGATCACGGCATGTGGGCAGGCCGATCTCTCGAACGCCACGCTCTACGTGTCGCTCGAGCCCTGCTGTCACACCGGCAGGACGCCCCCCTGCACCGAGGCGATCCTCGCCGCGGGGATACGGCGGGTGGTCGTCGCCTCCGAGGATCCGACCGAGAAGGCCTCCGGCCGCGGCCTTGGCATCCTGCGCGACGAGGGCATCGACGTCGTGCTCGCCGACGGCGAGCTCTCCAAGGACGCCCGCCTGCTCAATCAGCCCTTCCGCAAGCACGCCCGCTTGGGGCGACCTTGGGTGCTCTTCAAGTCCGCGATGACCCTCGATGGCAAGGTTGCCACCAGAGCAGGCGACTCGCAGTGGATCAGCGGCGAGGAGAGCCGCGAGCTGGCCCACGCCTGGCGACTCGCGCTGGATGCGGTGATCGTGGGGATCGGGACCGTGCTCGCCGACGACCCGCAGCTGACGGCCCGCCCGCAGGGCAGTCAGGCCGAGAACGAGCGCCAGCCCCAGCGAGTGGTCTTCGACTCGCTCGCGCGCATGCCGACCGATTCGCGGCTGATCGCCGACGCGCCCGCGATCCCGCTCACCGTCGTGGTCTCGAGAGCCGCGGCGCGCGCCGCGACCGACGCGCTCGAGGCTGCCGGTGCGCATGTCGTCGTGGCCGCCGGCGAGAACGAGCCGGCTCGGATCCGCAACGCGCTCGACCAGCTCGGCGCGATGGGGATCACCTCGGCGCTGCTGGAGGGCGGGCCACACCTGGCAGGTGCGTTTCTCGACGCAGGGGAGATCGACGAGGTCAGGCTCTTCCTGGCACCGCTGCTGCTCGGCGGGCGCACCGCGCGCGATCCGCTCGAGGGCGAGGGCGTGGAGAAGATCTCGGACGCGATGCGCGCGCTGACGCTCGAATGCGAGCGCGTGGGGGAGGACCTGATGATCTCCGCGCGCCTGCGGGAGTGGTGAGGCGCGGTGCGGGCGCGAGGCAGGCAGGCGAGATGTTCACGGGCCTGATCGCCGACCTCGGCGAGGTGAGATCCTGCGAGCGCGACGAGCATGGTGCGGAGCTCGAGATCGCCACCTCGCTCGCGCGCGACCTGGCACTCGGCGACTCGATCGCCGTCAACGGCGTCTGCCTGAGTGCAACGGCTGTTGACGGCAGCCGGTTCAGGGCGCAGGCGATCGTGGAGACGCTGCGGCGCTCCTCGCTGGCGGGCCTGCGCGAGGGCTCGCGCGTGAACCTCGAGCTGCCGCTGCGGGTCGGGGACCGCCTCGGCGGCCACATCGTCCAGGGTCACGTCGACGGCGTGGCGAGAGTCGACTCGGTGCAGCAGGAGGGCTTCTCGCGCGTGGTGAGCGTGGAGCTGCCGCCCGATCTGGCTCGCCATGTCGTGCTGAAGGGTTCGATCGCGCTCGATGGCGTGAGCCTCACGATCAGCGCCCTGGATGGATCCCGCCTGTCGGTATCCCTGATTCCAGAGACGCTGCAGCGCACAACGCTCGGCGCCGCAGAGCCCGGCGATGGCGTCAACGTCGAGGTGGATGTGCTCGCAAAGCACGTCGAGCGGCTGCTGGCCTCTACCCTTACGGGAGGATGAGCGCGACACCCGATCACCGGACCGGCTCCGTCGGTCATGCCACGAGCCCCTTCGCCAGCGTGGAGGAGGCGATCGAGGAAATCCGGCAGGGCAGGATGGTCGTCGTCTGCGACGATGAGGACCGCGAGAACGAGGGCGACCTGGTGATGGCGGCCCAGTTCGTCACGCCGGAGGCGATCAACTTCATGGCCAAGGAGGCGCGCGGGTGGATATGCCTGGCGCTGAGCCCGAGCGTTGCGACGAGCTCGGGCTGGAGCTGATGACGGCCAAGACGAGTCGGCGCTGCAGAACCTTCACGGTCACGATCGAGGCGCGCGACGGCGTCACGACCGGCGTTCCGCCCACGACCGTGCGCACACGATGCAGGTCGCGATCGACCCCGGGTACGCGGCCGGGAGGATCTGGTCCAGCCGGGCCACGTAAGCCCGCTGGAGTCCAAGCGCGGCGGCGTGCTCGAGCGCACGGGCCACACCGAGGGCGAGCGTCGACCTGGCGCGGCTGGCGGGCCTGATCCCGGCCGGGGTGATCTGCGAGGTGATGAACGAGGACGGCTCGATGGCGCGCGTCGGCGACCTGGAGGGCTACTGCGAAAGCACGGCCTGAAGATGATCACGATCGCCGAGCTGATCGTCTACCGTCGGCCGCAACGAGCGCCTGGTGGAGCGCGTGGCGGCCACGCGGCTGGCGACCACGGCTTCGACGAAATCGAGCGATCGACTACCGCTCGCTGGTGGACGAGAAGCATCACGTCGCGCTGGTCAAGGGCGAGGTCGCGGGGCGCGAGGACGTCCTTGTCAGGGTCCACTCGGAGTGCCTGACCGGCGACGTCTTCCACTCGCTGCGCTGCGACTGCGGCGAGCAGCTCGCCTCCGCGCTCTCGATGATCGAGCAGGAGGGGGAGGGCGTGCTGCTCTACCTCTCCCAGGAGGGCAGGGGGATCGGCCTGCTGAACAAGCTGCGCGCCTACCGCCTGCAGGAGGACGGCCTTGACACCGTGGAGGCAAACGAGCGCCTCGGGCTCCCCGCAGACCTGCGCGACTACGGCATCGGGGCGCAGATCCTCTCCGACCTTGGCCTCTCCTCGATCAGGACCTCACGAACAACCCGAAGAAGATCCGGGGCCTCGAGGGATATGGCCTGTCGGTCAGCGCCCAGGTTCCGATCGAGCACGCCCCCAACGAGCACAACGCCGACTACCTGCGCACGAAGGCGCAGCGGATGGCCACACCCTGCACCATCAGGGGGTCAACCTCGACGCGGAGCTGCTGCACAGCGAGCGCGAGCGCGACCGCGAGGAGCGCGAGCAGCGGTGAGCGAGCAGCCGGGGCTCTTCGCAATCGTCGTGGGGCGCTTCTATGAGGAATTGGCCGGGCGGCTGATCGCGGGTGCGAGCGCCGCGTATGAGCAGGCCGGCGCGAGCTTCGAGGCATTCGAGGTGCCGGGCGCCTTCAGCTGCCGCTCGCGGCCTCCTACGCCGCCGCCAGCGGGCGCTTTGAAGGGGTTGCCTGCCTGGGCGCGGTGATCCGTGGCCAGACAGACCACTACGACTACGTTTGTGCCGAGGCCGCGAGGGGCATCCAGGAGGTCGGCCTTCGCACCATGTGCCCTGTGCCTTCGGGGTGCTCACCTGCGAGAACATGGAGCAGGCGCTTGCCCGCACCGGCGGCGACAAGCGCGACCAGGGCGCCCATGCCGCACAGGCGACCCTGCGGATGGCGGCGCTGCGACGTGAGCTCGTGGCGCCCGCACCCGCGCTCGGCTAGACTCTCGCGACCATGGCAAAGGTATGTCACAGCTGCGGCAAGCGGCCCGGGTTCGGTCAGAGCAGAAGCCACTCGATGGTCGCCACCAAGCGCGCTTCGATCCGAACCTGCAGAAGGTGCGGATCATCGTCGGCAAGGCGCCGAAACGCGTGTACGTCTGCACCCGCTGCCTGAAGGCCGGCAAGGTCGTCAAGGCCGCCTGACGGCCGGCTCGTGAACGACAGCGACCTCGCTCGCTTCCGCGCCGCCGTCGCCGGAGGCCTCGCGCATCTGGAGTCACGCCGGCAGGAGGTCAACGACCTCAACGTCTTTCCCGTCGCCGACGGGGACACCGGCGACAACATGGCGCTCACACTGCGTGCCGTCCTGGCCGAGCTCGACCGGCTGCAGGAGCGCTACGGCAGCGCACGATCGACGAGATCGGGCGCCCCGAGATCGTCGAGTCGGTCGCAAGGGCCGCGCTGCTCGGCGCCCGCGGCAACTCGGGCGTGATCCTCTCCCAATTGATCAGAGGGGCAGCCGAGGAGCTCGTCTCTCGGCCCGGGGAGCTCGTGGATGCCACGCTGATCGGCGCCGCGATCGCAAACGCTGCCGACAAGGCCTACTCTTCGGTGCGCGAGCCCGCCGAGGGCACGATCCTCACCGTCGCGCGCGAGATGGCGCGGATGATCGCAAGCGACGTGGCGCACACCGCCGGCAGCACGCGCCTTGAGTCGCAGACCACCCCGGCGGTGCAGGACCGCGTGATCGCGGACACCCTGGAGCGTGGGGTGATCGCCGGTCAGGAGGCCGTCAAGCGCGGGCCTGAGATGCTTGCAGCGCTGCGCGAAGCCGGGGTCGTCGATGCCGGCGGCTATGGCCTTACGATCGTCTTCGCCGGAGTGGTGGCGGCGCTGCGCGGCGAGGACCCGCCGGAGCTGGAGCATCATGCGCCGGCCCGCATCACCCACCCGCAGCACACCTCCGGCACCTACCGCTACTGCACGAACTTCGCCGTCACCGGCGCCGATCTGCGCCCCGCCGCCTTCATCGAGCCGCTGGAGCGGCTTGGCGACTCGGTGCTCGTGGTCGGGGACTCCACGACGCTGAAGGTCCACGTCCACACCGACGAGCCCGAGCAGGCGGCCGCGCTCTTTGCGGATGCCGGCGAGGTCTCCCACTTCGACGTGGCCGACATGCGCCTACAGGTCGCAGAGCGCGAGCAGCGCATCGCCGCCGAGGAGGGGCAGCTGCCACTGCCGAGCTTCGCCGAGCAGACCGGCAGCTCGAGCCCGGTCGCCGCCATGAACGGCGCGGGCGCCGTGCGGATGCGCTGCGGCGCGCTCGCGGTCACCACCGGTGCCGGGCTCATGCGCCTCTTCGCCGAGCTTGGCAGTGAGGTGATCGACGGTGGCCCGACGCTCAATCCCTCCACCTACGAGCTGCTTGCCGGCATCCACGAGATCAAGGCCGAGGAGGTCGTCGTGCTGCCCGGCAGCCGCAACGTCGTGATGGCCGCCGAGCGCGCCGCGGAACTCTCAGACAAGCAGGTGCTCGTGGTGCCGGCGCTGAGCCAGCAGGCCTCCCTGGCCGCCGCGGTCGCGCTCATGCCAGAACGAGGGGTGCGGGAGAACGCCGATGCGATGGGTGCCGCGATCGAGGCTCTGCGGATCGGCGCCGTCGCCCCGGCGGCACGCGACGATGCCCAGGGACGCTTCGAGCGCGGCCAGGCGGTCGGCTTCCTGGACGGTGAGGTGATCGCGTGGGGCGAGCCGGATCGGACGCTGCTCAGCGTGATCGAACGGCTTGCGCAGGAGGCCGAGCTCATCAGCGTGCTTCTCCGGCCAGGGCGCGCCGCTCAGCTCCAAGGAGATCGAAGCGATCGTCGACGGCAGCATCGAGGCGGAGCTCGAGCTCGCGCGACGGCGGCCAGCCCGCCTACTGGTGGCTGCTCTCCGCCGAGTAGCGACCGCGACGCGCATCATCATGGGTTGCAGTGCGCGCAGCTACGCAAGCCAGCGAGCGGGTTCCAGCCGCAGAAGCCGAGCAGGCGCCCCGCGGCCTGTTCTCCGGCGCGCCGCCTTCTCGCGCTGAGCTGCTTTGCGCGGCGGTGCGCTCGCCGCGCTCGGCGCAGTTGCGCCGCACGCTGCAGGAGTCCTCGCCAAAGCTCTGCGGGGGCGCTGCAGGCGCTCGGGATCGGCACGGTCGGCGACCTGCTCGAGCATCTTCCGCGGGAGCTTCGGGCGAGTCGCACGATCGCCACCCTGAAGGTCGGCGAGCAGGCGACGATCGCGGTGCGGGTGCGCGGGGTCACGCGCAGCACGATCAGACGCCGCGGCGGCGGAAAGCTCACGCTCGTGGAGGCAAGCGTCTTCGACCACAGCGGCGCGATCTCGGCGACCTTCTACAACCAGCCCTGGCTGGCCGATCGTTACGGCGAGGGCACGAGGCTGCTCCTGCACGGCTCGCTCGGCCCCGCAGGGGCTTCTCGGTCGCCCACCACGCGCTCGCCCCGGAGAGCGAGCGGGCGCCCGGCGAGAGCGACCCCGCTCCGCAGAGCGCCGGCGCGGTCGCGCACTACTCCGTCACAGAAGGCGTCTCCTCCACGCAGATGCTCACGCTCGTCCAGCGCCACCGTACGGCGATCGCCGAGGTGCCAGAGCCGCTGCCGGGCAGGCTCAGAGCCGCGGAGGGCCTGCCCGACCGCGCCGCCGCGCTTGCCGCGATGCACTTCCCGAGCGATCCCGCAGAGCAGGAGGCGGGGCGAAGGCGCCTTGCCTTCGAGGAGCTGCTGCTCGCTCAGCTGGCTCTGCGGCAGCGACGCGCGGTGCAGGCCGGCGCCGCGGCGCCGGCCCTCGAGCAGCCGCCGGATCTGACCGCGCGCTGGCTCCGCCAGAGCCTGCCCTTCGAGCTCACCGCCGACCAGCGCTCGGCGATCGCCGAGATCGACGCGGACCTCGCCCGCGATCGGCCGATGCAGCGATTGCTGATGGGGGAGGTGGGATCCGGCAAGACGGTCGTCGCGCTACATGCGATGCTCAGAGCCGTCGAGCACGGGATGCAGGCGGCGCTGATGGCGCCGACGGAGACGCTTGCCGAACAGCACTTCGCAACGCTTCAGGCGCTCGTCCCCGAGGGCCTGATCGCCTCGGCGCTGCTCACGGGATCGACCACCGCCGCAAGGCGCAGGGATGCGCTTGGCAAGCTCGCCTCCGGGCAGTTGCAGCTGCTGGTCGGCACCCATGCGCTGATCGAGGGTGACGTCGAGTTCGCGCGCCTGGCCGTCGTGGTCGTCGACGAGCAGCACCGCTTCGGCGTGGCCCAGCGCGCCGCCCTCGCCGCAAGGGAGCCCCAGCCCCACGTCCTGCACATGACCGCCACGCCGATCCCGCGGACGCTGTGGCTCGCCCACTACGGCGATCTCGACCAGACGCGGCTGAGACAACTGCCCAAGGGCCGCAAGCCGATCGCCACGCACGTCGCCTCGAGCTCGGCCGAGCGGACGCGTGCCTACGCGCGCATCAGGGAGGAGCTCCGCGCCGGGCGCCAGGCGTTCGTGGTGTGTCCGCTCATCGCAGAGTCCGAGCAGCTCGAGGCACGGGCGGCGATCGCCGAGCACGAGCGGCTTGCGGCCGGCGAGCTCGCGGGCTTCACACTCGGGCTGCTGCACGGCCAGATGCGGCCTCAGGAGAAGCAGGCTGCGATGGCCGCCTTTGCCGCCGGGGAGAGCGACGTGCTCGTGGCCACGACCGTGATCGAGGTCGGGATCGACGTGCCGAACGCGACCGTGATGCTGATCGAGGACGCCGACCGATACGGCATCTCCCAGCTGCACCAGCTGCGCGGCAGGGTCGGCCGCGGCGGCCATGCCTCGCTGTGCCTGCTGTTTGGCTCCAAGACCTCGCGGCGGCTGCAGGCGCTCGCCAAGCACGACGACGGCTTCGCCCTGGCGGAGATCGACCTGCACCTGCGCGGCGAGGGCGACCTGCAGGACGCCGGGCAGGGCGTGCGCCAGAGCGGACAGCGCGAGATGAAGGTCGCGCGCCTGCCACAGGACACGCCACTGCTGGAGGCCGCCCACACCTGGGCGGGAAGGCTGCTGGCTTTGGACCCGGACCTCGCCACCCCCGAGCACGCGCTGCTGCGGGACGCCCTGAAGTCGATTCCGGCATGAGCGGCGCGATCCCGGCATGCGCGTGATCGCCGGGCGCTTTGGCGGGCGGCGCCTGGCCGCTCCGCGCGGAGCGGCCACGCGGCCGACCGCCGACCGCGTCAGAGAGGCACTGTTCTCGATGCTCGGTTCCCTGGATGGGGCGAGCGTGCTCGATCTGTTCGCGGGCACAGGGGCGCTTGGCATCGAGGCGCTCTCCAGGGGGGCGGCACAGGCCGTTTTCGTGGAGCGTGACCGGCTCGCGCTGAGTGCGCTGCGCGCGAATCTCGCCGCGCTCGGACTCGGCGCGGAGGGCGGGGAGCCGCAGGTCCAGGTGCGCGCCCGCGACGCGGTCGCGGCGCTTGGCGGGGCGATCGAGCAGGGTGAGACATACGACCTGGTCTTCCTCGACCCGCCCTACGCGCAGGCCGGCGAGTGGGGCCAAGGCTCGCGCCGGCGCTGCCCGGGTGCTTGCCCCCGGGGGTCGGGTGGTCGTCGAGAGCGACCGCCGCGCGCCGCTCGACCTCGGCCTGCCGGTGCGGCGGCAACGCCGATACGGAGACACTTCGATAACAATCCACAGCGGCGATGAGACCTGAGAAGTCGATAGCGGTCTGTCCCGGGTCCTACGACCCGGTCACCAACGGGCACCTCGACGTGATCCGCCGCACCGCCGATCTCTTCGACGAGGTGATCGTCGCGGTCGTCAACCGCTCGGTCAGAAAGAGCGGCACGCTCTTCTCCACGGAGGAACGCGTCGGCTTCATCGAACGCGCGACCGCCAGCCTTCCCGGCGTGCGCGTGGAGCCGTTCACGACGCTCGTCGTCGACTTCGCAAGGAGCGTGGGCGCCCGAGCGATCGTCAAGGGCCTGCGCGCGATCTCCGACTTCGAGTACGAGCTCGAGATGCACCAGCTCAACCGCCGGCAGGCGCCCGAGGTCGAGTCGGTCTACCTGATGGCGAGCTCCGAGTACAGTTTCCTTTCGTCAAGCGGCGTGAAGGAGCTTGCGACCTTCGGCGGCAAGATCGACGATCTGGTCCCGGCCGAGGTCGCGGTACGGTTGCAGGAAGAGTGCCAACGCTGACGAACCAAACCGAAGCGCTCCAAATGCGAAATGCGACTTTTCCCTTCGACAGAACCCGCGCCGGCCACCGGCGCCCAGTCACCGTGGAGGTGACCTGAGCATGGATGTCCTCGTCCTGATCGACAAGCTCGACGACTTGGTCCACAACGCAAAGCCCGTGCCGCTCACCGACCAGGTGCGCGTGGACAAGGAGGAGATCTACGACCTCCTCGACCAGATGCGCGCGACGATCCCCGAGGAGATCAAGCAGGCGCGCTGGATCGTCAAGGAGCGCCAGGAGATGCTCGCGGAGGCCAAGCGCGAGGCCGAGCGGATCCTGACCGAGGCCCGCGAGCGCCAGGAGCGGCTGCTCAGCGAGGAGGAGGTCACAAAGCAGGCCGAACGCGCCGCCGAGGACATCGTCGAGGATGCCCGCGGGCGCGAGCGCGAGATCCGCCTGGGCGCGGAGGACTACGCCGACGAGATCCTCGGGACCCTGGAGGTCAACCTTTCGAAGTTCATCGCGGCCGTGCAGCGCGGCCGCGAGCGCCTAGCCGGCAAGGACGAGCCGGCAGAAGTCTCCTAGACGGGTGTGTGGTTCCAGTCGGCGCATGCGCCGACTGGCGGGGACGTGCATGCACGTCCCCGCACGGGACCGCACATGTGCGGTCCCGCCGACCGGCGCATGCGCCGGTCGGTACCCCGACATCGAGTGTGTGACATGCAGCACGCTCATGATCCTGATTGCGGTCGTTATCGGGTAGGGTCCGGCGCGTGAGCTCGCAGGTGAGGCACCGGCTCGAGGTCGCAAGGGTCCTCCTCGGCACTGGGATGATCGTGCCCACGCGCCCCGACAGGGCTGCGCGGTCCATACGCGCCCTGCGCCAGTGGGGGCCGACGCCGGCGGCCGCATACACCGCGTCCGCCGCACGCTACCCGCAGCGGCTTGCGCTGGTGGACGATCGCGGGGCGCTCACCTTCGAGCAGGTGCACCTGCGAAGCAACGCGCTGGCTCGCGGGCTCGCTGCGGCGGGCTTTGGAGAAGGAGACGCGGTCGCGATCATGTGCCGCAACCACCGCGGCTTCATCGAGGCCACGATCGCCTGCTCGAAGCTCGGTCTGGGCGCGCTGTATCTGAACACGGCCTTCGCCGGCCCCCAGATCGCGGACGTGATGCGCCGCGAGGACCCAAAGGGGCTGATCTACGACCAGGAGTTCGCGGACCTCGTGCGCGAGGGAGGAGAAGGACGCACGCGCTTGGTGGCCTGGCACGAACCCGAGGAGCAGCCAGAGGACCCGACGATCGAGGGGCTGATCGCCTCCGCGGACAGCTCCGACCTCACGCCGCCGGTCGAGAAAGGGCGCGTCGTGATCCTCACATCCGGCACGACGGGCTCCCCAAAGGGCGCGGCGCGCAAGCAGCCCGATTCGCTTGAACCGGCGGCGGCGCTGTTCTCGAAGATCCCCCTGAAGGCGCGCCAGACCACGGTGATCGCAGCGCCGATGTTCCATTCCTGGGGCTGGGCTCACTTTACGCTCGCGCTGCCGCTGGCCTCCACGCTCGTGCTGCGGCGTCGCTTCGACCCGGAGGAGACCCTGCGGGCGGTGGCCGAGCACAACGCGAGCGCGCTCGCGGTCGTGCCGGTGATGCTGCAGCGGATGCTGGAGCTGCCCGCCAAGACGCTCGCTCGCTACGACGTCAGCTGCCTGCGCGTGATCGCCGCGAGCGGCTCCTCGCTGCCGGGCGAGCTTTCGATCAGGACGATGGACGCTTTCGGCGAGGTGCTCTACAACCTCTACGGCTCCACCGAGGTCGCCTGGGCGACGATCGCCACCCCCGCCGAACTGCGGGCCGCGCCGGGAACCGCCGGCACGCCGCCGCTCGGAACCGTCGTCAAGCTGCTCGATGAGAGTGGCCGCGAGGTGCCGAGGGGCCAGAGCGGCCGGATATTCGTCGCCAACGAGATGGTCTTCGAGGGCTACACGGGCGGCGGCAACAAGGAGATCATCTCGGGCCTGATGAGCACCGGCGACGTGGGCCGGCTCGACGCGCATGGCCGCCTCTTCGTCGAGGGCCGCGACGACGAGATGATCGTCTCCGGCGGCGAGAACGTCTTCCCGCGCGAGGTCGAGGACCTGCTCTCCGACCATCCGGGGATCGAGGAGTCGGCGGTGATTGGCGTGCAGGACGCCGAGTTCGGGCAGCGCCTGAAGGCCTTCGTGGTCACGCGGCAGGGCGCGAGCCTGACCGCGGAGCAGATCCAGCAGTACGTCAAGCAGAACCTCGCTCGCTACAAGGTGCCGCGCGAGGTTGTCTTCGTGGAGCAGCTGCCGCGCAACGCGACTGGCAAGATCCTCAAGCGCGAGCTGGCCGCGGCGCAGTAGATCCAGACGGCGCCGACTCGCTGCTCGGCGCCGCTAGCCTGCAGATCATGGCTCCGCTCACCCACCTCTACGACCTCGCAAGCCTGCGCCTGCGCACAGGGCAGGGCCGGCGCCTGGAGCTGCTCGTGCCGCTCGAGGGGATCGCCCTGGGCGGGCAGGAGTACGCCGTGGAGCCCGCGGCGGTGTCGCTGATGCTTGAAGTCTCGCGGATGGCGGGCCAGGGCTATGCGCTGCGGATCTCCTTCGAGGCGGCGCTCTCGGGGCCCTGCATGCGCTGCCTGAAGGACGCCCGGCCGGCGTTGCAGATCGACGCGCGCGAGGTCGAGGTGCCGGGCGGCGAGGGCGACCTCGACAGCCCCTACGTTCGCGAGGAGACGCTTGATCTGGCGGCGTGGGCCCGGGATGCGTTCGTGCTCGCGGCGCCGGTGGCGGTGCTCTGCCGCGAGGACTGCAGGGGCCTCTGTCCGGTCTGCGCGATCGATCTGAACGAGGCGGGACCGGATCACTCCCACGAGCGCGATCCCGATCCGCGCTGGGCCAAGCTGCGCGAGCTGAAGCTCGAATAGCCATCCCCGCGCCGGCCGTGCGGCCCCGGTTGCGCTAGCCTTCAGCGACCATGGCCGTCCCTAAGAAAAAGCAGTCGCACACGCGCACCGCCACGCGGCGTGCCCAGCACCGCATCTCCGCTCCGACCGTGAACGAGTGCCCGCGCTGTCACAGCCCGCGTCGGCCCCACCGCGTCTGCCCGATCTGCGGCACCTACGCGGGTCGTGAGGTCCTCACGCAGAGCGAGCACGATCACGATCACGACGACGATCTATAGCCGGTGAGCGAGTGACCGTCCGTGCCGAGAGCGGCGCAGACGGGCGGCAGGCCGCGGGTGAGGATGCCGCGCCTGTGATTGCCGTCGACGCGAACGGCGCCGACCGCGGTCCAAGCGAGGTGGCCGCCGGCGCTGCGATCGCGGCGAAGCGGGGGACCCGGGTGCTGTTGTTTGGGCCTGCGCGCGGAGATCGGAGCGGTGCCGGCCGGCATCGAGCTGGTCGACGCCCCGATCTCGATCGCAAAGAGCGCCGATCCGGCGAAGGCGGCGCGCTCGACCCCGCAGGCCTCGATCGTGCAGGCCGCCCGTGCGGTGGCGCAGGGGCGCGCTGAGGCGCTGGTCTGCGCCGGCGGTACGGGCGCGGCGCTGGCGGCCGGCCTCGTTCAACATCAAGCGCGCGAAGGGTATCCACCGGCCGGCGCTCGCGCTGCCGCTGCCGGTGCCGGGTGCGACCGTGACGCTGCTGGACGTGGGCGCAAACGCCGAGGCGCAGGCGCGAGCATCTGGTCCAGTTCGCGTTCATGGGCGCGGCGCTCACGAGCAGCGTCTTCGGGGTCGCAGCGCCCGCGCGTGGCGCTGCTCTCAAACGGGGCCGAGCGGGCGAGCGCGGCAGCGCCCTGGTGCAGGAGAGCGCACGCGGAGCTCATGGGAGCAGGCGCGCCGCGGCGGCGCCCTGCGAGTTCCTTGGCAACATCGAGGGCGGCGACGTGCGTGGCGGGCCCGCCGAGGTGGTCGTCACCGACGGCTTCACCGGCAACGTCGCCCTGAAGCTGATCGAGGGGGTCTCCTCGACGGTGCTCGGCGCAGTGCGCGAGGCGGCTGGCAGCTCGCTGATGAGCGAAGCTTGGCGGCGCGCTGATGCTGCCTTCACTGCGCGGCGTTCGCCGGTCAGATCGACCCCGAGGCGCCAGGGTGGCGCCTATCTGCTTGGCCTGCGCAGCCTCGGCGTGGTGCCGCACGGCAAGTTCACGCAGGAACGGGTTCGCCGAGCGCGATCCTGCGCGCGCGAGCGCGGAGCGCGGGAGCGGCTCGCCGATCGCACCCATGCCGCGCTGGATGCGGCGGGCGCGCTGCGAGTCGTGCGCAGGCTCTCTTCCGAACGGGCGGGAGCCTCCGCATCCGGTCAGGACGCTGCCCAGCGCAATGAAGACCAAGGACCAGGTGCTGGAGCTGATCCGGGACCACCTCGCGGACGAGCTCGACCTGGATCCGGAGAGGATCGAGCGAGGGCACGCGCTTCAAGGAGGATCTGGAGGCCGACTCGCTCGACCTCTACACCCTGGTCCAGGAGCTCGAGGACAACTATGGTGATCAAGATCTCCGACGAGGAGGCGGCGCAGATCCTCACAGTCAAGCAGGCGGTCGACTTCGTGCTCGCGCATCGGCCTAGCGGGTCGCAGGGCTCGAGGCGCGATGACACGCGCTCCGCGACCTGCGAGTCTGGAAGCGCTGCTGCAGCAGCTGCCCCGATCTCGCGCCCAGGTCTTCACCCACGCCTCCTGGACGCGCGCGGCGCGGCGACTCATACGATCGGCTCGCCTTCCTCGGCGACAGCGTGCTCGCGCTGGCCGTGACCTCGCACCTCTACCCGCGGCTGGAGGCTGACCAGTTCGGGGCGGGGCGGCTGACGAAGATCAGGGCCCAGGCGGTCTCGGGCCCCTCGTGCAGCGCGGTCGCCGAGCGGCTGGGGGTGACGCGAGCGCCTGCGTGCCGCCGCGCCGGCCGGGCTCGCGCCGCGGCGCGGCGGCGATGCTGAACACCGAGCGGGTGCTGGCCTCGGTGATCGAGGCGGTGATCGGCGCCTGCTTCCTGAACTGCGGCTACGAGCGCACCGCGGAGGCGGTGGTGGAGGCCTTCGCGCCGAGAGATCGAGCAGGCGCTGGAGCACCCCGTCGATTTCAAGTCTGCGCTGCAGGAGCTGCTGGCCCAGCGCGGCGCGGTCGTCGGCTACGTCGTGGTCGAGCGAGTCCGGGCCGCCGCACGACCGCATCTTCGAGGTGGCGGCGGGCGTCGGCCGGCGAGGTGATCGCGAAGGGCAGCGGGACGCAGCAAGAAGCTCGCCGAGCAGCACGCGGCGCGGCAGGCGGTCGAGCGGCAGCAGGAGGCACGATCGGAATGAGCGCCATCAGAGGAGGCCTGAGCGATGCATCTGCGCTCGCTGAGCCTGAAGGGCTTCAAGTCGTTTCCCGACCGCACCCGCCTGGATTTCGGGCCGGGCGTGAGCGTGGTGGTCGGGCCAAACGGCTCGGGCAAGTCCAACGTCACCGACGCGGTGCTGTGGGCGATGGGCGAGCAGTCGCCGCTGGCGGTCCGCGGCCAGTCGATGCAGGACGTGATCTTCGGCGGCGGTAGGGGAATCCAGGCACGCAGCGCCGCCGAGGTGGAGATCGTGCTCGACAACTCCGACGGCGCGGTGAAGTGCCCTTCAGCGAGATATCGATCGTGCGCCGCCTCGACCGCTCCGGCGAGGGCGAATACCGGCTCAACGGCGCGCGCTGCCGCCTGGCGGACGTGATCGAGGCGCTCTCGGACACCGGTCTTGGCAAGGAGAGCCACTCGGTCATCTCCCAGGGGCGGGTGGAGTCGATCGTGACGAGCAAGCCGCGCGAGCGGCGGCTCTTGATCGAGGAGGCCGCAGGCCTTGGCAAGCACCGCCGCCGCCGCCGCCGCGCGCAGCTGAAGCTCGTCAAGGACCGAGGAGAACCTCGACCGGGCGCTCGACGTCGAGCGCGAGGCGCGCAGCGCGCCTGCGCCCGCTCAAGCGCCAGGCCGAGGCCGCCGAGCTGCACGAGCGCCTGGAGCGCCAGAGCCTTGAAATCGCGCTGCGCCTGGCGTGCGAGGCGCTGCGCGCGTGAGGCGCGGCAGCTCTCTGCTGCCGAGGTCGCAGGTGCGCGCCGCAAGGGAGGCCCGCGAGCAGATCCAGTCGCGCCTGGAGGGCGGTGGTGGCGCGTCGCGGCAAGGCCGAACGCGCGCTCGCGCAGCGCGCCGAGCGCGACGCGCTCTCGCGGCGCCTCTACGGCGCCCGCTCGGCCCGCGAGCGGATGCAGATGCGCGGCGAGCAGGTGGCAAGGACCGGCGGGGCGGCGATCGCGGCGCGGATCGAGCAGGCCGACGGCGAGCTGCGGGCGCTGCTCGGCGGTGATGGAGCCCGAGCACGAGCATGATGAGGACGCCGGTCGCCTGGAGGAGCTCGAGCAGGAGCTCTCGCGGCTCCTGGCAGAGCAGGAGCAGGCGCTCGAGCGCGAGCTGGCCGAGCTGCGCAGCAGTGCGAGCAGCACGAGCGGCGCACCGCCGAGCTCGAGCAGCAGGCCACGCAGGCGCGTGCGGCGCGCGGCGATGCCGACGCGGCGGCCGAGTCCGCCCGCCAGGCGCTCTCGGGCGCCGAACGCGAAGCGCAGGACGCGCGCCGCGCCGCCGCCCAGGTCGGCGCCGAGCTCGCGGCCGCCAACCAGTTCCTGCGCAGCCACTCCCATCCGCTTGCGCGGCGGGCGCCAGGCGCGGGGGAGACACCGGTAAAGGCGCTCGGCGAACTGCTCGGCGTCGAGCAGGGCTGCGAGCTCGCGGTCGCCGCCGCGCTTGGCGGACGCCTGGAGGCGGCGCTCGTGAGCGACATGGCGGGCGCGACCGCCTGCTGGACGCGGCCGGTCCCGATGGCGGCAGCGCGCTGCTGGCCGGCGGGGCCGCCGCCCTTGCGGCTGCGGGCGCCGAGGAGACGGAGGACCCGGCCGGCGAGGACTTGCTGCCGGGGGCTGCCGCCGCACGGCGGGAGCGCTGCGCTTGCCCGGACGCTGAGCGGTCCCGGGCCGATTGTCGCGCTCGCACGCGGCCTGCTTTCAGAGGCATGGCTGGTGGAGCGGCTGGAGGAGCTGCCCGATTCCTTCCAGGGCGTCGCGGTCACCCGAGGCGGGCGCGTCTGGTTCTCCCAGCTGCGCGAGGTGCGTCAGGTCGCCGAGGGCGGTGCTGAGCGCGTGCTGGCCAAGCGCAACGAGCGCGACGGGCTGATCGCCGCGACCGAGCAGGCCGCGCAGGCCGAGAGCTTGGCCCGGGGGCCGTCGGATCGGGCGCTCACGGTGGTGCGCGAAGCCGATGTCCGGCGCGAGAGCGCCGAGCGGACGCTGCGCGAAGCAGAGCGCGCACTCGGCGAGGCGCGCGAGGAAGAGCGCCGTGCAAAGTGGGTGGTCGAGCGTCGACGCTCATCGCCGCAGGAGGGGCCGCTTGCGGTGCGCCGCGCTCAGCTGGAGGGCGAGCTCGCGGCAGAGCGCCGTCAGGCGCAGCGGCTGGAGCGCGAACGGCAGGAGCGGGCCGGCCGCATGCTCTCGCTGCAGGCCCAGCGCGCCGCCGACGAGGAGCTGCTGCCGGCTGCAGAGCGCCTGGCGGGTGGGATCGAGCAGGCGCGGGAGGCGACGGCTGCGTGCCTGGCCGAGCTCGAGGCGCTGCTTGCCGCCGACAGCCAGGCGGGCGAGCAGATGGCCGCCGAGCTGCGCTCCTGCGCGGCCGAGGAGGCCGAGATACATGCGGCGCTGCGACGCGAAGGCGAGGCCGTGACCGCGGCCGAGGTCGCCGCCCAGCGTCTGCGCGACGCCGTCGGGGAGATCGAGCAGGAGCTGGCTGCCGTGGCAGAGGGGATGCAGATCGAGCAGCCCCCGCCGGAGGACGCGACGCCGCTCGACGCTGAGGAGGAGCAGGCTCTGCAGGGCCAGCTGCAGCGTCTGCATCGCCGGCGCGAGCAGCTCGGACCGGTCAATCCACTGGCTCAAGAGGAGTACGCGGAGGCGCTTGCCCACGTCGAGGAGCTCGAGGCGCGCCGGGGCGACCTGGAGACCGCGCTGCGCGAGCTGCGCACGGTGATCCGCGACACCGACCGCCAGATCCAGGAGACCTTCCAGCAGACCTTCGACGCGGCGGCCCGCAACTTCGAAGAGCTGGCCAAGGAGGTCTTTCCCGGCGGCAGCGGCCGTCTGCGCCTGGTCAGCGAAGACTCCGGGCCAAAGCCGGTGCTGGGCGGCCAGGCGCCGGTCGACGGCGAGGCCGCAGAGGCACGAGGCGGACGCCGAGGCGAGCGTCAGCGAGCAGGAGCAGGACGAGCAGACAGGCTCGGGTCAGGATGCGCTCGGGGCGTCGAGATAGAGATAACGCCCGCCGGCAAGTCCGCCAAGCGCCTCTCGCTGCTCTCAGGCGGGGAGAAGTCGATGACCGCGCTGGCGTTCCTGTTCGCGGTGTTCCTTGCCAAGCCGTGCCCGTTCTACATCCTCGACGAGGTCGAGGCCGCGCTGGACGACCTCAACCTCGACCGGTTCCTGGGGCTGCTGCGCCGCTACGCCGACAGGGCGCAGTTCATCGTGATCACACACCAGAAGCGCACGATGGAGGCGGCGGACTGGCTCTACGGCGTCTCGATGGGCGGCGACGGGGTCTCGAAGGTGATCTCGCGCCGGCTGCCGCCGGCCGAGGCCGAGGCCGAGACCGATCCGCCGCCGGCGCCGAAGCTCGAGGCCGCCTGAGCCGCGGGGTGGCCGCCCATCGGCTTCGGCTGGCCGCCTGAGATAGTCTCGCCCGCCGATGGCACGTCAGTGGAGCGAGCTCTTCATCACCGCCGAGGGCGCGCCGGCGCCCGAGCCCGACCTCGAGCAGCGCGGCGGCTTCCTGCGGCGCCTGCGCCAGAGCCTCTCCAAGACCAGGCAGGCGCTCTCGGGCGAGATCCAGGAGACGCTGTTCCAGAGCCTCGACGAACACACCTGGGAACGCCTGGAGGAGGCTCTGATCATGGCCGACGTGGGGGGCGACCACCGCCGCGGTGGTGGAGGAGTTGGAGCGCGAAGCGGGCGAGGGTCGTCTTGCCAGCGGCCCTGAGCTCTCCGAGCGCCTGATCGCGCTGCTGGCGAGCACCGCGAAGGTCGGGGAGGGCACGATCGACATCGGGCCCCATCCGACCGTGATCATGGCGGTCGGGGTCAACGGCACCGGCAAGACGACCACGATCGGCAAGCTCGCCTGGCACCTGCAGCGCGAGCTCGGCAAGAAGGTGCTGCTCGGCGCCGCGGACACCTTCAGGGCGGCAGCCAGCGAGCAGCTTGCGGGCTGGGCGCAGCGGGCGGGCTGTGAGATCGTCACCGGGCCCGAGGGGTCCGATCCCGGCGCGGTGGCCTTCGAGACGATCGCGAAGGCTCAGTCGGAGGGCTTCGACGTGGCGATCGTGGATACAGCCGGCCGCCTGCACAACAAGGCTGACCTGATGGGTGAGCTCGGCAAGGTGGGCAGGGTGATCTCCCGGCAGCTTGCCGGCGCGCCGCACGAGACGCTGCTTACGATCGACGCGACCACCGGCCAGAACGGCCTGCGGCAGGCCAAGATGTTCGCGCAGACGATCCCGATCGGCGGGGTCGTGCTGACCAAGCTCGACGGCACCGCGCGCGGTGGGATCGCGCTGGCGATCGCGCGCGAGCTGGGGCTGCCGGTGAAGCTGATCGGGGTGGGCGAGTCGCTCGAGGATCTGCGGCCCTTCGACCCCGATGAGTTCGCGCGCGCCCTGATAACGGCTGAGTGAGCGCGCGGTGCGATAATCGGTGCTATGGGTACAGCGATCGTCCTTCTTGTGGCAGCGTGCCTGCTCGGTATGGGAGAGATGCACACGGGCGGCTTCTTCCTCGGGCCGTTCGCGATCGGCGCGTTGATCGGTGCGGTCCTGGGTTTCGCCGGTGCGGGGGCGGCGGCCAGCCTGATCGTGTTCGCGCTGGTCTCGCTGCTGGTGCTTGGGATGCTGCGCCCGCTTGCTGTCGGCACAGGCGGCTGTCGCCGGCGGTGAGGACCGGTACCGCGGCGCTTGTGGGCCGTGACGCGATCGTGCTGGAGCGGATCGCCAACCACGACGGCGTCGGATGCGTGAAGATCGGCGGTGAGGTGTGGACCGCGCGCAGCTATGACGACGACGAGGTGATCGATCCCGGCGAGCAGGTCCAGGTCGTCGAGATCAGGGGCGCGACCGCGCTCGTGATGCATTGAGGCGCCCGCAGCTCGCTGTCGGCGAGTGCCAATGAGAAAGGAACTGGGTCAGAGATGGTCGCATTGATAGTCGTCGCGGTAGTCGTCCTGTTCGCGCTGTTCGTCGCGGCGAGGGCGATCAGGATCATCCCGCAGGCAAGGGCAGGGGTCGTCGAGCGCCTCGGGCGCTACAGCCGCACGCTCGAGCCCGGCCTTGCGGTCGTGACCCCGTTCGTCGAACGGGTGCGCCCGCTGGTCGACCTGCGCGAGCAGGTCGTGAACTTCTCGCCCCAGCCGGTGATCACCGACGACAACGTCGTGGTCGCGATCGAGACGGTCCTCTACTTCACGATCACCGACCCGCGCTCGGCCAGCTATGAAGTCGCAAGCCCGTTGCAGGCGATCGAGCAGCTCACCGTCACCACGCTGCGAAACGTGATCGGCGGGCTGACGCTGGAGCAGACGCTCACAGCGCGGGAGAACGTCAACGCCGAGCTCCGGACGGTCCTGGACAAGGCGACGGGCAAGTGGGGGATCAGGATCAACCGCGTGGAGATCAAGTCCGTCGATCCGCCGCAGGACATCAGGGCGGCGATGGAGAAGCAGATGCGCGCCGAGCGCGACCGCCGCGCCGCGATCCTCACAGCCGAAGGCGAGCGGCAGGCTGCGATCCTCACCGCCGAAGGCGAAAAGCAGGCGGCGGTGCTGCAGGCCGAAGGCGAGAAGCAGGCGGCGATCCTGCGCTCCGAGGGCGAAGCGAAGGCGATCGACACCGTCTTCACTGCGATCCACGAGGGCAAACCGGACAAGGCGCTGCTCAGCTACGAATACCTGCAGATGCTGCCCCAACTGGCCGAAGGCAACGCAAACAAGGTGTTCGTCGTGCCCTCGGAGTTCGCGCAGGCCTTCGGCGGCATCGGCGAGGCGCTGGCGGGTCATGGCGAGCGCCCCGACCCAGGCGCGGACGGCGTGAAGAGCGCGCAGCTGCCAGCGGCAGCGAAGCGACCCAGCAGGACTAGCTGAAGGGCAAGATGTTCGAGGCACTCTCCGAGAGACTGCAGGCGACGCTCGCCGAGGTGCGCCGCCACGGCACGCTGAGCGAGCAGGACATCGACGCCGCGATGCGCGAGATCCGGCTTGCGCTGCTGGAGGCGGACGTCAACTTCAAGGTCGTCAAGCGCTTTACCGCGGATGTGAAGCAACGCTGCCTCGGCGCCGAGCTCGTGGGTAAGCTGAACCCGGCCCAGCAGGTCGTGAAGATCGTCGCCGAAGCGCTCGCGGAGCTGATGGAGCGCCGGCATCGAGCGCTCTGGTGCCGGCCGCCGCGGAGAACGGCGCTGAGAATGGCGGCCAGGAAACGGGGGTGAGGCGGCCGAGCGCAAGCTGCGCTTCTCCTCGAGTCCCCCGACTGTGATCCTGATGGCGGGCCTGCAGGGCTCCGGTAAGACCACCGCGGCGGCAAAGCTCGCCCGGCATCTGCGCGAGGAGCACGGCTCGGCGGTCGCGCTTGCCGCCTGCGACGTGTATCGCCCCGCGGCAGTCGATCAGCTCGTGAAGGTCGGCGCGCAGGCAGGCGCCACGGTCTATGAGCAGGGAACCGAACGCGACCCGGTGGAGATCGCCTCCTGGGCCCTTGCGCAGGCAAGGCAGGACGGCAAGGACGTGCTGATCGTGGACACGAGCGGGCGCCTGCACGTGGACGAGGAGCTGATGGCTGAGCTCGTGCGGATCAGAGATGCGGTGGAGCCTGAGAACGTGCTGCTCGTGCTGGATGCGATGACCGGACAGGATGCGGTGGGCGTGGCGGAGAGCTTCCGCGAGGCGGTGCAGTTCGATGGCGTCGTGATGAGCAAGCTGGATGGAGACGCCCGCGGCGGCGCAGCGCTCTCGGTGCTCGCCGTCACGGGCAGGCCGATCCTGTTCGCCTCGACCGGCGAGCGCCTGGATGAGTTCGAGCGCTTCCATCCCGACCGCGTCGCGCAGCGGATCCTCGGCATGGGCGACATGATGAGCCTGATCGAGACCGCCGGGAAGGAGTTCGATGAGAAGCAGGCGATCGAGATGCAGCGCAAGCTGCGCCGCAACGAGTTCGGTCTGGACGATTTCCTGGATCAGCTGAAGACGATCCGGCGGATGGGGCCGCTCACCAGCCTGCTTGGGATGATCCCCGGCCTCGGCGGCGCGCAGCTGCGCAACATGAACGTCGACGAGCGCGAGCTCGACAGGCTGCAGGCGATCATCCTCTCGATGACGCCGGAGGAGCGGCGGCGCCCGGAGACGATCAACGGCTCGCGCCGGTTGCGAATCGCGCGCGGGTCTGGCACCAACGTCCAGCAGGTCTCCCGCCTCATCAAGCAATTTGGCCAGATGCGCAAGGTGATGCGCCAGGTCGGGCGCGGCAAGATGCCCGACATCGGCGCTTTGATGCGCCAGGCGCGCTGACAGCCGCTAAGCTCTACGGCCAAATCAGCAAAATGAGCCCGCTCAGCGTTTGCGGGTTCGGTCAGAGAGGACGACGTGTCAGTCAGGCTCAGGCTCACCAGGGTGGGCGGCAGGAAGGATCCAAGTGGCGGGTGGTCGTCGCCGACCAGCGCTCTCCGCGCGACGGTCGCGTGATCGAGACGATCGGCCACTACGACGCGCAGACGAGCCCCTCGACGATCGTGATCGACGAGGAGCGGGCGCGCAACTGGCTCGCGCGCGGTGCCCAGCCCTCGGAGGCGGTCGCCAAGCTGCTGCGCATCCAGGGCATCGGGCCCACCGGCCAGGCCTGATCGCGGAGCGCGCCTTGCCCGGGCAGGAGCATCCAGGCGCCGAGGGCTCCGCCGCGCGCTCGGTCGAGGACCTGCTCACCTATCTCGCGCGCGGGCTCGTGGACCATCCCGAGGACGTGGTGGTCGAGCGCTTCGACGAAGACGACGGCGCGATCCTGCTAGAGCTGAGCGTCGCCGAGGACGACTACGGCAAGGTGATCGGCCGCGGCGGGCGCACCGCCCAGGCCCTGCGCACGGTCCTGCGCGCGAGCGCCGACGGGCAGGGGCACCGGGTGCTCCTTGACATTGTCGACTGAGCGCGGCACGGCTCAGATCTCCGCTGGCCGCGTGGGCCGGCCGCACGGTCTCGACGGCGGCTTTCATGTGAGCGCTCCCCGTGCACGCCTGCTCGAGGCCGGGACCTGCGTGCAGATCGGTGGACGGGCGCTCACGATCAAGCGGCGCGGTGGCACGCCGCAGCGCCCGATCCTGCACCTGGAGGGCATCGAGGATCGAGACGCCCTGGCCGCGCTGCGGGGCCTCGAGATCGAGGTCTCTGCCGAGCAGGCGCCGCCGCTGCAGCAGGACGAATGGTGGGCGCACGAGCTCGAGGGATGCCGCGTGAGTGATGGAGAGCGCGATGTCGGCACCGTCGCAAGGCTCCTGGAGCTGCCTTCCTGCGAGGTGCTGGAGGTGAGGCGCGAGCGCGCGGGGGCGCTGCTCGTGCCGATGGTCAAAGACGCGATCAGGAGTGTTGACATGGAGCGCAGGCAGATCGACGTCGACCTCGCCTTCCTGGGAGAGCAGGCGTGAGCGTCAAGGACGCGTGTGGGCAGACCGCGGCGGCTCGCTGGAAGATCCGCCGTGCCTGGAGGCGGGCGCGATGAACATCGACGTCTTCACGCTGTTCCCCGACTGGTTCGATTGGTTTGCGGGCCAGCGCCATGTGGCAAACGCGCTGGCTGCAGGCTCGAGCCTCGACCTCGTCGACATTCGCGACTACACGCCGCTCAGCGGAGGCCAGGTGGACGACACGCCCTACGGCGGAGGGGCGGGCATGGTGCTGAGGGTCGACGTGATGGACGCGGCGCTCAGAGGCCACTACGGCGTGGACCCGGTGCAGCTGCGCGCCCGCCGCCGGGTGATCGCGCTCACGCCCTCGGGCAGGATCTTCGACGAGGCCTACGCGGCCGAGCTCGCGCAGGAGCGGGAGATCACGCTTCTCTGCGGTCGCTATGAGGGCTTCGACGAGCGGATCATCGAGCATCTGGCCTCAGAGACGCTCTCGATCGGCCGCTACGTCCTGGCCGGCGGAGAGCTCGCGGCGATGGTGGTCTGCGACGCGGTGATGCGCAAGCTGCCGGGCGCGCTTGGGCATCAGGACTCCGCCGTCGAGGAGTCCTTCAGCCAGGCACTGGAGGGTGCTCCCGAGTACCCGCACTACACCCGCCCGGCCGACTACCGCGGCTGGCCCGTCCCGGAGATCCTGCTCTCAGGTCACCACGAGCGGATCAGGCAGTGGCGGCGCGAGCGCAGCGCCGAGCGCGAGCGGGCCTGAGCGGCCGACGCCCGGTCCGCCCGCTGGACGCTCACGCGCCGCGAAAGGGCCTCGTCCGCTACCATTGCGGACCGCGCCGTCCGAGGCTTGCGCACGCACATCCGCGTGTTCAAGCTGGTGCGCGCGACACTCACCCAGACCATGAGCAGCGTCATCGACAGACTCGAGCGCGCGCAGCTGCGCCGCGTCCCACAGTTCGCCTCCGGCGATCGCGTCCGCGTTCACTTCCAAGTGATCGAGGGCAGCAGGCGCAGGGTGCAGGTCTTCGAGGGCGTCGTGATCAAGCGCCAAGGGCACGGCGTGAGGGAGACCTTCACGGTGCGCAAGCAATCCTTCGGTGTCGGCGTGGAGCGCATGTTCCCGCTGCACTCGCCGAAGATCGAGCGGATCGAGGTCGCCGCGCGCGGCGACGTCAGAAGGGCAAAGCTCTACTACCTCCGGGACCGCGTCGGCAAGCGCGCGCGTGTGCGCGAGCGCCGCTACACGGGGCCAGAGGAGGCGGTGGAGCCGGGGCTGCTGGCGCAGGAGATGCCAGAGCCCGAGACCGCCGACGCCGAGGAGCCGCAAGCGGCTCCAGAGGGCGGCACGGAGGCGGTCTCAGAGGAGGCGGACACTCAGGCGGCCAAGCCGCCGGAGGATGGCACGGAGCAGGCCGAGGAGCCCGCGGCGGACGCACGAGTCGATGGGCAAGACGGCGGGGATGCCAAGGCATCCCCCGAGGCCACCGAGTCCGCCGCCGAGCCTGAAGCCACGTGAGTCCCCGCACCAGGTCGCGGACTGGCTCGCTGGTCGAGCTGGTGGTGATCGTCGCCGTCGCACTTGGCTTGGCGTTGGTGATTCAGGCATTCATCGTCAAGCCCTACAAGATCCCGAGTGGATCGATGGAACCGACCCTGAAGGTCGGCCAGCGCGTTCTCGTCGACCGGATCGGCATGCACTTCGGCGGCGGCCCCTCGGTCGGTGACATCGTCGTCTTTCATCCCCCGCAGGGCGCAGAACACGAGACCTGCGGGTCGATCGCCAGGCCACCGCACATCGTCGGCAATGGCGGCGCCCCCTGCTCGCGACCGGTGCCCAGGGAGGCGAGCGTCAATTTCATAAAGCGCGTCGTCGCCGGGCCCGGAGAATGGATCTACGTCAAGGAAGGCCATGCCTACGTTGCAGACAGCGAGCGCGGGCCCTACAGACGTGAGCACGACCCATACATCGCGCCCTGCGGGCAGAGCCCGGAGTGCAACTTCCCGACGCCGATCGAGATTCCGCCCGAACACTGGTTCATGATGGGGGACAACCGTGGCGAGTCCGACGACAGCAGATTCTGGGGCCCCGTCCCCACGAAATGGATCATCGGCGTCGCCTTCGCAAGCTACTGGCCGCCCGATCGCATCGGCCTGCTCTGATAAGAGTTGAGGATGCCGGCCGCCGCACCCCCCAAGCAGTCGGACGCAGGCCGGGCACGCGCCGCCCGCAAGAAGGCCGCTCGCTCGGGGCGCCGGCTGTTCAAGTTCGACCGGGAGATAGGCACCCGTCTGGTTGCCGGAACCGACGAGGCGGGCCGGGGCTGCCTGGCCGGCCCACTGGTCGCTGCCGCCGTGCTCTTTGACGTGGATGAGCTCACTCCCGCGCAGATCCGGGCCCTGCGCGATCTCGATGACTCAAAGCAGCACACCGTCGAGGCGCGCGAGCAGATGTACCCGGTGATCCTCGCGACCGCGCGGCGCGTCTGCGTGGTGAGCCGGAGCGCGCTCAGCATCGATAGGCGTGGGCTGCACAAGACCAACCTCAGCGCGCTCGCTGACGCACTGCGCCAGGTCACCGACGGCTGCGAGCGCGACGTCACGCGCCTGGTGGACGGCTTCTCGCTGCCCGATCTCGAGCTGCCGCACAGGGCCGTGATCGGCGGCGACGGGCGCAGCGCCGCGATCGCGGCCGCCTCGATCGTCGCGAAGGTGACCAGGGACCGGTTCATGCATCACGCCGACGAGCTGCATCCCGGCTGGAGCTTTGCCCAGCACGTCGGCTACTCCACGCCGGAACACCGCGAGGCGATCCTGCGACTGGGGCCAAGCCCGCTGCACCGGATGTCCTTTCAGTCAGTGGCCTATGCGCAGCTGGAGCTGATCTGAGGGCAGGCAGATGGGGTGCTAGGCAGCCAGGGCGCCTGAGGCCGGCTCGACGCGGATGACCGACGGGAAGCGGTCTGCCAACGCGGTGGCGTGCACAGCTGCGCTTACCACGCCAGCCGCGAGGTCGGCGGCAGTTTGCGCGATCTGCCTGTTGAAGTTCGCCAACGATCGCGGCGAGGAGGGCGTGCCGGCGATACGGCACGGCGCGGCCGTGGCGTTTGGCGGGAGGAAGAGCCAATACTCCTTCCTCTTCTCCACGCGTCATCCCTGGCGTTCGGCGCGACGCCTGATCCTGCTCAAATCGCCCCTGCAAGTCATTGCGGCGTCTTACCAGGCGCCTTCCACGTGATCCAAACGCAGGAGGCGATCATCCGCGTCGACCAGGACGCCGACCGCGTCGAAGCGCAGATCGCGAGCACGCAGCCCTGAGTGTTCCTGTAGCCAAATGCCGGCAAGGCGGCGCTGGCGCGATCGCTGGCCGTATCGCAGCCCTTCCAGGGGCAGGACAGCGGGACTGTGCTTCCGCTGTCCTGCACGCACCCGGCGTGTCTTCACCTCGACGAATGCGATCAGGTTGTCGTCGCACACGATCAGGTCGAGCTCACCGTGGCGAGTGCGAAAGTTGCGATCGAGGATCGTGAATCCGAGGCGCTCCAGGTGGGCAGCGGCGATGTGCTCGCCGAGTCGGCCCAGCGCGCGGCGGGGGTCAGGTGGGCGCGGCTCGTCTCGCAGGCTGGCGCCAGGTGGCTTGTCGGGATCGACGGGGCTTATGCGTCCCAAGCATGCTCAGAGCTTGGGATGGGACGCGCGGAGGATGACCGGGGGTCGCGCGTTCGACCCCCGTCGCCCCCGCCTTTGTTGCCTCATCGTCCGCGTCGGCTTTTGGGTGCGCAGGACGCCCCTCCGACGCGGCGGTGAAGTAGCTGGCGAAGGCGTGGTTGGGTTTGACGGCGACGACCTGGCCGTCCTTCTGCCAGACCTGCTCGAACAGGGAGAGCACGAGCTTGCGCCGCTCGGCCGGCTCGGGCTCGGCGTCCCAGAAGCGCGTGAAGTCTTCGAGGATCGCTGCCGCGCGGTCGAGGTCGGGGTTGGTCGGAGGCTTGGTGCGCTGTAGCTCCTCCTCCAGCGCCTGGCGGCGCATGACGTACTCGGGCTTGGTGAGGTCGCCCATCACGTAGAGGTCGCGCAGTCGCTCAAGCTGGCTGGTGAGCTGGCGCCGGCGCCCGGCCTCCTCGCCGGCGCGTGTGCCGGTATGGGCTTGGATCGTGTCGAGGACGAGCTGGCGCAGCGCGTGGTCGGGCTGGAAGTTGTGCAGCCAGTCGATCAACTGCTCCTCAAGGGGAATCGCAGGGACCGTTCGTTGTTCGCAGGTGCCGTGGTGGCGGCGAGTGAAGCACTGGTAGCGGCGCATTGCGTTTCGGCCAGTGCGGCAGCCGTGCATTCGCGCGCCGCAGCGCTCGCAGCAGATACTCCTCAGAGGGTCGGCCGGCCTTGACGACCCGTGCGCGCCAGGAGCGGACTTCCTGCACGCGGTCAAACAGCTCGTCGGTCACGATCGGCTCGTGCAGTCCGCGGATGCTGCGGCAGACAGTTGCGCTCACGTTGAGGCGGTCAGAGTCTCGGCGCAGCCCACGCCTCGCGGGGAAGCGATGAACTCGTCGGCGAGCCTGGCAGGCAGCTCCGGGCACGCGACGGTCGCGTCGCTCGGGTGCGTGACCGCCTCATCGACCAGCTCGTCTGATTCGTTGTTGAGCGAGGCGACCGCCGACCAGTAGACGCGCTCGATGATCGGTCGAAGCTCCCGCGGCGGCATCGTCAGCTCGAACTCCTTGGCGTCCGGCGCTTGCTCCCAGCCGAGGTCATCGAGCAGCCGCAGCTCGGATACGAAGCGGCGGTGCGGCCGCCTGGCGTGGGTCGGTTCGTCGTTGTGCAGGTGGCTGAAGATGTCGCTGATCGCAGTCAAGTCGGTCATCAGGCCGTCATACAGCGCGTCTCGATACCTGCGGTTGATCGTGATGCCCATGTGCTGGCGCTCCTTTCGGTCGAAGCACCGCAGGGGCGCGCGCTACGGTACGCACGGCAAAACCAGCCGTAGAGCTACGGTTGGGCGTGGCATCGAAGGGCACGTTCCTTCGGCGCAAGGCCGGGGCGGGTGCTCGAACACCCGTCTCGGCCCGCTTGGTTTTTGGATCGCTCGCGATCAGAACAAGAGCCCGCGGCGGAAACGCCGCGGGCGCCCCAGCTACGTCACGACCTGTGGCATCGGCTGCGCGACTCGTCGATCCCCACGGAGCGACTGCGACCGCTACGCTTAGAGCATGAGCAGCGCAGCCAACGAGTGGGACTTGGTCGTGCCAGGCGACGACGCTGAACTGGTCGCCGAGTTTCGGCGCCACGGTGTGAAGCCCGGCCAGCGAGTCCACGTCGCCGTCGTAGATCGCAACGGAGCGGATTCTGCCGGTGAGCAGGAGCTGCCGTCATTCTTCGCGAGCTTCGACGGCGCCGCCGATCTGGCTGAACGCTCCGGCGAGATTCTGCGCTCGGAGTTCCCTGGCGCCTGATGATCCTGGTTGACACCGGCCCGCTGGTCGCCGTCGCCAATCGCAACGACACGCATCACCGCGCATCCACGGAAGCGCTCGCAGCGGCCCCGCCGCCTCGGCTCGTGCTGGGCATGGTGATCGCCGAGGCTGGCTACCTGCTGGCGCGCGACGCTGGCTCTTCGGTCGAGGCTGAGTTCCTGCGATCGTTCAAGAGCGGGTTCCTCGACGTCGTGAGTCCCACCGCTGACGATCTTGCCCGTGCCGCCGATCTGGTCGAGCAGTACGCCGACTTGCCACTCGGCACGACCGACGCCTGCATCGTCGCTCTGGCCGAGCGCCTCAATATCACCGAGCTGGTGACGCTGGACCAACGCCACTTCAACGTCGTGCGACCACGCCACGTTCAGGCGCTGACGCTCACCCCCTGACCGGCGCCGCTGCCGAGCGCGCCTACAGCCGAATCTCGATGGAGGCGACAAACGCGCGCTTGACCCCCGTCGCTCCCGTCATTTACCTCCGTGCATTCGCCGTGTTTTGCGTGGCTGGGGCGCTTCGAAGAAACGCTGAAGGATCTTGGTACCGAAGTGCGACGTGGTTCGGTGATGTCGAGGGAAAGTATGGCCCTGCGGCGCGGGTCAAGCTTCCGTTCTCGGTCCCGACGCTAGAGCGTGGATTCCTTCAGCTTCGCGATGAAGGGCTCCTCTCGTGGAGTCGGCACGCCGTCAATCCGCGCATGCATCAGCGTCTGGCCGGCCCACGGAACTTCTATCGCAACCGATTCGGGCAACTGGAGGTTGCAGAAGATGTAATCGCCTCAGCCCAGAGCTTTACGGTGAGGAACTCTCAAAGGACGCATAATTCAGCCGGCTCTTCTGAGGGCTGCGTTTGCTCGACCGTCACTTCCGTTGCCAGCCGCGTACTCCGGCAGGTACTCCCCAAATCTCGATCTCGCCGCGGCGATCCTGTGGGAAAGCACGGCGCGCGATTCCGCTCCATCCGGCTCGCCATGCTTTGAGCCAGACCGGCGTCCAGCCAGAGCGGATCAGCTACTCAGGCGCTACGAAGCAGGTCCGCGACTACTTCGGCGGGCCGCTGGTGGCGGCGTGCGGCTAGCTGCTGCAGTCGCTCAGCGTCCTCGTCCTCGACGCCGAGCACGATCGTCAGCTTGGCGTCGGGATTGCCGATGTGGGCCTCAACGTAGCGTGGGTCGATCGCGGTCAGGTCGGCGTCGAAATCCCCAGGCTGGGGGTCAGGGTCTGTCCAAGGATCGCGGGACATGCTCATCTGTCTAGCAGTTTACGCTCGCACGCCGAGGAGTCCCAGCCCGTGACGATCAGCCAGGTCGTCGGGTCGACCGTCTGCTCGATAACCATCGTAAGCATTCGGCCACCGTCGGTGCAGCCGATCAGCAGCCGGCGCTTGCCAGGGGACGCCCCATGTGAGTTGCGCACGATGACATGATCATTGCGAGGGACTTGGCGAGCATCGTGGGTTGTGATGCTGCGGCCTCCGAGCTTGTCGATTGCGATCTCGGTTACGAGCAGTTCGGCGACCGCGTCGGGCATGCAAAGAGGTCTATCAGGCTACCTGAATCTATTCGGCTCGCTCGAGAATCGCTTGGTAAAGGCATAGAGAGGCCTCTCCGATTCTCTGCACGGTCGTCTCCTCACATGGGCCGACTGGCACGACAGGCAGCGATACAACTCCACGCCGGCTGACGTTCACTCCGAGCTTCCCCACAACATCGGCGGCCGTACGCCAGGCCTGGGGTCGGCCGGCCTTGGCGACTGCTGCGCCGCCGTCGGTGACCGAGATCCGGTGTTCACGACACACGACACGGACGCGCACCGGATCCCCCGGTCGGCACTCGAGACCCGTGTCGACCAAAATCTCGCTTCGGCCCTGCACAGGCCAGATTGTATGCCGACCAGGATGTCGTGCACAACCGCGCACGTCGGGGCACCTGAAGCGTCGCCGAGGTCTCACGGCGGCCTGATTGGTTCGCTTGAGCTTGACAACCGCTAGTTGGTCGATATAGACTTTAATCTATGGGTATACGTGTGATGCAGGAGGCGACGTTCCTGATCCTGACGGCGCTGGCTGGAGGCAGCCAGCATGGCTACGGAATCATCACTGACGTCGAGCAGATCTCGGATGGGCGCGTCCGGCTGCGGGCCGGAACCTTGTACACGGCCTTGGACCGCCTTCGCGCCGATGGGCTGATCGACGTGGACCGCGAGGAGGTCGTGGACAGCCGACTGCGCCGCTATTACCGTCTCACGCCGCCAGGCCAGAAGCGACTCGGCCGCGAGGCAGCCCGTCTGCACGCCAACGCGGTCGTCGCGATGTCGCGCCTGCACCCCGCGGCGGCGATGTGATGAGCGACGCGGCCTGATCTCGAGCGCCGCTACCGTCGGCTGCTGAGGTGCTTCCCGGCGCGGTATCGCCGCGAACACGAGCAGGAGATCCTCTCGGTGCTGATGGCCGGGGCCGCGGAGGGCCAGCGGCGGCCTGGACTGGCAGACTCCGCCGACCTTCTGATGAGCGCAATCTTCATGCGATGGCGCGAAGTGACACGACAACCCAGATGGCGATGGGAACGCCGCCACCCACGTCTCATCGTCCGCATGCGCGTTGCGATCGGCATCTGGCTGTCTGGTGGCTGGCGGTATTCTCCTCAGCGATGGCTACTGGTGGGGAGTGCTGATGGCTGCGCCGGCAGCACTGCACTTCTACCTCGCGTATCGACTGCGACACGCCGTTCAGGGCTAGGACGGCAGCGCGCCCTTCATCTGGCGGCCTCCAGCGTGGCCGCGACCCGCTGTGTGCGGGGCTCGTCTGCTCCGAGAATGCGCTCCAGCCAGGAAATGATCTCCGCTGTATCGAGATCCTCGATGCTCACAACGATCTGCTCGATGTCCAGCCAGTCCTTGGGTCTGTTGAAGATCGCCTTGCAGACGAGCAGGTGCTCGGGGGCGAGGATCGGGATCGTCTGATCCGCGAAGGGCTCGGTGCGGATCGCGCCCTTCATCGCCTCGTGCAGTGCGTCGTAGGCGAAGAAGAGGTCGATCGGCGTTCGTCCCCACCACAGCCTGCATTGCCCGTCTCGCTCCACTATCGAGGCGTCTGGACCGTCGCTCACACCGATTCGCGCGAGGACGGCGGCGAGCTGGCCGTAGTCGGCGGGTGCGAGGAATACGTTCAGGTCGATGTCGATCGTTGCTCTCGGCTCGGCGTAATAGGCCAGCGCGAGGGCACCGCCGAAGGCGTGAGGCGCCTTGCTGGCCGTGAGCGTGCGATGGACCGCGAGGACCTTCTCGGGAAGGCTCGGCTCAGGAGTGGTGCTCAGGCCGGTCTCGACTCGATGCGGGGGAACCGGGGGCTCTTCACGCCGTGGCGGGCGGGCAGGCTGTCCACCAGCAGCAGCAGGTCCTGCAGCGCTTCGCCCCGACGCTTGGGCGTTGACCCTATCCAGGCCGCTGCTGCCGTCGCGTTGCTGTTCAGCTGGCCGGCGGTGCCGGCCAGCGCCTCCCGCAGCAGCTCTCCAAGCGAAGCCCGCGGTGGGCGACCGTGCTCGAGCTCTGCCAGCAGCGCCGTCGCGGCCGTGTCGGAGGCAGAGCTTGCCAGGGGCGCTCCCTTGCGCTGCGCGTCCCTTCGCACCTTCTCGGCATCAAGAGGCTTCGATGCCCGTGCTGCGGCCTTCGCGAGCGCCTCGGGCGTGAGCGTCCGAAACGACGCGAGCGTGCGGCTGCGCGGTCCGCGCTCCGTCGCGTGAGATTCGCGGATCTCGAACACCCCGTTGGCTCTCGCTACGACATAAGCCATAGTGGGTAAATCATACCACTGGCTCTCGAATACGCCCCTGAAGTGTCGTGCGCGCGGCTGGCGAGCAGACACTGCCCCACCTCGGGCTGGTCAGCACAGGCGATCATCCCGCCGGGTGACTCTCCTTCGCTGCGGCAAGAGCTGGGTCCGACGAGGCCAGGCGCCTTGAGCTCAAGGTCGTTGGCAGTGCCGCTAGGAGCTCTCTGCCCCCGCTGGCGCAGACTCCGCCAGCCCGATGCGCGCGTGAAGGCGGCGTAGGGGTCGCGGCGCCCACCAGTTCCACTTACCCATCAGCGCCATCAGGGAAGGCACGAGCAGCGCTCTGACGATGCTTGCATCGACCGCGACCGCGAGCGCCGCTCCGAGGCCGAGCTGCTTGGTGAAGAACAGCTCAGAGGTGACAAGCGCACCGATCGCCACGCAGAACAGCAGTGCGGCCGCGGTGATGATCCTGCCGGTGCGCTCGATGCCGAGCGCGATCGCCTCGCGGTCGGGAAGGCCGTCGTCGTGGGCCTCCTTGATGCGGGAGATCACGAACACCTCGTAGTCGGTGGCAAGCGCGAAGGCGAGCACGAGCATCAGTACTAGGCTCGACTCTTCAAGGCCCCCGAGCGGCGTGAAGCCAAGCAGGCCTGAGAGATGGCCGTCCTGGAAGATCAGCACCTGCAGTCCCACGGCGACGCTGACGCTGAGCATGTTCATCACGATCGCCTTGATCGGGATGAAGAGCGAGCCGGTCATCGCGAACAGGAAGGCCGCGGTCATCGGCAGCAGGATCAGCAGCGCCAGCGGTATGTGCGAGGCGATCGCGGACTGCTGGTCCACGAAGAAGGCGGTCGCGCCACCCACGAGCGCGCCGGAAGGATTCGCGAGCGCCCGCAGCCGGTGCAGCAGATGCTGCTGGATGTTGGAGTACGGCGATCCGTGGGGCAGGAGCAGGATCTTCCAGGTGCGGTGACCGAGGTATGCGGGGGGCGATGCGGTGGCCAGCGGCCCGGCGCTTGCAGACGCCGCGGCGGTCAGATGCAGCGCCGCGGAGCGCGTCCCTTTCAAGACGATTTCGAGCGATTCGCCGGCGTTGGCGGGAAAGCTCTTGGCCAGCGTGCTTTCGACCTGGCGGCTTTCGGCTGAGACGGGTAGCAGGTTCGCCCCGGGCGAGGTGAATTTCAGGCCAAGCGCAGGTATCGCGCATGCCAGCAGGACGGCTGCGCTGATCAGGGCGATCGGCACAGGGCGCCGCACCACGCCGTGCGCCAGCCGCCACCAGCCGCCATCTTCGGTGGCCCTCGCCGAGCGCGCCGCACGCCGCTGCAGCCACGCCGGCGAGAGCGCGTTGATGCGATCGCCGAGGACGATCAGCACCGCGGGCAGCACGACCAGGCTCACCGCGCCGCCACAGAGGGTCACGGCCGATCCGCCTATGCCCATCGAGGACAGGAAGCCGATCGGGAACACGAGCAGCGTCATCATCGCCGCTGCGACGGTCAGGCAGCTGAAGAGCACCGTGCGCCCCGTCGTCCGCAGCGTGCGCGCGATCGCCTCGCGGGCGTCGAGGCCGCCGGCGAGTTCCTCGCGGTATCGGTAGAGCACGAACAGGCTGTAGTCGATGCCCAGGCCCAGGCCCATGCCGCTGACGAGATTCAGCGCGAAGACCGAGACCGGCGTGAAGTGGTCGACGATCCGCAGGATCAGGAAGGTGAGCACGATCGAGCAGCCGCCGACGAGCAGCGGCAGGAGCGCTGCAACCAGGCCACGGAAGAACCAGAACGAGAGCAGCAGCAGGAAGGGGAGGGCGAAGATCTCGGTGCTCGCGAGGGCGTTGGTGGTGCGTTCGTTGAGTTCTTGGTTGATGAGCGCGAAACCGCCGAAATGGAGGCTCATGCCCGCAAGCTCGGTGTGGTTCGGCGGCTTGGCCAGGGCGGAGCGCACGCGGGCGATCGCCGCCGTGCCGTCTGCGTCGGTGGCGAAGGCGGCGAGTAGCACGGTCGCCCTGCCCTCGCGCGAGAGCAGTGCCTGCGAGTGGGTCGCCGAATAGTCGACCAGGCGCTGGGCGCCGTGTTGGGTTGCGATCAGCCGAGCGAGCGTCGCCGTGGCCCGCTGGGCGACGGCGTCGGTCGCGAAGTCGTGGGAACCGCGCAGCACCGCCACCACGTTGAAATACGGGTTCTGCCCCGTCGCGGCCCTGGTCTCCGCATTCGTGCGTTCGTACTGAGAACCGGGATCCTCGAAGTCCTGCGGGGAGCTGCCCAGCATTCCGGTCACAGGCAGTCCGATCGCGGCGGCGAGCAGGAACAGCGCGGCGGCGGCGACCAGCACACGTCGTGGGCGGCTTGTGGCGAGCTTCGTGAGTCTTGCGATCACGAGGCCGCGATCTTTTCACATGCGCCGTCAGGGCGCAGAAAGCCAGTGGACGGTCGCGTCCTGATATATGAGATGATTCCGCGCAGCGCCCAGATGCTCATCTGGGCGCGCCGATCTTCTTGAGGGGCCTTCTCAGCCTGGGCAGTCGATCCAGCGGCGCATAAGCCCGTCGCGAACCTCGTGGTAGGAGGGCGGCGCCGGCGGCGGGTCCTGGGAAAGCTGGGCGATCACCTGCTCTGGGCCGTGCAACTGCTCCTCGACCGCAGTGGTCCAGTGAATCTCAGGGTGCAGCAGGCGCCTCAGGCGCGCCCAGTTGCGACGCTCGATTGCGTCAAGCACGTCGCAGACCGCGGGAACCTGCTCGGCCACGCTCCGAACGCTAGAGGATCGCGAGCGACGGCGACGGCTTGCGATAATTCGACTTCAGTGGAAAAGCGGCTGCATCGGGACCCAAGCGATGAATCGCACGACTTGGCTGTTCATAGAGATCGTTTGGATCGCCTGGCTTCTGTACTGGGTGGCGATGGCCTTTGCGAACAAGCGCACGGTCGAGCGAACCGGCTTCCTCGGCTACCGAATCGTGACCGTGCTGTTGGTCATCGGACTGCTCTTCCTCGGACGGGTTGCACATCTCTCCTCGCATTCGCAGCTTTGGCACACGACCATTGCGCTTGGAATCGCGACCGACTGTCTCGTGGCCGCCGGGGCGGCCTTCACGGTCTGGGCGCGGATCATGCTCGGCCGCAACTGGAGCGCCGAGGTGACCTTCAAGGAAGACCACGAGCTGATCGAGTCGGGCCCCTACGCGCTTGCTCGGCACCCGATCTACACCGGCCTGATCGTGATGGGAATCGGCACGGCGGTCAGCTACGGCCGGGCCTACGACTTCGTCCTGCTGCTCGGACTCTGCGGCGGTCTGTGGTGGAAGGCGCGGGCGGAGGAGCAGATCATGACCAGACACTTCCCCGACGCATACGCCTCCTACAGTGCGCGCGTCCGTGCGATCATCCCATTCGTGCTGTAGCGGGCGCCCTGTTCAGCTCGGCTGCAGGCCGAGCGCATCGCGCAGATCTGCCAGCGAGATCCCCTGCACGCGGAGCACCTTCTCGCGCGAGCGCTCGCCGTGGAGGATGCTGACACGGGTGCGGGGCACGCCGGCACGCTTGGCGATCAGCTTGCAGAGTGCGGCATTGGCCAAGCCGTCGACGGGTGCTGCCGCGACGCACACGCGCAGCACGCCGTCCCGCTCATCCACGATCGCGTTGCGCCTTGCACGGGGCTGCAGGCGGATCGTGAGATTGGCGTTGGGCATCACGCGCAGTATGGGCCACGGCGCCGCCGCGGCAGTGCCGGGCCAGCTCAGCTGCGCTCCCGCCGCTGGGAGGCGGGGGACCAGTCGGCGTCGAGCGCCGGCACGCTGCTCACCCCGGCGCTCGGGGTGTAGACGATCTCGACCGAGCCGCCGGGCAGGGCCCGCTCGCGCTCGAAGCTCAGATGCGCGTCGGGGCTGAGTGCCGGCGTGAGGCGCATACCCGAGCCGAGCATCAGCGGCAGCACCACGAGCTCGAGCGTATCGAGCGCGCCGAGGGCGCGGAAGGCCTCGATCGTGCGTGGACCGCCGACGAGGTGGACATCTCCGCCTCTGTTGGCAGCGCGCAGCTTCTCGAGCAGTCGTGCCGGGTTGCTGTCGCTCACAACGTGATCGGGAGTGCCGCTCGGTCGGCTGGAGGCGAGCACGAAGACGTCGAGGTCGGGCCACGGCCAGCGGTCGTTCGTGAGGGCAGGCTCGAAGGTGGTGCGGCCCATCAACGCCGCCTCACAACGCTCCAGGAACTCGCGCATGCCGTGGCTTGCGTGCGGGACGAAGGCGGGATCGGCGGTGAGCGCCGGCCAGCCGCCGGGTGTGGTGACGTAGCCGTCGGCGCTGATGCTCATGCGTGCGCGTATCTGCATCGTGGTCTCCATTCTTTTGTGTTCTGCCTATGACTGTGAGGCGGGGCCGTTCTCATTGGCCGCTGCAGGACGGCGAAGCCGGCTTGGACCGCACCGCGTAGCCTCTGGCCTTGATGGAGGAGAGCCCCCCAGAGACCGAGGCGCCCGGGCAGCGCCTGCGCGAGCCCGAGCGCCAGCGCGCGGGCCTTGGCATCGATGGCGTTAGCGGTTTCATGGGGTTTCGCTGGGAGGACCAGAACACGATCTGGCTGACGATCAGGCCGGAGCTGATCAACGCCGGCGGCCTGCTCTCGGGCGTGGTCACCTATGCGCTCGTGGACTACTGCATGGGATCCACGCTCTGGGCGCAGACCACCGAGCAGGAGCGGATCGCGACGATCAGCATCTCGATCAACTACATCCAGACCGCGACAGAGGGCCAGATCGTCTGCTGCACGCAGCTCGATCGGCGCAACCGCACGACCGCGGTGATGCGAAGCGAGGTGCGCCACGAGGACGGCCGCCTGATGGTCAGCGCGATCGGCAGCTACGCGATATTCACGCCACGCGGCAGCCGCGACGGCGCAAAGCGCTGATGGCGCAGGAGCAGAGCTCGCAGCCGCGGCGCACGCCGCGCGCGCTCTCGATCGCCGGGTCGGACTCCGGTGGCGGCGCAGGCATTCAGGCCGACCTGAAGGCATTCGCTCGCTGTGGCGTGCACGGCATGACGGCGATCACCGCGATCACCGCGCAGAGCACGACTGGCGTCGAGGCGGTGCTGCCGGTGCCCGCCGAGATGATCCTCGCCCAGGTCCGGGCGGTGCTCGGCGACATCGGTGTCGACGCGGTCAAGGTGGGGATGCTTGGCAGCCGCGAGGCCACGCTTGCGGTCGCCGCGGCGCTCGACGAACTGCCTACGGGAACGCCGGTCGTCGTGGATCCGGTGATGGTCGCCGAGTCGGGCGCACCGCTGCTCGACGAGGACGCGCGGGCCGCGCTGATCCACGAGATCCTGCCACGCGCGAGCGTGATCACGCCGAACCTGCCGGAGGCCGTGGCCCTCATCGCCTTTGGGGAGAGGGCCGAGCCGGCAGCGGTCGCCGAGCAGATGCGCGATGTCGGCATGGGAGACGATGAGGAGCTCTTGCGGCGCGTGTTGGCACTCGGGCCGCGCGCTGTCCTCATCACGGGCGGCCACCGCAGCATGGCCGTCGACCTGCTCCTGGATAGCGAGCACCCGGAGCAGATCGTGCAGATACCGGGCCCCCGGTATCCCGATGGAGCCGCCCACGGATCGGGCTGCACGCACTCCTCGATCCTCGCGGCGCAGCTCGCGCTCGGACGCGAGCTGCGCCAGGCGGCCGAGACGGCGCGCGCGATCACCGGCGAGGCGGTGCGCAACGGCCTGCGCGACCTGGGGACGGGCGCGGGACCGGTGGACGTGCTCGACCTGCGCTCCAACCGCTGAAGCCGAGTCGAGCTGTGGCGTCCACGGCGGACGGCGAGCCCTAGGCGAACGCCCATTCGTTTGCCATAATCGAGTGATGATGAGGCTGTTGCGTATGAAGCCAGGCCATGGCGAGATCGTGCTTGCTGAGGGCGATGTGGAGGTGCCCGAGCAAGAGCGGGAGCTGGTCGAGGCGTTTCGGCGCGAGCTCGACGCCGGCATGTGGGCCGCCGTGCCGACGAACACGGGCGGCGGCAGGCGGGAGGCGGAGCTCGTCAAGAGCTTCGACGAGGTGCCCCGCGACGCCGAGCGGGTGATCTTCTTCCCCCGGGCGGCAGGGGGAGCGTTCCCGCAGGAGGGCTAGCGATGGCGCTCTTGCTCGGGGTGAGCTCGATCGTGTTTGCGGCGCTCGTAAGCCTGCTCGCCCTCGAGCGGATACAGCGTCTGATTGAGCGGAAGGGGGGACTTCGCGGGCTGCTCGCACGGCGTACGCCCTCCGCCTCTGCCTCCGCCTATGACCCCGGAAGGGAGCTGCGTGCCGAGCAGAAGGCGCGTGAGCTTCTGCGCTCCTGCGTCAACGACGAGGAGTGGGAGATGTACAGGGACCTCGGCTTCGTTCGCGTATGGGGAGGCCTCCCCGGCGCTCAGCGCAGACAGGTGGGGGAGCCCCGCAGCGGCGCCGAGGAGGCCGCGCAGGCCGACTACGCCTACCTGATCTATCCGCATCGGCCGATCGTTGCCTACCTGCCGCAGACCGGCGTCCTGCTCAACGAGTACTGCGTCGCCTTCCCCGACCGCAGCGCGCCATACGGCAGCACGCGGCTGCCGGCATCAGACGACGTGCTTGCCAAGTGGATGGCGCTGGCCGCTGACGAGCGAGGTCTTATCGCCGAAGCCAACATGCACCTGCCGGGCCGCCAGGTAGACCCGGAGATGGTGCGGCGGGATCTGCGCGCGCTCGCGCGCTGGGAGCGTGAGCGTCTGCGGCTGCCGCGACGCACAGCCGCCGCGCCCCGCGCCGCCTGATCCGATTGGCGATACGTGCACGGCGGGATGTAGTGTTCGCCGGCATATGAGCGACTTCGACCCGAGGCATCGCAGCCGCACTCTGACCGAGGGCCCCGCGCGCGCGGCCGCGCGCGCCTATCTCCACGGCATCGGCTACAGCGCCGAGGACCTCGCAAAGCCGATCGTGGGCGTTGCGCACTCATGGATCGAGACGATGCCCTGCAACTTCAACAACCGCGTCCTGGCGGCGAAGGTGAAGGAGGGGATCAGGGCGGCCGGCGGCACGCCGATGGAGCTGAACACGATCGCGATCTCCGACGGCATCACGATGGGCACGCCGGGGATGCGGGCCTCGCTCGTATCCAGGGAGCTTGTCGCCGACTCGATCGAGCTCGTCGCCTCGGCGCACCAGTTTGACGCGATCGTGACGATCTCTGGCTGCGACAAGACGATCCCCGGCACGGTGATGGCGCTCGCGCGTCTGGACATCCCCGGCCTGATGCTCTACGGAGGCTCGATCCGGCCCGGCTTCTACAAGGGCCAGGAGGTGACGATCCAGCAGGTATTCGAGGCGGTCGGCGCCCATGCGGCCGGCAAGATCTCAGAGCAGGAGCTGCACGAGCTCGAGGAGGTCGCCTCGCCAGGGGCTGGCGCCTGTGCCGGCCAGTTCACCGCGAACACGATGGCCATGGCCTTCGAGGTGCTCGGCATCTCCCCGGCGGGCTCCTCGATGGTTCCCGCGGAGGATGGGCGCAAGCTGCAGGTGGCACGCGAAGTCGGCGAACTTGTGATGGAGGTTCTGAAGGCGGGCCGCAGGCCGAGCCAGATCATCACCAAGGCGGCGCTCGAGAACGCGATCGCCGCGGTGGCGATGAGCGGCGGATCGACAAACGGAGTGCTGCATCTGCTCGCGGTGGCACGCGAAATGGGGGTGCCGCTCCGCATCGAGGAGTTCGACGCGATCTCGGAGCGCACGCCGCTGCTCTGCGACCTGCAGCCCGGAGGCCGATACGCCGCCACCGATCTCTACGAGGCAGGCGGGGTGCCGCTCGTGCTGGCCCGAATGGCGCAGGCCGGGGTGCTGAGGAGCGAAGAGCTGACGGTCACCGGCCGCAGCATTGGCGAGCACGCCGCCGAAGCCACCGAGACCGAGGGCCAACGGGTGGTGCGTAGCCTCGAGGAGCCACTGAAGCCGACAGGCGGCTTTGCGATCCTGCGCGGCAACGTCGCTCCGGATGGCTGCGTGGTCAAGCTCGCCGGCCATGAGCGGCGCCTCCATACCGGGCCGGCATGCGTTTTCGACAGCGAGGAGGCCGCGATGGAGGCGGTGCTCGCGCGTCAGATCCAAGCGGGAGACGTCGTTGTGATCCGCGGCGAGGGTCCCGCGGGAGGGCCGGGAATGAGAGAGATGCTCGCGGTCACCGCGGCGCTCGTCGGCGAGGGTCTGGGGGAGAGCATCGCTCTGATCACCGACGGGCGCTTCTCCGGTGCCACCCATGGCTTCATGGCCGCCCACGTCGCGCCCGAGGCGGTGCGCGGCGGGCCGATCGGTGCGCTGCGGGACGGCGATCGGATCACGATCGACGTCGATCGGCGACGCATCGATGTCGCGCTCTCTGATGATGAGATCGCGGAGCGGCTGCTCTCCTATACGCCGCCGGTGCGCGCGCCGGGAAGCGTCGAGGTGGCGATCGAGAAGTACGCCAAGCTCGTCGGGTCCGCCGCCGAGGGCGCGATCACTCGCTGAGCAGAAAGGCGTCGAGCAGCGCGTTGAACTCGGCGGCACGCTCGAACATCGCCACATGGCCGGTATCTGGCCAAACGACCTTTTGGGCTCCATGGATCTGACTCGCGAACACCTCGGCATCGCGCACTGGCACCACCGGGTCCTTCTCGCCCCACAGCACGAGCGTCGGGGCGTGGATCGCAGGCAGTCGCTCGCGCAGCGTCTGCGAATGGGAGACGATCGCTTCCAGGGCCGGCAGGAATCCTGGCTTGCCCATACCCCTGATCTGCTCGGCGGCGAACTCGGGCGCGATCCTGCGCGGCTTGGTCGCCACGACCGAAAGCGCCGCCGCGCGTGCCCTCGGCCTGCGCACGACCTGATCGGCGTTGGTGCCAAGCCAGCGCGTGAGCGCGTGGACGGCCGGGTGGGCGGCGCGGATGAGCGGCAAACGCTCGCGGACCGCGGCTGTCGAGATGCCGGCGGGGGAGACGAGCACGAGTCGTTGCACGCGCTCAGGCGCGGCGAGTGCCAGCTCGGCCGATATCTCCCCGCCCATGGAGTTGCCGACGACTGCGCAGGAAGGGATGCCGAGTGCGTCCATCAGGCCCGCGACGATCGTGGCGTATCCGGGTATGGAGATCGGATCCACCGGCATCGGCGAGGCGCCGAATCCCGGTAGGTCCAGCGCGATCGCGCGGCGCCCGGCACAAAGCACGGGAAGCTGCTCGAGCCAGTTTGGCCAGCTCCCGCCGAGCCCATGGATGAATATGACGGGCTCGCCGGTGCCGAGATCGATCACGTTGATCGGTGTGCCCTGCACGTGCACCCAGCGCTGATGCTCGCGCCAGTCGACTGAGACCCATGGCGCAGGAGCATCCGGAGGGGCATATCGCGGTCGTCGCTGGCCACGCGCGTCTGACTGCGTGGAGTCGATGGCGCTTGACATGGGTCTTTCCAAGGTACTGGGCCTGCGATGAGGATCGCCATCGACATAGATTCGACGCTGCACCACTACTGGGACGTCCTCTCAGAGGTCTCGGTCGCGGCGTTTCGGAGTGGAGCTCCCCTACGAGGAGCAGTTCACCTGGGGGATCACCGCCTGCGGGAGGAGCAATTGGCGCTCTGCATCGAGGAGAGCCACAGCGACGAGCAGATCCTCGTCAAGCAAACCGTATCCGGGCGCGGTGGAGGCGGTGGGCCGCTGGCATGAGGGCGGGCATTTCATCCACGTAACGAGCCATCGCGCCCCGACCGGCGCCAGGCAACGGCGTTGTGGCTCGAGCACATCGGCGTGCCGTGCGACGACCTGCACTGTTCATTCGACAAGGTCTCGCGCTGCGCGGAGCTTCAGATCGAATTGCTGATCGACGACAGCCCGATCAACCTCGCGCGGGCCGCTGAGCGGGGCATTGCGGTGGCGACGATCCTGCATCCGTGGAACCAGGAGATATGCGAGGAAGACGGGGTGCTGGCGGCGCGGGACTGGCAGGAGCTCGAGATGCTGCTCGAGCCGCTGCTGGCAGACGGGCGCAGCCGGCGGGCGCAGAGCGCCGGGCTCAGATCTGTTGCGCGCTAGGGCGCAACACGCGGCGCTTGCCAGCAGGGCAGCGGCTGCTGACGGCGAACCAGTGAACATGAGCACCGAGGGCGGGCTCGCGGACGCCTGGGCGTCCCAGCAGACGACAGGCACGGTTCGCCCTGCCTGGCAGGCGGCGCGTGGCCGTTTCCAGCAGGACCTGAGCCGACGTGGCAGCGCGCACCGTACGCGGCTTGCGTACGGCGGGACCTCGAGGACTTCGTGCGCTGGTGCTCGGAGCTGCAGCTCGACCCCGCCGATGTGAGGGCCAAGACGATCAGGCGCTATGTCGCGCACCTCTCACAGAGGGGCCTCGCGCCGAGCACCGTCGCGCGCAAGCTCGCAGCGGTGCGCGGCCTCTTCGCCAGCCTGCGCGAGCACGGCGAGCTTGCTCAGAGCCCGGCCGAGCTCGTGGGCGCGCCGAGGCGGCCATCCCATCTTCCGCGCGTGCTCAAGGAGGCCGAGCTCGGCGCTCTGCTCGACGGCATTCCCGCGCGGGAGCCACTGCAGCTGCGTGACCGGGCGCTGTTCGAGCTTGCCTATGCATGCGGGCTACGCGCCTCGGAGCTCGTCAGCCTCGACGTGGTGGACATCGATCACGACGCCGAGCAGCTGCGGGTGCAGGGCAAGGGCGATCGCACCCGCCTGCTACCGATCGGCGAGCAGGCCCAGGCGGCGCTCGCGGCCTATCTGCTTCGCGGCCGCGAGCAGCTGCGAGGAGCAAAACCGGAGGCGGCGCTCTTCCTCAGTCGCTCGGGTCGGCGCCTTGACTCCGGGGACGTGCGACGGCGGCTGCGTGGCTGGGCGCTTGCCACACGCACGCCCGGCCACGTGCACCCTCACGCGTTGCGCCACAGCTTCGCGACCCACCTATTGGACGGAGGTGCGGACCTGCGCGCGATCCAGGAGCTGCTCGGCCACGCAAGCATTCAACGACACAGGTCTACACTCGCGTGGAGTCGGCCCGTCTGCGAAGCGCGTATGCTCGCAGCCACCCACGGGCCTGATCAGGGAATGAGCACCCTGGATAACAGCGTCAAAGCGATCGAGTTGCGTGAACTGTGGCGCCGCTACAAGGCAGACGGCGACAAGCGTGCGCGCGAGCGGCTGGTCGTTGCCTACTCGCCGCTGGTCAAGTACGTGGCCGGCCGCACCGCGGCCGGCCTGCCGCCGCATGTCGAGGAGGCCGACCTGATCTCCTACGGCCTCGATGGGCTCGTCTCGGCGATCGAGCGCTTCGACCTCGGTCGCGAGATCAGTTCGAGACCTATGCGATAACGCGCATCAAGGGCGCGATCATCGACGAGCTGCGCTCGATGGACTGGGTGCCACGCAGCGTGCGCGCCCGCACGCGCGAGATCGAGCGCGCCCATGCAAAGCTCGAGCACAAGCTGCAGCGCACGCCCACCGACGAGGAGCTCGCGGGCGAGCTCGGCATCAGCGGCGATGAGCTGCAGGACGCACTGATCGCGATCTCGCACTCCTCGATCGTCGCGCTGGATGAGCTCTGGAGCGTCTCCGACTCGAGCGGCGACCAGGTGTCATTGATGGACACGATCGAGGATCCGGGCGCGCCAGATCCCGCCAAAGCGCTCGACGTCGGGGATCTGAAGGACCGCATCGCGGACTCGATCGCACGGCTGCCCGAGCGCGAGAAGCTCGTGATCGCGCTCTACTACTACGAGAACCTGACCCTGCGCGAGATCGGCGAGGTGCTCGGCGTGACCGAGTCGCGCGTCTCGCAGCTGCATACCAAGGCGGTCCTGAGGCTGCGCTCAGGTATGCAGGGCGACGGTTTCGAGGAGGAGTAGGGGATCGCTGGCTCGCATCCGCTCGCGTGAGATGGCGAGCGGCGCTATCGTGCGCGCAGAGGCCAAAAAGGAGGCGCTGATGGCGGCAGCTGATCGGATTCGCAATGTCGCGCTCGTCGGGCACAGGGGGTCTGGCAAGACCTCGCTGAACGAGGCGCTGCTGTTCGAGGCCGGCGTGCTGAGCCGGCTCGGCACGGTCCCAGACGGCACCACCGTCTCGGATTCCGACGCGGATGAGAAGGAGCGTCAGATGTCGATCTCGGCGGCGCTCAGCTCCTTCGACTGGCGCGACTGCGAGATCAACTTGCTGGATGCTCCCGGTGATCCGAGCTTCATCGCCGACGCGCTCGGCGCGCTGCAGGTCTGCGAGTCGGCGATCTTCGTCATCAACGGCGTGATGGGGGTCGAGGTTGCCACCGCGCGTCTGTGGGAGCGCGCCGCCGAGCGAGACATCGCGCGGATGCTGTTCGTGAACATGCTCGACCGGGAGCGCGCCGACTTCTTTCGCACCCTGGAGCAGCTCAAGGAGGCATTTGGCCCGCACGTGGTGGCCACCGAGATCCCGATCGGCCAAGAGCACGAGATCTCCGGCGTGATCGACCTGGTGGACATGCGCGCCTTCCGGCAGGACTCCGCGCAGCGCGGAGGCTTCACCGAGATCGAGATCCCGCGGATCACGCCGAGCTTGCCGCCACGTATCGCGAGCGGCTGATGGACGAGGTCGCGGAGGTCTCAGACGCGCTGATGGAGCGCTACCTCGATGGCCAGGAGATATCCCATCAGGAGATCGTGGAGGCGCTCGAGCGTGGCACCAATCACGGGCACATCTTTCCGGTCGTCTGTGGCGTGGCGAGCCGCAATCTCGGCACCACGCGGCTGCTCGACGCGATCGTCGAGGATCTGCCCTCGCCGGTGCAGCACGGGCCGCTCACGGTCGCGGGGCTCGAGCTTGCGGCCGACCTGGACGGGGAGCTGTGCGCCTATGTCTTCAAGACGCGCGCCGACCCCTTCGCGGGCAGGATCAACCTCTTTCGCGTCTACCGCGGCACGCTCTCCCACGACAGCCATGCCGTAAACGCCCGCTCGCACGCAAAGGAGCGCATCGGGCAACTGCTCGGCTTTCGCGGCAGCGAGGTGCTGCATCTCCAGGAGATCGGCCCCGGCCAGATCGGCGCCGTGGCCAAGCTGAAGGAGACCCATGCCGGCGACTGGCTGCTCGAGCGCTGGCCGATATCTGAGAGCGCGGACGGAGACGGGCCGCCCCGGTCACTGCCCGGACTTGGCCTTCCGGCGCCGGTGATGGCCTTTGCGGTGGCGCCGAAGAGCGCCGGAGACGAGGAGAAGATGATCACTTCGCTTCGGCGCCTGCAGGAGGAGGACCCCGTGATCGACCTGCACCGCGACCCCCAGACCGGCGAGGAGATAGTCGCGGGCATCTCCCAGGTCCACGTCGAAGTGATGGTGGAGCGCCTTCGGCGCCGATTCGGCGTGGAGGTGACCCTCCAGCCGCCGCGCGTGCCCTACAGGGAGACAATCCGCACGAGCGCGAAGGCACACGGTCGCCACAAGAAGCAGTCGGGCGGACGCGGCCAGTTCGGCGACTGCCACATCGAGATCGAGCCGCTGCGCGAGGGTGAGGGCTTCCAGTTCATCGACAAGATCAAGGGTGGGGTGATCCCCGGCTCCTTCATCCCCGCCGTCGAGAAGGGCGTGCGCGAGGCGATGGAATCGGGCGTGCTGGCCGGCTACCCGGTCAAGGACATCAAGGTGACGCTCTTCGACGGCTCCTACCACTCTGTCGACTCCTCGGAGATCGCCTTCAAGCTTGCGGGCGTACAGGCGATGAAAGATGCGCTGCGTGAGGCCGATCCGGTGCTGCTCGAGCCGATCATGCTGGCCACGATCTCGGTCCCGGAGAAAGCGTGGGCGACGTGATCGGCGACCTGAACAGCCGCCGCGGCCGTCCACAGGGGATGGAGCCGGCCGGTGCGATGACCGACGTGAAGGCCGAGGTGCCGATGGCCGAGATGCTCAGTTACGCACCGGATCTGCGCGCGATCACCGGCGGTCAGGGCGACTATGCGATGGAGTTCGTGCGCTACGAGGAAGTGCCCTCGCAGCTGGCGCAGCGGATCCTCAGCGACGCGGCCGCCGAGCGAGCGGCCGCCCACGCTTGACATCCATCCCGCGCCGGGACGTTCGATGGTCAAGCAGGGCAAGGACGCGGTGAGGAAGGCGCGTCAGAGCCCACGTCGAGTCGCCAGGACGCCGCCATGCGCCGGTCACCGGACTCCCCGGGGCCGCATTTTCACGCCTTGGTCACTACTCTGGGTGGCCGATGGCGACGAGGGCGATCATCACCCACCAACCGGAAGTGTCCTGCGCCATGTGCGGCAGACGGCTGCTACGGGGTGAGCGCCCGGACGTCTTCGTGGTCGCTGGAGACCACCGCACCGTCTGCGAGCTCTGCATCCCCAGAGCGGCCGGCGAGGGCTGGCAGCGTGCTTCGGAGGCGTCCCTGCAGGCGGGTGGGCGCACCCCGAGGACAAGGCGCGGGCGCTCCCTGCTGGATAGGCTGCGCCAGCGGCGCGGGCTGGAGGAGGACCTCCAGGAGAGCCATGAGGAGCCGGGCGAGTGGGACCATGGGTCCGCCGAGCGCTGGCGCGACGCCTCCGCGGGCGAATGGGCGGCAAGCGGGCCGCAGGCCTTCGAGCAGGGCGGTGCGATGCCGGCCTTCGAAGAGGAAGCGGAAGCCGAGCCTGAGGATGGCGCCCATGGTCGCGACGAGTGGGTGGACCGTGAGGTGGCACACGAGCCGGTCGCAGTGGCCGGCGGGCATCGATCGGCAGCCCCGGCGCCAGCCGCCGCGGCGCCTCGCGGCGCCTCGCCGAGCGCCGATCTGACCGCAGAACAGGCGACCGAGATCTTCAACGCCTCCGAATGCGCAGGCCGCATCGCGGGTATCGCGCGCGCGCTCGGAGCGCCGAGCGTGACGGTTCGCCAGCACGAGGAGGACTCAGATCGAGTGATTGTCGTGGTTGCCTGGGAGCTGTGCTGGTATCGCTACGAGGTCGACTTGCGTGAGCGGCCTGCGACGATCGCGCTGCTCGCGGACGGCACGGAGCTTGGCGAGCTCCCGCAGGAGGACATGCTCGCCAACGCCTCCGCGGACGAGCGCGGCGAGCTCTCGCTTCTGAGGTAGCATTTCGAGCCATGATCTATTGCGTCGTGCCAAAGCCCCTGGAGCGAGAGCTCCTTCCGCAGCTTGTGGAGCATTACGCCGGTGAGGAGAACGTGCAGGTGATCGTCGATCGCCGGGTTTCAGACAGGCGTGCGCGCCAGGCGCGCTCCGGCGGCGTCGACGCCGCCACCCGCGAGCGCCGCAACGTGCGAGACCGTCGGCGCAAGCGCGCCACCGGCGAGATCCTGCCGCTCGCCACGCCCTGAGGTCCGCGTGAAGCTGCGCGTGAACGTCGACGGGGGTGCCCGTGGCAACCCCGGTCCTGCCGCGGGCGCATGCGTCGTTGCGACCCTCGAGGGTGAGGTGCTCGCGCAGCGCGCCGAACTGCTCGGTGTGGCCACCAACAACGTCGCCGAGTACAGGGCGCTGTTGCTCGGCATCCGCTGTGCCGCTGAGCTCGGCGCCAGGGAGCTCGAGGTGATCGGCGACTCGGAGCTGATCGCAAAGCAGGTGCAGGGTCTCTACAAGGTCAAGCACGAGGCGATGAAGCCCCTGCACCGCGAGGCGCTCACAGCGCTCGCGGACTTTGACTCCTGGTCGATCAGGACCGTTCCGCGCGCGCAGAACGCAGCCGCGGATGCGCTCGTGAACGCTGCGCTGGACGGTGCTCCGGTCTGAGTTCTCGCGGTTGGCAGTCGCGCATGCGCGACTGCCCCGGGCCGCACATGTGCGGCCCGGCCTGGCGGCGCATGCGCCGCCAGGGTCCCATTCATCTCAGTCTCCTGACCGACTGCGCGATGTAGATCATCTGCGAGTTGGTCAGTTCCTCGAGCAGAGTGTTGTTGACCCAGTAGAGGTCGCCGCCTTCGCGCCAGGCGATCACGTGAATGTGCGAGCCGTCGTCTATCAGCATGTAGCGGCGGTGTCCGATCGTCTCGGTCTGGGTCGGGTCGGCAACGAGCGGCGGCCCGGTCCAGTCCATGCCCTCGACGTCGTAGTATCCGCCGATCGGGCTCTGCTGGAAGACCTCGATGAAGCCGTGGTGTGGCCTGCCGCTGCGATCGCGCAGGCGGTATGAATGCGCTTCCTGTGGGAGCGCGACTCCCGTCTGCAGCCCGGGCAGCACGACCGGGAAGGGCAAATCCACGGCCATCCTCGTCGCTTCCTGGCGGATCGATTCGGCGGTCGAGATGAGGCCGAGCGCCGAGGGCGGCGGCGGGGTGCTGCTGCGATGGTGCTTCGCAGAGGCGTGGCCGCCGCCCGTACTGCTGCGTGCCGGAACCGCACCTTCGAGGTTTGCTCGATTGCGGCCGGGGGAGAGGAATTCGCGCACGGTCTCCGCGATGTCTTCCGGGGTGGCCGTCACGTAGTCGCCGCCTTCGATGAAAGTGCTGTCGGAGGAGTAGCGGAATTTCACCTGCCTAAGCGGCTTGCTCTGGGAGAAGACGATCAGCTTGGTCAGCCGCAGCAGTTCTTCGGGGGTGGAGGCGAACGTGGTCACGACTGCTCGGCCGACCGCCTTTGAAACCCGGTCGATCTGGCCGAGCAGGTCCGAGGCGGAGACCTGCTCGCGCAGCTGGCGGATGAAGTCCTGCTGGCGCGCAACGCGCACGAAGTCGGAGTCGAGGTGGCGGTAGCGGACGTAGGAGAGCGCGTTTTCGTAGCAGAGCTTCTGGTAGCCGGAAGCCAGATGGATGCTGGAGTAGTTTTCTTCCGGGTCCAGGCTGTTGGAGGTATGCCAGTAGCGGTGGTCGACGTTTACGTAGACGCACCCGAGCGAGTCGACCACGTCGATGAAGCCTTTGAAGGTCACGTCGACGATGCCATTCAGCTTGATTTTCAGCAGGTGCTCGATCGTTTCGGCCGCGAGCTTTGCGCCGCCGTCGTTGCCGGCGGTCTCGCTGCCGATCGTGTAGGCGGCGTTGATCTTGTCCGGGTAGTAGACCTGGCCAGAGCGGGTGACTATGTGCACGAGCAGATCGCGGGGGATCGAGAGCACCGTTGTCTGGCCCTGGCGCGGGTCGAGGCGCACGAGCAGCAGCGTGTCGCTGTGCGGCGGGTCTTCCCTGTCGACCGTGTCCTCGGATAGAGCGCGCTTGTCAGAGCCGATCAGCAGGAAGGTCTGCGGGGCGCCTTCGTAGCCCGCGACCAGCACCCCCTTGGCTGTCTTGATCTGGTTCTTGGCGGGCAGGACCTCGGAGGCCAGCGTGCTGAGCGTGCTCTGCGCGAGCATGTACGTCGCGCCCCCGCTGAGCAACGCAACGAGCACGCCCGCAAGCATGAAGCGGCCCCACGAGCTCGGCCAGAGCCGACGGGGGCGTTTGTCCTCCAGCACCGAGCAAGCGTAGCGGCGGCGCCGGCCAAATGGATACCCTCGGCCCATGCTGAGCCCTCGAAACCGGGAGCTTCTGGGCCTGCTGCCCTCGGCGCTGCTGGTGATCGCGGGCTTCACCGCGATCTTCCTGCAGGCGCAGGCGAATTCGGGCTCCTCTGAATCGAGCACCCGCTCGGCGAACCTGCTGCTCGACCATGCCTCCAGCGTCTCGCTGCTCTACGGCGCGATCTTCCTCGCGCTCTGCGTGGCCGGGCACATGGTGATCCGCTACGCGCTGCCGTACGCCGACCCCTACCTCTTCCCGCTCGCCGCGGTGCTCGCGAGCGTCGGGATCGTGATGATCTACCGGATCGAGCCGACGCTCGCGCGCCAGCAGGCGCAGTGGATGGTGGTCGGCCTCGCGGTCTTCGCCGCCACGATCCTGTTCCTGCGCAAGCACGGGCTCGGCATCCTGGAGCGCTACCGGTACACGATCGTGGCGGTCGGCATCGCGATGACGGTGCTGCCGCGCCTGCCCGGGATCGGCGGCGAAGTCAACGGCGCCTACCTGGACATCCACGTCGGCTCGGTCTCGTTCCAGCCGGCAGAGCTCGCGAAGATCGCGCTGGTGATCTTCCTTGCCAGCTACCTCGCCGACAACCGCCAGCTGCTCGTCACCGCCGGCCGCAAAGTGCTGGGGATGACGATTCCGCCGATGAAGCAGTTCGGCCCGATGCTCGTGGTCTGGGGCGCGTCGATGGCGACGCTTGTGATCACGAGCGAGCTCGGCACCTCGATCATGTTCTACAGCGCGTTCCTCGCGCTGCTCTACGTGGCCACCGGCAGGCTCTCCTTCCCGCTCGTGGGACTTGGGCTCTTCCTGCTGGGCGGCTGGTTCCTGGCCACGCACGTGGGGCACGTGGAGGCGCGGATCGAAGACTGGGAACACCCTCGAGCAGCGCTCTACAAAACGGCGGGCGGCAGCTATCAGCTCGCTCAGGCGCTCTTCTCCCAGGCCGACGGCGGCCTGCTCGGCACCGGGTTCGACCGCTCGGCACTGCTGGTGCCGGTTCCGGAAAGCGACATGATCTACGCGGTGATCACCGATGAGCTCGGGCTTCTCGGCGCCGCGGGCCTGCTCTGCGTCTACATGCTCTTCATCTGGCGCGGCATGAAGACCGCGATGCTCGCGCGCGACTCCTTCTCCAAGCTGCTCGCCGTCGGCCTCTCCTTCATGGTCGCGATGCAGGTGTTCGTGATCGTCGGCGGGGTCACCCGCGTGATCCCACTGACCGGTGTCACGCTGCCGCTCGTGGCATACGGAGGCTCCTCGGTGGTGATGAACTTCGTGCTCGTTGCGCTGCTGCTCGTGATCTCAGATCGCGCGAGACGGCCATATCACGCAAGATATATGTCGCGATGAGCCGGTTTGTGCAGGTTTACTGGCGGATCTGGCCACCAAACCTCCATCTCTAGCCCCGCCGGGAAGGCGCGAGCGGGCGGTTGTGGAAGATCGCCAACCAAGATGAACGACTGCACTACCCACTCCACCTCGACCTTCGTGCTCGCCGATCGCGGTCTGCACTCGGCACGTGGCGCCCTGGCAAGGCGCTACCCGGCTCCCGGCGGCGCCTTCAGCTCGCAGGCCGGACTGCACCCCCGGCCCTGGCTTGCACGCCTGCGCAGGGCGCTCGCCGAGGGGCTGTTCGTGCTGCACTACCAGCCGATCATCTCCTTGGCAGATGGAATGGTCTGCCATCACGAGGCGCTGCTGCGGCTGGCCGACGGTCTGGACGAGGAGCTCGTGCTGCCAAGCCGCTTCCTGCCGTCGGCCGAGCGCTACGGACTCGTGCGCGAGATCGACAGGATGGTGCTCGCCGAGACGATCTGCCTGATGGGCGCAGAGCTTGCCGATCGCAGCACGCCGGTGGCCGTGAACCTCTCGGCGCTCTCGGTGAGCGGGCACGGCACGCTCGCCCACATCGAAGGGCTGCTCGGCGCCCACGGCGTCGACCCGGGTCGCCTGATCCTGGAGGTGACCGAGACCGCCGCGATCTCCGACATGGGGCGCGCGAGCGAGTTCTGCCGCGGTGTGCAGCGACTCGGCTGCGCGGTGGCGCTCGACGACTTCGGCGCCGGCTTCGGGTCGTTTCGCTACCTCAAGCGACTGCCGTTCGACTACCTGAAGATCGACGGCGACTTCGTGCGCGCGCTCCCGCGCTCGCACAAGGACCAGCTCGTCGTGCAGGCGCTGGTCCGCGTTGCGCAGGGCATGGGCAAGCGCACGATTGCCGAGTACGTGGGCGGCCAGGAGACGATCGCGCTGCTGCGCTCCTACGGCGTGGATTACGCCCAGGGCTTTGCGATCGGCCGACCCGTCGCGTCGGTGCACGCCTTCGCGCGGGCTGCCTAGGCCTTCTCAGCGCGGCTGCGGGAACTGCAGGCGCATGATCCGGTCCCAGATGCGGTCGCTGACCAGTTTGCGCTGGGCGATCAGCGCGTGCGCGGAGGCCGTGATTCGATAGCGGGCTCTCGGCCGACGGCGCGGCGATCGCCCGCTCGATCACCTTGGCGACCGCGTCCGGCGGGCCGCCGAGCCTCGCAAACAGGGATTCTCATAGGCCTGTCGGCTCGCCCTGGCGACCGTTGCGTTGAACTGGTCATAGGCGCCTGCGTCCTCGCCATCAGACGCGGATGGTGAGCCGACGCTGGCCGAGGCGGCCTCGCCGAAGCGGGTGAGGATGAGGCCCGGCTGAAGCACGATCACGTCGATGCCGAAGCCGCGCACCTCGAAGCCAGCGCATCGGAGATCGCCTCCAGCGCGTACTTGCTCGCGTGATAGAGGCCGCCGCCGGGGAAGGTGAAGTTCGCGCCCATCGAGGAGACGTTGACGATCCTGCCAAAGCGCTTGCCGCGCATGCCGGGCAGCACCAGCTGGCACAGCGAGATCAGGCCGAAGACGTTCGTCTCGAACTGGCGGCGAACCTCCTCCGCGGAGACGGTCTCGATCGCGCCGCTCTGGCTGTAGCCGGCGTTGTTGACGAGCACGCCCACTGCGCCATGCTCGCGCTGCACCTCCTCGACCGCCGCGCGCATCGAGTCCTCGTCGGTGACGTCGAGCTGGAGCAGCTTGCGGCCCTCCGCCTCCAGGTCGCGCGATCGACTCGATCCGGCGGGCGGTGGCATAGACCGGCCAGCCCGCGCGCGCCAGGCGGCGTGCGGTTGCCTCGCCGATGCCCGAGGAGCATCCCGTGATCAGCACCGCCCGCGATCGGTCCGCCATTGGGCCAGCATACGGGACTATCCCCGATCCAATCATCGGTGTTCGCCAGGCTGTAGGGTCAACGCCATGCTCGCCGTCACATTTCAGGCGCCTGGCAGGGTGGAGGTGCAGGAGGTCGCCGACCCCGAGTTGCAGGAGATCGGGGACCGATCGTCAAGGTGGAGGCCTGCGCGGTCTGCGGCTCTGACTTGCACATCTACCACGGCCGGGTGAAGATCGATCCGGGCTTCACGATCGGGCACGAGTTCGTCGGGATCGTCACGCAGGCTGGCGCCGGGGTGAGCGGCGTGGCTGTAGGGGACCGGGTGCTCGGCTGCTTTCAGACCGCCTGCGGCTCTTGTCTCCAGTGCCTGCGCGGCGATTACCACCGCTGCGAGCAGGGGCGTACCTTCGGCCATGGGGTGGCGATGGGCGACCTGCAGGGCTCACAGGCCGAGCAGGTGCTCGTGCCCCATGCCGACATGACGCTGAGGCAGGTGCCGGAGGGGATGGAGAGGCAAGCACGGCGATCTTCGCGGGAGACGTCATGGGCACCGGCTACCACGCGATCGCAAGCTGGGTATGCGTCCTGGAGACAGCGTCGCGGTGCTCGGGCTCGGGCCGGTCGGGCTCTGCGCGGTGCAGGCCGCGCGCGCCACGGGCGCCGCGACGGTGCTTGCGATCGACTCGGTGCCAGAGCGCCTGGCGATGGCGCAGTCCTTCGGCGCCTGCGCCCTTCACCTGGAGGAAGTCGACGTCAAGGCCGCTGTCCGCTCCGCCACACAGCGGCGTGGGGTGGACGTGGCGATCGACGCCGTCGGCGATCCCAGGGCGCTCGAGCTTGCGATATCGCTTGCGCGGCCAGCCGGTGCGGTTGCGGCCATCGGCGTCTACGCCGAGCGCTGCGAGGTCCACATGGGCCTCGTATGGATAAAGGGTCTGACGCTGCACACTGGCCTTGCCAACGTGATCGCGCACGTAGACCCGGTGCTGGCGATGATGTCCGCGGGCGTGCTCGACCCGAGCCCGCTCATCACCCATCGCATGAGCCTCGCGCAGGCGCCGGAGGCCTACGCGCTCTACGATCGGCGTGAGGCGCTGAAGAACCTGCTCGAGCCGTGAGCCGGCTCGCAAGGCGGGATGGGCGCCGCGACGCCCACCGGTCCGCAGATCGCACGCAATCCGAGGAGACCTGATGTCCACAATCGCATTGCCTCAGGCGCTCGGCGCCGAGGCACGTCACTTCATCGGCGAGCCCGATGTCGCCCATCTGCTCTTGATCGGATCCGAGCGGGTGCCGGCCGCCGACGGGCGCACCTTCCAGACGCTCGACCCGGCCACCGGAGCGCGGGTCGCGACCGTCGCGCACGCGGGGGGCGCGGACGTCGAGCGTGCCGTTGTCGCGGCACGCGATGCCTTTGAGGGTGGACCCTGGGCTTCGATGCCGGCGCTCGAGCGGGGTAGGCTGATCGGGGCGCTCGCTGACGCGGTGCAGGAGCACGGCCAGGAGCTTGCCCAGATCGAGTCGCTCGACAACGGCAAGCCGGTGGGTCTTGCCCACGTGGTCGACGTCGGTGGCACGGTCGCGCACCTGCGCTATTTCGCGGGCTGGCCGACCAAGATCGAGGGCGCCGTGCTGCCGGTGATGGCCCCGAACGTGCACTGCTACACCCGCCGGGAGCCCGTGGGTGTCTGCGCCCAGATCGTGCCTTGGAACTTCCCGCTGCTGATGGCCGCCTGGAAGATCGGCCCCGGCGCTTGCCGCCGGCTGCACGATCGTGCTCAAGCCCGCCGAGCAGACGCCGCTGAGCGCCCTGCGCCTGGCCGAGCTCGCGCTCGAGGTCGGCTTCCCGCCGGGCGTGCTCAACGTCCTCACCGGGGATGGGCGGACCGGCGCGGCGCTTGTGGAGCACGCCGGCGTGGACAAGATCGCCTTCACCGGATCGACCGCCGTGGGACGGGAGATAGGCGCCAAGGCTGGCGCTGCGCTCAAGCGCGTCACGCTCGAGCTCGGCGGCAAGTCGCCGAACATCATCCTGCCCGACGCCGACGTGGAGGCGGCGACGAAGGCCGCCTTCCAGGCCATCTACTTCAACTCCGGACAGGCCTGCAACGCCGGCTCGCGCCTGTTCGTGCCGGCGGCACGCTTTGAGGGAGGTGACCGGCGGGCTTGCCGAGCGGGCCGCCAAGGCGCGGCTCGGCGCCGGCCTTGACCCGCAGACCCAGCTCGGGCCGCTGGTCTCCGCCGAGCAGCAGGAGCGGGTGCTCGGCTACATCAAGTCGGGAGTCAAGGAAGGCGCGCAGCTGCTGGCCGGCGGTGAGGCCACGCTTGGCGAGAGCGGCGGCTTCTTCGTGGCGCCGACGCTGTTTGCAAGCACCTCCGATGAGCTGCGGATCGCTCGCGAGGAGATCTTCGGCCCGGTGCTCTCGCAGCCCCTACGACACGCTCGAGGAAGTCGCTCGCCGCGCCAACGACAGCGACTACGGTCTGGCGGCCGGCGTCTGGACGCGCGACCTGGGCTCCGCGCATCGCCTCGCGGCGATCTGCGCGCGGGCTCGGTGTACGTCAACTGCCTGGGGCGCCTCGGACCCGCCGCGCCGTTTGGCGGCTTCAAGGCCTCCGGCGTGGGGCGCGAGCACGGCCGCGTGGGCCTCGACTCCTACCTGGAGACCAAGACGGTCTGGGCGGCGCTCTGAGGCCCGCTCAGGGTAGGACTGGGGCGGCAAATCTCCACCGCGGCGGCCCTCCGCCGGGTGCGTCCTGCCACGAGCGGTCCTCCGCTTAGATTAAAAGTCGGCGCGATGAACCAGACTCCGCCCAGCCCAGGAAGCCTGTCCATATCGAGCACGATCGAGGACGGCATCGCCTGCCTCGCGCTGCAAGGCGAGCTCGACCTTGCAGGCGCCCCGGCGCTCGAGAGCAGCCTGCTCGAGGTCGAGCAGCAGGCTCCGGGCAGGCTCGTGATCGACCTCGGCGAGCTGCAGTTCATAGACTCGACGGGCCTGCGCCTGCTGCTGCAGGCAAACTCTCGCGCGCAGCAGCGCGGCGGCGAGCTGGTGCTAAGGCGCGGCAACGCCGCGGTCCAGCGCGTCTTCGATGTCACCGGAGCGCTCGATGTCCTGCGCTTCGAGGACGCCGCCGGCAGCTGATCCAACCCCAGCTCACGCCCCACTTGCCCTCAGAACCCACCACATCCTCGCCTTCTGTCATGCGCTCCTCGGCGCTCGAGGGCGCAGCGAGGAGGGCGCCGCGCAGCCGTCGGCTGCTGCCCGGCGCACGCAGCGATCGCGCAGCGCAGCGCACGCCGCCGATCGCGATCGGCCTCGCGCTTGCGATGGTCGGCGCGCTCGGACTGATCGTGATCGACAGCGCGGCCGGCAAGTCCCCGCTGCTGCCGCCCTCGCCGAGCATGAGCAAATGGCTCATGGGTCTCGGGTCCACGCTCGAATACCACCTCTTCCTCATATGCCTGCTGATCTTCACCTGCGCCTACGCAGGGTTGGTCGCCTACTCACGCAGGATCGACAGGCGTGTTGCGATCGCGCTCGTCTGCACGCTGACCGTGCTCGTGCTGGTCGCGCCGATCCTGATCTCGACCGACGTCTTCAGCTACATCGCCTACGCGCGCATGGTCGGGCACGGCATCAACCCCTACGTGCACGGACCGGTCTCGATCTTCAACGACCCGATCTACAAGTACGTCGGCGGCGACTGGCTGACCGCCACGACCGCCTACGGGCCGCTGTACACGCTGATCAGCCTTCCGATCGTCCCGCTCGGCCTGATCGCCTCGGTCTGGGGCATGAAGATCGAGGCGCTGATCTCGGTTGCGGCGACGCTGTGGCTGACCTGGCGCTGCGCGCGGCAGCTGAAGATGAACCCGGTGCCGGGCCTGATCGTGATCGGCGCGAACCCGCTGTGGCTGATCTACGGCTTCGGCGGCGCCCACAACGACCTGATGATGATCGCCTTCATGATGGGCGCCGTCACACTGATGCTCGGCCACAGGGACGCGAGCGCAGGCGTGACGGTGGTCGCGGGCGCCTTCGTGAAGGCGACGGCGATCGCGCTCCTGCCCTTCATGGTGCTCTCACGCCGCAGCCCGCGGCTGCTCGCAGGCGTTGCCGCCGCGGCCGTGGTCGGCGTGGGGCTCGGCTTCGCGCTCTTCGGGGTGCACGGCGCCGACCTCTTCGAAGTGCTGACCCGCGACTCCTCCTACGTCTCCTCCGACGGCTTCCCGACCGAGTTCGCCCACCTGCTCGGCAAGCCCGGGATCTTCCCGGTGGATCACACGCTGCTGAAGGGGCTGCTCGTGCTGGTCGTGCTCTACCTGATGTGGCGCACCTGGCGCGGCTACAGCTGGATCGCCGCCTCCGGCTGGGCGCTGCTTGCGATCGCGGTCACGAGCCCGTGGCTGCTCGCCTGGTACACGCTGTGGGGGCTGCCGCTCGGGATCGTCTCTCGCGAACGTCGTCTGCTGATCGCGGTGATCATGATTCAGATCCTGTTCCTGATCCACCAGCTCTCACCGCTGTTCTCGATCGCGGCGGCCAAGACGTGAACGCGCAGGCGGGAGATACCGGCGGCGAGGGCAAGCGGCCCTCGCGCCTTGAGAGCTGGCTCTCGAGGCTGCCGTCCTGGCTTAGACCGCACGAGGAGGCGCCGCAGCGCAAGGGGCGCCGGTGGCGAATTGAGACCATTGTGCTGCTGGTGCTCGCCCTCGTCATCTCGGTGGCAACCGTCTATGACCTCACGCGTGAGGTGAAAGTCGACAACCGCCTCACGGCGGACATCGAAACCTGGCGCCACGTGGCCGACATCCCCGACGAAGAAGTCGCGGTCGAACAGGACCTCACCTCCTACTCCACGAGGGACACCGCCTGCGCTGATGTGATCGAATCCAAGACGAGGGTAAGCGTTCGCCTCTGCTTGATGTTGGACGGATCGGTGATCGGCAACCGCCGCAAGGTGCTGGGAGGCTTCTACCTGCCGCCGTACCTGTCGCTCGGTCCAAAGGACAGGTACGGATGCTTCGGCTCCACGGTCGGCGAACACTTCTGCACATACGGGCCGCGGCCCGGCCTTCCGGGTGGCGTGCCGAAGGGCTTCAAGCGCGCAGGATGAGGCTCGAGACCTCGCACTCGGGGGCTCCAAGCGCCGCGTCCGTCGGGCCTGGTCTGGCGCCGGCATCTGGCTCAGACCTCCCCGCGCAGACAGGGAGAGCGGCCCGTGTGCTGCCCAGTTGGTGGCCGCTTGGAGCGCTGCTGCTCTTCGCCGCGCTCGTGCGACTGCCGAGCATCGGGTTGCAGAGCTTCTGGTTCGACGAGGCCTTCACGCCCGTGCACGTGCTGCACCCGAGCATCGTCGCGAGCATGGAAACCATGGCCCACACCGAGAACACGCCGCCGCTCTGGTACGTGACCATCTGGGGCTGGACGCGCATCTTCGGCACCGGCGTGGTGGCGATGCGCCTGGTCTCGGCGCTGGCGGGGATCGCACTTGTCGCGGTGGTCTACGAGATCGCCCGCGAGCTCGTGGGACGACGCGTGGCAATCGTCGCGGGGGCGATCACGGCGGCCAACCCGCTGTTCGTCTGGTACTCCCAGGAGGCGCGCGCCTATGAGCTCTACACGCTCACGGCTGCGCTTGCATTCCTCTGCTTCATTCGCGCCGAGCGGGAGCCGAGCGGCCGCCGGATGGCGGCCTTTGCGGCCACGGGGTGCCTCGCGCTGCTCTCCCACTATTTCGCGGTCTTCCTGCTGGTGCCAATGTCGCTGTGGCTGCTGCGGCGCCGAGAGCGGTGGCGGACCGCCCTCCCGGCGGTGGGGGCGATCGCCGTGGTTGGGCTCGCGCTGGTCCCGCTCGTGCTCAGCCAGGGAGGCAAAGGCACACAGTGGATCGGGGCATGGGCGCTTGCCAGCCGCATCGAAGCGATCCCGCAGTACTACCTGACCGGCTATTCCGGCGCCCCGCTTGGCCATGGCGTCGAGCTGCTCGTGGCGCTGCCGCTGATCGCCGGGCTTGCCTACGGACTCTGGCGCGGCCTCTCGGGCGCCGAGCGCGGCGCAGCGCTGCTCGCGCTCGCGCTCGCAGCCTGCGGCGTGCTGATCCCGGTCCTCCTTGCGCTCGTGGGAGCCGACTATCTGGCCCCCCGCAACCTGATCGGGGCGATGGTGCCCATGAGCATCCTGCTCGCGGTCGTGATCGGCGCCGCGTCCACTCGCCGTCTCGGGGTGGCGCTTGCCGTGCTTGCGACGCTCGCGCTGCTTGCGATCTGCATCGACGTGGATCTCTCTCCGAGACTGCAGCGTGGCGACTGGAGCAAGGTGGCCGCGGCGGTCGGGCCGCTGGGGAGCTCGCCGGCCGCCGTGGTGACCACGCACCTCGGATCGGCGCCGATCGAGTACTACGCGCCGGACCTGCGCCCCGCGGCGCCCTCGTTGACCGTCTCAGAGATCGACAAGGTCGGCTACAAGCCGCTGCTTGCCTCGGCGCAGACCCCGCCCGCGCCGGGCTTCCGGCTCGTCCAGAGGCTCGACTTCGACGGCGAGCTCGTCTACAGGTTCCGCTCCAAGCGCCCCGAGACCGTATCGCGGCGCGAGCTTCAGGCCAGCGGCATGACCGCCGGCGCAACAAACGTCTTGGCGCCGATCGTTGCTGCCGGCGCGTCCTAAGCGCGGGTGAAGATGCTGTCAATCGTCTGGAAGCTCTAGGTTTCCCGTCATGGCGTCGCCGATCGTGCAGGCTGGCAGCGAGTCTGAGGTCACGCTGCAGCGAGCATGCGAGCATCTGCTTTCCCTCCAGAACGAGGCAGGTTGGTGGAAGGCGGAGCTGCAGACCAACGTCACGATGGACGCCGAGGACATGCTGCTGCGAGAGTTCCTCGGCATCCGCCGCGCCGACGAGACAGAGCGCTCGGCCGCCTGGATCCGCTCGCAGCAGCGCCAGGACGGGACCTGGACCAACTTCCACGACGGCCCGCCCGACCTCTCGACCACGATCGAGGCCTACTGGGCGTTGAAGCTGGCGGGCGATGACCCAAGCGCGCCGCACATGAAGATCGCGGCCGACCACATCCGCCGCGAGGGCGGCCTGGAGCAGGCGCGAGTCTTCACGCACGTCTGGATGGCGCTCTTCGGTCTCTGGCCCTGGGAGCAGGTTCCGGCGCTGCCGCCCGAGATCGTGCTGCTGCCCTCCTGGGTGCCGCTGAATGTCTATGACTTCGCCTGCTGGGCAAGGCAGACCGTCGTGGCCCTCTCGGTCGTGCTGACCTACAGGCCCCGCCATGAGCTCGGCTTCGATCTGGACGAGCTCCGCGGCCCGCAGCAGTGGAGCCCGCCGGCGCCGACCTCCCGGCGGGGAGCGTGGCTTGCGCGCCTTGACCGCGCGCTGCGCGCCTACGACCGCCATCCGCTGAAGCCGTTGCGGTCTCTGGCCCTCTCGCGCGCCGAGAGCTGGATCGTGCGCCGGCAGGAGTCCGATGGCAGTTGGGGCGGGATCCAACCGCCCTGGGTCTACTCGTTGATGGCGCTGCGGCTGCGCGGCTATCCGCTCGACCACCCAGTGATGCGCCGCGGCATCGAGGGCATCGAGACGTTCATGGTCGCGGAAGGCGACGTGAGGCGCCTGGAGGCCTGCCAGTCACCTGTATGGGACACCGCTCTGGCGCTGATCGCGCTCGCGGACGCAGGCGTCTCGATGAGCGAGCCAGCGACCGAGAAGGCCGCGGAGTGGCTCCTGGCCGAGGAGGTCGGCGTCGTCGGCGACTGGGCGCTGCGCCGGCCCTCGCTTGCGCCGGGCGGGTGGGCCTTCGAGTTCGCCAACGACAACTATCCAGACCTCGACGACACCGCCGAGGTGGTGCTCGCGCTCACCCGCGCAAAGCCGCGGCAGGGCGCCGCGGCGCAGGGCGCGATCGACCGTGCGGTGCGCTGGGTGGAGGGGATGCAGAGCGCAGGCGGCGGCTGGGGAGCCTTCGACGCTGACAATGTGAGGACGCTCGTGCGCGAGCTGCCGTTCCTCGACTTCGGCGAGGTGATCGACGAGCCGAGCGCCGACGTCACCGCTCACGTGGTCGAGATGTTCGCCGCCCTCGGGCTCTCAGAGCGTCAGAGCGTCAAGCAGGGGGTGCAATGGCTGCTCTCCCAGCAGGAGCCGGGCGGCTCATGGTTCGGACGCTGGGGGGTCAACCACATCTATGGGACCGGTGCCGCGGTGCCCGCACTCGTGGCCGCCGGCGTCGGGACCGACGACCTCAGCATCCGCCGCGCGGTGCGCTGGCTCTATGAGCACCAGAACGAGGATGGCGGTTGGGGCGAGGACCCGCGCTCCTACGACGAGCCGGCCTGGGTCGGGCGTGGCCCCTCCACCGCCTCGCAGACCGCCTGGGCGCTGCTTGCGCTGCACGCCGCCGCAGAGGACACCGAGGCGATGTGGCGCGGGATCGACTGGCTGGTCGCCACGCAGCGGCCCGACGGAAGCTGGGATGAGCCGCAGTACACCGGCACTGGCTTTCCTTCCTACTACTACATCAATTACCACCTCTACAGGCTCTCCTTCCCGATCATGGCGCTCGGGCGCTGCCTGCGGAGCCGCGCGGGGTGATTGCCACGGCGCAGGACGCCGCAGCCGCCACCGGCGAGAGCTCCGCGCCGCCGCCCGCGGCCGCTCCCCACGGCGCCCGATTCGAGCCTCCGGACGCCGAGGCTGTGATGTCGCGCGCCGGCAGCGAGAACTTCCCCGTCGCAAGCGTCCTGCTGCCAAGAGCCGTGCGCAGGCATCTGCTTGCGATCTACGGCTTCGCGCGCCTGGTGGACGAGCTCGGGGACGAGACCCAGGGCGATCGGCTCGTGGCACTGGACTGGCTGCAGGAGGAGCTTGCAGCCGCATATGCGGGCAGCGCCGCCCATCCCCTGATGCAGAGCCTCGGCGAGACGCTGCGCGAGTGTGAGCTGCCGTGCGAGCCGCTACTGCGGCTGATCGAGGCAAATCGCGTCGATCAGAGCGTGAGTCGCTATGAGACCTGGGAGCAGCTGCAGGGCTACTGCGCACTCTCCGCCAACCCGGTTGGGGAGCTCGTGCTCGGGGTCTTCGGCCTGGCCAGCCCGGAGCGGGTCGCGCTCTCAGACCGGATCTGCACCGCGCTGCAGCTGGTCGAGCACTGCCAGGATGTGGCCGAGGATCTCCGGCGCGGACGGATCTACCTGCCCGCGCAAGAGATGCGCGGCTGCGGGGTCTGTGAGCAGGATCTGCACGCAACGCACGCGAACGAGCAGGTCAAGGCGCTGATCGCGCTGCAGACAAGGCGCGTGCACGAGCTGCTCACGCAGGGCGCGCCCCTGCTCGACACGCTCGGCGGGCGCCCCCGGCTTGCAGTCGCGGCCTTCGTCGCGGGCGGCAGATCGGCGGCGCAGGCGATCGAGCGAGCCGGCTTCGACGTGCTGGCGGGCGCGCCGAAGGCAGATGGTCGGGCACGCCTTCGCGCGTTCTTCACCGTCCTTCGCCGACGCCGAGAAGCCACGCGTCAAGGGGGCTCTCGGTGAGCGTCGCGTTAACCCGCGGGAGCTCGGTGGAGCAGGCCCACCGCCACTGCGCGGAGCTCACGCGGAGCGCCGCCGCGAACTTCTATTACGGCATCGCGCTGCTGCCGCCCAGCAAGCGTCGCGCGATGTGTGCGGTATACGCCTTCGCGCGCAGGATCGACGACATCGGCGATGGAGCGCTCCCCGATGAGCAGAAGCTGCGGCTGCTGGAAGAGCAGCGAGAATCGCTTGCGCAGCTGCCGCAGAATGTGAGGGATGGCCAGGACCTCGTGGCAATCGCTGTGGCGGACTCACATCGCCGCTTCGGCCTGCCGCTCGAGGCGCTGCAGGATCTGATCGACGGCGTGAAGATGGACGTCGTGGGCGAGAACTACGAGAGCTTCGAGCAGCTCGTGCTCTACTGCCGTCGTGTCGCGGGCTCCATCGGCCGGCTCTCACTTGCGATCTTCGGCGCCCATGACCTCAGCTCGGCATGGACGCTCGCGGACGATCTCGGCGTCGCGATGCAGCTCACCAACATCCTGCGTGACCTGCGCGAGGACGCGCAGCGCGGGCGCGTGTATCTGCCAAGCGAAGACCTCGTGCGCTACCACCTCCACGATGACGGTGCGATCGGCGCTGGCGAGCTGCTCGAGCTTGCCAGAAAGGGCGCCGGTGCGGAGCCGTCGGTGGTGGCAGGCTTCGGCGGCGATGACGTTGGACAGCTCTTTGCGCTGATGCGCTTCCAGGCCTTGCGCGCGCACGACTGGTTCCATCGCGGCATGGCCCTGGTACCGCTGCTCGACAGGCGAAGCGCCGCGTGCGTGATGGCGATGACCGGGATCTACCGCAGGCTGCTCTGGCGCATCCAGGATCACCCCGACCGCTCGCTGGCCGGCCGCATGTCGCTGCCGGCGCACTCCAAGGCGGTCGTCGCGCTGCGCAGCGTGATGCTTCCGCGCAAGGTGCCCGAGCGCCATCCCGCCGAACGGGTGCTATGAGATTGCCATGTCTGCGCAAGCAGTGAAGAGAAGCGCCGCAAAGGGTAAGTGAATGGGCGCTCGGCCCACCGCCAGCGGCGCAAGCGTGGCGATCACCGGCGGAGGGCTCGCCGGCATCACGGCTGCCCTGCGCTGCGCCGACGCGGGCGCGAGGGTGACTCTGTTCGAGGTCAGGCCGAGGCTCGGCGGCGCCGCCTACTCGATCGAACGGGAGGGACTCACGCTCGACAACGGCCAGCACGTCTTCCTGCGCTGCTGTCTTGCCTACAGGGCGCTTCTGATGCGGCTCGGCAGCTCCGATCTGACGCACGTTCAACCGCGCCTTCAGATCCCTCTGCTGGCCCCGGGCGGCCGGCAGAGCGCGCTTCGCCGCAACCGGCTTCCCGCACCGCTGCATCTGGCAGGCGCACTGCTCTCCCACAGGCCGCTCTCCTTCAGGGAACGGGTATCCGCGGCCGCTGCCGCAGCTGCGATCGCTCGTCTTGACCCATCCGACCCCGCGGTCGATGCGCAGACACTCGGCGACTGGCTTGGCCGCCACCGGCAGACACCACACGCAATCGAGGCGCTCTGGGATCTTGTCGCGCTGCCCACGCTGAACGTACCCGCCCGCGAAGCCTCGCTCGCGCTCGGTGCCTTCGTCTTCCAAGAAGGGCTCCTGAAGAGCACTGAGGCAGGGGACGTCGGCTTTCACCGGGCACCCCTGAGCGCGATCATCGGCGAGCCGGCGCTCCGCGCGCTCCGAGAGGCCGGCGTCGAGGTGCGACTCGGATGGAGGGTGCGCTCGATCGCCGTAGCAGCTGGCGGGCTTCAGATCACAGGCGGCGCCGGGTCGCAGGTCGAAGAGCTCGCCTTCGACGCGGCGATCCTCGCGCTTCCCCACCTGCGCGCTGCGGAGGTGCTTCCGGTGCAGGCGGGCGAGATCGCGCAACGCCTGCGCGCGATCGGCACGAGCCCGATCGTGAACCTGCACGTACTCTATGACCGCGAGATCCTCGATCTGCCCTTTGCGGCTAGCGTCGAGAGCCCCGTTCAGTACCTCTTCGATCGCACCGCGGCGGGCGGCGCGCCGCCCGGCAGCCAGTACCTGGCCGTCTCGCTCTCCGGCGCCGTGGAGGACATGCGCCGCTCTGTCGAGGAGTTGCGCAGCCGCTACCTGCCAGCGATCGAGCAGCTGCTACCAAGGGCGCGCGGCGCGCGCGTGCAGCGCTTCCTCGTCACCCGCGAGCACGCCGCCACGTTCAAGGCAGCGCCAGGGGTGGGCGCGCTTCGGCCCGGGCCGCGCGCGCCCGTCAGAGGCCTTGCGCTCGCGGGGGCCCACACCGCCACCGGCTGGCCCGCGACGCTCGAGGGCGCGGTGCTGAGCGGCCATGCCGCCGCCGAGGCGGTGCTCGCCGATCTCGGCACCGCGCCTGTGGCCGGCGTGCTCGCAGGAGCGCGCACGTGAGCCCGACCGACGCCCCGGGAGGGCTGCTGTTCGCGGCGCCGATGCACATCGAGGCGCGGCTCGTCGGCTGGGGCGCACGCCAGGCGCACGTCCACCGGACGGGGATGGGGCCGCGAAATGCAGCCGCCGCCGCTCAGGAGCTGCGGCGGCTGCCCGGCGGCGCGTTGGTAGTGATCGGCTTCTGCGGCGCGCTGGAGCGCCACCTGCAGCCGGGGGAGATCGTGGTCGCGGACCGTGTCTACGCCGCCGACGATGAAGGGCACGCTGAGGCGAGTGTGCGCTGCGAGGGCGCTGCGGAGCTCGCCGGCGTCCTCGCCGAGAGTGGCCTTCGCGTACATCTGGCGCCTGTTGTCTGTGTGGGCAGGCTCGCCCTCGGCGAGCGGCGCGAGCAGCTGCGCAAGGGTGGCGCGGCGGCCGTTGACATGGAGTCGGTGTGGCTCTCCCCGGGGGCCGAGCAGAGGCCCTTCGGGGTCGTCCGGGTAGTGCTCGACACACCTGAGCGTGAGCTGTTGCGGCCGCAGATGCTGCCACTTGCGCTGCGCGCCGGCGCGGTGCTGCGCAAGAGCGCCGCCATCTTGCAGAGACGGGTGTCTCAGTCGGGGTTGCATACACTGTTGCCCGGCGGTCCGCTTGGTGCTGAGCGCGGCCCAACCCAAAGCGGCGAAAGCGAGGTGTAGGCGTCATGGCGGTTTCGATCAGGCAGCGTGCGCGGATGGGCCTCTACCTTGCCCAGCAGCGCATCGCCAAACGCGAGAAGTTCCCGCTGATCGTCGAGCTCGAGCCGCTGTTCCAGTGCAACCTGGCCTGCGCCGGCTGCGGCAAGATCCAGCACCCCGAGCACACCCTGCGCCGGCGCATGCCGGTCGAGCAGGCGGTGGGAGCGGTGCTCGAATCGGGCGCGCCGATGGTCTCGATCGCTGGCGGGGAGCCGTTGATCCACCCCGAGATCCACGAGATCGCGGGCGAGCTGATCAAGCGCAAGAAGTTCGTCTATCTGTGCACGAACGCGCTGCTGCTGGAGCGCAAGCTCGCAAACTTCACGCCCAGCCCCTATTTCTCCTGGGCGATCCACATCGACGGCCTCAAGGAGCGCCACGATGCCTCCGTGGAAAGGGAGGGCGTCTTCGAGAAGGCGGTCGCGGCGATCAGGGCTGCCAAGGCGGCGGGATTCAAAGTCACCACCAACACGACCTTCTTCACCCAGGACTCACCGAAGACGATCGCGGAGGTGCTCGACTTCCTAAACGACGACCTCGAAGTCGACGACATGATGATCTCGCCCGCCTACGCCTATGAGAAGGCGCCGGACCAGGAGCACTTCCTGGGCGTCCAGCAGACGCGCAAGCTCTTTGCCGACGCCTTCGGGGAAGGGCGGCGCAAGCGCTGGCGCCTGAACCACAGCCCGCTGTTCCTCGACTTCCTGGAAGGCAAAGCGGATTTCGACTGCACCGCCTGGGGCATTCCCAGCTACTCGCTGTTTGGCTGGCAGCGTCCCTGCTACCTGATGGCAGACGGCTACGCGAAGACCTATCAGGAGCTGCTGGACACCACCGACTGGAGCGCCTACGGGCGCGGCAAAGACCCGCGCTGCGAGAACTGCATGGCCCACTGCGGCTATGAGCCCACCGCTGTGCTCCAGACCACCCGCTCGCTCAAGCAGTCGCTGCGGGCGATGGTCTACTCCTGAGCCTTCCCGCCGGCTGACTCGATCGCCTGCTCCTCGATCTGACGGGCGCCGCGCATGTCCTTCCAGGTCATGCCCTCTCCGAGCAGCGCGGGCATGCCGAGCGTCATCGCGGTGATGACCTCAACAGCCTGCAGCAGGATTCCGTAGGCAAGGGCGGGACCATAGGCGACGCCGTAGAGCGCAAGCACCCCCACGCAGGCTGCCTGGAAGACGCCCACGTTCGACGGGGTCGCCGGCAACACGGCGCTCACATTGACGGCGAGCAGTACCGCTGCGGCTGCGGCGAGGCCGGTGTGGGACTGTAGGTGCAGCGCAACCAGCACGAGGTAGCAGGAGCACCATTGCAGCGCCCATGCAAGCAGCTGCAAGGCGATCGCAGGCACCCCGTGGCGAGGTCGCGCAAAAACCGTGAGGCCCTGCCGGGCGAGCTGCAGCAGCCGGATCAGGGCGCTCGCTCCATCGCGTACCCGCACCCAGCGAGAACGAGTCGCGACTCTCAACACGCGCGGGATGAGGAGCACCAACGCCACTACCAGCAACGGGATGAGGATCGCCGCCTCCAGGGCGGATGCTTTGCCTTTCAGCAGCGGGACGCTCGTGAAGGTGACGGCTGCGAGGATCGCGAGTGCGAGCAGGTTGATCAGAGTCTGAGAGAAGACGGTGCCGGCAACGATCGGCAGCATCCGCATCGTGGAGCGCGGTAGGCGCCTCGAGACGACCACCACCCGTGAGGGCTCGCCGAGCCGACCGGGAAAGACGGCCGAGCCGAGCACCCCGATCATCGTTGCGCGCGCGACCACGAGCCGGCTGATCGCGGTGTCCGGGATCGCCGCGCGCAGTACCTCCAGCCAGGAGAGCGAGCGCGCCAGCAGCGAGCTCATCATCACCGCAATTGCGGCTGCGAGCCACTCGAGATGAGCCGAGACCAGAGCATGGCCGACCTTGCCGAGTTCGAGGCTGCTGATCGCAGCGACCAGCACGCCGATCACCACGAGAGCGAAGATCGCGATCCCCGCGCGCCTGTCGAGTCGTGGCAGCCGCATGCGCATACGTCTACGTGCGCTCTGTCGGGTCCCGGCCATCAACCTCGGTCTATCAGAGCAGGGTCAGCCGCGCCCTTGCGCCGGAGCTTGCTCCGGCGCAAGGGCGTTGTTGCGTAGCGCTCTCAGGAGTGGCTGATCCGATCGTCACTGACTGGCGTATCGTTCTCGGAGGCATTGTGCGGGCACGCACGATTACTTCGCAGGAGCGCGAAGCGCATTCTGAGGACTGCACGAGGGAGGCAGATGGCACGGCGGCACCGACAGACGTCAGCAATAGAGCAGGGCGTGGCAATCGCGCTCACGCCCGATCAGGTCGATCAGGTGCTCCGAGCGGCCACGCGCGAGCCGAAGGGAACATCGGAGAAGTTGTTGATGGCCGCTCTCGACCATGCTCACAGGCCGGGCGGCGAGGGAGGTTCGGCTGAGAGTCTGAGGGCGGCGACAAGGAGAGCGCTCCAGGCGGCGCTCGATGATCCGCAGCTCTCCCAATCGCTGCTGCGAGGGCTCGCGCTGCTCTCCTGCTACTCGCCGGAGCGCGAGTGGCGCACGATCTCAGAGCTCGCCAAGGAGCTCGACCTGCCGCCCTCCACGGCGCACCGCTACGCTCGCACGCTGAGGGCGATCGGCCTGCTGGAGCAGCATCCTGGAACGCGGGAGTATCGACCGGCGGCGAGCGCCTGAGCTGCGGCGAATGGACGCGGGCCGGCGGGGGCAGCGTCAGGAGACGAGCACCATGTCGCCGAGGCGCAGCATGCCAAAGACGGTCTGGGCCGTCGAGATTGGCAGCTCCACGCACCCGTTTGACTGCGGGAAGCCATAGCTGGCACGTTCGTATCCGTGCACGGCATCGCCCCCGTTGAAGTAGTTCACCCAAGGAACGTCCGGTACGTCGTATTTGGTCCCGTCGGTGTCGGTGCCCACCATCGTCGTGGAGGTGAAGCGCTCGTAGATCGGGAAGGCTCCCTGTTCGGTTTCCGCACCCGGGACGCCCGTGTTTGCGGGGGTGCTGAGGACCACACGATTACCCCTGTGGACCTCCAGCGTCTCCGGCGTGGCCTCGGTGACGGTGACGAATGTGTAGGGGTGGGGGTTGCGGTAATTGCCTGCGAGCGCGCTCAGCAGCTTCTGCCAAGTCGCCGCGCCCGGCGTGCCGTCCGGTTCGAGTTTGTGGTCTTCCTGGAAGACCATCAGCGCGCCCTTGGTCGTGCTGTCGAAGGTACCGTAGCTGAGGGGAGGCGCGAATGCGAGATCCTCCCGCAGCGTGCCGGCGACCGGTTCGTAGAGCAGATGCGCCGCTGCACGGACTCCGATCGCGCCGTGGGAGACGTGCGCATTCGGGGCAGCGTGCAATGAGTCGGGCAGGTAGGCAAGCCTTGCAAGTGCCTGCTGCAGCGCGCGCGTCGAAGGGCAGGCGACTTTCAGCGTGATGCTCCGCCTGGCGCCGAGCATCGTCTGTTCTGTGGCGGTGGTGGCCGCGGGCACGGTGAGGCGGTAGGTGGAGCACGGCATGAGCGTCGAGGAGGATTTGAACACCCAGGCGTTGCCTGAGATCGCCCAGGCGCCGTAGCCCGTGGGGCTCAGTGTCGGGTGCGCCGAGCCAGGGGCCGGTTTGCCCGAGAGCGTCACCGTCAGCCGTTCGGTGGCGTTGCCGACATCGGCGTGGGGCATGCCGAGGATCCGGGTGTGGCCCATGGGTTTCGTCTGCGCGGCGGGCGCACTGCTCCCGCTCGTGGCTCCCGGGCTGCCGAGCGCGGCGGCGCCGCCTTTGTGGCCGATCAGCAGAACGGCGCCGACCACCATCGCAGCGACCGCGAGCACCACTCCAATTCCAAGCGAGAATGCTCCGCCGCGCCGAGTGCCGTCGTGGCGTCGCGCGCCGCTCGAGGAGGCAAGGTGCTTCTCGGCGATCCTGCCGCCATGCAGCCGTGCCCTCATTGGGTCCGAGGATACCTGACGCCTTGGCGCATGTCCAAGCGCCAGAGGTCAACTCGCCGCGGATGAGGCTGGGTTTGCGGACGGTTGCGAAACATTGCGCACAGACCTCGCCCGCATCCTGGCCTCAGGCATCGATCGCGCCGGTGCATGCGGTCGGAGACAGCCCGACCTCGGCACCGCACGCGGTTGCTGGCCGTAGGTTGCACGGATAGACGGCCCGCTCGACGGGCATATGCTCGTACTCGAGCAAGACGTATGTCAGGAGGCAATGGCGATGAAGCGCCTGCCATCGATGATCGCGCCGATGCTGCTGGTGCTCGCAGTGCTCTCGACCTCTGCGGTCAAGCCGGTCGAGTACGTGCGGATCAGCCCGTCGAGGACTGTTGAGGTGCGAGAGAACGCGAATCGGTGGCAGGCTCGGTGCCCGCGGCGGACCCGCCGCCACACTGGTCATGATGATCCGCATATCGAGATAGTTTATGTCTTTCTGCAGACTTCTCATTCCGGCGAGAGGATGAGCTCTGGTCCCTCGACGCCCGCCCTGTTGACGGCAGGGTTTGCGGGGCTTGCGGACAGGCGCTCGCTCGGCAGAGCACCGCACAACGCAAGCGCGTCCTGCGCGTCGAGCCGGGGGTCGAGCCAGGCCCGCTGAGCGTCTCGGTCCGCGAGTATCACCGGCATCCGCTCGTGCACCGCCGCCGCGACCCTGTTGGAGGCGGCGTCACAGGTCAATAGCGTCACGCTCTCGATGTGCTCGCCCCCGATGCGGGCTGCTGTCCACAGCGCGGCGAAGGCGAAGGGCACACCGCCGTCGAGGCGGAAGAGGAACGGCTGGCGCGGCTGCCCGCCTCTCTCTGCCTTCAGCCACTCGTAGTAGCCGTCGGCGATCTGCAGTGCACGGCGCGATCCCCTGGCAAGCAGCGGGCCATAGGCCTTGGAGGTGCTGACCGTCTCCATCCGCGCGTTGATCATCCGGCTGCCCGCACGCAGGTCCTTGGCCCAATGTGGGAGGAGGCCCCAGCGCAGCATTCGCGCCTGCGGCTCGCCCTGCGATGCAACGAGCGCGAGCACCTGCTCGGTGGGCGCGATATTGAACCGGCGGGTCCCCTGCGCTCCAAGCATCGGCACGCCGAAGTGCTCGTTGAGCTCTTCCGGGCCGACGGTGTTCGTGTAGCGCCCGCACATCGCCTGTGAGGGTAGGGGGTGAGGCTCTGAGGAGCCTCAGGCCACCGGCAGGCCGAACGAAAGCGCGCCGAGTAGCTCTCTTCTTTGCTCGGCCGTGAGCGTGCCCGGTCGAGCGGCGAGCTTGGCGACTCGCGAGGCGCCGGCGACCAGGATGCCGTTGACCTCCAGGCGCCCGAATAGCGGCAACCCATCGGTTGAGGCCATACAGAGAGCGGCGCGCACTTCGGCCTGCAGGCTTGCCCGCGCGAGGACCTCTCGCACCGCTTCGGCCTGCCGCTCCACTCCGCGGATCAACCCGGTGCGGTCTCGCCGCTCGACACGAAGCGAGCTCCGTTTGGGGCTGAGCAGGCCGCCGGATCGCTCCACCCGTACCTTGCCGTGCAGGTTCTTGGCGTCGATCACAGTCACCCCGCCCGGCCCCACGGCTATGTGATCGATGTTCGCGCGGGTCGAGCCCGTGAGCAGGCGGTCGTGCAGCAGGCTCACCTCCTTGCCGGACAGCAGCTGCTCCAGCCGTTGCGCGACTTTGACCTCGCCCTCTGCGCCCTGCCGCCACGCGCGCGTCGAGGCCGGGTCGCCCGCGACCCACGCCATGCCCATGCCGAGCAGGCCGAGGCGCTCGCGCGCACGGCGCATCTGGGCGTCGCGGCGGCGTTCGTACTCGCGTCTCGCGCTCGCTCCGGGGATGCCACGGGTCTCGCCAACTGCCTGCGCCTGGGTCGCGGCGGAGACCCCGCATGCCAAGCATGTGACCTGTCTGGCGATGGGGTCCCAGCGAGCCTGCTCATGGCTGGCAAGCGCACGGCCACAGTGAGCGCAGCTGTCCGGCCATCGAAGATGGATGACGCGCGAGCCGGGCATGAACGCCTCATCGGCATTCATCAAGAAAAACTAAAGAACAGAATCCGTTCGCTAAGCGGCGAGTGCGTGCAAGGCCAATAGTGCCGTCCGGGGGGCGCCGTAGCTTTGGCGTATGAACTGGCATCTCGGCCGTCTTTCGGCCTTCGACATCGAGACCACGGGAACCGATCCGGAGCACGACCGGATCGTCACCGCGGCGGTGAGCCTCGTTGGCGCGGAGATCGAAGGCAGGCACAGGGCCTGGCTCGTCGATCCCGGGGTCGAGATCCCCGCCGGCGCGAGCGCCGTACACGGGATAAGCACCGAACGAGCCCGAACGGATGGCATCGCGCCTCGTGTCGCGGTCGAGGAGATCACAGGCATCCTGGCCGCCCACTTGCGTGATGGCGTGCCGATAGTCGCCTTCAACGCTCGCTTCGATCTGACGATCCTCGATCGAGAAGCACGCAGGCACGGCCTCGTGCCACTCGCCGACAGGGTGGGAGGGGTGGATCGGCTGATCGTCATCGACCCGTTCGTGCTCGACAAGCAGGTCGACCGCTTTCGCAGGGGCAAAAGGACGCTCGAAGCGGTATGCGAGCACTACCGCGTAAGGCTCGACCAGGCACATGCAGCCAACGCGGACGCGCTCGCGGCGGCGAGGGTTGCCTACAGGCTCGCGAGCAGCATCGCCGAACTGCGCGACGTGGACCTGCGGAGCCTCCACGCCCAGCAGGTGCAATGGGCCGCCCAGCAGGCGGCCTCGCTCCAGGACTACTTCGCCGGCATCGGTCGCCCGGAGCGTGTCGAGGGCGCGTGGCCGATCGTGCCGGTCGAGTCCGTGCCGGCAGAGACGCCGCTTGCGGCCTGAGATCCAGCTGGCTACCCATCGCCGAAAGACGTAGCGGCATGGATGGGTGGCCGGCGGCGCCATCTGGGGGAGGCGGCCGCAGTGGCGCGGACGGGTGTCCCAGCGGCCGGGCCGGCGGGCGTACACGCCGGTAAATCCGCCGCCCCTTGACAGGTGACCAAATAGGGCGACTATGTCGTCACGACACGTACACCCCACGGGTCGGTCGGCCCGTGATATCGTCGTCCTGGTGGCTCGGAGCCCTCAAGTGGTTCGGGCTGCCTGCCGATCGAGGAACCGGGTCCGACCTCCCAAAACTCTAGATGGACATTGATACCGCGACACAACCCCATGTGTGGTCTTCCCGTCGCTGAAGGCCAAGCAGCTTATGAAGGTGCTGAAGCGGAAGCCGCTGTGCTATCGCGTAGTGGCGCAGACTGGGTCCCATCGGAAGCTGGAGTCCGACAAGGGATACCCGCCCATTGATTTCGTATTCCACGACAAGGTCGAGGTGCCCCCCGGTCTGGTTCGGCAGATGCTCTGCCACCACATCGGACTAACCGAAAAAGAAGCCAAGGATTTGATCTAAATGCGAGTCGTTAACGTCACATATCATCAGGAAAAAGAGGGATGGTGGGCCGAGTCGATCGACGCCCCCAGCTTCTTTGCTGCTGGCGCGACTCGCGATGAGGTGCGCCAGCACGCACGCGACGCTTTGCCGAGGATTCTCGGCGAGCCAATCACAGAGGACCAGTACCGCGAGGCGGAACTTACTATCGGCCGCGTTCTCGCACCCGCGCATCGTCAAGGCGAATGGGCGCGACCGGAAGGCGTGGCGCTTTCATGGATCGGCGCAATCAGCGCTGCCCCTACCTGCGAGGCTGCCTAGCCTATGGAGGTGACGATGCTTCTCTGCGACCGGGCGCAGGTCGCTGAAGGGAAGCTGTACGTCCTCGGTGGTGGCTGGAACATCGCTCAGTCCGGCGGTCCGTTCCCCGTAGAGGTCGCCATCCTCGTCGCGGTCCCCTGGACGGCGACGAATGAAAAACATCCGTTCGAACTCACGCTGGTCGATGAGGATGGGCAGCCGGTGGAGGGGAACGGCGGGAATCCCCTGCAATTGGCGGGCGAATTCGAGGTCGGGCGGCCACCGGGGATCAAGCCCGGAACGGCACTCAATCAGCAGATGGTCTTCAAGTTTGGGATGTTGATGCTGCCGGCTGGCGGCTATGTCTTCGAGTTCTCCATCAGTGGGACCGTTCTGGGCCGCACGCCGTTCCGGGTCATCTAAAGGAGAAGCGATGCCGTCTTTTGAAATGGAACACCCGCGGACAATGAATCCAGCGGGCAACACCAAATATCGCCTCTACGACGTGCAACCGCCCAGCCGTGCTGTAGTCCAGAAGCAGGACCCGAGCCACACGGAGCAGGCTTATCTTCGCGACCTCGGGAAGGTCACGAAGCGGCAGCCACGCCGGTCTTCTTGACTCGATCGAGGATCGTCCAGAACATCGGGTAGATGTCGTGGCGATGGTTGTATCGCCATGCGTACTCGTTCAAGTAGTCCTGTAGGTAGGTCGTGCTCACGGCGTGATACACGCCGCGTAGGCCGTTCTTGAACAGGCCAAAGAAGCCCTCAATGGTGTTCGTATGGGCATCACCGTCCACGTAGATGCGCTCTGAGTGGCGCACGCGCCGGTGCTGGGGGTGCGTTGCACTGAGCTTTTTGTAGCCAGCCCAATCATCTGTGAACACCATTGCGGACGGGAGAACGTACTGGCGCACGGTCTCAACGACCTTCGGCGAGCGGTCGGGTTGAACGCGAGCGCGGATGCGGCCCTGGCGCTCAACCATGCCAAGAACGGTCGTCTTGCGCTCCTTCGCCCAGGTGACGACCTCTGAGCGGGTCATGCCGCTGGTCGCGTAAGCCTTTGGCTTGCCTCCAATCCCTGTCTCATCGACCTCGACCTCGCCCGACAGGGGCGGCTCGCTTCCGTCCTCAGCCAGCAGGCTTCTGATCTGCTTGAACATGCGGTGTGCCGTCTTGTAGCTCACGCCGATCTCGCGTTCGAGCTGCTTAGCGCTGATGCCGCAGCGAGTCGATGACATGAGGAAGACGGCCCAGAACCACAATTGCAGGCTCGTGGTGCTCTTGTGGAAGATCGTGCCGGCAGTCGGATAAACCTGATGCCCGCAGTATTGGCAGGAGTAAGCCGAGCGCGCCCTGATGCGATGAAACTTCGTGGGCTTCTGGCATGACGGGCACGGCGCCCCAGCCGGGTAGAAGCGGTCGCGCAGGTAGTCCATGCACGCCGCATTGTCTGGAAACAGCCGCAGGAAGTCCGTGTAAGTCATCTGGCTACCGCTGGACGGCTGACGCTCGACTGAGTCACGGGACTTTGCTGCCATAGAAATAGGATAGCACAACACGTACGTGTTGTGCGTCCCGAGAGCGCCACGCCCGACCGTGACGCGGCGCTCCGGGTAGCGTGGGCTACTGCGTGATCTGATCCGCGTGCAGAGCGGCGCGCGACGCGAATACGAAGCTCTCCAGGCGATGGATCAGTCCGACTCGCGTGAGACGCACGAGACCGTCGGAGGAGGCGCGCGGCTAGAACCTGGCGAGTGTTAGCTATCTGATCGATTGAGAGATCGACAAACCCCTCTGTCCGTCAGATAGGGTCTGTCTTGTCGTGCTGATCCTCATCACTTACGAACGTCCACCGACAGGCGAAGATCGGGCCGCGGCCATCCAGGAGATCATCAGTTCGCACGCGTCCGGCCGCCACCTCCAGCCGCTGGCCAACCGCTGGATCATTGAAACCGACGAGCCGCTAGGTAACTGGATGGACCGCATTGGGGGACCTGGGCGGCTGCTTATAGTTCGCCTCCAAGGGCAGCTAATCGGCTACCTTCCGAGAGAAATGTGGGAATGGATCAACCCGCGCGAGGAATAGTTTCGAGCATGTTGCGTGCGACCATCGACAAGCAACGACCACACGCGCGACGAGACTTGTTGGAGGAATACAGCCGAGAGGCGGCCGTTATCCTGCTCGTGGTCGCCGTGCTCCTGTTCGCTTTGAGCGCGTTGGCTGGCGAAACCGTCCATCTGCCGAGTATCGCATTTGGGTGGAAGCTCGGGCTGGAGATCGTCCGGGCCGCCTTCGCATTTGCGATCGTAACGATAGTCATCATGGTCGTGTTGCGGGGATTTGGCGGCATGTGGCCGTCTAGCTTCTCGACGACGGGTCTAAGCTATGAACAGGCCGATGCAGTTGTGGGGCTCGCGGCTGACCTCGTCGAGCTAGAACGCCTGAAGACTGCCGCACAAGCCTACAAGTCTGGAGCCCTCAATGACGGAAGTAGCCAACCCACCAATCCCTGAAGTCGCATCCGTCCCTGAGGACGTTCCTAACCCAGGGCGCACTCCGCCAGCCACACCCGAGGCTGCCGATCGGCTCGCGGACATAGAACGGCAACTCGATGAACTCAAGAGTAGGATCGAAAACAATCTGGCCAAGCTCAAGAACGGTCGTCGATAGGGCTGACTCTTGCTGTCACGCGACCCTCGGCGTAGGTCTCGACGGAACGTAGAGCGCCACGCTCAGCCCTGCGGCGTGGCGCTCCGGTAGGCGTCTACTGCGCGATCTGGTCCGCGCGCAATGCGGCGCGCGACGCGAAGACGAAGCCCTCCAGGCGGTGGACGAGACCGGCTTTCGCGAGACGGCTGAGACCGTCAGTGGCGTCGATCGGGTCGCCGAGGTCGCGGGCGATCTCATCGACCGTCCAGGGCCGCTGCGCGTCCCTATCGAGCAGCGACTCAAGGATCACGGCGTCTGTGTGCGCCTCGCGCTCCGCATTGGTCATCGGGATAGGCTGCGGTACAGGCATGGGAGCTAGACCTCCTGTGTCTAGGCCCCGGCGTGGATCACCATCCGCGTCGGGGCCGCTTGGGTTTGAACTGCTACCCCCAAAAACCTAGTGCTGGAGCCAAAAATTCGGTACGTGTCGTGACGACATAGTCGCCCCAAATAGTCACGTATCATCGTGTTCATGGACGAGGTGTTCAAGGCGCTCGCTGACCCGCATAGGCGGAGCCTGCTCGACGAGCTGCACAGGCGCGACGGGCAGACGCTCACTGAACTCGAGCAGCCGCTGCCGATCACGCGCTTTGGCGTCATGAAGCACCTGCGCGTGCTCGAAGAGGCGGGCCTGGTTCTCAGCAGGCGCCGGGGGCGCGAGAAGCTGCACTTCCTGAACCCCGTCCCGATCAGGCTCCTCCACGACCGCTGGGTGAGCAAGTACACAGAGCCGTGGGCAGCGACGCTCACCGGCCTCAAGAACCAAATGGAGGGCAGGGCCATGGAGAAGATCTTCGAGATCTACATAAAGACGACGCCCGAGCGCCTGTGGGATGCGATCACCGATCCCGAGCTCCGCAGCCGCTACAGCTTCGGCGTTGGCGTGCAATCCGACTGGACGCCCGGCTCTCGCTACGAGGCGACCTCGCCGATGGCGTCCGCTCCGATCTCCGAGGGAGAGAACCTGGAGGTCGACCCGCCGAGGAGGCTCGTGCAGAGCTTCAACGCGCTCTGGGGCGAGGACGTAAGGCGCGAAGAGACCTCGCGCGTGACATGGGAGATCGAGCAGGTCGCCGACTCCTGCCGGCTCACGGTCACCCACGACCAGCTCGCCGAGGGGGCCAACAGCGAACTCTATGGCGGCTGGCCGATGATCCTCTCGGGGCTGAAGACGCTGCTCGAGACCGGCGAGAACCTCACCACCCCGGGATCTCTGCTCTACTCGCAGCCCAAGCCCTGAGACGTAGGTTCAGATCCGCTCGAAGACGATTCGGTGATGGTCGAGCAGCTCGCGTTCGAAGCAGACCTGGTTCGGGCCCACACCCGAGGTGAATCCGAGCCGGAACTCTCTGCTGGTGAGCCAGCGCGGGATCAGTAGCGCCTTCAGCAGGCTCTTGCGCATGCTGGGCGCGCCGATCCTGGCGCTCCACTGGCGAATCGTCTCGATGTAGTCGAGGCGGCCGCTGCTGCTTTGCAGCATCCGCAGGCGCGGCTCGGCGCACGCGGCGAGCTGCTCGAGGCCCAAGGGCAGGAAGGAGCCGGGGAACTGGCAGCCGAGGAGGGCGAGATACCAGGCGTCGGAGTCGCGTGGCGCGTCGAGGTCGACCGTCTCGACGTCGATCATGTTGCGCCCGAACACCATCGTCTGGAGATAGAAACGGCCGCCGGGGGCAAGCAGGTCGGCGACTCTTGCGAACACGTCGCGGTACAGCTCCTCCTGGCGTCCGGCGCGAAAGTCCTCGGGCGAGCAGAAGTGCTCGAAGGCACCGAGGCTTGCGACCGCATCGAAGAGCCCGAGGCGCTTTGCGCTCACGCTGCGCGCGTCCGCCACCAGGACCTCGAGCCCGTGGCGGCGACAGGCCCGCGCCTGGGCGCCCGAGAGCGTCACGCCCATGCCGCTCGCACCCCTGCGACGGGCGAAGTCCAGCAGGGCGCCCCAACCACAGCCGAGATCGAGCAGGCGTCGCCCGGGGCCGATGCCGATCTGCTGGGCGATGTAATCGTGCTTGCGGGCCTGAGCCTGCTCGATCGTCAGCGAGAAGTCGCCGTCGTACTTGGCGCCGCTGAAGTCGGCCAGCTCGCCCATGCTCAGCCGGAATATCCGGTCGATCGAGGAGTAGGTGAACTCGATGTCCCTGCGCTCGGCCATGGCATCAGGTGCCCTTGGCAAAGGATCGCATGTCGTTGGCGGCGTCGCCCGCCGCACGAGCGACTAGTCTCTGCCGCCATGCAAGCCAAGCAAGATGCCTCCGGGCCGCGAGCAGCAGATGCGAGCGCCGGGCAGACACAGCGCCCACACTGGCAGGAGGCGCTCTCGCCCTACGCTCGGCCGCATCTCGGTCGCAGCATCGCCAACCTCGGCACCTCGGTGGTGCCATATCTCGCGCTCTCGATCCTCATGTACCTCTCGATTGCCCAGTTTCACCTGTCCTACCTGATCGTGCTGGCGATCTCGGTTCTCACGACGGGTTTCCTCGTGCGCACCTTCATCGTCTATCACGACTGCTCGCACGGCTCCTTCCTGCCCTCCAAGCGCGCCAACGCGTGGCTTGGCACGGCGCTCGGCCTGCTTGTCTACTCGCCGTTTCTGCGCTGGCGCCACGACCACGCGATCCACCACGCCACCTCCGGCGACCTCGACCGTCGCGGCGGCGGAGACGTGCGCACGCTGACCGTCGCCGAGTACCTCGCGCTGCCGCGCAGAGGCCAGATCGGCTACCGACTGTTCCGCAACCCGGCCGTGATGTTCGGCCTGGGGCCGATAGCGGCGATGCTGATCGGACCGCGTCTGGTGGCCAGGGACGCGCGCCCGCGGATGCGCCGCAGCGTGATCGCCACCAACGTTGTGCTTGCGATCATCGTCGGCGGCCTGTGCTTTGCGATCGGCTGGCAGGACTTCCTGCTCGTGCAGGCGCCGACGGTGATGCTCGCGGGCGCGGCCGGCATCTGGCTCTTCTACGTCCAGCATCAGTTCGAGGACGCCTACTGGCAGAACAACGAGAGCTGGACCTACGCCGATGCGGCCCTGCGAGGCAGCTCCTATCTCAAGCTGCCCAAGGCGCTTCAGTTCTTCTCGGGCAACATCGGGCTGCACCACGTACACCACCTCAACGCCCGCATCCCCAACTACAACCTCCAGCGCGCGCACGACGAGACCTCGCTGTTCGACGAGGTGCCGGTGCTCTCGTTCTGGGACGGCATGCGCGCCGTGCGTCTGAAGCTCTGGGATGAGGAGGCGGGCAGGCTCGTAGGCTTTGGGGATGCCACGCGAACCGCGGCCGGCAGGGCGGCGCCAAGCCCCGGCTGACAGATGTACCCACGCACCGGGCGTGGCGGGGGCGCCTGGTTGAATAATGCGATGGACATGCCCGGGAGTCGTCGCCTGCGTCGCGCCATGGTCTGGGTAGTGCTTGCGATCGCGGTGCTGAGTGGTGGTGCGCTTGCGTTTGCTGGGCGGCATATCGCTGGTGAGCAGGCGGCTTATAGTGGTTCTTCTGCGGCGCGGTGTGTGCCTGCGCGGTTGGATGTCTCGGATGTGTTGCCGCGTACGAGTTTGGAGGTCTCGCCGCTTCCGGGGTCTTTGGATGCGATGCCTGAAACGCAGATCAGCTTTCTTGGGGTGCCCGCTGGCGATATCAGCGACGTGAGCGCCGATGGCTCGCTGACGGGTTCGCATCCTGGGCGGCTTGAGGCCTATTCGCAGGGCGATGGGGCGAGCTTCCTGCCAGAACAGCCGTTTCGGCCTGGGGAGACGGTCACCGTGCAAGGCCAGGTCCGCGCTGGGCGCGGCCTTCAGGCGTTCTCATACAGCTTCAGCGTCGCCTATCCGGATCCGATTTCCTATGGCACGCAGCTTTCCAAGCCGCGGGCTGTGCCGCCGGCGGGGAGTGTGCAGAGCTTTCGTTCGGCGCCGGGCCTTGAAGCTCCTACGATCGATGTGGACACCGATGATGCTGGTGTTTCTTCTGGGGATATCTTCATGGCGCCGTATTCGGGTCCGGGGCCGGATGGGCCGGCGATCTTCACGTCGCAGGGGCAGCTTGTGTGGATGGATGTGTTGCCGGGTGAAATGAAGGCGACGAATCTGCAGGTGCAGAGCTATGAAGGCCAGCCTGTGCTCACGTGGTGGCAGGGCTATATCCCGGAACAGGGGTTCGGTCTTGGCGAAGAGGTCGTGGCCAACGCCTCCTACAAGCAGATCCTGCACATCAAGGCGGGTAATGGCAATCTCGCCGATCTGCACGATTTTCGTCTGGAGCCCAATCACGCGGCGCTCTTGACCGTCTTTCGCACGATCCACTGTGACTTGAGCTCAGTGGATGGGCCCAAGGATGCGGCGATAACGGATACGAGCTTCCAGGAAGTGGATGTGAGGACGGGGCTTGTGCGGAGGGAGTGGACGAGTGTTGATCATGTGTCGCTTGGGGAATCGTATTCTTCGGCGTTGCAGTCTTCGACGGAGTGGCCGTTTGATTTCTTTCATATCAATACGGTTGATCCGCGTGAAGATGGCACGATGCTTCTGTCTTCGCGTAATACCTCGGCGTTGTGGGTGATCGATGATCAGACGGGGCGGGTGCTCGAGAAAATTGGTGGTAAGAAATCGAGTGTGAAGATGGAACTGGGTGCGCAGACCGCGTTTCAGCATGATGCGATGACGTTGCCGGATGGCGATATCAGTATTTTCGATAATGGTGGCTCGCCGTTTGGGGAATCCTATTCCCATCAGGAATCGCGTGGGCTGGTGGTTGCTGTGGGGGGTAGTGGGAATACGGACAGTGTGGTGCAGGAACTCAAGCATCCCACGTCGATGAAGGCGGGTAGCCAGGGAGATGTGCAGCAGCTACCGAACGGCAACTGGTTCGTGGGTTGGGGTCAGGAACCGTATTTCAGCGAATACACCTCCTCTGGCCAGTTGATCTATGACGCGCATATGTGGGCGGTCCCCAAAGAATTCGAAACCGAGTCCTACCGGGCCTACCGTTTTGAATGGAAAGCAGCGCCGTACTGGCCGCCCTCGATCGCGGCACAGAAGGCTGGTAGCGCAGTGGAAGCGTGGGCGTCTTGGAATGGCGCGACCGAAGTCGCGTCCTGGCGGCTACTCGGCGGAAGCTCCCCAGAGCAACTGACCCCGATCGGGAGCGCCACAAACAACGGGTTTGAGACCACGCTCCACGGCCAGGCAGAGCCCTACCTCGCAGTCCAAGCCCTCAACGCCACCGGCGAAGTGATCGGCAACTCAAAACCCATCAGCCCGAGCTGACCCGAGCGCACTCGGCACCGATCGGTTCGACCCGACCGGCGCGCGAGGCTCACGGCTAACTCCGCTTCGGCGTGCGGGAAACCTCCGATGGCGCGCGGCTTGCAGGATGCAAGGGTCGCGCGATGACCGTTGCGCCAGGCCAAGCCCATGGCGCCGCGAGCCCCCAGGAGCAGTCCCCCGCGAGAGCCGGAGGCGTGCTCGCTGCGCTGATCGCGGTCGCGGCGGTGGCAAACCTCGGCCTCGCGGTGGCCAACGTCGCGCTGCCATCCATCGGCAGGGCATTCGATGCGTCGCAGGTCTCACTCAACCTGATAGCCGTCGGCTACTCGCTTGGGCTGGCCGCGTCGGTGCTCTACTTCGGCGCCATCGGCGACCGCTACGGCCGCAAGCTGTTGCTCATCATCGGCATGGCGCTCACCGTGCCGGCCGACTGCCTGGCGGCGCTCGCGCCATCGGTCGGCGTGCTGTTCCTCGCGCGCGTGATCGGCGGCCTTGCCGCCGGCATGGCATATCCGACCACGCTCGCGCTGATCACCGCGCTTTGGTCGGGACCCCCAAGGACACGATCGATCGCGTTGTGGGCCGCCACCGGCGGCGCGATCAGCTCGCTTGGCCCTCTCTGTGCAGGGATCCTGCTCGAGCACTTCGCCTGGGGTTCGGTCTTCATGCTCACGCTACCGCTTGCGCTGGTCGCGATGGCGATGGCGATGAAGCTGGTGCCGGCTCACGTGAACGAGACGAGTGAGCCCGTCGACCACAGCGGCGGCCTGCTCTCGATCTTCATGGTCGGGGCGCTGATCCTCGGCATCAACTTCGCTCCGGTGCCAAACGAGGGCACACTCGTGCTGGGCCTGCTGCTCGTGGCTTGCGCCGCGCTCGTCGCCTTCTACATCCGGCAGCGCCGTGCCGAGAACCCGCTCTATGACCTGGCCGCCGCCGCGAGGCCGACCTTCTGGGTGGCCGCGGTAGCCGGCGTGATCGTCTTCGGGTCGCTGATGGGGGCCATGTACATCGGCCAGCAGTTCCTGCAGAACGTGCTGGGGTACACGACCGTCGACTCGGGGCTTGCGATCCTGCCCGCGGCCGCATGCATGGTGCTAGCGGCTCCCCGGTCGGCCAAGCTCGTCGAGAGCAGGGGAGCCAGGCAGACGCTGCTGATCGGCTACGTGTTCGTGCTGCTCGGGTTCCTGACGATGCTGCTGCTCTGGAAGGAGGGGATCTCCTACTGGAAGGTCGCGCTCGGCTATGCCCTGGTGGGCATCGGGGTGGGGCTCGCCGGAACGCCCGCCTCGCACTCTCTAACGGCATCGGTGCCGGTGCGTCGCGTCGGGATGGCCTCGGGTACCGCCGATCTCCAGCGCGACTTCGGTGGCGCGATCATGCAGTCGATCTTCGGGGCGCTGCTCACGGCCGGCTACGCGGCCGCCGCCGGAGCCGCGATCGGCGGGTCCGGCAAGAACATCGGCAGCAGCATCGAAGGCGCCCTGACCAAGTCGTTCTCGAGCGCCGCCGACCTTGCCAAGCGCTACCCAGAATCGGTCCAGCACCAGATCATCGCCGCGGCGAAGATCTCCTTCCTGCAGGGCGACCAATGGGCGTACACCGCCGGCATCATCGCCGTGCTGGTCGGAACCACGCTCGTCTTCTTCATGTTCCCAAAGCGAGAGGCGGAGAGGCGGCTGCTGGCCGATTATGAGGCAGAGGATGCCGGGGGAGAGCAGGTGGAAGCAGGCGTGGGCGCATAGAGGTGAGTCGATGGCCGAGCTCTCCAGGACGCGGTCATTGCCGACTGGTAAAGCTGGATCTGGGGCCTGCGGTCAAAGCGCTGCACAGGCCCCACGCTGACGAGCTTCACTGACTCACATCGCTCGGTAGGCTGTGCGCATGCTCGCCTACCTGCGACGTCACCATGTCGGCATCGCGGCGCTGTTCGTGGCGCTCGGCGGAACGTGGTATGCCGCGATTCAGCTGCCGGCCAACAGCGCCGGTACGACCCAGGTTCGCGCGGGTACAGTCACACCTGCGAGGCGCGCGCCGCCGCGCGCGGCAGCGCTCGGCGAACAAGCGCCAAGAGTCGCAGCCTCCTGGAGGTATCCCGCAATCGAATCCGCGATCAACGCCGCCGGGCAGAAGATCCTCTCCTCCAAGGTGATCATCGTCCCGGCCAACGCGCCGTGGGTGAACACGGGGCAGTCCATCGCTCCTGGCGAGCGCTTCTGGGCGGATACTCGCCGCGATGGCACGTGGAGTGGAAATCCTCGGTACTTCCCCTACTCGGACGCAAAAGGCCTGCTTGTCTATCCCGGTGCCTATCGCATCGACGCGCGTGCGCAGGTCGACTCGCTGATCGGCTTCATCGGCGGCAGGCCGCCCAACGTTCCGGAGGTCTCCGAGCGGGTTTCGACACGTCCTGGAGGCCCGGGTGGAGTCACCAACCCTGGATTTGTCGCGGTCGGCAACTCGCTGAGAGATCTGAAGCCGGCCACCACGGGCCAGGTCTGGCTGAGGAACAACGACAACACCAACTACATCTCCGATGTCGGGCGGCAGATCGTCAAGGTGATCGTCACGGTGCCGAAGGCCCGAGGATGAGATGACGTCGATCGATGCTGCTTTCCCGGTCGTTGCCTAGCGTCGAGTCGCTCGGCGCCTGGAAGCGGGCGGCAGGCGATGCGACGCTGCTCGAGGCCTTCGACGCGCGCACCAGCGCTGCCGCGATCATGAGGAGTGCTCCGTAGCATCCTGAGTCTCGAGAGGCCGTGGGCGAAGATGGCCTCAACCTATCCCATGTGGGGCGGCGTGGCGTCACCGTAGGCACGACGGGTCGGACTGCACCGTCGGTCAGGGGCCAAGCGGCTTTGCGTTCGGTCCTCCACGGGTGCCGGGTGGCTGTCTGAGGGTGATCTTTCCGACGACCGTCCGCTGCGGGTCTTCGGCGTCCCGGAAGAGGATCTCGATCGTGGTGCGGGCCTTTACGCACGGGTGGCGGATCGGCAGGAAGGGATAGATGACGCGTGCCGACACGGTTTCGCCGGCGGCGACGTTGCGTTCGAGGGCATCCGAGACGCCCCCTTCTTCGGATTCTTCCCCGGGCCTGGGGTGGCACGTGGGCTCAGGCAGGAAGACCGAGTAGTAATGCCGCGCGCTTTGGATCGTGTAGGGCGCCCTGAAGCTCAGATAGGCCGAGGTCACCAGACCGTGGTGGATCTGCAGGTGCACATGCAGTGGCACATGCAGTTCGCGACGAGCGTGGCGCTGAGAAAGCTCGGTTCTGCGTGGCCCTGCGCTTTCAGGGCATGGGTGGGCGAGGCGAGTCCTCGCATTCTGGAGTCCACGTTCGCAGGTCTCGCCATTCAGCCTGTAGGTGATGCTGGTGAGCAGTTCGCCGCGGCTCGGTGCAAGCTGGCCGAGAGGGCCGCTGCTTGCGCCGCCGGCTCTGAGCTCGCTTGCCGAGAATGGCTGCACGATCAGATAGGCGCCGGTGGCGGGAAGCACCGCCTGGGTGCGTTGCGCGCCATCCTGGGGATAGGCGATGCCGAGGGCTTGCGGCCCGAGCATTCCGTAGTAGACATCGCGCAAGTCCTTGCTTGGAGAAGTCCGCCTGCCGGGGGTTGATTCGCCGAGGGCGCTGATTGGCATGGCGATGTGTGAGTCGATGAATGCTCTGCCCGCAAGGAAGCAACTGGTTGTCGTGCTGAGAAAGCCGCCGAGGTCCAGGGCCCGCGCGGGCAGCGCGTCGAGCGGCAGCGGATGGAACCTACCGTCGTCGTTGAAGGCGCCGCCGACTCCGAGCACGCCGAGCTTGCCGGCCTGCACGCGGCCGATCTGAAGGCAGACCTCTTCGCGGCTCGTGCGGATCACGCGCATGCCCCACGGGGGCCCGCCCGCCGGATCGCTCACCCGCAGCGGTAGCAGCTGTGAGTTGCCGGCCTTCGGCAGCCCGATGCCGACGTTTGGCTTCAGATGGCGGTCCGGCGACACCGGAGAGCCGATCGGTATCACGCCGCTGGCCGCAAGCGCGATCGTGGTGCTTGCGAGCACGACGACGGTGAAGGAGAGCACGAGCAGGTGCAGGCGCCCGGTCGGGATGCGCAGGCTGGCGATCCTCTTCGGTGGCGCGGCAGACGCGCTTCCGTGCCGCCGTCCGGCCAGCCTCAGCAGCCAGCCGAGCTCGTGCTCCCGCGCGTCCTGTTGGCGAGCGGCCTGCACGAGCTGCCGGTGAAGCTCTGGCAGCCTGCTCATCGGTGTCTCCTCATGCCAGTCCCTCCAGGCGGTCGTGCATCATGCGCAGGCCGCGGCTGACGCGCTGTCGTACGACGCTGCTCGAGCAGCGCAGGCGCGCCGCCATCTCGTCGTAGCTCTCTTCGTCGAGCACTCGACCTTCGATGGCCGCGCGCTGGCTCTGCGGCAGCTCCTCGAGCGCGGCGGAGGCCTCCGCGCCGGTCAGCTCGTCGATCCGAGCAAGAGCCTCGTCGTCCAGAGCAAGTCGCTCGAGGCCAAGGCGACGCCTGACGGCGTCCTGCACGCGGCCGCGCCGGATGCTTTCGCTCAGCACGTGCTTTGCGATGCCGAAGAGCCATCCACGCGCGCTGCCGAGCGCCGGGTCGAAGCCCCGCCGCCCCTGCAGCGCCTGGGCGAAGGTCTCGGCCGTCAGATCCGCGGCGAGCTCCGCGCTGCGCGTGCGCCGCATGAAGAACGCAAGCATCGCGTCCTCGTGGCGCAGGTAGAAGCGCCCGAACTCATCGGGCTGGCCCGTGAGCAGCATCGCATTTTCCTCGTCTTGCGTCATGTGCATTGCCTGTACTTGGTACGTGGGCGCAAGTTGTGACACTGGAGATGCGCGGAGATGCTCCCGGTGGATGGCTAGAGGCTTCGCGTAGCCCTCGCCTCATCGTCCTCGCTGAATGCACGCCCTCAGAGGATCGCATTACCGGCGGTTTCGCGATGCCCGAGCAGGCCGCAAGGAGTACCTGCCACCGGGCTCGTGGCCGCGAGCAACGGCGCTGTGCATACCCTCCAGAGGAGTGCTGCGGCGCGTGCGCCTGCGTGGGTTGATTCGGCAGAAGCGCTTGTGCTCGGCCCGACTGGGCTTGCGCTTGGCTCTAACGGGACGCTGTATGTGGCCTCGACCGATGGCAGCAAGATCTTCGCGATCTCCGACGCCTGGGTCCTACGCATTGCCCTACGATCGAGCTGGGGGCGTGAGACGGCCGACGGTGTGCCACCGTGCCGAGTCGCCGACCTGACAAGATGGCGAGATGGAGCGTGTGCTTGGAATCGGTGGTTACTTCATGCGTGCCGCCGACCCGGTGGCCCTGGGCTCGTGGTATCGCGATTGTCTAGGCCTGGAGGTCGATGAGAATGGCCTGTGGCACCAGGTTGCCGGGCCGACGGTGTTCGCGACGTTCGAGTCCGAGACCGATTACTTCGGGTCCCGTGCCCAGCAGGTGATGATCAACTTCCGCGTCCGTGACCTGGAGGCGATGCTCGCACAACTGCGTGCCAAGGGCGCGGACGTCGCCGAGGACACGCAGGACATGGCGGGTGTCGGTCGATTCGGCTGGGTCACCGATCCCGAAGGCAATCGGATCGAGCTGTGGCAGCCCGCCTGAGCGTGTCTTCACTGCGCCGCCACCGGCGCTTGACGTTGACGGTGAAGATCACGCTAACGCCCGTACGTGGCGTCGCCGTTACGGTCACTCACGGCATCGTCGTACATGCCTGATCCTGGATGGGTGGAGGGCAGTCATATTCCGGTGTTGATGGGTGAGTCACTCGGCCTATCCTCGTCGGCTGGGCGCGAGTGTCTCACCACAGCAGATGTGAGAGCCTGTGTGTTCATTTGAGATGGAGCCGACGGACCGAACAACACCAGGGGCATTGCCATCGCTTGAGCGTCCGGCGTTCTACGCATTGCGCCCGGGTGGGTGGCGGGACCTCGTAACGCTGCTCCATCCACCCTACACGGCATGGAATCTGGCCAATGTGGCGATTGGGGCCGCACTCGCTCCGCACCTGTACGTCGGGCGGCTGGGGGCGGCTCTCGCGGCGTTCTTCCTGGCGGTGGGCGTGTGCGCACACGTGCTGGACGAGCTGCACGGCAGGCCGTTGGGTACGCACCTGGCAAGCCGCACGCTTGTCGTGCTCGCGGTCGTCTCGCTGACGGGAGCGGCGGCAATCGGGATCGTGGGAGCTCTCACGATCTCGCTCACTCTGATCCCGTTCGTACTCGTGGGCGTGTTCATAGTGCTTGCCTACAACCTCGAGTGGTTCGGTGGGCGCTTTCACACCACCTTCTGGCTTGCGGTCTCGTGGGGCGTCTTTCCGGTCCTTACTGCGTACTGGGTCAACGCGCTGGAACTCCGCCTCTCGGCCCTGCTGGCAGCGGGTGGGTGCGCGATGCTGCTCGTCGCTCAGCGGAGTCTCAGTACGCCCGTGCGCGAGCTGCGCCGGCGCACCGTCTCGCTCACGGGAGAGCAGAGGCTGGCGGACGGGTCGACGGTGCCCATCGACGCCGCGCGCCTGGCGGCGCCGATGGAGCGCGCCCTCCAGGCGTGTGCGGTAGCGATGGTGCTGCTCGCCGTCGGACTCGTACTCGCGCGCCTGTAGCCTTTGGCAGAGGACTCGACGAAGTGGCCTCAGCAGTTCCAGCCCAGCTCAACTCGCAGGGTCGCCTGCGCCGTGTGACCCGCGACCCCTGATACCCTGAAATCGCTGTGTGGGCTGGCCCTGCATCTCCGCGAGGAGAGATCAGCGGTGGTCGATGCGTGGCTAAACTGCGGCTCCCCGCCGGAGTAGCTCAGCTGGTTAGAGCAGCGGAATCATAATCCGCGTGTCGGGGGTTCGAGTCCCTCCTCCGGCATCACCGAAAGACCAGATCGCGATCCCTCGCGGCAGCGCCGATGCCAGGCCAGAGCCCCCGCCCGGGCCAGATAGAGTCTCCCCTCACCAGATGCCCTTGCCGCTGCTCGCAGTTCCGAACATCTCAGAGGGCCGCGACCTGGAGACCCTCCATGCGATCGGCGAGGCCTTCGACGCCGCCGGTGCCCGCCTGCTCGACGTCCACCGCGACGCCGATCACCACCGGTCGGTCTTCACGCTCGTAGGTGAGCCCGGGAAGCTCTCGGAGGCGCTGCTCGCAGGCTTCGAGGTTGCCGCGCAGCGAGTCGACATCTCCGACGGCCGCGGCCAGCACCCGCACGTGGGCGCGATCGACGTCGCCCCGATAGTGCATCTGGATGAGGTCTCGCGCGGCGCGGCCTGCGCGGAGGCGCTGCTGCTCGGCGACCTGATCGGCGAGCGTCTCCAGGTGCCGGTGCTCATCTACGGCGAGCTCGCCGGCGGGCGGATCAGAGCCGCCCTGCGCCGCGGTGGACCGCTCGCGCTCGCGCGGCGGATCGAGAGCGGCGAGCTCACGCCGGACTTCGGGCCGCACCGGCTGCACCCGAGCGCCGGCGCCACGCTCCTCGCGGCGCGCCTCCCGCTCGTCGCGTTCAACCTCGAGCTCGCCGCGCCGACGGACCTCGCGACGGCGCGGGAGATCGCGGCCACCATCAGGGAGGGCGGCGGGGAGGGCCTGCCCGGCGTGCGCGCGATCGGCATCGCTCTGCAGGGGCCAGACGGCGAGGTGGGGCAGGTCTCCTGCAACGTCGAGCGCCCGCAGCAGACGCCGCTTCGCCTGCTGGTGGAGGCGGTCAGCCGCCACGCGGAAGTGCAGCGCGCGGAGCTGGTCGGCCTGGCGCCCGCGGCGGCGTTTGAGGGCTTCCCGGAGGAGGTGCCGATCCCCGGCTTCGATCCGGCGAGACACCTGCTCGAGAACGCACTAGGGTTGTAGTTGGCCGCGAGCAGGCGCAGGCGCCTGAGAAGAGGCCGATCCGGCCCGCGAAGGGCGCCCGCGAGCAAAGACTGTCAGAGATGCCACAGACCAAGCGCAGGAGAAAGACCAAGCACCGCGGCAACGCCGCGGGGATCATCGAATCGCGGGGGAGGACCGGCCGCAGGCCGACCTCGGCGGAGAAGAGCGGCTCCTCCCGCGGCTCCTCGACCACGACCACAGCGAAGGGCAACCGCCTGGACAACCCGCCGACCTGGAGGAGCGCGTTTCTGCGCTCGATGGCGGCGGCGGTGATCATGCTGCTGCTCGCGATCCTGCTGACCAAAAAGCCGAACGAGGCCGTCGCGATCTTCCCGGTCGTGCTGATCTTCTACGTCCCCATCAGCTACTACACCGACCTGTGGCTCTACAGGCGCCGTCAGCGCCAGAAGGTCGTCAAGGCCGCCGCGGAGAAGGCGGCGAGAGCGGCCGAGAGGGCCTCCGCCGAATGAGGCATCGCCGGTCGGCAGGTGAGGGGCGGCGCCGATGATCGACGCGCGTTCCTTCGCGGTCGGGCCAATCCAGGAGAACTCCTACATCGTCAGGGCGAGTGCCGACGCGCAGGCGGCGCTGCTGATCGACCCGGGGGAGGAGCCGCAGAAGCTCCTGGCAGCCGCGCAGACCCTCGGCGTACAGATCGAGGCGATCCTGCTCACCCACTGTCACTTCGATCACATCGGCGCGGTCGCTCCGATCGCGAGGGCCACCGGAGCGCCCGTCTACTGTCCTGAGCTCGAGCGGGCGGTGCTCGCGGACGTGATGCGCTGGGTGCCGCCGGGCTTTGGCCCCTTCGAGAGCTGGGAGCCCGAGCACACGCTCAAAGGGGGCGAGCGGCTCACGCTCGCCGGCATGCAGGTTGGGGTGCTCTTCACGCCGGGCCACAGTCCGGGGCACCTGACCTACGCGATCACGCCGGCCGCCGACACGGCGAAGGCGCCCACGGATGTCGAGGCGGAGCCGCCGGCGCTCCTGTCCGGCGACGTTCTCTTCAAGGGCTCTGTCGGCAGGGTGGACCTGCCGGGCGGCGACTGGGCCACCCTGGAGCGCTCGATTGGGATGCTGATGGAACGCTTTCCCACCAAGAGCACCGTTCATCCCGGCCACATGGGCATCACTACCCTCGGCGCGGAGCTGCAGAGCAACCCGTTCCTGACCGAGCTGCGGCAGGGCGCGGCGCTCGCGGTGCCGGCGGAGCGCGAGAACACATCGCCTTGAGCGCTGCGGAGGTCAAGGCGCCGCGCGGCACTTTCGATGTGCTCGGCTCTGAAGCCCAGTCGCGGATGGCGATCGAAAGCAGGGCCAGGGCGATTCTGGAGGCCGCCGGCTACGAGCGCATCGAGACGCCCTGCTTCGAGGCGACCGACCTCTTCGCGCGCGGCGTCGGCGAGTCGAGCGACATCGTCAGGAAGGAGATGTACACCTTCAGCGATGGTTCGGGCCGCTCCCTGACCCTCCGGCCTGAGGGCACGGCGCCAGTCTGCCGCGCCTACGTCGAGCACGGCATGCACAAGCGCCCGCAGCCGGTGAAGCTCTGGTATCTCTCGAGCTTCTTCCGCTACGAGCGCGCCCAGAAGGGCCGCTACCGCCAGTTCTGGCAGGTGGGCGCGGAGGCGCTCGGCAGCGACGATCCTGCGCTGGACGCCGAGTCGATCCTGCTCCTTCACCGGCTGCTTGCCGAGCTCGGCGCCAGGGATCTGCGACTGCGCCTCTCGAGCCTCGGCAGCGCGCAGGCCAGGGGCTTCTATCGCGAGCAACTCAAGGAGCACCTGAGAGGCCGCGAAGAGGAGCTCTCGGAGGATGTACGCAGCCGGATCGAGCTCAATCCCCTGCGCGCCTTCGACTCCGAACATCCGGGGACGCTCGCTGTGATGAAGGACGCCCCGCTGCTGATCGAGTACCTGGACGCGGAGGACCTTGCCCACTTCGAGCAGGTGCGCAACCTGCTGGAGGCGGCCGAGGTGCCCTACGAGATCGACCCGACGCTCGTGCGGGGCCTCGACTACTACACGCGGACCGTCTTCGAGTTCACCTCGCAGGCGCTCGGCGCCCAGAGCGGAGTGGGAGGGGGCGGTCGCTACGACGGCTTGGTGCAGCAGCTCGGTGGCCCACGCACTCCCGGGATCGGCTGGGCGGCCGGGATCGAGCGCATCCTCCTGGCGGGATCGATTCCCTCCCCGGCGCCAGCCGCCCTGGACCTCTACGTGTGCATCCAGGAGGATGATGAGGGTGATGAAGGGCTCGCCTTTGAGGGCGAGCCAGCGGGTTTGCGCGGTGGGGTGAAGCGGCGTGCCTTCGAGCTGCTCTGGCAGGCGAGGTCCGCCGGCCTGCGCGCGGAGATGGAGATGGCGGGACGCTCGCCGAGCGGCCAGCTAAAGCAGGCCAATCGGCGGGGCGCGCGCTTTGCCGCGATCGTGGGCGGCAAGGCCACCACGCTTCGGGACATGCAGGAGGGCGAACAGTGCGAGATCGACTCCGAGAGAGTCGTGCACGAGTTGTTGCGGCGGCTGCGCACGCTTAGCCTCGGCTGATTGCGCTCAACCCCAGCGCCATCGATGCCGAGAAGTAGGTGATGGCGCAACTGTCCCGCCCCTATCAGATAGTGCTGCTGCTCGTGGCGGTGCTCGCGCTTGCGTGGTTCGCGGTGCTCCGCACGCACGCATCCCCAAGCGGCGGCTCCTCTTCCTCCCCGACCTCCTCGAGCGTCTCCAGCACCCCAAAGGCCGGCGAAACGCAGCACAACGAGGGCAAGCCGAGCGCCGTCTATCACGGCGCGGCTCCCGGGCTCCAGGGGCTCTCGAAGGACATAAATCGCGCACACGAAGCTGTAAGGGTCTCAGAAGCACAGGCAGGCAAGGCCGAAGCCGCCGCCGGCACCCAGGTCGCCCAGACCGCTGCGCCCACGTCCTCTGCGTCGACCGCGCAGCCTTCGAGCGCCTCCCATGGCGCCGCCCCCGCGGATCCTCCGCCGCAAGCGCCCACCACGCGGCGACCCAGGACAACGGTTCACGCGCAAATCTCGTCGGGGCTCAGCTGAAATCGGGCAAGACCGTGCTCCTGCTGTTCTGGAACCCTCACTCCTCACCGGATCAGGCGGTCCACTCCCAGGTGCAGGCCGCAGGTCGATCCCTGAAGGGCAAGGTCGCGCTCGACTTCGCCAAGGCGCGGGAAGTCGGCAGCTTCGGCACGGTCACCCGGGAGATCAGCGTGCTGCAGACGCCCACCCTGCTGATCATCAACCGGAAGGGCCTTGCGACCACGATCACCGGGCTCACCGATGCCTTCTCGATTGAACAGGCGGTGCGGGAAGCCGGTGGATGACCCTCGCGCGCTGCTAGTTTCGAGTCACGATGCGAGATCGACGTGCGCGCCGAGAGCAGCACAGGGCCCGCCGCGGGGCCGACGGCGCGTTCGCGGCGCAGATGCGGCTGATAAGGACGCTTGCGTGGATCGGCGCGGCGCTCGCAGCGGTCGCAATCGCCGCCTTCGCGATAACGCGCGGCCTCTCTGGGACCGCCAGGGTGGCACCGGCGCTGCCCACGCAACGGCTCGCCGGGCCTCGCGTGAGCATCGCCTCCCTGCGCGGCAAGCCGGCACTCGTGCTCTTCTGGGCGAGCTGGTGTGGGCAGTGCAGCCAGGAGGCGCAGGCGGTGCGGAGCTTCGCGCAGAGCAAGGCGGGCGCGGGAAGGATCGTGGGCGTCGACTGGGCCGACAGGCCAAGGGCGGCACGGAGATTTCTCACGCACCACCACTGGACCTTCTCCAACCTCAGAGACGTATCCGGCGAAGTGGGGCTCAGCTATGGCCTGACCAAGCTGCCGGCCCTGTTCGTCATCGACGCCCACGGCCACATCCTGAAGGCGCTCTCCGGAACCCAGACCGAGCGTGGGCTGGAACGCGCTCTGCGCTCTGCGTAGATGATGAGGATCCACCGTCTGCAGGTTTAGGAGCCTGTTGGTGCAGGTACCCAACTTGAACAATGAGTCGCGGTGGCGCAAGGACTCTCAGCCTCGACACCTCATATGAGGCGGTTCCAGAGTCGGTCGGCCACGCTCGCAGGGCGCTCGCCGCGCTTGCCGCGCTCGGCGGCGCAAGCGAGGAGGACCTGGAGCGCATCAGGCTCGCTGTCTCAGAGGCCGTGAGCAATGCCGTGATCCACGCATACGGGCACGGCGGCACGGGCACGGGCACGGTCACGCTCACCGCAGCCGTGATCGACGCCGAGCTCACCGTGATCGTTGCCGACGACGGCTGCGGCTTCGGCGGCGCTCCCGAGAGCCAGGGCCTCGGCATCGGTCTTGCGGTGATCGCGCAGCTCTGCGATTCGCTCAGCATGATCGCCCGCTCTTCCGGCGGGACCCAGATGGAGATGCCGATTTCGGCTGGCTCATGCACAGGGCGCAGGCGCGGAGCCCGACCCCCGCGACAAGCGCCGGGAGCGCCGGGCTATCTCCGCGGCCATCCGGGGTGCTCGCCCTGCATCCACGCGCTGAGCGGCGTGGCTGCCCCATGGTCGGCTAGACTGAACTCTGTCTGTAGGGGTCTAGAGGTTGGCCCGGGCAGCCGGTAGGTGGCTGCTTCGGCCTGAGGGTGTATCCAAAACGAACGAGGAGGGAGAATTGATGCGCAGAGCATCGATGGTCCTGGCGTTGCTCGGTGCTGCGACGCTCAGCATCCCGGCGGCCGCTAGCGCCGCGCCGCAAGTGACGCTGAAAGCAAAGATCGTCCCCATCCCGAAGAACCTGTCCAAAGCAGGCGGGCCGACGTGGCCCGGCACCGGCAACATCCTGGGCGCTCCGGCGGCGATCGAAGGGACCTTCACGATAAAGGGCAGCGAATACCCCACTGCCAGCGAAGGCTTCACGGAAGGCACTGAGCTCAATGTCGGGCCAGCGCCGCTGCGACGCGTGGAGGTGTACCTGCCCAAAGGCACGACGATCAGCACCAAGGGCTTTCCGACTTGCGCGCTCAGCAAATTCGAAAACCACCTGGAACCGCCGTGTCCCAAAGGCTCCGAAGCGGGCCCTCCCGGCGAAGCCAACGGCAAGGTCTTCTTCGGTAAAACGGCCGTAGCCGAGAAAGTGCTGGTGCAGGCCTACTTCGCACCGGGCAACAACAAGGCCACCTTCTGGATCGAAGGAAAGACGCCGGCGTCGATCGAAAAATATGCGACGGGCGAAGTGGCCACGATCCCAGGTCCCTTCAGCAAGAAGCTGACCTCCAACGTTCCGCTGGTCAGAAACCACCAGCGGCGCCCCCGACGCGATGGCCGAACAGATCAGGGTCACTCTTGGGGCGGCGATCATGAAGGGCAAAAAACTGATCTCCGCCGGCCATGTGCCGAAGACCTGCCCGAAGGGCGGCTTCTCCGGCAAGGCGGAACTCTGGTTCGGCGGCGGCGAAGAATCGACCTGGCAGAAAGTGACTGCGACCACAAAGGTGCCCTGCCCGAAGAGCTAGGCAGGCAGCACACGCAGGCCTGAAACGCGCGCGGCCCGTCTCGCAGGCGGGCCGCGACGCCTCAGCGCTCGCGACGCCAGTCGCCCCGCATCCCGGCAAAGCGCGCCCAGTGGTGCCAACCCTTCATCTGGCCGGGGTCCTCGTCATATACGGGCGCGCCCCCTCCCGGCCGTGGCAGGCTCTGGACTGCCGTGGAGTCGATGTCCAGATCGACTCCGTGTTCGTGGAGCGCCGTCACGTGAGCCGCCTCGACGAATCTCCTGCCACCAGGGTGAAGGTTGATGACCAACCCGTGGAAGATGTCCTTCTCGCGGACGGCGATCACGTGCACGACTGTGCCGACCTGCTGTCCGTCGCACGCGAGCACGGCCACGCCCTCTCCGAGCACGCCATAGGCAATCGGTAGACCCTCGTCCATCCGCAAGGACAATAGCGCTTGAGAATTTCTTTCTAGAGTGGGCGAGTGTCCCGCACCATCGAGGACCGCAACCGCCGGATGCTCCGCGCGCGCGACGCGATGGACCGCGAGTTCTCCCGCTTGCTCGACGTGCCGGCGCTTGCGCGCATCGCCTGCGTCTCCCAGGCCCACTTCAGCCGCGAGTTCAAGGCCACCTTCGGTGAGACCCCGCACCGTTACCTGCAGCGCCGTCGGATCGAGCGGGCGATGGAGATGCTGCGCGAGACCCAACTGCCGGTGAGCGAGATATGCCTCGACGTTGGTTTTGCAAGCCTCGGCAGCTTCAGCCGCACCTTCGCCGAGATCCTCGGCGAGCCGCCGTCGGCCTACCGGGCACGCTATGCCGGCGGTGGCCCCAGCAGCCAGGTGCCTGTCTGCTGGGCGATGGCCTGGACGCGTCCGGCGGGCTAGCGCCCGTTCGCTGGGTCGTCTGTAAGACAGCAGATTTGGAGAAGCGCTTTCAGCACCGCTCGCAGTAGCGTCTGACGCATGCTCACACGAATAACCCACACATTCATCTATGTCCTCGACCAGGAGGAGGCGCTCGAATTCTACGTCGGCAAGCTCGGAATGGTGCTCCACACCGACGCCGATCTTGGCCCGATGCGCTTTCTCACGCTCAATTTCCCCGAGCAGCCGGACGTCGAGCTCGGGCTCGATGCTCCCCGGCCCGCCCGCATATGACGCCGGTACTGCAGATGAAGTGCGGGAGCTCCTCGCCAAGGGCGCGGCCTCCGCGGGCATGATCTTCCACGCCGACGATTGCCAGGCGACCTATGAGAAGCTGCGCGCGGAAGGGATCGAGTTCACGCAGGAGCCCACCGAGCGCTTCTATGGCACCGACTGTGCGCTGCGCGACCCGTTCGGCAACGCGATCCGCTTCACCCAGCCGCCGGATGGTCCTGTGGTCGTGCCCTCGGTGGAGGAGCTTCGGGCGCAGTCCTCGGCCTGAGCGCGCTCGTCTCTAGGTAGTTTTCTCGCCCTCGCTGTGGAGATGTCCGGATGGCCCTCCCCTGGCGGGCGGCGAGACTGCCGGTGTCATGGCCAGCGCCGAACAGCAGCTCCGCGCTTTCGCCCGCGTCTGGTGGCTGCCGTTGCTGATCGGGCTGCTGGGCATGGTCGCCGGCGTGATCGTGCTCGTAAAGCCCGGCAACAGCCTGAAGACGATTGCGATCATCGTTGGGATATTCATCGCCTTCGATGGCGTGATCGCACTGATCGCGGCACTGCGCAGGACGACTGAGAGCAGAGGACTCACCGCCCTGATGGGCGTGCTTGGCTTGGTCGTCGGCGTGGTTCTGATCAGGCATCCCGTTCACGGCATCACCGCCGTGGCGATGCTCGTCGGCATCTGGCTGATCGCGATTGGCGCGATTCGCTTCGTGCTCGCCTTCGAAGAGGAGCACCGCGCATGGCGCCTGCTGGTCGCGGTCGTCGAGATCATCGCCGGCCTCGTGATCGTCTCCAGTCCCGGCATAGGCCTCGCGACCCTGGCGATCCTGATCGGGGTCTCGCTAATCGCAAACGGGGCGAGCCTCACGGTGCTCGGTGTCCTGCTTCGCAACTTCTCCCGCGAAGAGACGCCCACGCAGCACACCCACGTGGCGCCGGCCTGAGCTGTGCTCTCCAGAGCTGCAGCAGATCTGTCTCCGGGCTGAGGTGTCTGCGGCGTCTATCGTGGTGGGCATGAGGCTTGGTCCTCACGTGAGGGCCGGAGGGATCTGAGCGTAAGGCAGGGGAGAGACAATGGCTTTGAGAGAGTACGAAGGGAGTAGGCGCTTTGGTGCACCCGCGCGATGCGGAGGCCGGATGGCGGCACTGACTGCTTGCGCGGCGATCGCGCTCTTGGCGCTCGCCGGAGCTTCGGTTGCCGCCCCGGGAAGTGCTGCCAGGATGGCCAAGACGCGGGTGCCATGTCGGCCCGCGGCAGGTACCGCTACGGTTGCGCATAGCGCCAAGGCGCGGATCTTCACCGACGCCAAGACCGGCAACTACTACGCCTGCCTCTACAAAAATGGCCATCCCCGCCTGCTCTCGACGATCGAGCACTGGGAATACGAGATGCCGCGCTTCTCGGGCAGCTACGTGGCGTTCGTCGCCTTCGCCGAGTCCAGCAACGCCTACGTGGGAGTGCTCAACATGAGCACGGGCCGCATCCGCCGCTTCCACGAAGACCAAGAGGTCGCTCCAATCAAACTCGAACCGAGCCAGTGCCCCTCTGCGGTGCCCAACTGCAATGCCGTCTGTCCACAGGTCGACTCGCTCGTCCTGAAGTCAGACGGGGCAGTGGCCTGGATCGCCGTCAACTTTCCGGCACCCAGCCCAAGCACGGGCGTCTTCTGCGGCAACGAAACACCGCCCGTCACCGAAGTGCGTCGATATGACAGTCGTGGCCTGCGGGTGGTCGGTAAGGGCGCGGGCATCGAACCGAAGTCCTTGAGTCTTCATGACTCGATTCTCACCTGGATGGACGAAGGGAGCAGCGTCACGGCGACGCTGTACTGAGACGTGGACCGGCGCGCGTCGAGGCGCTCGCCCGGGCGGCATCGATGACGCTCTTGGCAGGGGCGCCGCCGCAGGCGGGAAGAACGCGGCGTCTCCATCTGGTCGTTGCGCGGCACGCAGCTCGACCTGCGAGCCTGCCGGAGACGGGCCCAACCTACGCAAACCTGACGGTCGCGCCGCCATGTTGGGACGTAGGTCCTGTGAAAGCGCTTCCAAAGAAACATGCTCTCGCTGGTGATACTGGCAGCAGGGCGGAACTGCGCATGCCGGAGCGGCTACATGGACCTGGAGGAGCGCAGATTTACATCATTCAATTCTTTCCCTTACTCGCGTAAGGCTGGAACATATGACGAGGACTCTTGCGCTGCGTTGCTTCTCGATGCAGCCGAGTCATCGGAACGATCGGAGGAGCAAGGAATCTCGAAGCCATGCGAATCGTCACACACTAAACGTGGCGTCATCTGCTCTAGGTGTGATGGCGCCGCTCGCATCCGCATACACCAAAGGCCAGGCAGGGGAAGCCTCGAACCACTACGCTGAAGTGACATGAGGCGTTGGCGATGTTGAACACTGCGAAGCCTCGGGCAAAAATGAAGTTGGGCATGCGCAGTGGTATTGCTATGGTTACGCCGATCAGTGGATGGTCAACGTCGGCCCATACGGTGAAATCACGTACGCCGAGTTGTTATAAGCAAGGAGCGTAGGGGGCGCTGCTGACTGTATGAATCTCGAGCCAAGAGGCCCGCGATTCGCCGTAGGTGCCGTTCCGCGTTGTGCACGCGTGAGGGGAAGGTTGGGATGCGATCTTCTCCTTCACGGTGTACAATTTGACGCAGTGTGCGGAATCGGGCCTTGACTTCGCCCGCGCGCCGCCGCAAGTTTCGTCCGCGCCTTGCTCGCCGGTGCGTGTGCCGCTAACCTGACGAGCACTAACTACTGGGTCAGCAGCGTGTTGCCGATGTCGAGCGGTGACACGTACGCCTGCCGAGTCGGCCGGTGGGAAAGGATGTGTCATGCCTCCTGGATGCAGCGGTGCGAGGGATGCCGCAAGGGTAGCGGTGAACGTCATCTCGGGCCTCGGGTCTCGCACCGAACACTCACCAGTCCAAGCGATGCGCGGGCGGCAGACCAGGGGTCTGCTTGCTGGGCTCGTTGTCGCTTGGGCTCTATCGGGTTGCGGGAGTCCTTGCTACACACGCACCGTGCGCGGCGTGCTGCCTCGAGCCGGATTCCATACCGAACAGATATGCCCGAATAGCGGACCCTTCGAGGACAAAGAAGACGACCATCCAGACGAGGGGAAGCCCTAGCGGTCTGGCCTGATCTCAGGAGTCGCGGCTGCCTTGACAAACGTCTGCATCCATGCCTTTGAAAATGGCGATTTGCGGACATTTCCGGAATCGAACCGGGGGTAGACGGCTTTGCGGGCATTCCTAGCGGCGGCTCTCGGCTTACTTATGCCGTTCTTCGCGGCCTCTCAGGTGCCGCCGGGCCGAGCGCTTGCCCCAAGCCCCGCTTGGTTTGCCGTTGAGTGTGCCGATGGCGTGCGGGGTTCTGAGGTTGGCGCGCACGCCAACCTAGCCTCCTCGGTCTGAGCCATCCTGGGTTTGGCGGAGTCTTTGATGCCAGTTCGTCTGGCGGAGGGAGAAGGCTTACGTCATGTCGAGATCGAGGAGGTACCTCGAGGAGTTGTTGGAGCGTGGCATGCGGCTGGTGTTCGAGTCTGGGAGGCCGATCGCGCATGTCGCTCACGATCTCGGTGTCCCGTCTGAGACGTTGCGCAAGTACGTGCGTCAGGTCGAAGCGAACGAGGGTGTCCGCAAGGATCAGCTGAGCGATGAGGAGCGCGAGGAGATCAAAAAGCTGCGGCGTGAGAACTTCGAGCTGCGTCGCGCGAATGAGATCTTGAAGGCCGCGAGTGTGTTTTTCGCGGGCGAGCTCGATCCACACCGTCCGAAGTGAGCGCGTTCATCGAGGAGCATCGTGAGCGCTTCGGGGTCGAGCCGATCTGCGAGATCTTGGGCGTGTCGGCGTCCGCTTATTACCAGCGCGCGACCGGCCAACGCTTGGACAGGGTCGTGGAGGACGAGCGGCTGCTCGGCATCATCACCGGGCTACACGCCGCCAACTACTACGCCTACGGGTCCAGGCGAATGTGGAAGGCACTCATCAGATCCGGGGAGCGGGTCGGCCGCAGCCGGGTGGAGCGCTTGATGCGCCAGAACGGTATCCAGGGCGCCAAGCGGCGCGGCAAGCCGTGGCGGACCACCCGGGCCGACCCGGCGGCGCTGCGCAGCCCTGGACCGCGTCAAGCGTGACTTCACCGCGGCCAGGCCGGATGAGAAGTGGTTCGCGGACTTCACCTACCTGCGCTGCTGGGAGGGGCTGGTGTTCTTCAGCTTCGTGATCGACGCATACAGCCGGATGATCGTCGGCTGGCAGTTCGCCAGCCACATGCGCACCACGCTCGTACTCGACGCGCTCAGGATGGCTTTGCATCAACGGGCCCCCCGGAGCAGACGTCTCGCTCGTGGCACACTCCGACGCCGGCAGTCAATACACATCGTTTGACTACACCCAGCTCCTCGACGACCACGACGTGCTGGGATCGATCGGAACCGTCGGCGATGCCTACGACAACGCAGCCGCCGAGAGCTTCGTTGACACCTACAAGACCGAGCTCATCGCTGACCGCAGCTGGCAGACCCGCTCCCAGCTCGAACTCGCTGTCCTGGAGTACGTCGCGTGGTTCAACAACGAGCGCATCCACGAAAGCCTTGACGACCGGCCACCCCGAGAAGTCGAGGAACTCTACGCTGTGAAAAGAGAGCCAACCATCCCCATCAAATGAAAGATGGGAACCAAACAAAACGCTCTCCGCCAAACCCAGGATGGCTCACTATGGCGGCTTCAAAGGCTGCGCGGGATGTGTGCGCTACAAAAAAAGAGCATCCCCACGCAAAAGAAGAAGAACCGTTCTTGGAATGGGCGGCAAAAGAAGCATGCAAATGGATCAAACGTGCATTGAAGGCGGTCAACAACAGGTTTAAGCTTGTCGATCCGGAAAATAAGTACGAAGGCAAAATAGTGTGTAAAGCAGCTGGCTACACCCTTGCGCTGGCGGCGGCGGTTGCTCCCGAGAGCTGGGTTCTGAGGATAACGCTATTGGGTAGTGGCGCAACGACTACGCGAGCGTGCTGAGAGGTTGTAACGTTGCGTACTGTCTGGAGTTATACGTTTCGCGCCCTCGTTGTGGCGCTCGGAGTGCTGGTTGCGGTGGAAGGCCCCGGTGCTGCGAAGCTGACAGTTCTGGCCGCGATGGCCGCGATGGTCGCGAGCGAGGCGATATATAGGGTATGTGTTTGGTGGCAAAAGCGGAGAGCCCAGAGCTGACTATAGGTGACGGGCGTTGTTGTGCCGTAGGGCAAGGTGAGCATATGAAGCTCAACTACAGCTGCTATGGCGCGCAGAGACGCCAGGCAGCAGTGCAGAGTCCCCTCATACGCCTTCCATGTTAGGTCGGACAGGCGCCGCTCCACGTGGCAGTAGAGGATGTAGTCGTTGGTTCACCGACAGCCTTACGCCATCAATCCGCGGCGAACAATGAGCCAGCAGAGCAGCCTTGCCGCCGACCGTTACCGTTATGAACAGCCGGGGCGTCTCGCTGAAGTGCAGGAAACGCCGGCTGGCGAAGACTGCACGGCGCAGCCTAGTACGGCGCCTGGCAGACCACAAGCATCAGCTCAACCGGCATGTTTTGCCGAGCGGCAAGGTTGATGGACGGCTTGGTCTGCCCCGGCTTTCTCGGAAACGGTGGTCTGGAATCAGGGTGTGGGTGCGAGATTCGTTTCGGCGGCGCGTGCCTTGCCGTGATGGATCTCGGTGATGATGAGATGGCCGCGGAAGTTGTCCTCCAGTGCTGCCGCGATGTAAATCGCGGACGTTCCGAGAGAGCAGCCAAACTCGACGGCCAGGTGCGGACGGCGAGCGCGAGCGAGGGTGTAGAGCAGCAGGCCGACCTCGTCGGAAACGGCGATCGGGGCCTGCGCGCACATCTCCGCGCGCTCCATCATGCGAGCCGTCGTGGCGGGCGTCGGCGAGGCGGCCTTTGGCCTCCTCGTCATGCTGTTCGCCTTCGCGGCGAAGGCGAGCAAGGACGGACCGGACGGAGGTACGACGTAGCGTCGAGTTCACTCTCGCATCACACCACAACCGCGGCCGCGAAGATCCACCTAAGCCGGCCGAGCCGCTAGCTATCTGGCAGCAGCTCGCTCGCCGCGTGGGAGATCTGCCCGACGTGCTCGCGTAGCGCAAGCACGTCGGCTGCCATCTGGGCCGGTGTTGCGGTGTCAGTCAGCACCGAGCGTTCTAGGTCGATCGCTGCGGCGCGTAGCTGCCGCAGCTGGGTGCAGAGCCCGTCACGGCTGGCGCGATGATCAGCATGACTCGATCGCGGCCTTCACGGTGGCGGTGGTGTACTCGGCGAGGTCGGGGATCTCGATCGCGTGCTGAATCGCGTCCTCGAGATCTTCCTCAGCGAGCGCGGTGGCGCAGACCATGACGAGCTCGGCGAGGCGGCAGAGCTGCTCGAGGGCTTCTTGCTGTGTGGGTTTGAAGGGTGAGGGCATCGTGGCTCCCTTGGGCCGTGGGCAGCTTTCGCTGGATCGCGTCAGCGATCTGCTGTCGCGGCGGGCCGCTGAGCGCTGTGGCCCTTGAGGCCATTCGGTTGGGCATGGGCGGCTCTCAGCGCGAATCCAGATTAGGCGGCCATCCGCTCGGGCTGCATCGAGCACGAGCGGATGGTGAATGGATGCCGGATCGCGCCCGCGCCTATCTCGATTGGGTCGAGACTGCCGATGTGCAGCGCGACCTCGGCGAGCCAGTCGATCGCCTGTGGCGATCTGAGGTCTCTGCCGCAGTCGAGACCTTTACGCATGAGGCGGCTGGCAGCCTTGTGGGCGGCGTTGCGGCGTTTGGTGAGGGTGTTCACAGTTTCACCTCGTGTGGGCAGACGCCTAGGCGTCCCTTGCGACGAGCCCGAGCACGTCACTGTGCATCCACGGGCCAGGCTTCTGCTTGCCTGCTTCCGGCATTTCGCCGATACGGCGCGCCAGCCAATGGGTCTCGCCTCTGATGTTGCCGCGCGCGTCGCGTTGGATTCGTCCGCAGCGCATCGCGATCTCACTCATAGAGACCTCACCGTGCTTGACTCTGCGCTGAACCTCACGGCGCAGCTCTCTGTTCAAGACCGTCGGGCTTTCGGCCAGCCGGTCGAGCTCCTTACGCAGACGCCGTGTGCTCACATGTTCAGCGCAGCGGGCGAGCGCGTCGCGCGTGATTGTGCGTGCCGGCTCGTAGGCTTGCAGGCTGCCGACGAGATCACGGAACCTCACAACGTCGAAGCGATCCTCGCGCCCTGCATCGTGAGAGCGTGTCCAGCGCAGCTCGGACACGCCGCGATCACCCGAGACCTCACGGAGGCCGTAGACGTAGCCATCATCGTCCCGCAGCGGGCCGGTCGGCACCGTCTCCTCGCCGGTGGACGGTGCTGGGGTTGCGTGCCGAGTAACCTCGAAGTCCTCCAGTGCCACCGCGCGGCAACGGCCTCTGCGCTTGTCCGCGAGGTACAGGTCGCAAACGACCTGCGCGTTCTCGGCGGGCTCCTCGGGCGCAAGGTGCGCGACCAGGCGGCCGTCGGTGAGAGTGCCGAGGTGGTAGTCGATGACCAGTGCGCTGCCATCGGGTCGCTGAATGTGCAAGACCTCACGCTGCTGGGTGTCAAGCGCGCGATATCGGCCGAGGCTGCGGGTGCGCGTTGCGTCCGTGTGAGTCGGCGGCGCTGGCCTTGCTTGAGGCTTTGGCGGTGCTGTGGTGGTGCTCATCGTTCTCCCTCCGGGGTCGAAGCCCGCCGGGCACGGGCCGTTGCCCGACACCCGCGCACGCGCAGCGTGCGACCATTGGAGGGCGAGGCCGCGCGGCGCTCAGACGTCACTGCACTGCGCGCCTGCGGCCCGCAGTGCAGTGACGTGATATAGAAGGCCGCCGCCAGCTACCTGCAACCCAGCCCCTCTACACGGTGAGGCTGCTACGCCTGACGGTCACACATCGCGCTCGCCGGGGAGTTGTCGGCATCGAGCGCGAAAAGCAACCTGACGTCCAGCGTGGACATGTTCACGCTGCGGCCGGCGTGGCAAGAGGCACCTACTCCCCGTCGAATAGCTCGAGCAGCTCCACGCGCAGCCCCGGTAGTTCTCTACGCAACACGAGATCCTGTTCGGTCTCGGCAACGAGTAGATCGGCGGCGCGAGGCAGCAGACGCAGCCAAGAATTCCCGCCCACCTGTCGCTTGGCCAGATAGTCGGCTATCAGCCCCTTGACCTCGCGATATCCGCCCTGCTCGGGCAGGTCCGACTCCACGGTGTAGATACGCCCAGCGTGCTCAGCGGCGGCGTCGATGATCCTCGGCTTGCCGTCCACGCGGATTCCATACAGCGCCCGTCACCAGAGCGCGTCACGTAGCGTCCTAGCCCAAATGGCTCGCCGTCGGCCCTCGGCTGCGGCGTCGCTGAGCACTGCGGGGCGGAGTCTGTGCGCCTGGCGGTGGCACCGTAGCCGATGACCTCGCCGGGCTTCTGCTCGGTCGCGTAGGGAAGTTCGGCCTGGTCTAGCTCCCGCCGCGGCACTTCCACATACCGCCCGCGACGGGCCTTGAGCGTCTTCAGCCGTTCGATTTCACGGCCGGCCTCATATCCGCTGCGTGGGAAAGTGAACGTGGTACCGGTCTCCGAGGCGAGGCTCTTGAGATAGGAGAGCCGCCTCGGTGATGCGGCTGTGCGAGGGCTCATGGTGTGAAAGTCCTTTCTGTAGTGAGCTTGTGAACTTGCCTCTGCTCGGCACGCTCCGGAAGGAGAGTCAAGCAATTGATAATGTGAAGTCTGTGCGGCCCCATCAGGGGGCGATTCTCAATTGCTTGAAGGCGTAAGCCGATCTCTCACGGAGGAGTGTGATACGACTTTCGTGTTAGCTGCGCGACGACCGACGGCGGTGGATGTGCGAGTGGTGCGTTGAACTGTCCGTTCTGCACTGTTTCGTCGCAAGGTCGACTCCAAAGTTTTGTAGCTCCTCTGCGACGCTCGCCTGCAGCGTGGTGGCGAACCAGAAGGTGATCGATGCGTTGTAGGACTCGTGCATGGCGAGGTCCTTTCAGTGAGGGGCTCATGTCCGGCGCGGCTGCAGATGTGGGCCGGCTAGCGGGAGCTAGTGGAGCGTCAGGCAAACGTTTGCCGTGTTGATGAGTCGGTGGAGGCGCGGGTTGTGTTCGCGCCCTGACCATTGCGCCACTCAGAAAGTTAGGATCTAACCTAACGAATACGACGCGCTACTTGACGTGGGTGTATGACGGTATAAAGTTCTTACAGCTAGATAGGCTACGAAAGGACTGGCTATGAAGAGATTGTGCCTGATGTTCTCCGCAAGCATGGTTCTGGCTGCGTCGGTCGCCGGGGTGGCGGCCTCGGGAGCCTCTGCCTACGACGAAGAACAAGCCCGAGCGGCTTCAAGTATGTATGCGACATTACACTTCCACGGTTTCCCGTATTGGTGGGGGTGCGATGCATCTGGCAAAAACAAAGCAGGTGAAGCACAGTGGTACTGTTGGGGGTATTTCGAAGAAAAGTCCGGTGAATGGAAGGTGAACGTCGGGCCCTACGGTGAAATCACCTATGAGAGCGAATAAAGGTTACTAGACAGTAACGCCACGGTAGAGTGCTGGTGGGAGTCACGGTCACGTTCGCGGCTCCCACCCGTGGCGCGGTCGGTCGCTGCGCCCCCTGGCTCAACGGGATCGAGGCGCAATTCCGAGCGCTGCGGTTCATGACGCTCGCCGGCACCGAGACCCCCGACCCAAGCCGAGGCCCGCTTCATCTGCCGATAGAGCTGCAGGCTCGGGTTCGTCTGCTGGTGGAAAGGGCAGAGTATCTTGCCGGCCCTGTTCGGCTCTCGGCTTGTCAGGACCACGCGTAGTCGGCTGCGAGGATGGAGAGCAGCTGCGGGGTCGAGCGGTATTGCAGTGGACGCGGCGGCTTGTCGAGAACTCCCGTGCTCCCGGCTCGGCCGCGGAGCGTCGGTAAGCGCGGCAAGCACATCCGAGAGGCGTATCGCGCGGTGAGGTTGTGTTTTTGGAGGCTGACGGGAGCGGCGGCGTGCGCTTGCGGTTGAGGTTGCCTGGCGGGCGGAGTATCCGCATGATGTCGGCGCAGCCGTGCTCGCCCTTGAAGGGCGAGCACGAGACGCCAGTTGGCGTTCTTGATCTCGGCAACGGTCACGCGTTCCTGCAGGTGCCAGTAAATGTGCAGGCGCCCCGGCGAGCCGGAGGTGATCACCGGCGAAGGTTAGCAGGAAGTCCGTCAGGCGCTCGCGGGTGGTTGGATCTCGATGTAAAGCAAGCTAGAGTCGCCGATCGCTGTTTTATCGCCGGTGGCATGGTCACGCACTATGGCGCCTACGTACACGTTAGCGCTGGGCGAGAGCATTGTGATTCGCCGCGCGACTTGGGTGAGTGTCATTCTCACATCGCGCGCCAGCGCGTCGCGGGCGCGACGCTTCGAGCTTGGCCGGAAATGATCGTCTTGTTCATCAAGGTGTCCTCTCGCCTTCTTGGGCTTGCCCGCGCCCTGGTGGGGGCGCGGGCCGCCTCAGCTCTAGAACGGGATGTCCTCCTCGCTGCCGGCGGAAGCTGCAACCGGCTCGTGCTGCTGCTCGCCGCCGCTTGTGCCGTTGGTGCTGCCCAGGAATTGGACTGAGTCGGCGATGATGTCCACGGCCTGCCGCTTGCTGCCATCCTGGGTTTCCCACTCGCGCCACTCGAGGCGCCCGTCGATCGCGACCGGGCGGCCCTTCTCCAGGTAGCGGGCGACGTTCTCGCCTTGGGCGCCCCAGACGGTGATGTTGAAGTAGTTGGGCTTGTCCTCCCACTCGCCGGTCGCCGCGTTCTTGCGGCGTGTGTTGCAGGCGATTCGCAGGCTGCAGACCGGCGTTCCGCCTGGTGTGGCTCGCATCTCGGGGTCGGCGGTCAGGTTCCCGGTGATGACGACTCGGTTGATGTTGTTCATTGCTTGTTCCTCCGTTGGTGGTTGGTGGTGCTAGTGACGCAGCCCAAAAAAGGCGCCGACCGGCGCGCGGAGCCGTAGCCCGTGAGGGTGAAGGGAAGTCCCTGTAAGGGGGCCGAAGCGGTAGTCCGGCGGTGTCCAAAATGGGGCAAGACACGACGCGCCGACAACCAGCGGGGGACTGCGTGAACAGCAATGGGTCGGCTCATCCCCCTTGAAGCTGAGCGTGATCCATCTTCGATCACGGGCTAAACGGCATCGCTGTGTCCTCCTTGCGTAACTCGGCCGCGCAGGGGTTAGCGGCCATTTGGGGTACTGACCGCAACTGCCGCTCGGCGGCCAGCGAGTTTGCACGCTGCCTCTGTCTGCTGAACGGGACCGGGCGCCGGAAGCGTTGCGGTGCGGGCGTTAGGGATCGAAAGTTAGTGGCCGGTGCGGGCCGGTGGAGGTCAGTAGCCGTGTGACCGACACCAAGCTACGCGTGCATCGCGACTCGACGTGCTGTTTGCCGTTCATGCCGGGCTGGTGAGCGCATGAGGGTTCACACTGTTGGGCGGCGTCCCGCGATAAGGATGCTCGTCTGTCTGGCGTGCGTGCTCGCGCTTGCGGGTTTTGTCAGTGGCGTGATGCCGTGGTGCTGGACGCAGATGGCGTGTCTGTCGGCCGCTACCGACGCTTTCGCTGGAAGGAGATCGAGGCATGGCTCGAGCATCAGACCACAAAGCCATGAGAGGCCCGTCAGCCCAAGCGCGTAGCATCCACGCATCAAATAGGCGAGCGCCCCCGGGACGGGAATCCCGAGGACGCTCTGAACGGTAGTCGAGAAGCGCGCTAACGCCGCTCGACCGCCTTACATCAGGAGGGTAGATCCCGATGCAAGCTATGCGAGGCGACACATATGTCCATGTGTCGCTGTCCAAGACCTATAAGGGCAAGGCGCGGCGAGTGCCGGTGTGGGAGATGCGCTACCGGCTGCGCTCCGGCAAGGACTCCACGCGGGTGCTTGGCCCGGCCTGGACGAGCAAGGGCCGCCCGCCGCATGGGCGCCTGACCGAAGAGGAAGCGCTGTCCAAGGCCAACGCATTCGCGGCAGAACACGCTGCGGACACGCCCGATCTGCGGCGCTGCTTCGACGGCGCCCTCAATGTGTTCCTGCGCAACTGCGCGCTTGAGAAGAAGCTGCGTGGATCCACGTTGCACGAGTACCACAGGATCGGAGAGCGGCTTGCGGCACGTCCTTGGCGCAAGGAATTCACCTGGGCCGATCGGCAGCTCGACGACTTCGATGAAATCGACCTGCTCGACCTCCGTGGCGAGCTGACCGACGCTGAACGCAGCGCGCACACGCTCAACCACTACCGGCGCGTGCTGCGAGGCGTCTTTGGCACTGCACCATTGAGCCCGGCGCTGGCGTGGGAGTGGATGCAGCCTAAGGTTGAGAGCGAGGGGAAGCTGCGCTTCTACACGCCCTCGCAGGTGCGCAAGCTCTGCGAGCACGCCTATTCGGATCTGGACCGCGCGATTTTCACGCTGATGACGCAGGCGGGTCCGCGGCTCAGCGAAGTCCGCGGCCTGAAGGTGGAGAACCTCGACTTCGCGATGGATCTGGTCCGCTTCGAGGATGGCTACACCACTCACGGCGGCCATGCGAGCAACAAGGGGGGCCGCGTGCGATCTGTGGCGATGTCTCGCCAGGTGCGCGCAGTCCTGTTGCCGCTCAGTAAAGGTAAGGATCCGAAGGCGCTCGTCTTCGAAGAACTCGATCGGCTGGGAGAGCCGATCTGCGGGGTCAACCTCTACCGGCGGTTCATCAAAGCCGCCGAGCGTGCCGGTCTGCCTCGGATTTGCCTGCATGACCTGCGCCACACCTTCGGCACTCAGGCGATCCGCAAGTTCGCGCTGCATGAGGTGCAGCGCATGATGGGCCACCGCCACATCAGCACGACCGAAATCTACGTCCACTATGCGCCCGACCCCCACGCCGCCGAGAAGCTCTCCTCGCTCTGGGAAGAGGACGATCCGCCGACGCCACCCGTCGGTCGAGCGCAGGCGGCCGCGACGGGCGAACTTGCGCAGGTGATCCCGCTTCGCCGCGCCGCCTAGAGGACGCAGAAGGGGTAGGGCAGAGGGGCGATGCCTTCGGGCTCGCCCCTCTTCTTGTGCCTTGAAATTCATCGAGTTGGGGAGCCTTTGGGGAGCCGTGACAACGTCAGCGATCCTGGGCACGGCTGCGCAGGTCCCGAACCCCCTGATTTGCAGGCATTTCTCACAGAGGCGACGACCGGAATCGAACCGGTGTAGACGGCTTTGCAGGCCGCTGCGTAGCCACTCCGCCACGTCGCCCGATTGGGCCCCAAGCCTAGCGGTCGAGGCGGGCCTACGGGAGATGGAGGCGGCGGCAGACGCTTAGAGATGCCTTCACCAGCACCTACCGGGGCTTTTGCCTTCGGTTAGGGAATCTTTCGGGAGTCGTTAGCGCTGCTGCAGCGACCTCGCCCAAGATCCTCAGGTCCCCATCAAACGGCGAGGTGATCGCATGAAAGCTCCACTGGTATCCATGATCGTCGCGGCGCTACTCGGCTCGGGCGTGGCCGCTGGCGCAACCGTCCTTGCCGTTGGCAGCGGCGGCGCGAAAACCGCCACCAAGACCTCTGAGCGGGCGGCGAGCCCGTCCTCAGGCACAACCGGCGGCACACGTGATGTCTCCACGACCTCCTCCAGCACGCTAGACGCGACCCAGATCTACCAGCACGCCTCCTCCGGGGTGGTCCAGATCAGGGCCGTCACGGCCAGCGGCGAAGACCTCGGTACAGGCATCGTGCTCAACGACGAAGGACTGATCCTGACCAACAACCACGTCGTCGCCGGTGCGCAAAAGCTTGTCGTCAGCCCCGGCAAGCAGACGAACATCACGCGCTCGGCCACGTTGGTAGGTCAGGAAGCCAACGAGGATCTGGCCCTGATCAAGGTCGACCCGTCCGGTCTTGGCCTCAAACCGCTGAAGCTCGTGAGCTCCAGCTCGACCCAGATCGGCGACACCGTCTACGCGCTCGGCAACCCCTACGGCCTCGACGAGACCCTGACCAAGGGCATCGTCTCGGCCCTAGAACGCGAAATCCAGGCGCCCGACGGCGGGAAGATCACCGGGGCGATCCAGACCGATGCGGCTCTCAACCCGGGTAACTCTGGCGGCCCGCTGCTCAACTCCGAAGGCGACGTGATCGGCGTCAACTCCCAGATAGCGAGCGATCAGGCGAGCGTCTCCGGCTCTCAGCCGGGCAGCACGGGCGTCGGCTTCGCGATCTCCTCGAACACCGTGATGGAAGCGATCAAGACGATTGAGTCCGGCAAAGGCGTCACGGGCGAAAGCACCCAGACCAGCCTGCCGGAAGCATCCGGCACAGAAACGTACGGCGCACGCTCCCCCTATGAAGGCGGCGCGACCGAACGCGGTGCCTACGGCGGCTCCGAAGTCGAAGAAGGCGGCGGAGGCGCATCAGAAGGCGCCGGCACGAGCGGCCAGAGCGGATCCGGAGGGACGGTAGTGATCGTGCCCTGACCGGGACCCAGACAGAAGCCGGGCGGATGCCAGCGATCCATCCGCCCGGCTTCTCCGGCCGCGAGGCGTGCGAGCGCCGGCGAAGGGGAGAGACGGCGGCACATGGACGGTTTGGTCCGCGTGCTGGGGACCCAAGGAGCATTGGGGCGCTGATAGGCTTGAGGCCGATCCCAGGGCGATTAGCTCAGCTGGGAGAGCGCCGCCTCGACAAGGCGGAGGTCACTGGTTCGAGCCCAGTATCGCCCATCGTCGGATTTGGCTCTAGGGCAGGGATAAGCTGGCGCAAAAGGGCCAGTGTGGTAGCAATTTGGTAGCAATCTCTGGGGCCGTGGGAATGTCTCGGAGACTGGCCGGAGCCAGATGGCGTCTTCGTGGGGTGCCTGGTTCCAAATGGTCCGGTTTGCGCTCTATCTTCGGACCGGTGAGTCGCGGAAGGAAGCGGAAGAGCAGAGGCCCGGCCGGGCCGAAGCCTGCGAGACGCCGCAAACAAGCTGCCAGCTCATTGCAGCTGGTCGTTGCCGCCCAGCCGGGCTCTGCGATGACGGTTGCGCCGGAAATCGAGCTGGTCAAGGCGGCACTGCTCTACGGGGATCGAGTCACGCTCCTCAGCCCGATTACGACGATGCTCCTCGACGTTGCGGCGCTTGAGCGATTCTCTCCGCTGCAACAGATTGACTTGGTGCGACGGGTCGCCCCGTACCTGTCGAACGGAGCGGAGTTGGCGGCCTCTGAGGCTGGACTTGATCAGCTCGAAGACTTCCTGCGACGCAGCGCTCGGAGTGCGTCTCCATCTGATCGTCTGCTGCGGGTTGGCCTGACCCGCCAACTGGCGCCCGTAAAACAGATCTTGGCGGACGCCGTCGGTGGCATCGAACGGGAATCGGGCATTGACCAGCTCGCGCGGGCGAGGGCAAAGGGATACCTCAAGATCGAGAGCGCGAACCCAGACGATGCCGTAGACCTGCTCGCGGACTGCATCATCAAAGCTAGCTCAGCCGCGAAGGGCATCAATAGCGACGACTCTCAGCTGGGCCGGCTCGTCGCCACGTTCGTAGCCAAGCTAAGTGCTCATCTCTCGTCCGGCGAGGCGTACCTAATCTTCGACAAGCAGGTGGCGTCGCTCACCGAGGCGGCCATACGCGAGGGGCTCTTCAAGCCGGCGCCGGGTCCGGCTGGTCGTAGCGCCCAGGCCATGAGTGCCGCTGCATTCATGGCACGGCTACCGACATTTCCGGGTGCGACGGTGGATGAGGTACTCGACATTCGCGAGGAGCTCGCAGCGCCTCTCATTCAGTTCAGAGGTGCGTTGGTGCAGGTCTCAAATGCTTTCGTCAGTGAGGCGTGGGAGGCGGCGTTCGCCGATGAGATTCAAGACGCGTGGGTCGGTTCTGTTGCCCCGGCAATCGCGCACATCGACGCGTCCGTTCGTGAAAACCGCTCGCTCCTTACGAAAGCTGCGGGGCTGGCGGGGCTTGCGCACACAAGTTTGCCGGGCCTCGGGGTGGTCGCCGCCGGACTCGCAGCCCACGATGCGCCGGCTGCCATAGCTGGGGGCGCTCTTTCGGCTGGCGCACCGTTCCTCCAAGCGCTCCGTGACGATCGGAGCGCTGAGAGAGATATCAGGCTGCAGCCGTTCTATTTCCTCTACGGCGTCGAGCGCGCTCTTGCTTGATGAGTGCTAACGCATGCGTGGCTGGCGAGCTGCACCGCCGAGGTGCTCGTGCTCGTCGTCTGGACCGAAGAGCAGCCTGAGCACGTCGTCGGCTGGTACCGAGTCCTGGTCTCCCAAGACCGCCCGTGCGCACCGTACAAGGTCACCGAACGCCGCGCGGCCCTCGGGCGACAAGGTGTTGTCACCGGCTTGCTGGAAGACCAGGAGCGCGTCAATGACCTCAGGTGAACCATACGCGGCGAGTCGCGCCTTCGCTTGGGAGAAGAGTTCTGATCCTTGCTGGCGATTCCCGTGTGCGCTTTGGGCCAGGGCAACAAAGACATCGGTGATCGCGGCGGCAACTAGCTCGTCTCGCTGTCGGTGGGCTTCAAGCCACCGCTGCGCAACCCCGTTGAATACGACGACCGCTAGGGCCGCCGTGGCCCCGATCAGTGCGGCGGCTACGTCAGTGGACATCCCGGCGCCATTCTTCCACGGCAGGAGGCCGGGTCTCGCGCTGCCAGAGCTTGTCGGATCTGCGCACCCATCAGGAGGAGTTGCAAAGCAGTGCGTCGATGGGATGCTTGTAAGCCGTCAACGTTGGCACCGGACAGACAGGAGGGCGTGATGGTCCCTGAGTTTGAAGAGGATGTTGAGCATTGGCCGACGGACACGTTGGTGCTGGGAAAGTCGTCCTGGCACGACGGGGCCGATAAAGCCCTCAAGTACGCCTGGCCCGATAAGAACGGCAAGCGAGCTCGGGGCGGCGAGATACCCATCGTTGCTCTTCCGCAGGCGGTTATCTTCGCGGCAAAATACCGCTATCTCTCCAGAGAGCAGATGCAAGAGATCGCGAAGGGACTAATCGACGTTCTGGCGGCTCCGGGCGGGCCGGGGCTCGGCTAGACGCAGAACCGTTATGCCGGCGATGTGGGCGACTTCATCAAGCTGGGGCTTATCGCCACTTGGCGGCTGACGATCTGTCGTTCGGCGTCAACTGGTATCTCACGCCCAATGAGGCTCACAACGCCGACGGTAAGCATGTCGCCTACGTCGAGCCTGGCAACCGCCAGCACGCAAGCCTGAAGGCGTGCGACCCCGATCTCATGCGATGTCTCACCGGGGTGGTCGCGGGCTCGCGCAGCGTGCAGGTGCTTGAGGATTCCGGTGCGCTGCCTGTCGGCGCGTTGACCTTCGTCGAGGTTCTAGATCGCTCTGTGGATCGGCAGGCGTGGCATGAGCGTGCTCTGGCTGCGCTCGTGAGTGCCGACGCCGTGTTTGTCGATCCCGATAACGGGCTGGCCACGGCATCCGGTAGACCGACGATCAAGCATGTGCTCACGGGAGAGCTTGCCGACTACGCGGCGCGTGGGCAGACCCTTGTCGTCTACCACCACGCCAACAGGTCGGCGAAGGCCGAGGAGCAGGCGAAAGCCCAGCTCGGCCGGATCGTTCGCGCCGTCGGACAGGCACCGGTCGGCACGATCATCGCGCGCAGGGGGTCGTGCCGTCTGTTTCTGGTCACGGCGAGCGACGAGCGCCTGAACGCCTTGGCGGATCGCCTTCAGTCTTTCGCCGAGCGCTGGCGAGGACACGTCGAGCTGGTTCGGATCTGAGGTGAGCCGCCGTGAGTCGCTCGCGGTAGTAGCGACGCGGCGCCACTGGTCCACTAGTGCAGTGTTTCCGAGGTGGCTTGTCGATTCGTAGCGCTGCTGATGATCTGCTCGCTCGCACGTCGGTCTGTCGTCCGAAGGGGCAGCCAGCGCGCAGAGACGTACTGCGCTCGCTCAGTCGACAAAGCGGCAATAGTGGCGGCTGAGCGCAGAAAGGCGACTCCGAAAAACCTGGGTCAGATGAGTTTTGATCCGCAGCTCAGGCGGACAGTGCACTGCCCAGGAACCGCTCAAGCCAAGGGTTGAAGTACGTGCTCGCGATCACCGAAATCGATCACGTTCGCGCCCTCTAGGCCGTCGCTCGTAATCCGCGAAACCGACCGCGTGATCGTCACGATCACCTGCCCGCCGGTCTCTATGCTGCGGGCCGCGCGCGCGAGGAACGCAGCGAGGCTCTCATCCTCGATGTCGTGTTGGCCCGGCTCGTCTAGTACCAGCAGCCCCGGATGGTTGACTCCGTCGGCCTCACTTGTTTGCATCAATCCCAACAGGTATGCCCAGATGAGGCGGATCGTGTCACTCGCGGACACCTCGTGCGTCAGGTCGAACCCTTTTCGTTCGGGTAGATAGGTCTCCTCACTCAATCCGACTCCGTCGAGGCTTCGGAACCCATAGCCCGCGAGCTGGTCAAGGAAGACGTCCCGGAACTCCGCGAGACGTTCGAGATCACACTCGCTGAGATCGCTGGCACTCATCTCCGCCAGCGCGGCGTGTACACGGCGATACTCCTCGCTCAGCGACGCGAAGTCTTCTTCGATGCCCACGAGATCCAGACGCACAGCCTCCAGGCGCGCAAGCCTGTCCTCTAGGAGAAGCTGTTCACGGATCGCCGCGACCGACGGGTGCTTCGCGTCGCCGAGCAGCGTTTCGCGATGAGCGCGGATATCCGCCCGCAGCTCTGCGAGACGCTGACGCACGGCACGGTCCCTCGCACCGCGCTCCAGAAGCGTTGCATTCGTGCCCTTGAGTAGTGCCTGGAGGCTACGCTGCTCCTGTTCGATCAGCAGCAAGTGCTCGGCGATCGCCATCACGGGCTCCCCGTCCTCGCGACGTCCGCCGAGCAGATCGACCGGCCAGTCTTGGTCGCACGTGGGGCAGTGCCCATCGCTTAGCTCGCTGGCCGGGGTGCCGCCAAGCTTCACGACCCGCTCTGCATCGAGATGTCGCTGCCGGTCGATCCGTAGAGACTCCAGGCGCTCCTCGATCCGTCGCATGTCAGCCTCGTCGGCGTCGAGTTCCCGCACGAGGCCGGATTGCGCGGCTGCGAGCCGGCGGTGCTCGCTCTCCAGCTCTGCGAGTCGCTGTTCGACCGCGGCGGCTGCCGCCTTGACCGTCGGTATCTCGCGATCCGTCAGCTCCCTCAGGCGCGCACGCAATGTGATTGTGGCCGTGTCGAGATTCCGCCACCCGTCGCCCTCGAGCGCCTCGATTGCCGGCGGCGGGATAGGGGGCCATGCGGGCACCGGCTGCTCGGGGATGTCGCGCACTCTGACCGGCTCGCCGGCGAGCGTTCCATGGAACTCCGCCATCCGCGCCGACCACTGCTGCTTGATTCGCGCCTCTTTGGCGCGCAGATCCTCGCGTCGCTGCGCCCGTGCGTTCGCGTCCAGCGCAAGCAGAAACTCGACGGCCCGCCGACCCGCGTCACGGACCTGAAGAAATCGTGGCACGTTCGCGCGCACTCCGGCCCAGCCGTGCTGCTGCTCGACCAGCAGAAGGGGAACAGCAGCCGCATGTAGAGCGGGCTGCGCGTGCCGTCCAGACGCGTGACGCTAGGCAGTTCCCAGCCAATGAACTCGGCAAGCTGCGTGTGGTAGCCGGCGGCGCGCTGCGCGGAGCCGCCGTGCGAAGGAAGGCATCGCCACGGCGAGTGGCGGCTGGTGAGTCGCTGAGCATCCAGCCGTCCCAGACTTGTACTAGGTCTCGGCTGTAGCGCTCGCTCTTTACGTGCCTGCGCACTCAAGCGCTGTCCCTTCCCGTTCTCGAACTCCGCTGTGACCGAGGACTCGAGCACCAGATGCTTCCGTCCTTGGTCGTCGAGCAGATGGTCATATAGGCAGTACTTCAAGGGCAGCTCCCATCCGGGGCTAAGCATCCCCTCACCGCCCAACAGATACAGGATCGTGTTGACGATGGTACTCTTGCCCATCGAGTTGTCCGCTCGTACGACAGTTAGCCCGTCTGGCAGCTTGAGATCGAGGCCATAGCGGCCGTCTGCGGTGATGGCTTCAATGAGTAGGCGCCTCACCCGGAGACTCACGACACCGTCCCTTGCAGTATTGACCGTGCTGTGTTGAGCGGCAACGCCCGTGGCAGCCCGTCAAGCAGCTCGCGCTCGGAGGCGTACACGTCAAGGTCGGCGAGCTTCTCCACGAGTTCATCGGCGGCCGGCGTGCTCGTGAGCCAATCACCCTCACGTCCAAGTAGCCCGAGCCCGTGCGCGATGTTTGTTGCCCGGATCAGCGCCGGCTCGTAGCGCACCGATGGCGGGACCGCGACCGTTTCCCGCGCGAGGGTAGCCCGCAACGCCTCGTAGACGAGCGGATCACGCAGCGCCCAGTTGAGTACAACGAGCTGCTCACGCTGCGCGCGCCTGCTGCGGCAGGCGGCGATCATCAGCGGCACGAGTGGTACCCGCCAAGAGGGCATCAGCAGCGTCGCAATCGGCTCTGGCCTGCTGCGCATACGCACCGTCGCCCCGTACAGCTGTTCACGTAGCGTCTCGTTCACGATGGCGCGTCGGGAAAATCGAGCGGGCATTCGATCAGCCAGTCGGCGACCGCGCCGGCAGCGAGCGTGCTCGCATCGCCCTGGTCTATCCCTGGCACCTGACTCTGCATCTGCTCACGTAGACGATCGACCATCTGCTGCAAGCTCATCTCGGCGGTCGCGCCTTCGGCGCTCATCCGTGTGATGTCACGGCGTTCGCGGAGCTTCAGCCGCTCATAGCGCTCGAAGCTCACGGGACGATTCTCAAGCTGGCGCTCGAGCTCGTCGCCCCGTAGCCGGTCCTCGATCTCGATCTCCATCAACCCGTTTGCCCTGTCCTCGCCGAAGCGTCGCGCGAGCTTCGCCCGGCCCTTGACGAGCTCGTCCGCGGCCTGCTCGCGAAACCTCTCGATCTGATCGGCGTCAACGGTGGTCCGGGGGAGCGGTGTTTGCAGGCCGCCCGCGAGCTCGAGCGCCGCCTGCTCTGCGGCCAGGTAGGGCGGGACTGTCCACACCGCAATCGTCACGTCGACATCTATGCACTCGATGCCAGCTGCGCGGAGGCGGCTCTCCTGTTGCCGCAGATGCTCGTTGACGCTCGCGCTGTCGTGACGGGGGAATAGGAAGACCAGCTGCCGGATCTTGTGCACGCCGATCACGCGGCTCAGGCGATCGCGCTGTTCCATCAGTGTCCCCACCGTCGCTGTGATCTTCCTGACTTGGCGCTTGCGCCGCTCGGGGATGTCGATGTCGTCGTCTGCCGCATAGCACTGATAGGCGCAGCCACTGCCGTCGGTGCAATGACCCTCCAGGCCGCAGTCGCCGCGATCGGCGGCTGGGATCACCTGGTAGGCGTCTGGGTGGTGGAGTGCCAGCAGCTCGTTGCAGTAGTCCTCCCACGTCGCTCCGTCCCACACATCGCCCGAGTTCGACATACGGGGAGCCTACGCACAGGGCAGGACGCGCGCAGTACGACACCTCGCAGGACAGGCTGCAACTCCTGAGTGTCTTTGGTTGTCGCGGCGAGGTCGCCCGGATCGGGAGAACACCGAGGTCAGACATCGCGAGTTGCAGACCGCTCGACCAAGCGCCGAGTTCGCTCTGTTCTTCGACCGCGGCTTCGGGAACGCTGCACTAGTCAGCGTTTGCGTCCAACGCTGTTGTCGGGCGCATCGCGGGCGGACTGTCGTGCGAACCAACGGGCAGGTCGCAGCATGTGTCGCAATCGAAGGGGGTCTCGGCCGGGTTGCCAGCCGACATCGGCGGCCTCTCGGTAGACGAGTGATGGTGTTTGTCTGCGGCTGTGGCTCATGTTTTGGGCGAGTCGTTTGATGCGGTCGGCGTCTTGTCCGTCGTTGCCGAGTTGGTCGCGGGCGATGTACCAGTCGGTGCCGTGTCGGGCGCGTGTGGCCTCGACGTAGGCGGTCTCTTTGCTGGTTTGCCAGCCGCCGGTGAGGACGATGGAGCGCTCGACGGTCGCGCCCTGCTGGCGGTAGACGTGTTGGGCGTAGGCCAGCCGTAGTGAGTCGAGGTGTTCGCTGGCGAGCTGAACTCGTCGCCCTGATCCGTCGAGCGTGATCGTCACGCCGTGTTCGTGGACGTGGCTCACTTGGCCGCGTGTGCCGTTCTCGATTCGGGGCTGTCCATGTGGCCGGTGCTGGGCGTTGAACGCGATGAGGTCGCCGTCGCGGAGGCCGTAGTGGACCATGGGGAGGGCGATCTCGTGGTTGCCGAGTTCGCCGCGTTGGGTTCGTAGATGTTGTGCGCGGGCGTTGAGGCGGTCGATCTCCTGGTTTGAAGAGTCCGCGATCAGCGCTACCGAACGGATGTCGTCGTGTTCGCTGGTGAGCTGCCCCCATGCTTGGACGGCGTTCTCGGCTGCTTGGTCGCGGGTGTCCGCGAGGTGCAGCCGTCCAAGGGAGTGGTAGTGCGCCATCGCGCGCTCGGGTTCGCCTGCGCGTAGGGCTCTCCAGGCTTTCTGCTCGCCGGCGTCGCTGGTGCGGTGGATGTCCGCGAGTTCGGCGGTTGGTGCGTGGCGGGTGAGCCTGTCGAACATCCCCCCGGGGCCGATCGAGGGGAGCTGCTTGCCGTCACCGACCGTGATCAGCTTCGCTCCTGAGCGCTCGACAAGCTCGGTGAGGGTGTCGAGGCGAGCGTGATCGACCATCCCCGCCTCGTCCAAGACGATCACTGTGTCCCGGCCGATCTCGACTATCCCCGTGTTCGCACGGGCAACGAGCGCGTCGAGGGTGAGCGTATGTCCGGTGAGGGCTGGGCTGTCAGC
>CAVWTE010000007.1:0-244407 GCA_963757925.1 uncultured Actinomycetota bacterium
CAAGGGCGATCACGACGCCCACCACCAGAATCGCGCCGGCCGCCGAATCCAGCGCGTCGCCGGTGTCGTGAGTGCTCGGGAAGCTCGCCCTCGCTGCTTGGACGTCCATCGCCTAGAGGCATGGAAAGGGTGCTCTGCGTCTCGGTCGCGCTCTCCTGCAGGTGCGAGGAGAGCGGAGCATCTGGATCATTTTTCACCGCCACCCGCCGGGGCCGCAGATTGGACGCCTGAGCTTTCAAAGCCGCCGCGTGCGCCGCCAGGCCCGCCCCTGGACGACCTGATCGCAAGCGGCGCCTTGCCCCATCAGGTGCTGGCATGCCCTCTGCGCGTTTTCGAAGCTGGCGCTCTGCGGGTTGATGTTGCTCATTTCCAGCGCCCCGCTTGGGCCTGGGTCTGGAACGTTGACGCCGTGGCTGCGCATGCACCGAGCGAATTCGAGCGTCTTCTGTGCCTGCTGCGCCTTTTCAGCCGGCGAGAGGTCCTCCTGCTTGGGCAGCGGCCGGTACTTCTGACAGGCGCCCATCGCCCGTAGGATCTGCGGCGGCGGTCCGGCGCCCTTGGCGCCCTCGGTAGAAGGCGGGCCCTTGGGGCCTTCGGCCGCGGGCCCGCCTGTGTGCGGTCCCCACCGGTGATCTTCAGGCTGAACCCGCGCACCCGTTGGGCCCGTGCCGGTTTCAGCCCACTCCATGTTCGCGCAGGCATTTGGCGAACTTCACCGCCTTCTGTTCGGCAGCCTGCCGACCCGAGGCTTCACCACTAGGGTCGTTTGAGCCCGATCCGCCGCAGGCCGCCGCGCGAGGCAGCAGCCAATCGCGGCCGGAACAAGGAACGAGAATGGGGAAGAGATGAATGGCGACGCCCCCGGTCACGCGCTTGACTGGGGTCATGCAGACATCAAGCCGGGCGAAGGTGAGAGGAGCCTGAAGGAGGAACAGAGAGGAGGTTGCTGAAGTGCCGCCTGCTCGCGCAGCTCGCTGCTGCGATCGCAAGCGATCGCAGTGCGAGGATCAGGCGCGAACCGCCGCCCGAGTTATTCTCGGCGCGCACGGTGCCGCCTGCGTCTCCGCGAACTGACGCACGATCCAAGACGAGGCCGACCGGGTGCGCCCGCGCGCGGCACGGGCGCGGTAGAAGCGGTCGAAGACGTGCGGCGGGCCCCGGGTCGATCCCGGACCATGGTCGCTAACCTCGAGCCGGCCGCCGGCGACGCGCACCTCGACGCGCCAGGCCGGCGGGCTCGACTGATCGCGTTGTCCAGCAGGTCCGCGATCGCGCGATCCAGGCGCGCCGGCGCGGCGCGCACAGGCACGGCTCAGCGTCGAGCCGCAGCATGAGGCGCGCGCTGCAGGCGGGAGGGTTGCAGAAGCGGCGGCCGCGGCGAGATCGAGGCGCACGTCTCGACCTCCACCGGCTCGACCTCGGTCTGGAGAGCTCGCCGATCGTCGACGAGCACCGTGAGCTCGCGCAGCTGCGCCTGCGCCGAGGCCACGCGCGCGCGCTCGGCGGGGGCGAAGGGCGTCGCTGAGCGAAGGGCGTCGAGGTTCGCTGCACGCTCGTCAGCGGGGGGCGCAGCTCATGGGAGGCGTCAGAGACCAGTTGGCGCTGGGCAAGCCGTGAGCGCTCGAGCGCCGCGAGCATCGTGTTGAAGCTGGCGGCGAGCTTTCCAAGCTCATCGCCGCCTCCGGCCGGGATGCGGTGCGCCGTACAACCTGGGTTCTCGCGATCCGTTCGGTGGCGCCGGTCAGCCGTCGCACGGGCGCAAGCGCGGCACGGGAGACCAGCAGCCCGAGCGCGGCGGCAAGCGATTCTGCGCGCCGAGCTTGTCAATGGCGCCAAGCACGAGTAGCAGATGGTCGAGCGAGGCGTTGACGTCGGCGAGCGGCAGTGCCACCTGCCAGACCCCGCCGCCCGGCGCCTTCTCGGTCAGCACTCGCAGGGGCGTTCCGGACACCGTCGCGTCGCTGAAGTACGCATGCTGGCGGCCGCTGGCGACGGCCTTGGTCCGCGAGGTGATCGGGAGCTTCGCGCGTGCGCCTCCGGAGGTGACGATTTCGCCGTCCGGAAGCAGCATCTGGGCGTATCCGCTCGTGCCCGCGAACCCTGCGCTCGGCAACAAGATGCTGAGCGCGGTGACCGACCCGTGCGGCCCGCGGCGGATGATCCCGCTCAGTCCGAAGGCGCCGTCAATCTTCGGGGCGTGGATTGCGCGCGAATCCAGCCTTCTCGGGCCGATGAACATATTGCGAGCAGGCGGCGCAGACCTCCTCGCGCCCACCGCGGCGCCTTCCGCGGGAACGGCAACTCCGCCTTCTGCGAATGAGCCTCGTTCCACGATCTGATTGCCTTCTCCGCTTCCGGCCGCATGCGCGGTGGAGCCGCCGCGCCCGCCGGCGAAGACCGTCTGCTTCGGTGCGCGCGCGATCACCTGGACGGACTGTTCGAGGCTCTTGCGGTCCTTCGCGCTCAGGTTCACCTGTCTGATCTGCACCGACTGCGCGGTCCCTGGCGCAAGGCGCTGGCGCAGGGTGCTGTCCACCTGCCCGCGCAGCTCGCCGGCGGTCACGATGTAGACGACAACCGAAGCAAGGACGATTGCCAGCGCGACCGCCGCGGAGGCCAGCAGCACCGTGCGCCGTCGAAAGCTCATCGGCCCGGGCAGCGCAGCACGTAGCCGACGCCCCTGACGGTGTGCAGCAGGCGCGGCTCTCCCTGCGCCTCGGTCTTGCGGCGCAGGTATCCGACGTAGACCTCGAGCGAGTTGGAGGCGGGACCAAAGTCATAGCCCCAGACGCGATCGAAGATCGTCGCGCGCGTCAGCACCTGGCGAGGGTGACGCATCAGCAGCTCCAGCAGCAGGAACTCGGTGCGCGTCAGCTCGAGCAGCCGGCCACCGCGCCGGACCTCGTGCGCGGCCGGGTCCAGCTCCAGGTCCTCGAAGCGCAGCACGTCCGGCGGCTCGTCCCACCCCGTGCGGCGAAGCAGCGCCCGCAGGCGTGCGATCAGCTCCTCGTGGGCAAAGGGCTTGACCAGGTAGTCGTCAGCGCCGGCCTCCAGGCCCGCGACTCGCTCGCTCACCTCCGCCCGCGCTGTGAGCATCAGCACGGGCGTGCGGTCGCCGGCCGCGCGGATCCGCCGGCAGACCTCCAGGCCATCGATCTCGGGCATCAGGACGTCGAGGATCACGGCGTCGGGACGCTCGCAGGCAAGCACGCGCATCGCATCCCGGCCATCCACGGCCATGTCCACCTCGAACCCGTTGAGGCTCAGCACCAGATCAAGCGCCTGCCGGATCGCGGGCTCGTCATCGACGACGAGCAGTCGCACGGTGCAATCCTCGCGCACCAATGTGAAAGGAACCTGAACGCGCAGGCACCGAGATCCGCGGCACCACGCGCGCCCTGGCAGGCCCTAGACTTGGATGATGGCCGCGACCTGCAGCCACCGGGACCAGATCACGGTGACCGAGCTTCCGGAGTCGGTGGAGGGCTGCGTGGCGTGCCTTGAAACCGGCGATCCGTGGCTTCACCTGCGGATCTGCCTGGAGTGCGGCTTCGTCGGCTGCTGTGACGATTCGCCGAACAAGCACGCGACCGCCCACGCCGAGGCCACCGGACATCCGCTGATCCGCTCGCTGGAGCCCGGCGAGCAGTGGAGCTGGTGCTACATCGATCAGATCGGCCTGATCGCGCCAGAGGTCAAAGGCGCCACGCGGATCCCGCCCTCGCCGCTCGGGTCCTACTGAGGGTTCACGGGCGGCGGCCAGGCGGTGCGGCGGATCGAGCCGCTGCCCGCGGTCGCCTTCATCGAACCGCGGCCCGGTTCGAAGTGGCCGAAGTCCAGGGCGTAGAGGCACCCGTCCGGGCCGAATCGCACGTCCAGCGGCCGCATGAGCCCCGGGGTGGGGATCGAGCTCGCCTGCCATCCCTGGTTCGGATCCACGACGGCGATGCCTCGCCCGGCCCTCGGGCCGGAGGGAGCGGTCATCGGCACCTCGTCGCCGAACATCGCGATCACGATCCGCCCGTCGGGCGCCTGCGCGAGCTTCGTCGCGGCGACATGCGTGGTGAATTCGGCCAGCGGGCGCTCCGCCGGGGGCAGCTCGTCGTGGTTTGCGAGCACGGACTCCGGGGCCGATCCGCCCTGCGGCGCAAAGCGGGGATCGGAGATGGGAACACCGCCGACGAAGTCCGGCCACCCATACCAGGCCCCCTCCTTCACCACGTAGAGGAGGTCGGGAATGTTTCCGACCGGCCGGCTACCACGATCGTCGGCTCCCTGATCGGTGGCGATCAGCCGCCCGTCTGTGAGGAACAGCAGGCCAAATGCGTTGCGCAGGCCCCAGGCCACGAGCTCCAGGTTGCCCCCGTCTGGATCGCAACGCATCACCGCCGAGGTGCAGGGCAGTGCGGCAGGAATGCGGGTGCCCTCCGGGTGAACCGTCCCGAAGTCGGCGAACGGGCCGGTGACCGAGCGGCCGGTGCCTCCCTCTCGCGAGTCCTCGGTCACGAACTCGGTGTGCCGCACCACGATCTCGAGGCCCGGGATGTCGCGTTCGTGCGGCAGCAGCTTGAGCCATCCGAGGTCATAGGCGTCGAGGCCGATCACGCCTGTGTTCGTCATCGCGCCCTGGCTGAAATAGAGCTTTCCCTCCGGGCCGAAGGCAACCATGTTGGTCTGATAGTTGCCCGGCCCAGGCAGGCCCTCGACCACGGTGCGCTGCTCTGAGGTGGCGAGGTCGAGCCGCAGGATCCGACTGGGGTGGCCGGACTCTGTGATGTAGAGAGCCCCCTCGTGGAAGGTGAGGCCATTGACGGGCGGCCGCAGACCCTCCAGCAACAGCTCGCGGCGCCCATCCCTGAGGCGCCAGATCCTTCCACCGGGGCGCGCGCCGCCGAATGGCAGCCCCGACTCGCTCAGGTAGAGCGCGCCGTCCCCGTCGAAGGTCAGACCCGTGGGGAAGTCGAGCTCACCGACCAGCACCTCCCACTCGGATGCGCCGGCCTTGCTCTCTGTCTCGGAGATCGCCATCGCTCTCGCGGCAGACCCTACCTCCTCCCCGCCGCCCCGCAAGAATTTGACCGCGGGCCGCGCCCGCACTAGCTTGCCGCGCGGACCCACGCCGGTAGCGCCGGCGTCACCCATCTCACCGATCGAGCTTCGAGGTCAGGAGACAGGAATGAGCAGCGATACAGCCGCCGCAGGCACAGACACCACCACCATCGAGAGCCTGATCAGCAGCTACCAGGCCAGGCAGATCTCCCACCGGCGCGTGCTGACCGCGCTGACCGCCGCGGGCGCATCGGCGGCGGCCGCCGCGCTGCTCGTGAATGTCGCCGAGCAGAGCTCGGCGAGGGTGCGGCAGCCCTCGATCACCACCGCCAGCTCCCACCACCAGTCCGCGGCCACCGCGAACCTCGACCTCGCCAAGGCCCACGAACAGCACCTGAACGACCAGGTCGCGGGCACAAGCGCGCCCACCCCCAAGGCGCGCTCGGCCGCAGTGGCCAAGATGATGAGCGACTACAGCCCAAACGCAGTCGTCAACGATCCCCTCTTCGGCGGCCCGCTCGTCGGCACCGCGGCAATCGCCGTGCACAAGACCGCTGAGATGGCGGCCATCAGCAACGCCTCTCTCACGGTGCTCTCACGTTCGATCGTGGGCCAGCAGATCCTCGCCACCTGGGAGATGGAAGGGCTCCACAGCGGCCCTTACTACACCTATCCCGCAAGCGGGAAACCGATCAAGTTGACCGGCGCGACCGTCCAGACGCGCGGGCAGGACGGCAGGACCTCGTTGAGTCGCTCTATTACGACGCGACCAATATGCGCAGGCAGCTCTCAGCGCACTAGGGCGGCGTGAGCTCGGGAACTCCGAGCCGCCGGCGCAGCATGTGGGCGATTGCGCTGAGCGCGCTCGCCTCGTGCCGCCATCTCACAAGCCACGTCCTGCGCCCGGCCGAGGAGTCCGGCGGTGTGAGCCTCGTCTGAGCGAGCAGCGCACGGGCGCCGTGCGTCATCGCGCGGAGCACAGAGACAGCCGACTCCGGCCAGCGCCCTGTCGTGAGCACGTGGATGAACCTGCTTAGCGCCGCCGCAAAGCTCGATCGCTCGGCGGCGATCTGCGCGGAGGGCGTCGAGGGCTGCCAGCCGCTCATCGCCAAGACGAATCTCTGCTGCACCGCATCAACGCGCGCCGCGATCGAGAGATACCGAGCACCCTCAGCGCTGATCGGCCTGGCCCTGCGCACGAAGAATGCGTCGTCGCGCAGGGGACTTGGCTCGAGGCTTCCCACCCGCAGCGACATCCATTGGGAGTAGAGCGTGCTGTAACGGGGCACTCTGGAGTCGAGGCGCAGGCGACGGAAATGAACGTCGCTCAGCACCGGATAGGTGAGGGGTCGATGAGTTCTGCTGCTCGTCGGATCCTCCTGCAGCCACTCGGCCATGTTGAAGGAGAAGGCGGCTTCTTCTGCGGTGTTGAACCGGGACCGCCTGCCGGAGGTCAGATCCACGATCGAAACCCGCCATCGGCCGCTCTGCAGCACGAGGCTCGCCGCCAGACGGTCACCCGGCTTGACGATGAAGAGCGGCTCCGCCCTGAAGTGGTGACCTATGTCGCTCCAGAATGCGTAGTCGAAGCTGAGCGGTTGCTTGTCGTGCGCAGGCCAAAACCCGTGCTCGACCGTGCCCACCTGGATGAACGCCTTGGAGTGGGGAATTCCCGGAGCCTGCGCGCCGATCCACGTGGCAGCCGCTCCGAGCGCCGAGCCGGGCCGAACATGGGGCACCGTCCAGGAGCCCTGCAGCGATTTCACGCTCCCAAACCATGCGTATCCGGCGAAAGCCCCAAAGGAAGGGTGTAGAGCCGTGTGCGCCATCGCGCCAGAGGGCGCGCCGATCAGCAGCGCTGCGAGCCCGAGGATCATCGCCGTGGTCCTTCTCACGCTCCAATCACCTCATCCAACGTACGTCCGCTGAGCACCGACTTCGGCTGCTCGGCGACGATGTCCGAACCCGGGCGGCAGCTCTCGTCGCGGCGCTTGAGAAGCAGCCACTGCGGCTTCTCGCTCTGCGCCGTGCGCTGCAGGGCAAAGCCGCCCGCGAGCTTTTGCCCGTGCAGCACGAAGACGGCGTGCCCGCGCCGCAGAGCCTCGGGCCAGCGCACCCGCCCGCCCTGCTCGTATGTCCCGCGATCCCAGACGATCGTGCCTCCCTCCCCCTGCCTGCCCTCGAAATCATTGTGGTCGAGGCCGTGATCTGGCACCTCCACCGCCAGCCGCTTTTGCGCGGGGTCCAGCGATGGGCCCCGCGGCAGCGCCCACGAGCGCATCGCGCCGGCGAGCTCCAGGCGCAGGTCGAAGTGGTGGCTGCTTGCCATGTGCTCCTGGACGACGAAGACGCCGGCAGGCACTCCGCGGATGGCAAACTGCTCGTGGCCCTCCGGCTTCACCCGTTCGAGGTCGACATCGCTGACCCGCGCAAGTCGCGGGCCGGCGCGCAGGAACGCCGTCAGCCGCTCGAGCGCCGCCTCGGTTCCCTCGGCGTGGACCTGCAGGGTGCCGTCCTCGGCGTTTCGCACCCAGCCCATCACGCCAAGCTCGCGAGCCTCGCCCACCGTCGCATCGCGAAAGCCGACGCCCTGCACCGCTCCGTGCACGACCGCGCGAATCGCCGCCGGGCGTTCAGGCATGTGGCTGTGAGCCCGCGGCGAGGCGTGGCCCGGCCTCGTGCTCTCCCCGGCCGCCGAGATCGACCAGATCGCGCAGGAAGCCCTTGCCCAACACGCTCAGGGCGAGCAGCGACCCAAACAGCACGACCGCATCGATGCTCTCGCGGCCCTCTTTGGTCCAGTAGACGTCTTCGAGGTTCAACCACAGCGCGAACTCGTCGAGCGTGAGCGCGGCGCCGCCGCCGAATACCGCCGCCGTCGCGCGCGAGCCCCACCGTTCCTCGTTTATTCCCAGCTCGAGCATCCACAGGTAGCCGACCGTGAGCAGGCCGGATATGCCGAAGGTCATGTGGTGGATGTGCCGGCCCCCTGGCGTGATGTTCTTGAACGGGCCCCGTTCGGCTCTGATCGCGTGCGTGATGCCGCGCACCGCCGCAAAGGTGGTGAAGAAGGAGCTTGTCGCAAAGAGCTGGCGCTCCTTGCGACAGTCTCCGAAGTGCTTGTAGTAGAGCGAGCGCACGTCGCGCTCGGGCGAAAGCCACCATGGGCGACGGGCTGCCGGCATCGCCGGCCAATCTACTGGCTCCGTCGGGCCTACTTGATCACGAGCAGGTTCGGGTGCGTGGCCAGCAACGTCTGGGTGAAGGCATAGTTGAAGACGCCCGTCCCGAGCAACGAGATCACAATCGCCTGGTTTACCGCCTTGCCGACTCCCTCGGCACCGCCGGAGGCGGTCATGCCCTTGTAGCAGCAGACGATCGAGATGATTGCGCCGAAGATCGTGCACTTGAGCACCGATCCCCACAGGTCCGTGGTGGAGGCGTTCGCGAACAACGTGACCCAGAACGGGCCGACCGGCTGCCCCTCCGCAAGCTCCGCCAGCACTCCACCGAAGATGCCGAACAGGATTGCGTAGACGTCGAAGAGTCCCGTCACCAGCATCAGCGCTAGGAAGCGCGGCACCACGAGGTTCTTTACCGGGTCCACGCCAAGCACCTGCAACGCGTCGAGCTCCTCCCTCACCTTGCGGGCGCCGAGATCCGCCGTGATCGCCGTGCCCGCGATTCCCGCCACGACCACCGAGGTCACGTTGGGGCCGATTTCCCTGATGGCCGCCAGCACGAAGATGCTGCCGATCCGGTCCAGAGCGCCAAACAGCGTGAGGAAGTTGGCGGCCTGCAGGCCAGGTACGGCGTAGCAGATCGCCACGATCGTGATCATCAGCGGGAACCAGACCAGCCGCAACGCAAAGACGAACTGGGCAACGAACTCGCCACCATAGATGTAGGGAGGCCGCACGGCGGCGGAGATCGTCCTGCCGGTCAGCAGGATCATGTCCCCTATCTCATCGAGCAATCCGGCCATCGCAACCATCACTCTACAGAATATTGTGCTAGCGCATTAGCACACTGTGCCTCTTGCTCCTCGCCCCACTAAGCTGGCTCTCATGAGGCCGCCGGCACCAGATGCGGAGAACCGCAGCGAATCGCCCTCCAACCTCTCCACGATCCCCCTGGAGGAGATCGCCGTCGATCGCGATGCCGAGGTTCCGATCGGCGTCCAGCTCGCATGGGCGATCAGGACCCGCATCGACGAAGGAACGCTCGGAGCGGGAGAGCGTCTACCGGGTCTGCGGGACCTCGCGCGGGCGCTCGGCATCAATGCCAACACGGTTCGTGCTGTATACGCAAGGCTCGAGCGCGAGGGGCTGCTCGACAGCCGTCAGGGCAGCGGCACGTTCGTTGCTGTCCGTGAGGACGCCAAGCCGCATGCGAGCTCGATTGCAGCCAGGGCGGCGCGCGAGGCGCGCAAGGCAGGCGTGGACCCGCGCGAAGTCGCAACCGCGCTCTACATGCACGGCGACTCGCCCGACTCGGCGCGCGATCAGGCCGCCCGTCGCGGCACGCTGCGCGCTCAGATCGCGGCGCTCGAGCAGACGCTCGCCGAGCTGGAGGTCGAACACACCGACCTTGCGCGCCGCGCGAGGCGCGAGTATCCAACCGGGCAAGCGACGGACAAGCCTGCACGGCTGCCGAGCACCGCGGAGCTCGAGGAGGTCAAGAGCGCGCTGCTGCGCAGGCTCAGCGTCATGCAGAGATCGATTGACGCGATGGAGCGGGTCGACGATCCGCCCGCGGGCGCCGCTCGCGCAACGCGAGCAAAGCGAACGCCCGAGACGCCACGCAAGGCCGGCTCCCGCAGATCCAGGACGTCCCGGTCGGGCCCTGCGCCAGCAGGAGCCTGAGGACAGACGCAAAGGCACCCCGCCCACGCGCAGGCGCCACCGCCGATCGACTCACCCGCCCTTCGAGCCGGCGCCGAAGGCGCGCATGCACTCCTCGCCGCAGAAGTAGAGCGTCTCAGCACCCTGATCCATGCGGAGCGCCTTGGTCCGGTCGACCGTCATCCCGCACACCGGGTCGGTTGCGCCACGCCGGAACGTGAGCCAGAACATCGCCGCGAAGATCGCCACACCGAGCAGATTCAGCCAGAGCCTGTCGAGCGCGACCGTGCCGAAGATGTCGGCGCGCGAGGGTCGCGGGCCCACGGGTAGGAGGCCGATGAGACTGAACAGCCCGTCTATCGCAAGCGCCGCCAGAGCCATCGCCGTGAACATCAGCGCGACGATCCGTAGCGTGTATACGCCGCCGTAGTACTTCCTGTAGATCGCGATGATGGGCAGCACGATCAGGTCCGCGAACAGGAACGCGAGCACGCCGGCGAAGCTGATGCCGCCAGACCACAGGACGGCGGCCAGGGGCACGTTGCCCACCGAGCACACGAAGGAGAGCACGGCGATCAACGGGCCGACGATCACGTTCTCCAAAGTGGCCAGTGCTCCGCCTTGATGGGTCAGAAACAAACCGCTGAAGAAGCCATCGCCGAGCTGGGCGAGAAAGCCGGCGAGCAGGAATCCGGCCGCGATCTCCTTGTAGAGCATCTGCCAGTCGCCGCGGAAGTTGTGCGCGACGTCAGACCATGCCGCTGCCGAGGTGAGCCGCTCGCGCAAGCCCATCTGCTCCCCCGCGCTTCGGTGCTGATGGCCCGCATCGGCCGCCCTTGCGTGCTCGCGCGCTTCCCGCTCGATCGGTGGCGAGACGAACAGCCGCAGCAGCACGGTCATGAGCAGGATCATCACGATGCCCCCGAGGTACTCCGCGAGGGTGAACTGCCAGCCGATCAGCACCCACAACACCAGCCCCAGCTCCCACACCAGGTTGGTAGAGGCGAACTGGAAGGCAAGCGAGCTCGCCGCCGAGGCTCCCTTCTGAAACAGCGACTTGGCAATCGCGACCGCGGCATAGGAGCAAGACGAGGATGCCGCGCCAAGAACGCCGGCAAGGCCCACCGCGCGTGCGCCGGAGCCCGAAAGCGAACGCTCGATTCGCTCCCGCGGCACCCACGCCTGAACGACCGCGGAGATCGCAAAGCCGAACACGAGTGCCCACCACACCTCGAAGGCCATCAGCAGTGCGTCCTCGAGGCCGTGCCAGATCACTTCCAGAACGCCCGTCATTCACCGACCGTAGCATACCCCCAGGGGGTTTGTTATCCTTTGACCCATGAGCGAGACGCAGACGGCTCCCACGAGGGGCTACACGGCCAGCAAGGACCAACTACAGACACGGCTGCGCCGCATCGAGGGCCAGGTTCGCGGCGTCCAGAAGATGGTCGAGGAGGATCGCTACTGCATCGAGGTGCTGACCCAGATCGCAGCGATCCAGGCAGCGCTCGACAAGGTGGCGCTTGGCCTGCTCGACGGACACGCAAGGACGTGCGTGATCGGCGCCGAGAGCGAGCTCCAGGGAGAGCGCACCGCTGAGCTGATGGCCGCGATCGGGCGCCTCATGCGGCGCGGATAGCTCCGGCTCGAGCCCGCTCGACGAAGGCTCGCGCCAGCCGCCGGTGCATCGGCTTGTCGCTGCACGGGCTAAGGCGTTCCACTGTCTCGAAGAAATGTAGTATTGGCCCACTCGACAGATCGGAGGAGGAAATGCTCGACCTATTCAGGTTCGTATTGATCAGACCTCCACGTCCGATCAAGAAGGGCGAGAGACACGAACTCACGCTTTCATCTGCCGGCGCCAAGCGTCTGTCCACCACGAGCTCCCGGGCCAGACGTGCAGTGGCAAGCAAGCTGCTGGCGCAGGCCTCCGCGCCAGCCGACGCCTCGATCGAAGCGATGCAAGCCGTGCTCTCCGGAACCGGCAACGGCGCTACGGCCGCACAGATCGAACAGACGGCAAGCGTCGCCTTCGGCGCGCCGCTGGAGTCTGCACTGAAGAGCAAGACGCTTGCCACCGAAGTGGAACGGGCGAGCGAAACCCTGATCCTCGCAAAGCTCGCCTCGAGCTCCGAGGGACTCGACCTGGAGGCGCTGGCCACGCTGGTCTGTGGATACGACCTGCTCACGCGCGCCCTTGCAAGCACCTCCAAGCAGAGCTACCTCTCACCGCTGCCACTCACGTTCGATGCAACGACGCTCTCCGCGGAAGCCCCCGCCTCCAGTGGCCAGAGCACGGCCGGCACAGGCGCGAAGGCCACCGCCTCCACCCGGCAAGCCAGTGCGCGCTCCACCGCGCCAGCGGCAGAGCAAACCTCCGCCCAGGCTACGGCTGAGATGCGGCAGGCGGCCTCGATGCTCGCCCAGATCGACAGCATGAGCCTCGAAGCGAAGCTCCAGCAGAGCACTTCGCAGGCGCAGCCAAAGGCACGCTCGCGCCCGGCCCAGACGCAGAGCCCCCGCTCGAAGGCGGGCAAGCAGCAGCCGACCCTGCTCTCCGGGCGTACAGCCACCTCGACGCTCGTGCTCGGCAAGGCGGCAGCGCAGAAGCTGCCCGCCTCTGTGCAGAGCCAGCTGCGCGGGCTCGGAATCGACCCTGGCAGCGCGCCGTTTCTCTCCGTGGTGGAGACGGTGGGGCGGCTCGCCGCACAGCAGGCCAGCGCAGCTTCCCAGCCGGCCGCCACGAGGATGACGCGGCTTGGCGGCCGCCTCTATCCGTTCGAACCGACGCAGCCGAGCGGCGCCGAAAGGCAGCTTGGGCGCGGCACCCTCCCGGAAACGCGAATCCGTTCGATCGGCATCGGCGAACTGCTTCTGGTCAAGGAACGGACGATGGCCTACGAAGGCGCCGACGTCGCCTACATCGAGAACGTTCTGAAGTCCGAGCGCAGTGAACGCCGGACCAGGCGCCTTGAAAGCACGACCGAAACGACCACCCTCTCCACCGAAACCTCCAAGTCCGAAGAACGCGACACCCAGACCACGGACCGCTTCACCCTGCAGGACCAGACCAGCGATACGGTGAAGTCCGAAGCGCAACTGAAGAGCGGCATGGCGATCTCCGCCAGCTACGGCCCGATGGTGCAGGTCAAAGCCAACGTGGAAGTAGGCGCCTCCACCTCGACGAGCAGCTCGACCAACCTCGCGACCTCCTTCAGCAAGGAAGTCGTCTCCCGATCGGTCAGCAAGCTCACCGAAAAGGTGCTGCAGAGCCGCAGCGTCACCACGCTCAGCGAATTCGAAGAGCGCAACCGCCACGGCTTCGACAACACCAACGGGACAGGCAACATCAGCGGCGTCTACCAGTGGGTGGAGAAGGTCTCCCAGGCACAGGTCTACAGCTACGGCAAGCGGATGCTCTTCGACGCGATCGTCCCGGAACCGGCCGCGTTCTATCTCTATGCGGCACAGGCTCAGCAGGCACATGCACTCCCTGCCGTAAAGCCCGCGGAACTGACGATCACCGCTGCGGACCTGGACGAATCGAACTACCTCACCTACGGGGCGCAGTACGGCGCCGCGGAACTGGCCCCACCCCCGCCGCCCTACATCGTCACGAGCAAGCAGTGGGCGCTTCCGGGTGCCAAGGGGGCATCCTCCCCGACTTTTGCCGAAGCCGAATCTGTCCCACTCGAAGCCGGCTACCAGGCCTACACATGGGGTGTGAGTGCCCTCTTCTACGTCTTTGAAGGAATGGCGACGATCAGCACCCCGGGCAGCCAGTCGACGATCGAAACCTTTGAGAGCGCCGCCCTTGAAATGCTGATCGGCCAGCAGTCGATCGACCTGCTCACGAGCACCTACTCGGGTGTGGACCTCGGCGGCGAGACGGGCTCCATCTCGGTGTCCTTCCTTGGCAAAAACGTGACAGACGCAGTCGTCGACGTGGACATCATCACCCAACGCACGGAAGCCACCTACGCCGCCTGGCAGGCGAAAACCTACGCGGCGATCCTGCAGGCATACCAGAGCCAGCTCCAGCGCTATGAAGCCGCCGTCGCGGAAGCGCAGGCGCTCTCTGCCGGTGAAGTCGGCGGCCGCAACCCCGAAGCCAACACGGCAATCGTGCAGGCCGAGCTGATCAAGGGCTGCATCCAGCTGCTCAGCGAAACCCAGCCCGACGGCAGCGCGACCGTCGAACCGAACCGACTCGGCGACCCGGAGCTGGTCCCCGAGGCGAGCATCGAACACGGCGAGATCGTGCGCTTCTTCCAGGAGGCCTTCGAGTGGGATCAGGTGGTCTATCTCTTCTATCCCTACTACTGGGCGCAGGGGAGCACGTGGGTGCAGCGCTCGCTCTACGAAGACCCGGATCCAGACTTCGCGGCATTCCTGCGCGCCGGCGCTGCGCGCGTCGTGTTCGCCGTGCGCCCCGGATATGAGACCGCCGTCACCCACTACCTGGAAACCGGGGAAATCTGGGAACACGGTGAACCACCGCCCGTCTCCAGCCCGACCTACGTCGCCGCCGCGCAGGAAATCGCCGAAGCCGAGCAGGCCGCGGGCGAAGAGACGGCGCTCGGCGAACCATGGGAAGTGCGGCTGCCAACGACGCTCGTGCGACTGCGCAGCAACGACTCGCTGCCGGAGTGGTCAGAGCAAGCCGACGGAGGATGGGTTGAATCAGACCCCGCCTGACCCCGAGTCCCAACCGTATAAAGGCTGTGAAAAACCGCGCATCCCGACGAGAGACTCCTCGGGGAATCCGCCGCTGAGCAAGTCCGAAGTGACCCATCTCGCCTTCGAGGGCGGCGGCGGCAAGGGCCTTGCGTACCTTGGAGCGATCCGAGCGCTGGAGGAACTGGAAATCCTCCCGAAGGTGCAGGGTTTCGCGGGCGCCTCCGCGGGAGCGATCACGGCGATGCTGCTCACCATCGGCTACAAGACCAGCGAAGTGCGCAGATGGATGAGCCATACCGACTTCACCTCGTTCTTCGACGCGGTGGAACCACGCGAGGCGCTCAGGGTCGAAAAGAACTTCGCAGTCATTCCGTACACACTGCCTGAGGGCGAACTCTGGGAAGTGCCGGTCGAACTGATGCTCGACGGCGTGTTCGTCAAGCTGCAGATCGCGGCAGCCGCGCTTGGCCAGTTCTCCTCCATCGCCGAGTGGCACCGCCTGCGTTCCGGCCAGGGCGATCCGCCCGCGTCCAAGGTGATCCCGAAGCTAGAGACCTACCTCACGCGCTTCTGGCGCGACCAGGGGCTCTTCTCCGGCATCCAGGCCACGCGCGTGTTCGACGTCCTGCTGCGCGCCCGCCTGAACTACTCCGCGCCGTCTGTCGACCCTCACCAGCAGGTCACATTCGAAGCACTGAAGGAAGCGACGGGCAAGGAACTGGTCGTGACCGGCTCAAACCTCATGACCGGCAAGACCGTCTACTTCGGCCCCAAGAGCACGCCGAAGTTCCCCGTATGCGTGGCGGTGCGGATCTCGATGGGGCTGCCGTTCATCTACAAGCCGGTGCGGGTGATCGATGAAAACCCGGACATCGCAGGACTCTATGTGGACGGAGGCGTCTGGAACAACACGCCGGCGCAGGTCTTCGATGAAGGGCACGCTGCATCTCAGGCTTCATCTGGCCCGACGAGCAGCGCTCAGCCGGCGCCAAACGCCTCCGCAGCACCTCGGCCCACCACGTTCGTGCTGCGGCTCGGGATCGACGTCAACGAACAGCCGACCCAGGTACCGGAAAACTTCTCGGAATTCTTCAAGCGCTATGCACAGCTGACGCTGATGGGCGCCGGCGAGACACAGTTCCTCAGCTCTCGCGCCTTCCAGGCCAGAGAGCTCGGCATCCAGGGCCTCAGCCTGATCGACTTCAACCCCCCGCCAGTGGGGCGCGACCGCGCGATCCGCTGCGCCTATCAGTCAACGATGGAATATTTCAAAGAACCTCCCAAGAAGCTCAACAGGGCAGAAGACGGCTACGCGACCGAACCGTGGAGCGTGCCCAACAACGCCAAACGACCACCGCAGGCGAGCGCAAGCCCGGCCTGATCCATCGTCGAACGCATTCGCCCGATCCTCCGCGATGGTCCAAAGTTCCGAAAAGTAGTAATTTTTGGCGTTCGATGAGCGCCGATGAGATATATGCTCTCCTTCAGGGCAGAGCATGGGTCAAACGACGCGTCGACCGAGTCGAGTTCCTCGATCTGATGACGGTGCGCCGGACGATCTTCTTCACGATCGACTTCGCGCTGCTCGCGGCCGTGCTTGCACCAGGCGACCGAACCGTGATCCCCTTGGGTTGGTTTGCACCGTGGGCAAACGCTGGCGCCGTCCTCGTCGACGGGGACGGGCATGTGACTCCCTATCTGACCAGAGAGGAAAGCGACCTACTCGTACAAGAGCAGATCACGCACCGGCTGGTGAGGCTTGGGCTATGCGGGCAGCCGCTGATCGGCCTCGTCGAAAAGGTCCGGCTCCATCGTCAGGACTCGGGAATCCCAGGATATGAATGTAAGTCATGCAGAAATGTCAATCGTAGATATTCCGCTCTCATTTGCGAGAAGTGGGGCTGTCAAGCCGTGCGCGAGCTCCTCACCGCTCTCCACGAGCTCGATGGCCGTCTCGCCCGCGAACTGGCCCAGATCCTGCTGTCCTGGCAAACGAACTTCGTGCTCATGGCGCGCGTTGCCGGCTCTCGACCGACGAGCGGCAGCGCGATCTTTCAGCTCTCCTTCGACGAGGAACTCAGAGAGTGGGAACCTCCGTGGGAGCGACACGTTCGTGCCCAGCGGCCAGTCCAGCTGGCGCGCAAGGAAGGAAAGGAGACACGCAAGCACATCAGTCGCAGCGGACCATTCCAAGAGTACCTGGACGCGCTGTCTCCACGGCTACTGCGCGGGATGCTGGCAAGAGGAAGGTGCCTTTGGCTGAGAAGCCATCCACGCGAAGGCCCGGTGAGGACGCGCTAAACGTGGCGTCCCGGGCACGCGTCCACGCCCTAGATCAACTGCGCCAGCGGCGCCCACCTGGCCCACTCGTTGGTTTCTCAAATCAGGCGAGTGGATCCAATAGGCCGAATAGGACTACCGGCCGCGCCGAACCGGGCCACAGTCGCTCCCGTTGCGCACCGGCGCGCAACGTTTTGTGAGCCTATGTCCAGCCAGCCGCGTTGCTCCGCTGCCGCGTCGGTTCGCGATCTTCACGGCATCGATACACTCACGTCCATAGCGGCTCGATAAACGTTGGTTGACGGTGTCAGGCCCATCGGGATGCACAAGAGGAGGCGTGAGAGGAGGCGTGATGCGAGCTTTGCTTGATCGAGGCGAGATCATCGGCATGATCGGCCGCTCAGAGGCGCCGGCATAGGCAAGCCCCGCGCGTGGGCATCTGCCCGCGCGGTCGTTTCGCCCGCCGACGGAGCGGGCTCGATGGGTCTGGTCTTGTTGGCTACCGGGCGCCCGCGGCGCCCCGGTGCTCGCAAGCAACGCGTGAGGCGTGGCTGCGCTAGCCGCGCGCCTCTCGGGCCACGGAGAGGAGTGGCGAGGGATGGTGGAAAACGTTGAATCGTTGATCCGTTTCGCGATACCCGGCGGGTACGCGCTGATGATCGTGATCGTCGAGCAGGCCCTCCTTGGATGGGCTTGGCGGACGCACGACGACATCGTCTCCATCTCTTCGACAGACGCGCTCATCACGCTCGGCGGCGCTGTGGCGGCCAGCTTCGTCCTCACCGTGATCTACCGGGTAGTCAACCATTGCCGGCGCAGCAGTAGCGCAGACCTAGGCGCAAACGCCCTGGAAGCACTCGAGGACATCCACCACGTCGAAGCCGCCCTGATCACCGTCTGCGGCCCGCTGCCCTATGGGCTTGGCCCAATCCCCGACCACGTCGATAAGAACCGCCGTCGCGAGGTTCACGATGAACGCCTCGACATCGTCCGCAGCGTGCTGAAGCTCGCGTGCAAAACCGGCGATCGAGAGATCGCGAGCAGCTACAACGACCAGGTCGACTGGTACCACGTCTACGGTGCCTGCCGCACCGTCGTCGTCGTGATTCTAGTCGCCACCACCGCGGTGATCGCTGGCAAGCAAGGCCACCAGTTCGCCGCCAACCTTGGCCGCTCGGTGCTGATCAGCGCACTCCTGCTCGCCCTGGGTGGCGGCGCGTGGTGGGCCTTCGGCATACAGCGTCAGCGCGTCCGCTGCAGCATGACCAGGCAGCTCGCATACGATCTGCGCGCCTGGGCCATCCGGCATCCACGGCTCTGGGCAAGACTCGCCGACGCGAAGCCCAGCCAACAAGACCACCTGCCATCAGACATCCAGGCTTACCGCGGCCATCAAGAGATTCAGGCGTAGGGCCAGGCGCCCAGCATGAGGTGGATCTTCGCGGCTAATGGCGGGGTAGCCGATGCTCCTTTAGGTGATAGCCGGGCACTACTGGATGTCGTCTGCGCCGAGGCAACGCACCTCCTCCGGAGTGATGCCCCGCAGAGCGATCGCGCCGTGTGCGCCACCCTGCTCCTCGACCTTGGCGCGGGCGAGGCGCAGAGGACGGCGATCGTCGATGCCGTCCATCGCCTCGTCGAGCGCGACAATGGGTGGCGCGACGGGGACCATGTCATACATCGAGGCCGCGGTCGCGAACAGAGGCATGTGCATGAGCACCGATCGCTCGCCCCGGAGCCCTCCCCCTGGGTGCTGCTGGTCAGGCGACGGGGATCGCGACCGGGATCGTGCAGGGACAGATCGAACGACCACCGGCTGCGGTAGTCGAAGGCCTGCGCGAGGTAGTCGGCGGCGCTGCGTTCCGGCGTTGCATTCAGCAGATAGCCGCGGGCCTGGGCGATGCGCGACTGGAAGAACTCGAACAGCGCCCGTCGATCGTCCTCGCCGAGCAGCTCAACCGACTGACGCTCGTCGCCCAGCGCCGCCTCCTCGCCCAGGCCGGCGCTGAACAGTTCGTGCGTGCCGAGCACGCGGACGTCCTCGAGCGCACCGGGGATCACTTCTCGCCGACGCCGCCAACGAGCCTAGCAACGAGATGACCGGATCCTCTAAACCCTGATACCGCGCTGCGCAGCAGGAAGAGAAACGCGAGTGCCGCCGCGAAGCACACCCCCAACCGAATTGCAAGCCAGGCGGCTGCCGTCGGCAACGCCACCATTGCCAACGTGACGGCCAGGCCGCCTGTGATGATGGCGCCAGACTGGAGCGATGTGCCGGGTATCCTCAGACCCGCGCGCGCTGGCGGCCGGGTGAGTCGGGCGAGCAGGGCGTAGGAGAGAACCGTGGCGATGGCCGAGCCGGTGATGCCGAACAGGGGCACCATCACGACGTTCAGGCCTATGTTGACCACAGCTCCGACAGAAGTCATCAGCGCCACCCGGCCTGTCATCGCCTCACTCATCAAAGCTCTCACATTGGACAGGAACAGTCCATACGGGAATGTGGCTGTGGCGACGATTGCAACAATCGACGTCAATCCGGCTGGACCGAATGATCGTGGTGCCCACAGTCGTAGCACCACCGGAGCAGCAGCGGCCAGCCCGCACATGACCGGCACCAGCAACAGGCTCATCATGTCGCGGCTGCTTGCCAGCAGCCGCGACCGTGCAAGGCGGTCTCTCAGGAGTATATGCGCGGTATCCAAGCCTGATTGACAAACACGAGCAGCAGGACCCCGAGGCTGCCAACGTTGTAAGCGACGGAGTAGCGCCCGGTGGCTGCCGATCCGAGCTCATGCCGAATAACTATCCGGTCGCCTGCAAACAGAATGAAGACACTCAACTGCTGAGGCACCATCGGCAGGCCAAAAGCGAACGCCCGCCCATAGCGGCGGATCGCGGCCAATGCGGACCAATCCGGTCGCAGCGCGACGAAGCCGGTAAGCGCAGCGGCGGCTTGGCAGATGATCACACCGCAGAGGTAGCTTCTGACATCAGGCGCCCACAAGAGCAGCAGCAGCACACCGAGCGTTTGCGCTCCAAGCGACTGCAGGCCACCGATGATGATCGCGATGCCCAGCTTTTCCTTGAGCGCAGCATCGCCAGGCATGTCCATGTCAGCGCGAAGCAGGCGCCCCACAAGGCAGCAAGGCGTGCGTCGAGCACGCGGTAGAGCCCTATGGCCGGTCCCCATGCCTGCGCTGAGAAGATCACGATCACCAACGCCACCACGGCAAAGGCGACCGAGACGGCAAGCACGCCGCGAGCCCGTCGATCGCCATCTTCGCCTGCGAACACCTTTTGCGTCGCGAAGGGGAGTCCAAAGCTGAAGATTGGCCCCACGATCTGCATCACTGCGATGGCAAGGGCGAGCTGCCCGAACTCGCCGGTGCTGAGCAGTCGCGTCAGGATCGGCGTCACCCCGGCGGCAAGGATGACCTGCAGGACAGACACCCCGAGGTAAACGAAATCCCGCGTGAACATGCCGCGCAGCGCTTCGGCTGCTGCTCGGTGACCGCCTGAAACGGTCACCGCAGCATCGCTGGCTTCACCCTCGACGATGGTCGCGGTCGGCTTGCTCGCGCGCGCTCGTCCAAGGGGGTCCGTCAGACATATCGGCTACACCTGGTGCAGCAGGCACCCAACTGGGAAGACAGTCGGGCAACCCTCAGCTCTTCGCAGCACGCAGATCGGGGTGCCCCACGCTCTCCGTCAAGCGCTCTCGGATCTTGAGCCAGGAGCATCTTGCGCGCAGCGTCGGCTTCACCCACCACGGCTGAGACGGCAGCGAGGGCACTCGAAAGCTGTGAGTGACCTCTGGACCCGCTCTGAGCACTGTGGCGAGTCGGCGACCACGACCGGGGTCGTTCGAAGCGCCGGCACCCGGCCGCGGGTTCAGCGACGCGGCCGCGCCATCGATGTCGTGGTTGACCTCGACGCCAAGGGTGGCCAGGCCATCGGCAAGACGCTCAACTTGCGCAACCGGGTCATTCATCATCGAGTCAAAGTCGACTCTGACCACGGGTAGTCCAGAAAGCCGGCAAGCGCTCGCCGGTTGTAATCGTCCCAAACCGCGTAGCAAAGCGACATCGGCCAGCCTTCTCGACGGTTCAACGAGCGCGTCACCGGCCCGGCGTCGCGGACGACGAAGACGACACAGAAATCGTTCAGCACCTCGCGCAGCGGCAGCGTCAGGCAAGTTCGCGGGTCCTTCCACAGCCACCGCTCAGTTCGGTAAACGTCCTGGGAGCTGGCCACATCACGTCTCGGAGTGACTGCGCCCGCCGCGAAGTGAGCCATGAGCGAGGCATGGGCGGCATCGCCATCTCGAATCCGCCGAAGGCGCGCAAGATCAAATCATGAATCGCACAGCGTGCGACTCTCCCAGTGCCCGCTGGGATTGTCGTCCGCGGCGTGATATCGTCCTCTCGCCGAGGGGAACGCCCAAGAGGTTGATCGCCCGTGTCACCGCCGAGGTGCCGCTGCGGTGCATGCCTACGACCATCACCCCATTGGTCATCGTCAAATCGCTGGCTCACGCACATCGACAACGTCATCGTGCGGGCCGGGTGCAGGACCCGCCGCGAAGCGTTGCGGAGGTTCGCGCCGGCCAGCGAGCAGCTGGCGGCTGTATGAGCCGGCCAAGCACAGAGCAGTGACTGCGCCAAGTACGGGGCCGAGCGAGAGTCGCTCGAGCCGAACACCGCTGACGTAGAGAGCCAACGACGCAAAGATCACGAGCATGATCGATACCGATACTGCGATCCCGATGGACCGCCACTCGACCTCACGTCCCAAAAGACGCATGAACGCGTAACCGGGGGACAACAGCAGCGCGGGCAGAACAAGGAGACGTGAGATCCCAGGCAGGACCGGGGCGCAGACGAGCAACACGGCTCCCAGTGCCAAGAGTCCTGGGTCTCCAGCCGTACGCAGACGGCTATGCCATTCTCTGCGCATGTCACTCATCCTCGGCGTGGAACGGATACCACAAATAGTACAGGTCGAAGTTGATCTTGTACAGCCGGTAGTGCTGTGAAGAGTACAAGAGGTGCAGCCACGGCCAGTGCGCCAGGCGCGTCATGTTCTTCTGCGGCACTTGATACGGCTCGCCGGGAACGAACAGAGGCGCTCCCGTCGGATGGTGCAGGCTGTCGCGGATGTCCACCGCCAGGTAGTCGTCCCCCTGACGTTGCAGGCCGAACATCAGAGCTGGTTCAGGTGGACGGCGGTTGTACCAGATCGCCGCGATCGGCAGGCCGGGTACCTGAAGCGGAGTGATGGCCGCTCCATCAGTGGTCAATGGCAACGCGGTGTAGCGGTCCGTCACCACTCCTGCCCCAGGGCCCAGATGCTCTCGAACCCAGCCGGCCAAGCGGAGACTCTCCGGCGTGACGCTGAGCGTATCCGAGCTGAACTTGTACGGCCCCGGGAAGCGATAGTCCACGGGCGTGCCCGAGGCGACGTTCCCGACGAGCAGAACGACGAGGCTCCCTGCGCCCAGCACCACGGCCGTACGCCTCAGCCACAGTTTCCGCGTCTCGAGCGCGAACAATGTCGCTACCGCCATCGGCAACAAACCGACCCCCAAGAACGTTGAGGCCCAGGTACGGTGAGCTCCTGCGGCCCCTTCCCCGAGCAGCGTCAGCGGAAGAGTGATCAGGTAAACCAACGCCAACGCGAACGACCACAGGAACACCGTCTGGGATCGATGCTTCCGCAGCCAGCGTAGCCCGGCGAACAGCCCCGCAAGCGCGATCAGGCAGGGAGCCGCGATCGCTGCGATTCGCTCGTAGATAGGAGCAGCCGATTGACGGAAGAGCGTCCGCAGTGGATTGTGTGCGCCATGCCCAAGCCCCACCAGCTTGAGAATCTGGTGGACCGGCTGTGATACGTGCGGGAACAGATAGGGCCACGTCCCTGGGGCGACGAAGATCACCCATAGCGCAAAGCATCCCGCCAACATAAACGGCGGCGCGTATCTGACGAGCAGCCGACGCAACCCGCCCTTACGGTCGAGCAGCCCGGACATCGGTCCGATGGTGAGCGCGCTCACCAACAGCAGCGCCACGCCGGTCAGGCTGCTGAGGTGATGTGTCACCACGCAGGCGAAGCACATCACCGCGATCAGTAGAGATGTCGACAGGCTTTCTCGCCACGTGCGATCGCCCGATCGCTCCGCTGCCAACGCCTCCACGTAAATGCGGACGATCGTGAACATGAGCAGAATCGCCACCGATTCGTATGCGAACTGGACATCCTCATACATGAAGCTTGGATTCACGGCGTAGACGATGCCGGCCACCACGGCCCAGCGTTCGCCGACCGGCAGGGCTCGTGCTATGTAGTAAACCTGCACCGGCAGTAGACAGTGAGCCAAGGCGATGAGGGCCAGAGCAGACTCCCACGGCGAGAGGCCCGTCAGCCAGTGGATCGCGGCTGCAACGCTTTCCATGCCCGGATAGAACTTCCCGATTGGAAGCAGCGGGGTGTTCTGAAACAGGCGGCCCGTCGAAATGACATCTCGCAGCAGGGCAAAGTGAGCGGTCTCGTCGAAATAGATCGGGCCGCTCGGGCTCATCCAGAACTTCGGCAAGACGGTGAACAGTCCGAGGAATGCAAGCCAGAGCACGGCATGGCGCCCCGAGAGCGCCCTCCATGTGACGGTCAGATAGACGAGCACCATTCCGGCCCAGAAGATCGGGTCGTAAGATTCGATCCGGCTCGTGGGCGCCATGCTCAGTGCCCACATCACGAGCGCTGCCCCGACAGCGATCAGAGCAGCCGCGATGAGCTCCGCCTGCAGACCGCTCAGAGAGGGCCGCAAACCCGGCCGCCCGTCCCCGCGGAGGCCCGGAAACCGCCGCGTGCCAGGAGCCCGGGCGGGCGTACGGGCATCGCTGGGACCCTCCCCCACCCCCCCTTGGACCATGCTCTACTGCATGCCCGTAGCTGAGTTGACCATTCGCCGGATGCGCGCCCGTGGCGCGCCGGCAGGGGAGCGCGCCACGCCGCGATCGACGCAGCATGAGCACGGACCCTGAGCGGATAGATATGTTCCAGGCATTCTGCTAACCCTAACCGAGATACACACGTCGGATAGGCTACCATCCGCGAGACGGGCGATGTTGTGCTGGCCGTGTCGGACGCCGACGCGCACGTGATCGGAATGAGAGTCTCGCTCGTCTCCCCCGGGTTCCCGCCGCAACTCGGTGGCGTGGAGACGGTAGCTGGACGCCTCGCCGATGAGCTGTGCGAGCGCGGGCATCACGTCGCGGTCTACGCGCAGCGACCCCGAGGCTCCTCGTTTCCGGATGATCATCGCTACCCGGTGCACCGGTTCGCGGACTGGACCGGCTCGCGCCAGTTTCAAGTCGCGCCTGGGCTAGTCACTGCGCTGTGGCGGGACAGAGCGAAGTTCGACGTCATCCATGCCCACAGCTTTCATGCAGTGCCCGCGATGATGGCCGCAACTGTCCCGAAGGTGCCGCTGGTGTTCACGCCACATTTTCATGCGGTTGGCCACACGAGGATCGCGTCGGCTCTGCACACCGTGTACGACCCGTTGGCGACCTGCCTGTTTCGACGCGCCGACAAGGTCACGTGCGTCTCCACGGCCGAGTCTGATCTGCTGCTGGCGCGATACTCGTTCGTCGAGCCGCGACTTTCGGTTGTTCCGCTCGGAGTGGACACCCAGGCACTGCTGGCTGCCGAGCCATTCGAGCGCGATCGTCCGGTGGTCCTGGTCGCCGGTCGCCTGGAGCCTTACAAGCGAGTCGACATGGCCATACGGGCATTTGCGCGCATGCGCAACGATGCGGAGATAGTTGTCTGTGGCGTTGGTTCCCATCTCTCGGCGCTGGGGCGTCTCGCGGAGGATTTGGGGGTGGCGAGCAGGGCCACGTTTCGCGGAATGGTCGACGACGCGGAGCTGCGCCGATGGCAGCGGACGGCCACCTCAACGGTGAGCCTGTCGAGCAGGGAGGCTTTCGGATTGGTGCTTTTGGAGGCAGTCGTCGCGGGCGGACGGGTGGTCGCTTCCGACATTCCCGCCCATGTCGAGCTGGCCCAGCGGCTTGGGGGCAACGACGCGCGCATGGCTGTCGTGGAGCCAGACGTGGCGGTCGTCGCCGCCGCATTGGATCATCAGGTCGAGATGGGGCGCCTGAGTCCGCTGAGAGACGGAAGCTTCGACTGGTCATCGATGGCTCGCCGATACGAAGCGATCTACCGTTCCGTGGGGTGAGAGCGCAGTCGTGCGAGTGATCGAGTTGACCGATCTCTACCCGCCCGCGATCGGCGGCCTCGAGCGGTTCGTAGTCCTGCTGTCCGAGGGGCTCGCCGGTCGTGGTCATGAGGTGCATGTGGTCGCGAGCGCGCTACCGGGGGTCCCGGCAGTCGAGCGCTCCGCCGGTGTGACCGTCCATCGCCTTCCCCTGCTCTACCAGAAGTTGGCGCCCAAACTGGGAGAAGATGCCGCGCGGCCATTCCACCCGCCCGCTCCCGATCCATGGTTCGCCCGGCGGCTGGCCAAGATCGTCGAAGAGCTACGTCCGGACGTCATTCACGCCCACTCCTGGAGCGTCTTCTCCTCTTTGTCCCGGACGCTCCCGCCGACACCAGTCATGGTGAGCGCCCACGACTACGGCCTCGTGTGTGCAAAGAAGTCACTGGTACATCGATCTGGTGCCTACTGTCCAGGTCCGTCCTGGATGCGGTGTGGACCGTGCGCGGGCGCCCACTACGGTGCCGCCAAGGGCAATGTCCTGGCGAGCGCATCGCTCTGCAGCCTGCACCTGCTCAAGCGGGCGACAAAGCTCACCGCTGTGAGCGACTACGTGGCGAAGCGGCTCTCGCCCACCATCGGGCGCCTCGGTGGCAACTCGGTCGAGACTCTGCATTCATTCGTCCCAGACGGGCTCTACGAAAGCGGTTGGCAGACGGAGCGGCCGGACTTCCTGCCGCCCACAGACGACTATCTCCTGTACGTGGGGCAACTGTCCTCGCACAAGGGCGTGGGCGTCCTACTCAACGCCTATCGGCGGCTCTCGTCGCCCCCGCCGTTGGTACTGCTCGGAACGCCACACCCGACCGGTCCGTCTCCTGAATCTCTCCCGCCAGGCGTCACGATGCAAACCAACGTCCCGCACGAGAGCGTGATTGCGGCGATGGTGCGAGCCGCCTGCGTGCTGGTCCCATCGGTCTGGGCCGACCCACTCCCGATGACGGTCAGCGAGGCGCAGAATTGCGGCGTCCCCGTCATTGCATCCGCAGTCGGCGGCATACCGGAGCAGGTCATCGACGGGCAGACGGGATGGTTGGTCCCGGCCGCCGACGAGCGGGCGCTTGCCGACCGGATCTCCAGGCTGCTCGCCAGCACCGACGACACCAACGCGATGGGACGTGCCGGGCGGGTGCAAGGCCGACGATTCGCTGCCGCACACGGCATCCCCCGGTTCGAAGAAGCGCTGCAGATGACCTTCCAAATGCTTGCCTGAGCGGACCGGCCCAGCGCGCCCACGCTCGCCCCGACGATCAGCCCAGTCGAGGGGGCTTGACCGTGAACCTGAAGCGGATCGGACCGGACAGCGTGCCGTTCGGACCGGGAGCGGTGGCGCTTAGGAGGTAATTGCCGGGACCGAGCCGCGCGGCGTTGAGGCGCGCCGCGGACAACGGGACGGCGTTTACGCCAGTGCGCCCGACTTGCCTGAAGCTTCCTCTGAGTGCCTGCCGTGTGCAGGGCGGAAGTCTACGTAGGAGGCGAGAGTCGCGCACGCAGTCCTTGCCACGCAGGCGACCCGAAAGCACTCGCTGGAGTGTGAAGGTAACGAGAGTCGGCGCTGACAGACGAAACGTGACCTTCGCTCCTCTCCTGGTCTTCAAGTAGGTCGAAGAACCGTGACGCTCGGCGCGGAAGTTGGCGGGCGTCAGTCGCAGGGCGGAGATCCGCATCGCAGGCAATTGCCACAGCGCCGCGTGACTGTGGCCGGCGGCGTCCACACTCCAGCCGACGACCTGGCCGCTGTCGTTCACTGCTTCGGCGTAGCTGCTGCTGTCTCCGGGGAGTGGGTCCAATTCGACCATCCCGCCCGCCTGCGTCCAGGAGAACGCATGCGTGGGGCCGTTTTTGGCGGTGTTGCTGTAGCCGACGACCTCACCGTTGTTGCTGACCCCGCGGGCAATGCTGATGCCGCTGCCGAGGGTGCCAAGGTCGACCATCCCGCCCGCCTGCGTCCAGGAGAACGCATGCGTGGGGCCGTTTTTGGCGGTCGTGCTCTGGCCGACGACCTGGCCGTCGTCGTTGATCGCATGGGCGTCGCTGGTGGAGCCGCCAAGAGTGCCCAAATCGCGCATCCCGGCTGCCTGCGTCCACAGGAACGCATGCCAGGCGCCGCTTGCAAGGTCACTGAAGCCGACGACCTGTCCGCTATCGCTCACGGCTGCGGCGGTGCTGGCGCTGCCACCGAACGTGCCGAGGTCGACCATCCCGCCCGCCTGCGTCCAGGAAAACGCATGTCTGATGCCGCTGTCCGCGCCCGACTGGATGCTGGTGGTGTCCGCCCAGCCGACGATCTGGCCGCGGTTGTTCACCCTGGTAGCCCGACTCTCGCTACCACCGGGAAGCGTGCCCAGGTCGACAAGGCCGCCCGCCCGCGTCCACGAGTAGGCATGTGGAAGCTCGCTGTGCGTGAAGCTGTAGCCGGCGATCTGGCCGTTGTCGCTCACCTCGGAGGCGGCGCTGTCGGCACCTCCGAAGCTGACCAGGGAGCTCAGGTCGACCATCCCACCCCCCTCGGTCCAGGAGAACGCATGGACAGCGGGATGGTTGTCGAGGGTGGTGTAGCTCCAGCCGACGACCTGACCTTCTTCGTTCTCTCCCAACGCCCGGCTGTCGGTGCCCCCGGGGAGAGTGCCCAGGTCGACCGGAACGGGCTGTATCGGCATCGGGCGCGCCACCGCAACTGCGGGGGCCACTGCAGCCGCGGGTGTCGCCGGCGCGCCGGCTGCAAGCAGCAAAGCCCCGCAGACGGAAAGCCAAGCGCGGCGGTGCAACCAGGTCGCTGCGCCTGGTATGGGCGACGCTCCGCGTGCCATCCGCACATGGCGATGCGGACAGCTCGCCTGCGCCCCGCAGACGAGGATCGTGCCAATCGGTACGTGCATCTTGCGCCTCATAACCCAGAACCCGAGTCAATCCTATCGATACAGCCTTGAACGGGAGCGCGCTGCTCCAACTCAGGTATCTTCCGAGACCGGCACGATCCAGCTGCGTCTCATCAGCAACATGTCCAGGCTCGCTGTAGAAGATCCACCATCCGGCACGGGGCGTCGATGACAGGCACATCCGAACCGTTGCTCTCAAGATCCTCGTCGCAGGGATCGTGGCGATCGCGCTGCTTCAGTCAGGCGCAATCGCACGATCGGAGAGACCCGGGCCGAGCCTGCGCACGACAGCCTTGTCGATGAGGTCGCATTCCAGCGTGTGCCGGGCAAAGCACCCGCACCGGGCAAAGCATCTGTGCCGGGCAAAGCACCTGCGCAGATGCAGGCACCTGCATAGATGCGGGAAGGGCGGGCGTTTGGCGAAGCGTGGTGCAGCCGCACTCGGCGCCATCGCACTCGGCGCCACCGCACTCAGTGCTACCACCGGTCCGCCCGCGCTTTCGAGCGCCCAGATGAGCACGGTCCAGAACCTCAAGGAGCTGAACTACTACCCGGCCAACGGCGGCTGGATCTACATGTGGACGAAGTTCGAACCAGCGGCGATCGACACCGACTTCGGACGGATTCACGCCTTGGGCGCGAACACGGTCCGCATCTTCATCCAGCCGATCGTCTTCGGCTATCCCACTGTCAATCCCACGATGGCGGCGCACCTCTCCAAGGTGATCGAACTTGCAGCGCAGAATTCGCTGCGCGTTCATATCACGCTGTTCGACTTGTGGTCACAGTTCAGCGATGTGAGCGGCAGCAAGGAGTGGGTCTCCTCGCTGCTGTCCCCTTATCGCGGAGACCCGCGTATCGCTGTCGTGGAGTTGAAGAACGAGGTCAATCCGCAGAATGCGGAAGAGATGGCCTGGGTCAGCCAGATGCTTCCCTATCTCTCCACCGTCCTGCCCGGCACGCTGCGAACGGTCTCGGTGGCCAACATCCCCTCCCGCACTTTTCCAGCAGTTCACGCAAAAGCTCGCGGAATCGCCGCCGGACTTCTGGAATACCATTACTACGGACCGCCGCAGGATGCTTCCAACCGACTGAAGTGGCTCAAGGCGATCGCGGTTCCCCGGCCGCTGTTCGTTGGCGAGACCGGCTACAGCACGGCGGGGACGGAAGGAAACCCAGCCGCCGGGAATGAAGCGCAGGCCGCGTACTACCAGGCGATCTTTTCAGCGACCGCTGGGCTGGGACTGCCGGCTCCGGCGCCGTGGACCCTCAACGACTTCGCTCCAGGAGCGATTCCGCCAAGTCCGACGGCAGAAAACCAGGCGCAGTACAACTTCGGCTTGTACACCGTGGACGGCACTCCGAAGCCTGCGGCCGCCGTCGTGCGCAAGGGGTTCACCTCCGGAAATTGAACGGCTGGACCGACGAGATCGGCGGTCCAGAGGCCCTTAGAGCGCCTAACAGAATGAGTTTTGGAGTTTTTGGTGGCAGATGAGGGCGCAGCCGATTGTGAGGAAGGCTTCGTGGATGTCGTCTCGGCGGTCGTAGCGTCGATCGAGGCGGCGGTGCTGGTGCAGCCAGGAGATTGTGCGCTCGATGACCCATCTTTCTTTGCCGAGTCCTGAGCCGTGAGAGGTCTTGCGCTTTGCGATACGCGGCGTGATGCCGCGCTCGCGGAGCGCTTCGCGGTGTTTGCGGCTGTCGTAGGCACGGTCGGCGAGCAGAGCTTTGGGCCTGAACTTGCCGTGGCGACCAGTCGGCGGGACGCGATCGACGAGCGGCAGGAGCTCGGTGATGTCGTTGCGGTTCGCGGCCGTCAGGGTCACGGCCAGGGGCGTGCCCCGGCCGTCGCAGATCACGTGGTGCTTTGAGCCCGGCCGGCGCCGATCGACGGGCGAGGGGCCGGTCTTGGCGCCCCCCCTTTGGCCCGCACATGCGAGCTGTCCACCACCGCACGGGACCAGTCCAGCTGGCCAGCGTCTTGCAATTCATCCAAGAGCACGTGGTGCAGGCGCTTCCAGACCCCCGCTTCATTCCAGTCCCGCAGCCGACGCCAACACGTCATCCCCGACCCGCAGCCCATCTCCTGCGGTAGATCCTTCCACGGAATGCCCGTTTTCAGCACGAACAGGATGCCTGTCAGGGCCTGCCGGTCGGGCACACGCTTACGCCCCGGATATCGAAACCGCCGCTCCACGTGCGGCAACAACGGCTCGATACGAGCCCACAACCCATCACTGACCAAAGGTTTCGCCATAGACACCGTCTACGACAACAGCATCCCAAAACCTCTTTTTGTTAGGCGCTCTTAGAGTCTGTCCGAGAGCTCGGGTGCGTGGATGGCGTGTGCAAGACCAAGTGCCGCAAGGACGCAGGACCGAAGGCTTGGCAGCGCCAAGTCGAGGTCCGAGGACGCCGCGGCACGCCGTGTCAGGCGCCGCCAGGCGCGTGCACGAGCTCTCGGAGCAGACTCTCAAGCCGGCTCCATCAGGCCGCGAGCACGCTGGAGCACGAGCCGCATCAGCTGCTCTTGAACCGTCACATCCTCCAGCCCGTGCACCGGGCCCTCGAGAACAGTCCACCCAAGCCCAGCCGGGTCGCGCCGGCGAAGCAGCGCGATCGCACGCGAGGCATCTGCGTCCTCCGCGACCTGGGCCAGGTTGCCGTCCGCTGTCCCATACACAACCTCAACGTGAGTTTCGCTGGTGACCAGGCGGGCGAGCTCACTCTCCATCAGCAGACCGCCGAATGCGCTGGTGTGGACGCTCGGCGCTACAGCAGGAGTGGGAGGAGAACGCCTCACGAGGCGGCGAGCTTGCACGCTCATGCGGGTGCGGAGGAGTGAGATGAGGCGTGCGAAGAACCAGCGCCTGTAATCGCTGTTGGTGAGGATCGTGCGCAGTGTCGGGAAGTTCACGACCTCACTGATCCGATCACGCATGGACCCCATGCGGCTCCGGGTCCGGCAGCACGAGCGGCGGACTCAACAGAATCAAGCCGGCCACATCTCCCCGGCCGGCGGCCGCAGCGATGCTCGGGATCGCCCCGAAGCAACTCCCGACGATCAGGAGCCGCCGGCAGCCGGTTGCCCGCAGGCCGTCCATTGCCGCCACCACGTCGGTGACCGGCTGCCCGGTCGCCCCCAGGACGAGCTCACCTGAGCTCTCACCCGTCCCGGCAAAGTCAAATCTCAGCGACGGGATCCCCTCGCGCGCCAACTGCCGCGAGATGCTGGTCCAGACGCCGTTGCGGTGTGCTGAGAAGTTGTTCGCACCGCTGTGCGCCAGAACCACGCCGATGTTCCGCGGGCGAGGTGGCAGGCGCGGTGTAGAGCGCAGAACACCGTCTCCGCTCCCGACTCGAGGTACAGGGCAGATTCAAGAAGGTTCTCAGCAGACGCGCGCGCCGCCTCAGAGCTCATTCATCGGTCCTCCACACTCCCGTCAGCCAGTCGCGGACGCGCGTTATCAGTTGCTCCTCGGTGGCCAGGATCGAGGCCGCAACCTCGGCTCCATCCGGAATGAACCACGGGTCCTCGGCAAGCTTGACGGGCTCTAGGTCAACTCGAGAACCGCTCTTCTTCCAGTCCGCGACAAGCTGCTCCAGACCGGCCGCACGGCCGCCGCGGAATGGTTGGACGAGGATCGGGCGTGGATGCGGAGGGACCATTTGCGCCAAGTAAGACCCGTTCAGGGATTCGTACAGGCTGGCGGCGACCGTGAATCCCATCACATCAATCTGCCCTTGACGGGCCAGTCCCGCCAGCAGCTCCTCGGTAGACACGGGCCGCGATCCGCCGATCCGCGTCGCAGCGACCCAGCGAGCGCGGAAGAAGTCCCTGAAGAACTTCGTGCCATCGAGCACCGGCTTCCATAGCAAGAGCGGCGCGTCTGGATGATCGCCCAGCGCGCGTGCGGCGATCAGCGACCCCATCCCGACGCCAAGAAATGCGATGCGACTCAGTGACGCCGCCCGTGCAACGGCGAGCGTCACATCGAGCGCATCATTGCTGAAGGCATCCAGTGACGCGGTATCCCGCACCGCTGTTGCCGACGCTCCGGTAGTGGAAGCGAGCGACGGCAATTCCCTGCGACGCGAGCACGCGGGCGAGACGGACCTCTCGCCGGTAATCCGTGTGCTGCTCTGCAAACAAGGAGCCACACACCGTCAGCAGGCCGGACGGCGCCCGGTCTGCGGAGCGGTGCACCACAACGAACAACGATCCTTCGGGCCGCACAAGGAAGCCCGCGTCCTCGATCAAGTTGCCGACCACTGCACGGGCCCAATTGGTCAGGCCGACACCCTCGCCGCCCTGCAGTCCGTTCGATTCGAGCCTGAGGTCAGCGTGCGACTTCAGGGGGACGGGCGCCCCCGAGTGGGCGCCCGCGCTCACTGGTCGTTGCTTGCAGCCGTCGCGATCCATTCGTGCACGACGCGCAACCCTCCGGTCCGGAAGGCTTCGGCAGCTGCAGAACGCCGAAGCTTCCCGGATGTCGTCTTCGGCACCGACGATGGCTCGACCAAGACGACCGCGTCGACGCTGATGCCGTGCTGCTCGCTGACACGACGGCGAATCTTCTCGACGATCCGCTCCGGGTCGCTGCAGCTGTCGCCCACAATCTCCTGGATCAGGACCACCAGCTCCCCAAAATCGGCGGGTACGGACACCGCCACGCCACACCCGGAGCGCAGGTTCGGATCGGCCGCCTCCATTGTCTGCTCGATGTCGTGGGGGTAGTGATTGCGTCCACGGACGATCAACACATCCTTCAGCCGACCGGTCACGTATATCGATCCCTGCCAGAAGCGCGCCCATGTCGCCGGTGCGCAGGACGCCCTCAGGGAAGAGCTCCGCGCTCAGAGCCGGATTTCCCCAGTATCCGTCACATACGTGGGGGCCGCGGACCCGGATCTCGCCAATGATGCCGTCGTCGACCGGCTCGCCTGTCGCCGGGTTGCAGACCGTCACCGTCGTCCCCGGAGCAGGATGGCCGCAGGAGACGAGCGGCCGGCCGATCTCGGGATCACGTGGGAACGAGGCACCCCTGAGAAAACTGATCGGGATCGATCCACAATGTCGACCCAGGCCCGCGCCGGCGGGTGCTCACGAACAGCGTAGCCTCAGCAAGGCCGTACCCAGACCAAAGCGCGCTCGGCTGCAGGCCGCACTTCGCAAACTTGCGCGCGAACTCTGCCTGCGTGCGCTCCTTCACGGGCTCCGAGCCGTTGACCGCCACAGTCCAGCTCTGCAAGTCGATGCCATCGAGATCTGAGACGCGCCGGATGCACAGCTCGTATGCGAAGTTCGGCGCCGCAGCAAATGTCCCGCGAAAATCGGTGATCGCCCTCAACCATCGATCAGGGCGACGCAGAAACGCCGAGGGAGCCATCTGAACTGTCCTGCACCCGATTGTCAGCGGCATCAGGATCGTCGCGATGAGGCCCATGTCGTGGAACGGTGGCAACCAGCTGCACATGACCGTATCGTCACTGAGCCCAAACGCCTCGACCATCATCCCGATGTTCGCCGCCAGGGAGCCGTGGGTCACTCGGACGCCACGGGGAGCAGACGTCGAGCCTGACGTGTATTGGAGAAAGGCGAGGTCATCGGGACCCACCTCAACCGGCGCGTACGCATCGGGCGAGATGGATGCCGTGTCGGTGAACGCCCACAAGAGCGCCGGATGCGTCTCCTTCAGGAATTCCAGAGCGGGAGCGATGACAGACGTGGTCGATGCCGCGCTCGCCCCGGCGTCCTCGACGACGAGGAGGAACCGCTCGTTGCCCTTGGGGCCCATGAACGGGCTCGGCGGATAGCAGGGTACGGCGATCGCGCCCGCGTAGATGGCGCCCAAGAAGCCGGCGACCATGTGCCGCCCCGGCTCCTGTAGGAGCATGACCTGGTCACCAGGTCGCACACCCTTTGCCTGCAGATCGGCCGCAACGATGCGTGCCGCGCGATCCAGTTCGGCGAAGGAGAGCGTTTCGGCGCCCTCCATCTCACCCCCCTGCAGGAAGGTGAACGCCGGCTGATCTCCGCGCGCTGCGAGCGTCTGCTGCACCGCGCCGAGGAAGGTCTGCGCCGTGGTGGTCTGAGTGGTCATCTCGATGCTCTTACGGGCCGATCGTTGTCCGGCTTTCCTCTGCGTACGGCGAGGAGAATCAGGGCAAGGCTCCCAGCTACGATGAGCGCGCAAATGACCACGAGCAGGGTCAGGTCTCCGGATGGCGATGATGGATCCTCGCCGATCTGGAGCCGGGACGAGCCCCCGAGTCGTTGACGCAGGAATTTGAGGATGGCCGGGCTTACCTGCGGCACGTAGCCGGCCGCGTGTGCGGTGCCCGGGACGCTCACAACCTGCGCAGGCGCTCCAGCGAGTCGCAGCGCATTGGCCATCTCCGTCGGCTGCCTGCTGGGAATCAGCTCATCGGTCGAGTTGAACATCAGGAAAGCCGGGGCCCGTGCGGTCACATGGCTGCTGGGCGACGCTTCGCTGATCAGCTTGGAGGAGCACTTTCCGGTCGGACATCCGAGAAAGCGAAACAGGGTGCCGAAGGCCGATAGCGCGGGCAGGTGCGGCATCTTTCGGCAGTACGATCGATAACCGCACGCCGCAAGTCGTGCGCGAAGAAGCTGATCCAAAGCCGGCAGATCGAGCGGTGCCGACAGCGTAACCACAGCGTCTACCCGCTGTGCCTGCTGCTCGTTGTTGAGCAACGAGGCCATTGCCCCGAGATAGCCGCCGGCGGAGAAGCCGAGTATCCCGACCCGGTGCGGGTCGCCCCCGATCTCGCCGGCGCGGGCGACGTTCCACTTGATCGCGTGTTGGATCTCCTTCACCTGCTCAGGGTATCCAGGGCTGGTCAGGGAGTAGTTGACGTTGACGGCGACGAACCCGACCGCTGCGAGCGCGGCGGCGTATGCAGCGGTGCCCTGCTTGTCACCGCTGGTGAAGCCACCGCCATGGATCACGATCACCACCGGGGCCGGTTTGGTCCGTTTCTTCGGCGAATAGACGTCCTCCGTCAGAGGCAGCCCGCTGCTCGACCGACCGTAGACCAGGTTCTGACGTTCCTGCACCGGCTGCGAGGCCGTGCCTGGTTTAGGCCCGCAGCCCGCAACGGAGACGCAGAGGACGCTCAGCAGTCCAGTCGCTACCGCAGCTCGGAGGGAGGGTGTTCTCAAGATGATCACAAACGACTGCTCGGTTGGTCTGTCTGATCACTCGCCGAAGGCGCGGCGAGCGCGGCTTTCTCGCGCAGGAGCGCAACGAGGTCGGCGACCGTGGCGAAGTTCTCCGGCACGATCTCGTGGTCCTCGATCTGGACGCCAAAGTCGTTTTCGATGAAAGTGGCCAGCTCCAGCAAGTCGGCTGAATCTATTGCCTCGGTCAGCCGCACCGGCTCGCTGCCGACCAGGTCCGCCACCGTTCCGCCGTAGTTCAAGTCGGAGACAATGAAGCGGGCGATGCGAAGGGCGGCTTGGTGGGAAGAGTCAGTCAGCATGTCGGGGCTTCCGTCAATGTGGAGTGGCATGACGCATGTCCAGATCGGATCGCTTCTGCACGCCACCAGCGTCGCCGGGGCGCAGAAGGAGGCACCTTATCGAGTCGCCTCACTCCGCTCGGGCTTGATGAGAACGAACTGCCAGGCCCAGGGGAAGACGCGCATGATTGGCGCTGCGATGCGGGCGAGCGGGCGGACACGACTGGGAATCGCCTCGGGCGGATAGTTGAACGACCGGTTCTGGCGCACCTGGAAGCCCGAGGCGAGGGCATGGCGCTGTAGATGACGCATCGTGACAACGAAGAAGTCGTGCTCCCAGGGCACTTGGGTAAAGCGCCAGTAGCGTCGCTGCAGACCAATCGGCAGGTAGCCCATGAACGGCAGCCGACTGTGGGACTCGATGGGGAAGTACGGATTGGGAATCTGCCCGGCGAGGATTCCCCCCGGCTTCAGCGCCCGCCAGATTTCGTCAAACGACTTTTGGCGGGCGTCAGGAAGAATGTGCTCGAATACGTTGGCCAGGAGGGCTGCGTCGAAGTACTCGTCTGGATACGGGATGTCGTCCGACTGGCCCGGGCCGATCTGGGCGCCCTTCTCGGTGAATGATGTCTCTTCGAGTTTCGGATCGATTCCCATCCAGGTCAGCCCTGTCTCGGCGGTGATCTGGTCGATGAGCCCACCTCGCTGGCACCCGACGTCGAGGCCTCGACCGCCCGGTGCCGACAGGTTGGTTCGGATCAGGTCCGCCAAGCTGCCGGCAAGCGCGCGGTCACGGACCGCCCACTCCTCTCGGGACTGCAGCATCCCGGTACCCGCCAACGGATCGCCCTGTCTGGCCATTGTTCGCGCAAAGACTACACGCAACCCACGCCACCGCACCCCGTCCAAGAGGCGCCGAACTTCGGCACGACCCGGCAAGAACTTGAGCGATCAGCCACTCAGCCCGGCCGAGCCTGGACGAATGTTCGTTCCAAATCAGCGATCGATCTGTATGCTATTGCCCCGCAGGAGGCAGTCGTATTGCCGGGCTGAACCCCAAATGGGGACAGGGACGACATAAGTAGTGCCGCACACCGTCGGGAGCGGGCGGCACACCCCAAAGGACGAGGGGGACGATTTGACAACCGGGGGCGGCACCAGCCGCAGCAACACGCATCTAGAACGCAAGCCAGAATTGGCGGTCGGAGCGGGGGGCGCGTCAGCGACGGCTCCGCCGACCGAGTGCCTGCAGGTCCTGATCGCGGCGCCACGGATAGATCTCGACCCGAGTGGCCCGTCAGTGTCGGTTGTCATCCCAGCGCTCAACGAGGCCCGTAACCTGCCATGGCTCGCCAGTCGAATGCCGCCAGGAGTGGGCGAGATCATTCTGGTCGATGGGCACTCGACGGACGACACGATCGCGGTGGCGCGGCACCTGTGGCCGCATGTCCGCGTCGTCACGCAGACCCGACGTGGGAAGGGAAACGCGCTCGCATGCGGCTTCGCTGCGGCAGCCCGCGACGTCATCGTGATGATCGATGCCGACGGCTCGATGGATCCGGGCGAGATCCCTTATTTCGTCGCCGCGCTGGTCGCAAACGCCGACTATGCCAAGGGGAGCCGATTCGCGCCTGGGGGCGGCTCATCAGACATAACCCGCTTCCGAGGGGCCGGCAATCACGTGCTCAACGCGCTCACAGGGCTCATCCACCGAACCTCGTTCACCGACCTGTGCTACGGCTTCAACGCCTTCTGGCGCCGCATCCTCCCAGTCCTGGGACTGGAGGTCGGCGAAGGCACCGCTCGCTGCTGGGGTGACGGCTTCGAGGTCGAGACGTTGATCAACATCCGTGTGCACAGCGCCGGGCTAAAGGTGACTGAGGTGCCGTCATTCGAGGGAGTTCGCCTGCACGGGAGCAGCAACCTGCGCGCGTTCGCGGATGGTTGGCGGGTTCTCTCGATCATTGCTCGCGAGAGCAGAGCGCTGCGAAAAGCGTCTCATGGCAGCGCACTTGCGCAACTCTTGGAAGAGCCGATCACAACCACGGTTCCTGGCAGTGCGTCGCATGAGGACGATAGACTGATGCCGACGCTGCCGCACAAGTCGCTCATGGCCCCGATCAAAGGGGAGCCACATCTCGCAGAGATGGACGATCCGCTGGAGCGCCTGGCGGCCGAACTGGAGAAGGCAGCCGACCTGGCGGACTTGCCGGGCCCGGGAGACAGAGAGCCGGTGAGGCCGATCACCGGCTCCACGGGGGCGACAAAGGTGGATCGTCGTCCGGTCGCCAAAGGTTAACCGGCGGTGCGTTTAGACGGAGGGCATGCGGAAAGCACACCCCAGCGCACCTTGGACCCGTCCGAGCCTTCTTCCTCCGGAGCCGGCGAGGACGATTCTTCCGCCGGCGCCGATGAGCCGACCGGTCGCCTGAAGGTGTGCGTCGTCGGATCCGGTACCCGGTTCGTCAGCGGAATCAGCTACTACACCTACTTTCTGGCCCGCGCTCTGAAGGAGCGCTACGACGTCGCAGTCATCCTCATGCGGCATTTGATCCCGACACGCTGGTATCCCGGCCGCCAGCGCGTCGGCCACAACGTGATGGCCTACGACATTGCCGATGAGGTGCCGACGTTCGATGGCATCGACTGGTGGGGCTTGCCATCTGTTCCTCGGGCACTTTTCTTCCTTCGGTCACAGCAGCCGGACGTTCTGATCCTCCAATGGTGGTCGGCATCGGTCCTACCGTGGTACCTACTGCTGGCATGGCAGGCCACTCGACGCGGGAGTGTCGTGGTCGTTGAGCTTCATGAGGATCTTGACAGTGGGGAGGCGCGACTTCCGCTCATTGGCCCCTTGGCGCGACGCGGGTTGAAGGCCTTGTGTCGCCAGGCAACGGCCCTCGTGGTCCATTCTGCGTGGGACCGGGACCGCATGTCGGCGTCTCTCGGCATCAGCGCTCACCAGCTCCGCGTGATTCCGCACGGCCCGTATCCGATCTTCGCCACTACGGAAGGAGAAGCGGCCGATCGGCAACGGCCTCACTCCCTCCAGGCCCACTCGGAGCTGCCCAGCTCGCAACATGGCCGATCGCAGCTGACCGTGCTCTATTTCGGCACCATCCGCCCGTATAAGGGGCTCGAGCACCTGATCGAGGCCTTCGAGCAGGTCCGGCGTGATTCCGACTTTCAATGGAAGCTGTTGGTGGTGGGAGAGACGTGGGAAGGATGGACGCTGCCGCTCGAGCTGATCGAGCGCAGCCCATATGGCGACGACATTGAGTTGGTCAATCGATACGTGACCGACCACGAAGCGGCTGGCTTCTTTCGACGCGCTGACATCGTTGCCTTGCCGTACTTGCGTTCATCCGCGAGCGGACCGCTTGCGATCGCGCAGGCATTTGGCCTGCCTGTGGTGGTGAGCGCAGTCGGTGGGCTGGTGGAGGCCACTGCCGACTACACCGGCGGAGTGTTGGTGCAAGCCGGCGATCCGGACGAGCTCGCCCGGGGGCTGCTAGCCGCGTCTGAGCTGCGCGGGCGTAGGCATGCAACGCCGGTCAGCTGGGACGCCGTGGCACGATCGTACGCGGACATCTTCGCCACAGTGGTAACCCCCCGCCGCCCGGTAACTTCCTGACGACGAAAATATTGGTGGAACGGCGGTGGAAGTGACGAAGTCCAACAGCTCGACGTCGAAACTTCGCTTCCCGACCCGCCCCTGAGGCGGTCGAGTCGTTTCTGAGACCATTGCGGCTTGCATTGTGGGTTTGCGAAGTACATAATCCCCACAACTGTTTGATGGGCCCGGCAGGACTCGAACCTGCGACCTACCGATTATGAGTCGGAGGTTTCCGCTCTGTTTGGCCCTATTTAGGCGATCCTAGCCCGAGTTTTCGGGCCTTGCCGCTGAGCCATCCTGGGTTTGTCGGAGGCTTCGATGCCAGGGTTTGTCTGGCGGAGGGAGAAGCCTGTGGTGATGCCTAGAGCGAGGAAGTATCCCGTGGAGTTGTTGGAGCGCGCGACGGGGCTGGTGTTCGAGTCGGGGCGCCCGATCGCGCATGTCGCGCGTGATCTGGGTATCCCTTCGGAGACGCTCAGGGTGTACGTGCGCCAGGTCGAAGCGAACGAGGGCCGCCGCCAGGACATGCTGAGCAACGACGAGCGCGAGGAGATCAGAAAGCTGCGGCGTGAGGTGTCTGAGCTGCGCCGAGCAAATGAGATCCTGAAGGCCGCGTCGGTGTTTTTCGCGGGCGAGCTCGATCCATACCGTCCGAAGTGAGCGCGTTCATCGAGGAGCACCGCGCGCGTTTCGGGGTCGAGCCGATCTGTGAGACCTTGGGCGTGTCGGCGTCCGCGTACTACGAGCGAGCAACGGGCCGACGATCGGCCAGGGCGCTCGAGGATGAGCGGCTGCTCGGCGTGATCAGGGATCTGTACGGGCGCAACTACCTCGCCTACGGTTCCAGGCGGATGTGGAAGGCGCTGTTGCGTGCCGGCGAGCAGGTCGGGCGGGGTCGTGTCGAGCGGCTGATGCGCGAGAACGGGCTGCAGGGCGCCAAGCGTCGCGGCAAGCCGTGGCGCACCACCAGGCCCGACCCGTCAGCGAGGCGCAGCCCGGATCTCGTGCGACGCGACTTCGCGGCCTCTCGGCCGGATGAGACGTGGTTCGCGGACTTCACCTATCTGCGTTGCTGGGAGGGGCTGGTGTTCTTCAGCTTCGTGATCGACGCCTATAGCCGGCGGATCGTCGGCTGGCAGTTCGCAACCCACATGCGCAACACGCTCGTCCTCGACGCACTGCGGATGGCACTGCACCAACGCCAGCCAGGGGCCGACGTCGCGCTCGTGCATCACAGCGATGCGGGCAGCCAATACACCTCGATCGACTACACCCAGACGCTCGAGGATCACGGCGTCCTCGGCTCGATCGGCTCCGTCGGCGATGCCTATGACAACGCGACCGCTGAGAGCTTCGTCGACAACTTCAAGACCGAGCTGATCGCCGACCGCGTCTGGACCAGCAGATCACAGCTCGAGCTCGCGATCGTCGAGTACGTCTCCTGGTTCAACAACAGCCGTCTCCACGAAGCACTCGACGATCGCCCACCCGTCGAGATCGAGGATCTCTACGCTGTGAAAAGAGAGCCAACCATCCCCATCAACTGAAAGATGGGAACCAAACCAAACGGTCTCCGTGGAACCCAGGATGGCTCAGCCAGTGGCGCCGGCAAATGTGGGGCGCGATCGTCGCGCTGTACGGCCGCTACCCCCACCACCTCCAAACACTCAAAGACAAATGGTGGACCGACGACTCAACCACCGAGACACTATCCGCCCTCGCCACATGGCGAGCCGAACTCGACGACAGCGGACAAGACCCACGCGAAGAGCTCGCCTTCCAACACCAGCTCACCGACTACGCCCAACAACTACGCCAACAAAGCGGCGGCGTCACCAAGACATGGAAACCCGGCCCCACACCACCAGAGTGGGCACCCACATCCCACCCACTCACCAGTAGGCAGCATGACTCTTCATAGCGACATTTGCGTAAAGCCATCGGTTACGCCAAGGAGATCCGGATCCAAGAAGCACAAGATCATCGGGGTGCCAGTCGGCTACTACACAGGGCTGCAAATGGGCGAACTCCGCGCGTTGCGTTGGCGCAACGTTGGCTTCGCAAACTCGGTGCTGCACGATCGATCGAGCGATCAGCGCCAGCGTCGAGTCGAGCACGAGTCCGGCCGGATGGTCATGCTGCTCGTCGATCAGGCAGTCGCAGCGCGTGATCGTGTAGGCCGCCATCTAGACTTCACGAGCCCCGACGATCTGGTGTTCTGCAATGCTGACGGTCGCGCATTGGACGAGTCAGCGCTACGGCGCCGCTATAAGCGCGCACCAGCCCTTGCGTCTCCACGACCTGCGCCACCGTCGGCTCGCAACTCGCCTCGCGTGGCGTCGCCCTCGTAAGGATCAAGGACGCGATCGGGCACGCCGCGCTGAGCACCACCAACTGCTACTTCCCACGCCCGGCCCGTGGCGGAACAAGCACGCCTATTCACCGCAAATACACCGAACGAGCCGAATACGCCAGCGTGGCCGGCCAACCCTCGGGCAGCCCGACATGTCTGGGCGCCAATTCCACCGTTGGTCGGACAGACCCGCTTCTAGGGTATCCTGACGGTCTACGCCCATGAAGCTTACGGACTACACTGTCTCGCTCTCGTGCTCCACAAAGTACCGCCTCGAGCTCCTGGCGCTGGCCGTGTGCATAGTCCTTGCTCTCCCTGGGAACGCAACTGCCGATTCCCCGGATGCAGAATCGACGATGTCATACCTTCAGGGCGCCGCCCACCTGCTGCAGTCGGCCGCTGACAATCTCCATGCAAGCGAACTCGCTGCCGGCCAGATCGTGGCCGAGATCGAAGATCAATGCCCCAACATGCTTGCGGACGCACCCGTTCGTGACCAGGGACCACTCGAAACTGAGATGCTAGGCGCCGTCTTTGCCGCTTTCGACAGGCCAGACCATCAGGCCCAGCGCACATATGTAGGCCTACTCCATCGACTGCGATGGAATAGTCACGCCGTCTCTCGACTCGTTGACCAAGAAGCCCGAAACGAAGCGGCGACACTCACGCTTGCGGTTCCAGACGTCTGTGCCGATGCAAGAGCATGGGCAAATAGTCATTTCCACACGGTGCCTGCGTCTACCAAAGACTTTGACCACCACTTCGGGCCACTCCTCCATGCGCAGGAACCCCAAACAACTATCCACCACCTGCTAAGACCTATGATGGACAACGCGGGCCGTCATCTCCTGCGGCGTATCAACCGCCTCCAAGCCCGCCTTACCGAAACTTTGGCCGAAGTATGGCTCCCCAGGGCCGCTGAAGCCAGACGCGCGATCGGCCTTCTTCCTCCATCCACTGACATGCAAGGGATCAACGAGCAGTCCTCCTCAAGAATCCTTTACGTAGTACCCTTCTTTATGTAGCGTCGCATCGGCGGCGACACCAACAGCAGCAGCCTGCCCCCGTTCCACGTTATCCATATCAGGCTCGGCTTGCTACTGACCACCACTATCAGGCCAGCGGCCTCCACTACCATCAGGATGCCCCAAGCCCATCCCCGTCGGCACAAGAGCGCTACGAGCAAGCCAGCAAATAGGACAAGGACGATCGCAGCCGCCGGCGATTCCCAAAATCGTGCGTGCTGACTACTCAGGACCATACCGAGCGCAGCTACATAAAGCAGTGAGTATGCCACAATCACCGCACGCTCGGGGGTGACAGCGTCGCTATGTCTCAGCGTGCTCACACGCGCTCACTGTCTCCCATCCTGAAAATGATCCGGGCACACATTATCCCTATCCGTTGCTCGATTTCCAGTCCACTTCATGCACGCCGCCGGCACAACCGACCAACGAGACCGCCACGACTACGTCCGGGAATTCCTTCCAGTCCTCTGCGTCAACTGCGTCGCTGAGATTTTTTGCGCCTTCAGCGCACGCGCCGACCTGCTGAAAAACCTTGGCATTCACTATATCCCACACCTCTGAAGCATCATGTGTCAGATCATCCTTAGCTTCTTTCCAGAGCCTTTTGGCCTCTTTGGCTACCCATTTCGCCACCGCCGACACCCCCCATATCGCAGCATGCGCCTTCCGTCCGCGACCTCCTCCGAGCCGGAAAACCAAGGTTAGCCCGCTTGCGCTTTCCCCTTCTCCAGCGGTGCCCTGGGCCAGCCCAGCTGATCCCTGGGCTTCGGCTGCTCTTGCTGCGGCTTCTTCGGCTTCGCGTTGTCGTGCTGCTTCGCGTCCAGGTGCTTCGGCTGCGGATGCTGCTGCTGCTTGCCAGACCCATGGTTCGACCGTCGACCTGTAGGCTGCACCCGCGCCTGAGCCGCCTTCACCCACCGGTTCGACCTGTTCTGACTGGAGCAGCGTGCCTGTTTGTGGTACGTAGGATGTTGCACCGTAGGTGATTATGCCGGAGGCGAGCGACTTGGAGATGTCCTCTGCGCCGAGCCATGCGAAGGTGGGTGGTTCTTTTTCTTTGTTGGGGACGCCGAACTCGGTGCTGTCGTAGGTTGAAAGTAGCTTGGTTTCGCTAGGGCTGAGTGCGGCAGTGGCTACCACATCCCCTTGCAGGTCGTGGAGCTGGAGCACGGGTTCTGATCCGCTGCTCTGGATGGCAGCGATGGTTCCGTCGATGCCCGGGATGTTGCGTGTCCATTTTTCTTTTTGGCAGCCTTCGGAGCCTGTTGCGGCTTCGCAGGTCCACGCGACGGTTTCTCCTGGCCCGTCGTAGTGGCTGATGGTGCGTGTGGTGCCCGTTGTAGTTTGGAGGGTGCGGCCGAGTGGGTCGAGCTCATATTCATTCTTGACGCCGTTCTGTTCTTGGGTTGCGACGGCGTTGGTTACGTAGAAGCTGCTCGTGAGCGTATGTTTTTCGGCGTCGGCTTCGGGCAGCTTGGTGACGTTGCCGAAGGCGTCGTAGGTGATGCCTTCGTCGGTGAGACGGCCGGCTTCGTCGTAGTTGTGGGTTTGCACGGCTGCGCTTTCGCTTGTGCATTCGCCTTTGCTGTTAGGTTTGGCGGTCGCTTGGCTGATGCGATCGGATTCTTCGTCGTAGGCGTAGAGCCGTGTTACGCATCCTTCGCCCGAAGGGGTTTCCTGGACTTCGGTGATGCGCCCTGTCTGATCGTAGCTATAGGTGTCTGAGGCTAGCGAGCTTGTCTGGCTCATCATTTCGCCGCGGATGGACGGCATACGTTCGTCGTAGTACCAGACGTTTGGTTTTTCTTCCGCGCAGCTGTTCGTCTTGATGTATTCGACGCGTGTTGCTTCACCAACCTGGTTGTAAGTGTAGTTGGCGCACATCCCGTTCGGATAGACCTCGTTCTGAACCTGACCTTCGACATTGTAGCTCGCGGTGAACGTGCCTGCAGTCGAATCGGCGAGCTTGGTCATAAGCTTGGTCGTTTCGTCGTAGGAGTAGGTCTGTCGGTCTTTGCCTTCGGCGGAACCGTCGGTCATTTCTTCGAGCAGATAGTCGCCTTCAGGGCCACCGTACTTGTACGTCGTCTTGGCGCCGTCAGCGTCGGTGTATTCAGTCATCTGTCCGAGCGTGTTGTACTTGCTGGTGACTGTCTTTTCTTCGCTTTTGATTGTAGCTGTCTGGGTTTCCAGCAGTCCCGTTTCGCTGTTGTATTTGTCTTTTAGAGGCGGCAGCGACTTGTCTTCGGGGGACGTCGTTTCGCTTGTGGTTAGACGACCGGCTTCGTCATATGTGTTCTTCTTGGTGCGGGTTGTTGTTTCTTCGTGTTTTTCGGTGTTGAGATGCACGAAGCTTTCTTCGATTGTTCCTGGCTCGTCATAGATGTTGTAGGTGGTTGTTATGATCGGCAGCTTTGGTAGGCCCGCGAGTTCGGGTTGCTTGGTGGGCAACGTCTGGCAGGGAAGGCCTTCCCATTCGGGGTGTTTGCCGCAGGCCGCGAATCCTTCCGTGTTTGCTTCGGAGCTGTAGTAGATGATCCTTTGGTCGTGGGCGTTTGCGCCTTTGGAGAATTCCTCCAGGCGATTGTTGCCGTAGTCGCTGACCCACGCTTCGCCGCCGGCCGCGAAAGTGACTGCCCTGGGTTCTACCAGCTGCCCAGATTCTTTGCCTCTGAAGCCGAGCTGGGTGATAAACGCGCCCGTTGTTGAGAACTCCTGTATGCGGTTGTTGCCCTCGTCTGCGACCCATAGGTGGCCCAGGGCGTCAAAGGCAAGCCCAAACGGGGCTTTGAGCTGGCCTGCGCCTGTCCCTCCGGAGCCGAAGTGGGCGACTAGTTTGCCGTTTGCTTCAAACTCTTCGATGCGGTTGTTGCCGGTGTCTGCGACCCACATGTTTCCTTTGCCGTCGATCGCGATGCCCTTGGGTTCTTTTAGTTCTCCGTAGCCGGTGCCTGCTTTTCCGAAGGAGGCGAGGTATTTGCCTTCGCTTGAGAACTCCTCGATGCGGTTGTTGCCGGTGTCTGTCACCCAGATATCGCCGTTTTTGTCGACTGCCAGCGCCTGGGGTTCTTTTAGTTCGCCGTTGCCCGTTCCGGCTTTGCCGGCGTTAAGAAGCGGTTTTCCTTCGGGGCCGAACTTCTGGATGCGGTTGTTGCCGGCTTCTGCAACCCATAGGTCCCCGTTTGATTCGATTGCGAGGCCCTTGGGTTCCTTCAGTTCGCCAGGTTCGGTTCCGGCTTTGCCGAATGAGGTCAGGTATTTGCCTTCCGGGGCGAACTCTTCGATCCGGCTGTTTGCTTCATCGACGGTCCAAAGGTTGCCTTTGCTGTCGATGGCCAAGCCGAATGGGCCTTTGAGCTTGCCTGGTTCTGTGCCGGCTTCGCCGAACTTCGAGGCGTAGGTGAAGGTTGATTCGGCGGCGGCGCCGCGTGTTTCGACCACATCGCCGTTTGATTCTTTAGCGGCGTTTTCCTCGTAGATTGTTGTTGTCGTTAGATTCAGACTTCCTGGGTTGACGGTCGTCGAGGTCGGCGTGCGCAGCAGCCAGCCAAGGTCGTTCTGACCCGAATAGGAAGTCTTCGTAGCCTTCACGTTCACCGTTTCGATAGTTTCTTTTCCTTCGCGAACGAGTTTTGCGCCGTTTTCACTGGTTGTGAGAAGATCGTAGATTTCTTTGCGGTGGGTACGCGGGTTTTCGGCTGGTGCGCCTTCGTTGTAATAGTTCTTGGTGTAGCTACGCGCGAGCGCTTCCTTGGCTTTTTCGCCCGGTTCGTATTGTTCTTCACCGGCGGTGTACTTGACCGTGTGCTCAGGGCCGACCGTTTCGATCAGTTGTGTGCCAGGTTCTTCGACTTCGCCTTCTTTGGCGCCTTCGCCGTTATAGGTGTTTTCGGTGTCGAACAGCCTTGATTCTTCTGCCGACTTACATTTTGCTTGTGATTCGCAGCCAGCCTGGAGCGCCCTTTCACGGTTGCCAGGCGTAAGCGTCCGGGTCACATCGTTGAATTCGTTGTATTCGGAAGTCGCGATCGCCCCGTACGTGGATTTGCTGGGGGTCGTGAGGTTGACGGCGCGACCCTTACTGTCGAGGTAGTAGGTGGTGGCACGCTTATAGCTAGACGCTGGCCAGGCCTGCGGGGAGTCGGGTGGGATAATCGCCGTGGCTTCGACTGGGTCATCATTCTGGCCCCACTTAGCCGGTTCGTGCATGTGCGTCGTTTCGTTGAGACCCATCTGAGCGGGAGCAAGGGATCCCCTCTATGGGCACTCCATACTCGATCGTTGTGCCCGGTTGCGGGGTGCCGGTCTGGCTTTCCGCGGTGGTCGCTACGCGATCGATGGCGTTGTTGCTGTAGTCCACAAGCCAGACCGCGGCTTCGTTCGCCGGTCCATCAGTGATCCCCATTGGCTCGCTCCCAATCCCGTAATGCGCCTGGAGAACACCGGAACTGGAGATGTTGGCGACCTGGCCACCCATAGTGGTCAGCCATATGTTCCCGTCCGGGCCGGTCGTGATACCGACGCTACCTTCGGTGCTCTGACTGCCGCCGAGAACGTCAGAAGAGTAGACTGTGACTGTGCCGGCAGTCGAGATCTTGCCCGGCTCCACAAGTTCGCATAGTGTGAGACAGAAAGAAAACCACAACTGGCCGTCCGGTCCAACGGTGACCGTCGACGGGCCTTCGGCGGCTCCGTATGAAGTCAAGGAGTGTTCTGTAATCTGACCTGACGTACTGATCCGAGCGATCTTGTGCGTTCCCGCCTCGGTGAACCAGAGCGCTGCTTCTTTATTTGGTCCAGCGACGATACCCCGGGGCTTGCTGCCTTCCGGCAGTTTGTATTCTTTGACTTCGCCGCCGGTCGTGATCCGGCCGATCTTACTCGTGCCTTCATCGGTGAACCACAGCGCCGCTTCCCCTTCCGGCCCTGGTGTGATGGCGTACGGCTTACTTTCTTTAGGTAGTTCGTATTCTTTGAGTTCCGTGCCTGAGGTGCTTATCCGGCCAATCTTGCTTGTCCCGTAGTCGGTAAACCACAGCCGCGATTCTTTCTGAGGATCAGTCGCGATGCCATGTGGCAAGCTTCCCGAAGGCAGACTGTACTGTTTGACTTCCGTGCCGGATGTGGTGATCCTGCCAACCTTGTTCGTGACTTGACTCGTGAACCAGAGATTGCCGTCAGGCCCCGCGACGACCGCCCGCGGCGATCCCGTTTCCAGGGAGTACTTGTGCGCGGCGACGACCTCCGCGGTCGCCGCGCTGACCGCCGTGAGCGTACCGTCGCCGTTGGTAGCGCCCACCCTTACTACGAGCGTATGTCCTCCTAGATCCGCCGCTGTCGGTGTGTAATCAGCGTTCGTCGCGCCGGCGATCGGAACGCATTGGCCTCCGGCACCGTTGCAGCGTTCCCACTGGTAGTTGTAAACCACTGGGCTGCCGGTCCATTTGCCAAGCGAAGCGTTGATCGACGTGCCGAGGACCGGCGTTCCGCCGCTGATCGCCGGCACTTCAGTGTCAGCCTCGGATTCGCCTTTCCACAGGCCGGCGGACGTCGATGCTTGGGTGACCTTGATCAGCCGACCGGTTCCCGAATCACCAGCGATCGCGCCGTAGGTAAACGCCCACGACTCCTGACCTGGCGGCGTGAGCGCGGTCACGTGACCTTCCGCGTCATACCCATACATCGTCTTTAGCGCAGGACTGATACGCGGATCCCACTCAGCGCGGAGCCGGCCTTGCTTGTCGTAGGAGTATTCCGCGACCGCAATCCCAGGTCTTTTAACCATTTCTTTGCTCGCGGGATTGTACGCCTCGAGATATATCTTTTCGAGGCGGTCCTTGTAGGTTCCCCATTCGCTCTTGTTTTCGCCGCTGGCGGTGGTTTCGGTTGCGTACTTGAATTTCAAAGCCCGACAGCCGGCTTTCATCGGCGAGCAGGACACGCCTGGGTGCGGAGCGAGCTCTTCATGCGGAATCACAAGCTTCTTGTTCGCTTCAGGTTCCAGCACTTCGTATGCATAAGCGAAGGTTGCCGTGGTCGACACTGCCCCTTCTTGAAATAGATGGCACCCACGTCTTGGTATCGCCCTGCTGGGTAGCGTGAACTTGTCTTTGGTATGCAGCGCCAGTGTTTTAGGAGTACGTCGACCTTCTGTTTGGTTTCTTCGTTTTCTTCCAGGTTGGCTTTAGGTTGGAGTCGCCCACGGGGGCTTCGTAAGTCGCCGGTTCGGTTTTTTCTTCGGTCTTAGCGAGGATCGTCTGCTCGCCGTTGGCGTCGGTGAGCATCATGCTCCCGTCGATGATTCCCACAAGCGACTCGCTGGGGCCAAGGCTCATCGTCCACTCAGGTCCAAGAGGACCTCGGCCCCCTCCGCGATGGCACGCGAACTGTAGCTACGAGAAACGGTCAGCCCCGATCCCATGTTCACATCGGTGGCGCTTAGCGCGAAGTCACCAGACTGCAAGTCAACCGATCCTGGGCCAAGCGCCACGGGAGTGGAATGGTGAATCGTGATCGGTTCGTATCTCCCGCGCTTTCGTTGCCGGCACGGTCCTTGGCTACGACCTCGATCGAGTGATGGCCCGCGCCCAGTTCAGACCCTTTCGAGCTGATATTTGGCATGCGCGGTACATTCTCCCTTACGACACGCTGCAAGTATCAAAGGATTCTGTTTTACTGACTTTTTCGATCGATTTACCATCAACGTAGAGAGTGATCGATTCGATTCCGGAGCTCGCGACCGTGCTTCCTTCGCCGTCTGTCGCATAAGCAGTCGATTCATAGGTGCGTTCGCTCAGTTCGTTGCCCGCGGGCAGCCCTTCAAGATGAAGCTCATCCGGCTTAGTGGTATCGACCTTGATCGTGGCTTCGTCTTCACTTGCGGGAGACTCCGTGCCTGCCATCGCCTCTTCGGCTCGGTAGCGAACCTTGTCTTCACCATTGGGCAGTTTCGATTCAAGCAGCCACCATCCTTGTGTTCGGGATCACACTGCACGCCCTGACAGTCATTTTCTCTGCGATAACTATGTTCAGCATTGCCCGATACAACTTCCCATTTACCCGGCGAGCTTTCGTATTCCAGCTTCGTCTCGTCAACACCAATGCCTTTGTCCTTGGCGATCAGTTCCGAGCACCATCAGATTTGCTTAGCCAGACGCCGCTGCCATCTAGCGCATCTTGCGCTCTTCTTTGACCTTTTTTGCCTTCCTTTTCAACTTCGACTTCGATTTCCCCAGAGCTTTGTTGAATTCAGCAGTAACGTGGGTGCCCGCAGGCTCAGAGATCGAGACGATGCCTTCATCGAGACGGTCGTTGAAATTGTAATGGCCTTTCGGCGAAGCAGTCGCGGCCTGCTCGAACAGCACCATGTTTTTTTCATGCCCTTCACCCGGCAGGCAGGACTGCTTCTTTCGCCGCGTTTGGAGGACAAACGTTCGCAGGCTTTTCTGCGTATTCCGGTTCATGCGGTTCGGTGGAGAGTTCCGTTCGTGATTCTTCCCCCGAGGAGCTTGCCAGCTCGAGATAGCTTTCGATCTTGCGCTTCCTTGTTATGAGCACGACGGTCTTCGTTTTCACCTCATCGATTTTCGAGTTGCCTTTAGTTTGATACGCCCAAGCAGCCCAGTTTGGCGCCGCATATTCCCCCAACACCCTGCGATTTCGGATGGCTCGCGCCAGTGATCCCTTTGAAATTACCGCTTGGTTCCGCGTTGAAACTTCCAGTTGAGAGCTTCACTACCCGACGCAACCAGCTCCGAGTCAGTTATTTCCGGATCGACCAATACCGGCAGCCGCACCGCCCCGGCTTCGTCGTCGACAGTCAGTTCAAGCACATCGCCCATCACGCTCGTGCTCACGCCGACAGGCGTTCCTTCGGCATCGACCGCGCTCGGCTCCGGGATTGTGGCCAGCGTCTGGCCCGCCTTGACGACCCGCACAGGCCCCTGCCCTTCACCAGCCTGGACAAGACTTGCTCCTTCGGGCATTCCCACGCGGTAGCGAAGGGTCTGCGGGCCTGAGCTGCGCAACATGGCAAGCAACTCAACCCCCGAGATTGTCGCACGCGCAAGCGCATCTGTATTCGCGCCCATTGAGCTCGCACCGTAGACACCGCGTCGCCATCCAGCATCCCACCGGCTGCACTCGCCGTACTCAACCCGGATGCTTCAAGCGGCGTAAGCGATACGTCGAGGTCCGGCACCGATACGCCTTCAGCCAAGTTGTGCGCAACCCGCACCGGTACATCAGCCCGCCTCGGCGCAAAGGACCCGTCCGCCTCGGTCAAACCAAGTTCGAGCGGCGCCAGCCGCCCAGCCGCTTCTTCCAAGGCAAGCGGCACCAGCGATTCGGCGATCCCGTGCTGGCCTTCCGGAAGAGAGACCTGTGCCGCGTAGATACCCAGCACCGGCCCCCAGCTCTGCCCCTGCGGCAGCCGCGGCAAGCCGCCCGCCGGGTCGTCCACCAGCCAGGGAAAAGCTTCGCTCACCGCTACCTGCGCGACCGCGGGGGAGATGCCTTCGAAGGCGTGCTCGGATTCCTGGCGAGCCCGCACAGCTTCAGGACTAGACCGCCGCGCTTCCGACGCGAGCTGCGCCCCACCAGGCGCAAGCACTTCCGCTTCGCCGCCTAGCGCCAACGTACTCGAAAGCGGCCCAGACGCCGCTTCTTCTGCCGCCGACGCATCCGCTGGCACCACCGCAAGCACCACCACGGCAGAGCCAGCCAGAGCCACCAGCAAGCAAACAAAGCAGGCAATTGCTACAGCCAGCCTAGACGGCGAGATGTTCATATCAGCCCCAGTTCTGCCGCGACCGCACGTCTTCAGTCGACGCTTCCGGACTCGAAAACCGTGCTAGCGGAGATTCCACACCACTAGACAGCCCACCCTGCCCCAGCACTTCCTCCGCCGACACCGCAGCGATAGATGCAAGCACAAACGCTGCCACACAAATCACGACAACCACAGCCACGACCAACTTCGATATTGAGAACTTCATCTTTCCCCCCGATACTCGAATAGTTACTGAGTGCTACCGGGCCGCAACTTATATCCCGAGCCGCGATCCCTTGAGTTTGTTGTGCTGCCGCGCGTGCGTCCAGGCGCCAGCGGGCTTCTCCCCCTGATGATTGAGAGTCTCATCGTGCGCCGTGATTCTTTCACGTCTCGAGACGGCCGTGGCCTAACATCTGTTCGGTTTCGGCAGTCGAAACCGAACAGATGTTAGGTTCCACGTCTAACCTCGATTCGCCAATGCCCACGGCGCCGATAGACTGCTGGGCACATGACACCGGGAAGCCTAAGACCGTTGGAGAGCGGGATAGCGGCTGAAGCGTTCGAGAGGCGTTTCGCTGGTCCAGCGAGGGCGGCATGTGGATGCTCGTGCGGCGCTCGAGCGAGCCAGCGCGCTCGGCCACCCGGTTGCAGCGTTCAATCTCGGCCTGCCTGCACTGGTCGACACCTTCCGCCCGCTCCGCCAGCTGCTCGTCGCGACCCGGCGTTTATGAACCGCTGGGCTCGCACGAAGGAAACGGACCCCGGAGCAGATCGGCCAACCCCATCGCTCCCGACAGCTATTCCTTGGTCTGAATGCCGATTACTTGCTGGTCGTGGACGGTGCTGGGTTAGGTTTTGGGGGCGCTCCGTGAGAGGCTTCGGGCGTGGCCGTGAACCTAGGAAAGTCGCGGGGCTGCAACATCCTCCCGATGTTGGACTCGCTGCAGCGAGCCAGCGTGTTAGGAAAAGCACGCGGTTGCTCCTTTCTGCCGGCGCCGTTGCCGACTAATCGGGTTGGCCGCGCCCGGCCGCCCACATCTGTGAGCGGCGAAGCGGATTGGTTAGAAGCCCGGCGCAGCCGTGGCAGCGGGGCAGAGATTAGGAGACGGCTTGCAAGCTCTCCAGCCAGAGACGGCGTCGCGCAAACACCAGCATCTTGACCACCAGACAGCCAGATACCCACACACCCGGCGCTCCACGTCGCCACCCTCTGAAATAACCCATCATCCCCACCCGCCATCACCCACATCCCCCTATCAGCGGATCGAGGCTAACGGGATTGCGTCTGTCTCGCCAGAGCGATGCCAAGGTCGTCGGCGCGTAGCGCAAGCTGCACGTTGAAATGGCATTCGGCTAGCGGCCGACCGATGGCTTGATCGATCTTACGGAACCTTTCGAAGATCGTGGTACGGCTTACGTCAAGCGTCTTTGCTGTCGCAGCCGCGCTGTGATTCTTGGCGTAGTAAACTCTGAGAGTCTCCTGGAGAGCTGTATTGAGCGGAGTGAGATAGTTTTCGATAAGCCCCCTCGCTAGCGGCTCGTCGCGTAGCAAGAGCACATCGAGCTCGACATTGGCATACCAAGTGATACGCGCTGGTCGCCGATGCGCAACCATCAAGGCCTCGGCCGCGAGACGGTAGGTGCTACAAAAGCCGTACAGGCCCTCTGTACTGCGCCCAATTGCGAGAGTGATCTCTGGATACTGCGCAGCGGGCAAATAACGCTCCACGTCTGCGGGCCGAAGCTCGCGCCGCACAAGACGCAGCCACGCGATGAGTACCCCGTCCTGAACCGGCAAACTAAAGAGCGTTCCACCGCAGCACTCCGCGAGCGCCTGAAGGGCTCGTAGCGCGCTTCTGCCTGTGGCGATCACCCCAAGATGCAATCCGTTGAAGTCGTGGCGGATCAGACGCACATCAACGCTCTGATCTCCCTTGATCAGCCTCCGCACCAGCTGCGCCTGCCGCTCCTCGGCCGTCTGCGCATCACGCCTTTGCTCATCGGCGTAGGCATCCTCTACAGCACCAAGGACACACGCCAGCAGCGATTCGGTCGCCGCCCATGTCTGCCGCCGCAGCACGCCCGTCTCGCTAGGCGCCAGACGCTCGATCTCCTCCTCCGTCGCACGCCACAGCACGTCCCGGCCTTCCACGTAGCCTCGCAGCAGCCGCGCGAGACTCACTCCGCCACGGGCAGCTCGACGGGCGTGGAATATTACGGCTGCCGGCGGAGGCTCAGACCAATACTCGCCCCGCTGTATCGCAACGATCCAACATTCAAGGCAGGCCGCGACGGCTACGCGGGGATCAAGTCCGGACGCCAGATCGATCGCGACATGCGTGCTCCCACTCGCAAGGGCGTCCCCGAGCTCCGCAAGCCGTGAGGCTACCCGCTCTGCCAAAAGCGCTTTCTCTCGCTCGATCATGCAGCTCCCCGTACACGATCTGCTGTGGTCGGTGTCGCGGGGCGGTGCCGCGGGTCCGCTGTTGCTTTGATGAGCCGGGAGTGCAGCGCCCGCAATGGTCCTGGCGCGTACCAGTTCCACTTGCCTAGGAGCACCATTAGCGATGGCATCAGCAGGATTCGGACGAGGCTCGCGTCGATTGCGACGGTGGCAGCGGCGCCGACCCCGAACTGGCCGGCGAAGAAGATCGACGCGAACGCGAACACGCCCGCGGCAGCTACAAACAGTGTCGCCGCGGTACTGATCATCGGGCCGGTACGCACAAGACCCTCCTCGATCGCCTGCCGGTTTGAGAGACCATGGTCGCGTTCCTCACGGATACGAGATACGAGAAACAGCTCGTAGTCGATGGAAAGCGCGAGCGTGATCGCGGCCATGAAAACGAGGTTGCCTCTTCCAGAGCACCAAAGACCGCGACAAGCACGCCGATACCGGCGGCAACGCTCAGGCCCGCCATCAGGATCCCCTTCACTGCGATCACGAGCGACCCGCTGATCAGCGAAAGCACCGCGGCGGCCACAAGCACAAGGACCAGCACCGCGATGGGTAGCCGAGCGGCTATCGCGGCCCGCTGATCAACCATAAACGCAGTGAAACCCCCAATCAGCGCGCCCGTAGAGGCCGTTCCGGCACGCAGCCGAGCGAGCAGCATCTGGTTGGTCGGCGAGTCCGGATCGCCGTACGGCAGCACGCTGACATCCCATGTGCCGGCGCCGAGATAGCGTGCCGGCAACATCTCCGCCCGCCCACCAGCAATTCGCGCCTCCCGCCCCACAAGCTGCCCCACCGGCAGACCATGCGCTCGAGGCCTGTAGATCGTGTACATCGCCCCCATCGGATTGACCGTAGTGTCGTGAGCGAGTGCGCGTTCGACAACCCGGCTTTGCGCAGATGGCGGTAGTAGCTGTGCGCTTGGCGCAACCAGCCGCAACCCCACCACTGGCGCCGTGAGGGCAAGCAATACCGCGACGGCAAGCACGACCACCGGCCTCGGATGGCCTGTTACCCATCGGGCGAGTTGCTGCCACGCACGCCGGCCCCAGGTCCTCCCAACACGACGTCTGATGATCCGCGGCCCGAAACGAAGAAACAGCCGCGGCAATAGCAACCACGCTGTCGCACCCGCGGCCAACGCCGTGATCCCGACAGCGAGACCAGTCCCGGCCAAAAACCCGAGTGGAAACACAGCCAACGCCGCCCACACCAACGCGATCGTGACCGCGCTGGCAAGCACAGTCCGACCAGCCGTACCACACATCCGCCGCACTGCCTCCACCCTCTGAACGCCCAGATCGGCCTCCTCCCGATACCTCCCCAACATCAATCTGCAGTAGTCGATCCCCAAACCCAAACCGATGCCCAAGACCGCGGGCAGACAATAGATAGAGATCGCCACGCCAAGCTCAGCCAGCAGCCGCAGCACCGCCAGCGCGACTAGGATCGCCATGCCGCCGACAAGCGCCGGAAGAAGGGCCGCGATGCCACCAAAGAACAAGAAGCACAGAAAAATCAGCAACGGGAGCGCCCATATCTCAACATGCGCGACATCCTGGACGTGAGCGCGTCCAGTTCATGAAACGCGATATCCGGGCCACCCGAAAGCTCGCCCCACCCCCCCAGCCGCACACCACCTCTCCCAATCAAGCGTTGTAGCCGAGCGACGGCCGCCACAGAATCAACAGGGGCCGTGAACGCCGCCATTAGCAGCACCTCGCGCTGCCCACCTGGACGCGACGGGATTGCATCGACCAAGCGATCAAACCCTCGCTGCTCCACAAGGACCGACCGCACTCTCCCAGCGGCCACGTCACCCGCGACACCCCCCGCACCACCCCTCTCGAGCAGAACAAGCACGCCGAAGGAGGCGCTCTGGCCAGTCACCCGGCGGTAGAGAGCATTCGCTCGTTCATACACCGAACCCGACGCCTGAAACTGACTACTTCCACCACGCAGCATCCCAACGCCAGCAACGCCCCATACTCCTGCCGCGCCCATGGCCAGCAGAACAAGCAACCCGAGTGCTGTGTGGCGCGCAGGCCTGCGGCTCAGCCGCCACCGCGTGAACAACGACGTCATCTCGGAACGGCACCCCATGAGGCTGCGAGAGTCGCCTGACCCTGCGGTGCCGCACTGCCGTTGAACGCCGCAGGGGGACCAAAACATGACTGTCTTGGGCGGCAGCAGCAGAGCGGCACCATGTAGTCCAGGCCCTGACTCGAGGATCGAGGATCTAGACTGTCTCTCCCTGATGGCCATACCCTGGTGACTCATGCAGGCGGGTGTTGCAGCCGGTCACGGACCTTCTTGACCCAGTTTAAGCTGGGCAGAGATGACCGCGTTTTGCTCCTCGGCTACGAGCTGTCTCACGAGAATCGCAAGGCCATCGAGTTCGTCGCTATGTGTCTGCGGCGGTGGGGGGATCTGCTGGCTATGGACCACCGTCAGCTGTTCGTAGAGATTGATGAGAGCCAGTAGCTCAGAGGGCGTTAGCACGGCGCCGGTCGCGATCCTTGCGAGTAGTTCTGGGCGCCAGTGGCGTTTTCTGACGCTTGAGAGTAGCCATCTCTTGTGTGCCTCTGGCCCGGCGTGGGTAGGCTCATACACAACGCGCCTGCTATGAGTACCGCGTCCACCCAACGGACCCGCGACGGTCGGGATGACTAGAGCGTGTTCGACGAGGCGATCAAGCGCGCCGTAGACCCCGTTGGAGTCCATAGGCGCAAAAGATCCGAATTGGCGCTTGTACCGAGCGCCAATCTCGTAGGCGTGGCTCGGGCGCTCGATCACGAGCGCTAGCACCAACCACCGCGATGGCAGTGTGATCGGCCTCTTCTTCTTCGCGTTGCGCGGCACCATTAATTGCTCTCTTGACAGAAGGCAGATCGTCCGACCAGCTTTCGGTAAGCCACCGTCGGGGTCAGAGGTAGTCGAGCGAGTCTCATGCTCTACGTTGAACATGTGAGTCGGTCGAGCCCCGAGATCGCCCACCGCTCCGTCCGCATCGCTTGCGGGCGGCACGCGTGCAGTCGCAGCGATCACCTCGGTCTCGTGGGGCGCACTTATTGATCACCCTGCCGATCGTGACCAGCGAGGAGAGCCGTGTCTACGGCTACAGGAGGATGGCTACAGGAGGATAGTTATGGTTGTGGTTTCGGAGGGTTTGTGCTAGCGCGCGTCTCAGCAAAGGCTCGGATGCGACGGCCAATGCGCATTGCGGTGCGCCGCGCACGTAGGATCGTGATGGCTGGACCCACAGTAGAGCCGGCTACAGCAAGGATACTTTCAGCGATCGGTCGTGCTGCTGGCAGATGTGCCTCTGGTGCTGATAGGTAGAGGCTTGTCATGCCTGTGATAAGGATTGCGTGCTTGCGGGGCCGTGGGAGTCTTTCCGTCTGCTGAGAGGTCTTGATAGAGAGTCGGTGCATTCGGACACGGATTTCCTTGCTGGTGGCGTAGTCGAGCAGGCTTCGTTGTCCTAGAGCTGTGTCTTCTTGCAGGTCTGTGAGGCTGTCCAGGAGTGTGTGGAGTGCGCCCGCCCAAGGCCAGTACACGTTCTCGATCGCCGAAGCATCTTCTTGTAGAAGACTGCGATCAGCGGAGACGGTGATCATCGCTAGCGCGGCAAGCGATGAGGCGCTGGCTGCGCTGGTCTCCCACCATCGTAGGTCCGTTCCGGATGGTGTGTGTGTCTTGGCCCAGTTGGCCAGAGCCTCGTGTGCCCCGGCATGATGCAATGCTTGATAGGTGGCTATCCGTCGCGCCGCGCGTTGGGCCGCAGCCGCGGTCAGCATGTGTGACGGCAAAGAGTCGAAAGCTATGCGGGCTGCGTCAACGAGAGCACGCATGTAACGGTTGTCAGCGCTAGTTGGGTGTTGAGCGTAGTAGTCCGGATGCGCTGCTGGCTGGCACACGGCTATCAGAAGTGCTTGATGCAACTGGTGGCTGTTGGCTGCTCGATCTGAGCTGTTCTCGCTGAGAGTGTCGGCGAGGTCATAGATCGCCTGCCAGGAGACAAGTGCGCGAATCACGGTCGAGCGGTATCTGGAGGGAGCCAAGACGGCGAGTGCGGCGGCGCCCTCGACGTTGCTCCACTTGTGCTCAAGCGTCTCTAGCGCGTGGAGGCGTAGCGTTGGATCGGGCGTGCTTCGCGCTCGTGCGCGCCAGCGACGTAGCTCTCCTCTCGCTTGTGGCCATACACCGAGCCAGTAGCTGGCGGCAGCAGCGAGAAAAGCGGCGGGAAGCGGTGGTTCTGCGTGGTCCATGTCCATGATGGTTTCCACCATGAGCATGGCCTGCGGTAGTGGCTAGGTGTACTACTCTCGTAGCTCGTATGCCGGTGTGCGTGCCGCTGAGCGGCCTACTATCGCTATTACCAACAGCGCGATTCCAGCCATCAGAGCGATCATCAACAAGAGTTGTGATACACCTGGGGAAAATGGTGTGGGGTAGCCGGTGTGTACCGCCAGCCAGCGGTCGGCTAGGGCGTGCCCGTAAATACCGAGCAGAGCGCCCGCGAAGCAGCCTATTGCGATCACCGTAGTGCTCTCGAGCAGGAGCGCACGCAGGAGCTGCAGTGGCGTGAATCCCTGTCCTTTGAGGACAGCGAGTTGGGGACGACGCTGTCCGATTACCGAGCTCAGCATGGCGGCGATGGCAAGCGCCACCGCAATCAGGAGCAGTCGTGATATCTCGCTGAGCCGCGATAGAGCTTGGCTAGCTACCGACTTGAATTGGTGTTCGCGTTCTAGTCGTGTCTGAACCTGCAGCGCCGGACGGTTGCCGAGCGCAACTTGGACCTCTCGCCTGCCGGCGTTTGCGCTTACGCCCGACTTGAGGGTGACCTCGATCGCCGCCGGCGCCGAGGTCTGCCAGTAGCGGCGGTAGTCGCTTGTCGAGATCGTGATAGCGCCTGGCGGCCATCCGGCGTTGGTTGTGATCGCGGCGATGCGTAGGCGGGCGGGGCCAGCTGGCGTCGGCAGCGTGAAGGCGTCGCCGATTTTGAGGTGTCGTTCGGTGGCGAGATTTCCCGAGATTGTCGCCCAGCCGCCGGCGCGAATTCTTTGGCTGGCCAGCGTGTAGTTGCCTTCGACCATCTGGCTTGCTTGTAGAACCGTCGGGTCGCTTGGTGGCCGAGCGCGTATCCACATACGCCGGTCGCCGATGTCTAGCAGCGCCCCATCATATAGTCGCACTGAGGCGATGTCTGGCTGACGGGCAATCGCGGCGGGGGTAGATCCAGCGTTGAAGCTGTTTGTTGTGTATACGTTTTCGCCGCGTGGAGTTACCCACACATCGGCAGTGTCTAGATACTGGCTGATGGCTTGGTTTAGCCCGTGAGTGAGATCCCGCTTGGTTCCCCCGACAGCGACCAGCCCATAGACGGCGATGGCGGCGATGCTGGCAAACACGGCGGTGCGGATCGCAGTCGCACCCAGTTCTTCGGCGGCGATGGCAAGCATGCTTCCTTTGATGTTTTCGCTGACTCGCGCAAGCATGCTCACCGTAAATGCGCACACTGCGGGAACGATCATCACCGCGGCCAACGCTAGTACGGCAGCGCCCAACACGGCTAGCCTCGGTGCGAGCACGACCAGCAGCGTCGTGGCGATCACGATACCCACGGCGGTCATGGTCATCCGCGCAACCGTAGCCGCGTTGATCGCTTGGCCGAGCTCGCCGGGCTGGCGCATGACGTCCTCCAGTGGGCGACTTGGGCGTACACCCCAGAGCGGCGCAAGGGAGGCCACAAGCGCAACAATCAACCCGGACGCCAACGCGACCAGCACTGTGTTTGGCTGGATGATGGGATGGGCACCGAGCGGGAACGCGAATGTGAGATAGACGGGCAGCGCATGAAACAGTGTGTGGGCTAGCAGGTAGCCAAGCGCAATGCCTACCAGCGAGCCCACGAGTCCAAGAATGCACGCTTGGCTTGCCATCACAAGCACTACTTGCCGTGGCCTAAAGCCTTGTGGGCGCAGCTCAAGGACGTAGCGGCGCCGATCGGGCGCGGTCAGCAGAACCGCGTTGAGCGCGATCAGTGCCCCGACCATCGCGGCTATGAGCGCGAACATAGTTGTTGATTCGCTGTTGGGGCCTGCCGCTTGTGCCAGAACGCGCAATTCGGCGTCGACCGGTGCGACGCTGACACGGCCGCTGCTGAGCTTGCGTAGTTCGCGTTCGGCCAGTGCCTGCTTGCCGGCCTGGGGTTGAATCAGCACTTCGGTGATGCGACCAGCGAGGCCTGCCAGTCGTTGTGCGACTGGCAGGAACACCACCGCTACCGGGCTGTCGGCGATTGCGCCCACGGTTTGGCTGCCAAGCACAACACGAACTGGCACCGTGCTGTCTGTGCCGCCAGCAAGGACCGTGACTTGTTCGCCGGCTCGAACGCCGATAGCTTCGCCTACCGAGGATGGTAGCCCTATTCCGTTGCCTAGCAGCAGGCCCCCTTCGCCGAGGTTTCGCGTAGCTTCGCTTTTCAGGGCAATCATGCTTGGGGTCACGCCTACGAGTTGAATCTGCTCGCGGCTGCGAGGTCCGATGATCGTGGCGGGCTCGCGCAGCACCGGAGCTGCGACCTTCACCGAGGGAAGGTTGCCTGCGCGTTCGGCGAGCTTCATATCGAACCCGTTACTTGAGCGCGCAGCGAACTGCACCGTCGCGGAGCCCGTGATCGAGTGGACCAGCTGGCTGGCAGAAGTTGTGATCGAGGTGTTTGCGACCATGACAGCAAACAGCAACGCGACGCCTACCGCGATGCCCGCACCTGCCAGTAGCTCCTGAGCGACGTGGTCGCTCAGGCGTTCTGCGTAGAGGCGCAGAAGCGCGCCAGGCCGCACGCCGAGGATCGTCGGGTGCCGGCGTCTCATGTGGTGCCCAGCAGGCCCGCCGCCACACCGTCAAGGAGGCGGCCGTCCTTGAGCGTGTGGATGCGATCGACATAGCTCTGTGCCAGCGAGTCGTGCGTGACGAGGATGGCGGGCACTTGCCGCTCGTGGGAAATACTCCGTAGAAGGCCAAGGATCTCGGCGCTGCGTGCCGAGTCGAGATTGCCGGTCGGCTCATCAGCCAAGATCAGGCCCGGCTCGTTGACCAAAGCGCGTGCGATAGCCACCCGCTGGCGCTCACCCATCGAAAGCTGCTTGGGCGAGCGGTCAGCACGACTCGCCAAGCCGACACGATCAAGCCAAGGGCGTGCAATGGCTCGCGCTTCTTTGAGGCTGTAGCCGTCCGCGAGCAGCTTTACGCAGACATTGCTTAGCGCCGAGCCGCCTCGAAGCGGGAAGGTTTGAGTAATCATCCCGACATCCCGCCGCAGGTACTGCGCTCTCTGGTCGCTCGACATCTCCGTCAGGTCACGCCCGTCGAAGACGACGCTGCCGCGCTCCGGCGCGATCATGCCGGCAGCCATCATCAGCATGGTCGTCTTGCCAGAGCCGCTTGGGCCGCAAATGGCCACAAACTCGCCTGGCCCGACGCTTAGCGAGACATCATCGACCGCGCGTATCTCTTCCGCGCCTGGGTAGTGCTTGACGACATTGCGTAGCGTCAGCGCAGCCACGGTTCAAAGAGATGCGCGGCGCGAGAATGGCACCACGACGCCCGCCTCGGTATGATCGCGGAGCCTTCCGCCGCCGATCGCGAACTTCCGCTTTACGCCACGCAGAGCGTCGACGTCCGCGGAAGCGACCACAAGCGCCAGTAAGCTATCGTTTCCCAGCTCGCGCAGCAGGCCATATAGTTCTTGGCCTTCGATCGGACTGCTCAATATGCCCGGCTCATCGACAAGCAGCAGCCGTGGTGAGCGCATCAATGCCATCGCAAGCTCGACGCGGAAGAGCTCGCCCGGAGAAAGTCTTTGCAGCCCGAGCTCGGCGCAGGGCGAGATCCCGACTCGCTCCAACGCCTTATGCGCGCTGCTGCGCGCCTGACGCCTCGAAAGGTCCTCGCATAGCAGCGGTCGAGCAACATAATCCACCGTGCGCGTGTTGCGCTCCACACGCGACTCCGAGACCAGTGCTATGCCACCACTGCGAAGAAGCATGGCATGGGTATCAGCAGAGATCCCAGTCATGTCGCGACCGTCGAAGTAGACCGACCCGCTCTCCGGCCGCTGCATTCCGGCCAGAATCCGCAGCAGCGTTGACTTTCCAGAACGCCGGGGACCCCACACGCCGATGAAATCGCCGAGCTCGATCCGCAGCGAGACACGGTGCATGACGACCTCCTCTCGCAGTCCGGCGGGATATGCCTTGCTGACGTTCTCGGCTACGAGCAAGCTCATCGCGGTCCTGCCGCCCTCGGCGGCCGCGGTCCACGGCTTCGCCAGTCCAGGATCAACTTGCGGGCCTCTTCGATCCACACAAGCTCCGCCTGCAGATGCAGGCTATTAGCCTTGCGGGATATGTTGAACGTGACTGCGCGCCAAGACACCAGCGGCGGGTTGGCCATGTCGCCGGTCTTACCCAGCAGTTGGAAACAGTCGTGCTCGTATGCATCGAGCGCCCGCAGCAACGCGGGAATATCGTGCTCGCGGGAGACGGCGATCCGAGCCTCCAGCTCAACTCGCCGCGGGACCCCACCTATCTCGGCCTGCATCCATTCGTCTATTGCGCGCCCGGCATCATCCGTCACCCTGTACGCCTGGCTCACGCCGCCGCGCGTGTTGCGTCGGAGCTCTGAGTCGACCAGACCTTCGCCCTCCAAACTGTCCAACAGTCTGCAGATGTTTTTGGCGTCGATGCGCCACGCCGGGCCGAGATGCCGCGCCAGCATCGTCGCAAGCCGATACCCGTATATCCGGTCCTCGCAGCCGGCGAGCATGCCAAGCGCGGCGCCGCGCAGCGCCGAACTTGGCCCATCGCCCCATCTCGCCCTCTCTTCAGGCCCCACGATGCAATCCCCCGGTATCTCCACGACCTGCCGAGCCGCATAGACTACAGAAGATGTCGAATAGATCACAATTCTGCGCCTCGAGGACATTGGTATCGCTGCTGGCCCTGATGGCGACGCTAACCGGCATCGCAGGCACGATCGCGCAGGCCGCCGCCGATACGACGTCGGTCAAGGACACCGCCCACTTGCAACTGCTGAAAGCAAGCAACAGCACGCTCATAGAGGCAGGCAAAGCAAGCGGTACCCTGCCGGGCAGCGTGCGGGTGACGCTAAAGATCACCGGGCGAACTGCCAGCTCCAGCTTTAGGATCACAGCCGACGGCGGCAGCATCTGGGGTCACGGCGCTGGCCAGCTAAAACTCGGCAAAGGCGGCTATGAGAGCTTCGGCGGCAGCCTCACAGTGGACGGTGGCAGCGGCCGCTTCGCCCACGCCCACGGCAGCGGCGGGCTCTATGGCACGCTCAACCGCCTCAACGACGCGATGACCGTGCAAGTCAGCGGCGATCTGCGCACCTAGCGGCGGAACGCGACCGAACCGCGATGCGTGTACTGCGACGCGCCGCTCTGATCTTCCCCTCCGCGCTGCTGGCCATGCTCCTAGCAGCCACAGCCGCCTCAGCTACGCGCGTGACGCTTAGCGCTCGCTTTGACCCGGATATCGCCGGGCAGAGCACGACGATCCTCTACAAGTTCGAAATCTCCAAGCCACTGCCAGTGGAGTCGGTCGATCTGCACCTGCCGGCCGGCATGGAACTCGCGACCTCCTCGCTGGGGCTAAGCGAATGCAATCCAACGACGCTCGAGGAATACGGCCCCGAAGGCTGCCCGTCTGACTCGATCATCGGCCACGGCACCGCGTTCGCCGAAGTACCCCTAGCCTTCGCTCCCCACGTGATCCATGAGCCAGCAAGCGTCACAGCCGTGTTCGGCCCAGCTGAACAGGAAGACCCAACGATCCTCTTCTTCGTCGAAGCAATCTTTCCGGTCTATTCGATCCAGGTGCTCCCCAGCCGCCTGACGCTCAGCTCAGGGCCATTCAGCGCCTCGCTTACCACCTCCGTGCCTCTGCTGGACGCCTGGACAGAAGGGCCAGCAGTGGCGCTCACGCGCTTCCACGCTTCGATCGGCCCGCAAGGAATCACCTACTATCGCCGCGAGCACGGCCACCTCATCGCCTTCCACCCGCGCGGCCTCTCAGTTCCAAGCCGGTGTCCACCCAAAGGCTTTCCCTTCCGGGTGGAATTCCACTTTTACAACGACACCAACGCAACCGCCAACAGCCGCGCCCCCTGCCCAAAGCGCCGCACGCCGCCCGCTAGCTCACAGCAGCACCTTTCGCACGCCGGCCAATGAGCCAGCCTCCCCGTGCGGCGATCCTGCCACACAGGCTACGCGCGCCGATGGCATGGCAGACATTGCAGTACCTCGCCGCTCCCGTCGCATATCTTACCCGCGCCCACCAACGTTACGGCGACGTCTTCACCGCACGGCTCCTCGGCCAGGACTGGGTCGTCCTGGCAAACCCCGACGCAATCCGTGAAGTCTTCGGCGCTGCCCAAGATCAACTGCTCGCAGGTGAGGCAAGCCGCGTACTGGAACCGCTGATCGGCACCCACAACACACTCATGCTCGATGGCCAAGACTACCTGCATCGCAGACGCCTCTTGCTGCCCGCTTTCCACGGCAGCACCCTTAAGCGCCATGAGCGCATGATCCGAGAGCTCACGCAGCGAGAGCTCGCCACATGGCCAACCGACGTTCCATTTGCAGCGCTGCCACACTTGCAGAAACTCGCAGCGAAGATCGCCCAGCAATGCGTGCTAGGCGAGAGCGGCAACGAGCTCGCCGCTGCCGTACTCAACCTGCTGACATGGCTGACCAGCACAGGCCACCTCGCCTACTACTTCGCCTTCGGCGCCCAACAACTCATGCGGCTCCCCGGATACCGCACACGCCAGCAACGCGTCGATGAGCACATGCGCAACGAGATTCAGACGCGACGCCAAGCCCACAAGCCCGAACAAACGGACATCCTCACGCTGCTCATCAACTCACGCGACCAGCACGGACAACCCCTCTCCGACAACGACCTACACGACGAGACGATCACCCTGCTCGTCGCGGGCCACGAGAACACCGCAGCAATGCTCTCCTGGGCCATCCACGAACTCGCGCGGAACCCCAGCATCCAAAACCAATTGGCCACAAACCAAGCCAACTGGAGCGAACTTGTAATCGCAGAGACGCTACGACTACGGCCACCAGTCCCAATCGTCCCACGGCGCCTAGCAACTCCACTCACGCTCGCCGGACACAAACTGCAAGCCGGCACCAACATCGCCCCCTGCGTCCTCCTCGCCCACCGCAATCCGACCCTCTACCCCGACCCCATCACGTTCAACCCAACGCGGTTCCTTCGCCAACGACCCAGCGCGTGGTTCCCGTTTGGAGGCGGCACGCGCCGCTGCATTGGAGAGGCATTCGCACAAACCGAGATACGCCTCATCCTCCAAGAACTCACCAGTATGTACCACATCCAAGCCACTGGGCCACCAGAACGCACCCGCCCCCGCGCACTAGTCCTCGTCCCCGCCAACGGAGCCCGCATCACACTCAGAAGACGCTCACCAGAAAGTACCCAGGGGAGCGCCCGACGAACAGCGTAGACATGAGTCGAAACGAGAGCTCATGTTGATCACACCCCTGGCAGGCCGGATGAAATCGTAGGCCCAAGTGCAGATCGACGCGGCAACCCGTATCTCGCCGAGATCTACGGCCTCAAGTCGGCCGGGACCTCACCAGCCGAAAGTCACTGACATGGTGATGGATGCCTACGCCTGGCAGACCAGGCCGTTTCATTTCCTGCCTACCGCCGCGGCAGCTCGGCCAGCCACTCGTCGAGCATCGCGCGTGTGAAGCGGATATGCCGGCCGACCCGATGGCAGGGCAGACGACCAGCCCGCACGGCCTCGTAGACCCAGCTCGTCTTGACGTTCAGATACCACGCCGCCTGGTCAGGGCGAAGCAGTCGATCCTCCATCGCTGGTACCTGTGCTGTTGCTTGCAGCCGCATAGCCCGTACAGACCCCGATCGGCCCATACCGGCCAACGAATTTGCGCTCGCGCCGCGGGCTGCCTGCCCGCCGATCTCGAACCCCGCGATCGTCGTCGACTGCTGCCGACGACCGCGCGACGACCGCTGGGGAACGATGCAAGGAACGATGGCCTGCCGTCCCAGCCTCGTGGTAGTCTGACTTTCGTCTCGTGTGCAGGTGTTTCGGCTATGGGCCCGGCAGGACTCGAACCTGCGACCTACCGATTATGAGTCGGCAGCTCTAACCAACTGAGCTACGGGCCCCCCTCCGCATCGCGGAGGCCAAAGACGCTACCAATCCCGCCACCTGCGCACCATCCTTGGCGCAGCCGCCTAATAGACGAAAGCACTGAGCGCCGTCGCCACGTTCGCCGCCGGCAGCGGCCCGAACCGCAGGGTCCAGGCCCCATCCAACTCCTGGCGAAACGTGTGCGGGACGTGGTCGTGCTCGAGCTGAGCCCGATGCTTCAGCCCCCGCGCCGCGTCCACCCCCCTCCCCTGGTTTGATTCCTGCTCGTTCATCCGCAGCCAAACCAACCGAGGAGGGTTACCCGAGATGGCAGATAGAGCGACGATAGTGACCGGTGCATCGAGCGGCATCGGCCTCGCCGTAGCCCAGATGCTCGGCGAAGAAGGCCACGGCGTCACGATGGCCGCCCGGCGAGCGGAGAAGCTGGACGCCGCGGTCGCCGAGCTGCAATCCAAGGGCCTCGATGTCCACGGTGTCGCCGCGAACCTCGCAAGCGAGGAGGAGATCCAGAAGGTCGTCGCGGCCCACCGCGAGCGCTACGGCCGCCTGGACGTGCTCGTCAACAATGCGGGCGTCGGCGTCGGTGCGCTTGTGGGCGAGATCCAGACCAAGCGCCTTGACATGCAGCTCGATATCAACTTCCGCTCGATCGTGCTCTTCTATCGCGAATGCCTGCCGATGCTCCAGCAGGCCGCCGGCGAGCACCGCAGCGCGCTCGTGGTCAACACCTCCTCGATCTCGGGCAAGCGCGGCGAGGCCTGGCTCTCGGTCTATTCGGCGACCAAGCACGCCGTGGTCGGCTGGACAGAAGCGATGAACAAGGAACTCGGCCCCCAGGGGATCAAGTCCACGGCGCTCTGCCCCGCCTTCGTGGACACCCCGATGACCGACTTCGTCAAGGAGCACGTGAAGGCGGAGGAGATGATCCGCCCGCAGGACATCGCCGAGTCGGTGCGCTTCCTGCTGCGGACCTCCCCGTCCTGCGTGGTGCCGGAGATCATGTTCGTGCGCCCTGGGGATTCCCTATAGGGTGAAGAAGGGCTCGCCTTTGAGGGCGAGCCAGGTTGGGTTGCGCGCGCGAAGACGATCGGGGGATTGCAGATGAAGCTCGGCGTTCACATCGGCTACTGGGGTCTTGGTCTGACCTCCGAGGACCAGCTCGCGATCGTCCAGGAGGCGGAGCGCCTGGGCTATGACTCCGTCTGGACCGCGGAGGCCTACGGCTCAGACGGCGCCACGGTGCTCGGCTGGCTCGCCGGACAGACGAACAAGATTCGCCTCGGCTCTGGGATCTTCCAGATGCCCGGCCGCTCCGCGGCGATGACCGCGATGACCGCCGCCACGATCGACCAGCTCTCCGGTGGGCGGATGATCCTCGGCATCGGCTCCTCCGGCCCCCAGGTCGCCGAGGGCTGGCACGGCCAGCGCTTCGCCCACCAGCTGCAGCGCACCCGCGAGTACGTCGCGGTGGTGCGGATGGCGCTCGCGCGCGAGCGCGTGCAGTTCGACGGGGAGACGCTCACCCTGCCGCTGCCCGATGGCCCCGGAAAGGCCCTGAAGCTCACGATTGGCACGGTCCAGGATCAGATCCCGATCTACCTCGCGGCGATCGGCCCGAAGAACACCGCCCTGGCCGGCGAGATCGCAGACGGCTGGATCCCGACGCTCTTCTCTCCCGAGCACGTCTCCCACCTGCGCCCGCTGCTTCAGGAAGGCGCCGCCCGCTCGGGGCGCTCGCTCGATGGCTTTGACATCGCCCCGACGGTCAACGTCTTCATCACCGACGACCTGCAGGGCGCGCGCGATGCGATGCGCCCGTTCATCGCGCTCTACGTCGGCGGCATGGGCTCGCGCAAGCAGAACTTCTACAACAACCTCGTCCAGCGCTACGGCTTCGAGCAGGCCGCAGCGGAGGTCCAGGACCTCTACCTGGAAGGAAAGCGCGAGGAGGCGATGGCGGCGATCCCGGACGAGCTGATCGACATGGTCTCGCTCTGCGGCCCCAAGGACGTCGTGCGCGAGCGGCTTGCGATCTACCGCGACGCCGGCGTCGGCACGCTCGGCGTGACGCCGCTTGCCTTCACCAAGGAGGACCGGCTCACCCAGCTGCGCCTGGTTGCGGAGCTCGCCGCCTGAGCAGCCGCCGATGAGACCGCGGCGGATCTTGCTGGGGGCCTTCGGCGACCCCGGCCATGCCTTCCCGATGATCGCCCTCGGCGTAGCGCTGCGCCGCCGTGGGCACGAGGTGACGCTGCAGACCTGGGAGCGCTGGCGAGAGGCGGTGCAGGCCGAGGGCCTCGGCTTCGCGCCGGCGCCCGAGTACCACGTCTTCCCGAACGGCCCCGAGCCGCTGGACTTCTATGAGGCGGTCGTCTACGCAACCAGAGACACCCAGCCGCTGCTCGAGGACCTGCGGCCGGAGGTCGTGGTCTCGGACATCCTCACCCTGGCGCCGGCTCTGGCCGCCGAGCTGTACGGCGTTCCCTTGGCGACGCTGATCCCGCACGTCTTCCCCGAGAGCGGCGACGGCTTCCCGATCTACTCCTTCGGCGCCCGCATGCCGCGCACGGCCGCCGGCCGCGCCTTCTGGCGACGCGCCCACTGGCCGGTGCGCAAAGGCCTCGAAAGTGGCCGCGCCGCCCTGAACCGCACGCGCGCGCAGCTCGGCCTGCCGCCGCAGACGCGCTTTCACGGCGGCACGAGCGAGATGCTTGCGATCGTCGGAAGCTTCCCGCAGCTCGAGTACCAGCGGCGCTGGCCCGCGCACGTGCACGTCGTGGGACCGCTGATGTGGGAGCCGCCGGGCGAACAGGTGATCCCGCCGACCGTTCCGCGCGCAAGCTCGCAGGAGCATCCGGTGGTCCTGGTGGCACCCTCGACCTCTCAGGACCCCGAGCACCGCCTGCTGATCGCCGCCCTGAAGGGCCTCGCCGACGCACCGGTGCGCGTGATCGCCACCTGGAACAGGCGCCTGCCGCCGCGGGGGCTGCCGGTCCCCGAGAACGCGACCGTGGTCGACTGGGTCTCCTACTCGAAGACGATGCCGCTGTGCGATCTGGTCGTCTGCCACGCCGGCCACGGCACGCTCGCGCGGGCGCTTGCCAGCGGATGCCCCGTGCTCGCATGCCCCGTCGCGGGCGACATGAACGAGAACGCGGCGCGCGTGGCGTGGTCCGGGGCCGGTCTGCGGCTGCCGAGACGGTTCATCTCCCCCCGGCCGTTGCGGTTGGCGGTCGAACGAGCCGCGGGCGATGTCGCGATGCGCGCCCGTGCGCAGCAGCTCTCTACGTGGACAGCCGCTCACGAACCGGCGGACACGGCGGCGGCGCTGGTCGAGCGGCTGGCACAGAACGAAATCAAGCCCTCTGCTCCCGCCACCGCGGTTTCCGGCTGACGCTCGGGCCTCCATCGTCCCGTTCAAGAAGCTCCGGGGGTGGGACTCGAACCCACAACTTCAGCGTTAACAGCGCCGCACTCTGCCAATTGAGTTACCCCGGACCGGCTACCCCGGAAGGTAGCTGACGTCTGATTCTACGAAAGTATCCGGGCACCGGCCTCCACCTCGGCGTGGCAGTTCGAGCAGAGCAGGACGCACTTGCTGGCCTCGACACGCAGCTTCCCGATGCTGTGCGCTCCGCAGCGCGCGAGCCCGAACTCCTTCTCTTGCGGATCCAGATGATGAAACTCAAGTGCAGCCAGACAGCGATCATAGCCACAGGCTCGACAACGACCACCGGCCTCTTCGACCAAGATCTGCTTGACCTTCTGCCGTCTGCGGACAACCGCCTCGGCACGACACCGCGGGCACCTGTAAGAACCGCGAGCGTCTCGCACATGCGTCGTCGGCCCATGCTGCTCACACCGAAGTGTCACGTTCGACGCGCCCGCGGCGCGGGCCTGCAACACCTCGTCACGAGGACGCCGGCCGGACCGAGATCGCGTCTTCAAGCCATGCCTCGCCAGCCAGTGCCTGACCGTCGCCCTGCTGCGATCCAACGCCTCGGCGATCTGGGCAATCGACATCCCGGCCGCCACAAGCGGCTCCAGATCCTCGCGTCGCAACCCTCCTCTGGCCACATGCTGCTCCCGGCGCGCAGCCTTCAGCCCATGCTTCTTGACCCAGTACCCGACGGTCGATTCGTGCAGGCCGTGGCGCCGGCCGATCTCCGCGAGGGAGAGCCCCTGGCTCAGCAGTTCCTGCAGCTCGGCGCGATCCATGCGCCGAAGTCTCCATTCAGCGCATGTGACCTCCGTGCGCAAATGTGCCCTGAATGTGACATGTATGTGACAGGAGCGTGACTTCGATCGTCCGCTCCCTTCCTACCCTCCGCTTTGCTCCATCGCCCGCCCCTGGGCGGCATCGAGATCACGCTTGACCTCCAGGCGACGGTGGGCGAGCTCGCTCACCTCGCCCTCGGCCTGCGCCTTGGCACGCTGGATGCTGCGGTCAAGGCGCGCGAGCTCGAGCTGCAGCGCGGAGACCTCCAGCATCGCCTCGCCGATCGGCGCCCGCCCCGCCTCGACGACCAGCTCGGCCAGCAGGCGCTGCAACTCAGGATCGTTCTCGCCGATACCCGCAAGGGGCGCGATCAGGTCGCCGGCCGCCAGATGCGCGGCCGCGCGCCTGAGCAGAGAGTCACCGAAGTGCTCCGCTGGCCGCACCGCCGCAAGCGCCTTTGCTCCCGGCTCCGGAGAGCCGATACAGAGCGCAAGGAACGCCCTCTCCGCCTGCGCCGCGCCGGTCATCGCACCGACGCGTACGCCCGCGCCGCCCGATCGCTCACCTGCGCCCCTCGCCGGCCTCTGCACCCGCGAGGCGCCCTGCGAGTCGGCTTGGCGGCGCACCTCTGAGGACCCGCCGAGCAGCCCCTCGAGCAGGCTCTGCGGCAGCGCGAGGCGTCCCGCGACCATCTGCGCGAGATCCAGCCGCAGCGCGCTCTGGGGCATGCTCGCGAAGACCGGGCGCAGACGCTCGATGATCCGGTCGCGCCCCTCCGGGCTCTGCGCATCGCCGCTCTCGAGCTCCCGCAGGACCCTGAAGCGCACGAACGGCACAGAGGCCTGCACCGCCGTCCTGATCGCCTCCGCACCCTCGCGCTGGATCAGCTCCGCGGGGTCCATCCCCCCCGGCAGCTGCACGACGCGCAGCTCGAGCTTCCTGGCCGCGGCAAGGCGTGCCGCCTTGAGCATCGCCTCCTGGCCGGCGGTGTCGGCGTCGAGCGCGAGCAGCACGACCGAGGCCATCCGGCTGAGCTCAGCGACCTGGCTCTCCGTCAGCGCGGTGCCCATCAGGCCGACAGCCGCGGGCATCCCCGCCTGGTGCAGGGCGATCACGTCGGTGTACCCCTCGCAGAGGATCACGCTGCCCTCCCGGGCGGCGTGGGAGCGCGCAAGGTGCGCGCCGTAGAGGTGCATGCCCTTGTGGTAGATCTCGTTGTCGGAGGTGTTCAGGTACTTCGGCCCGCGTTTTCCCTCCTGCGACTCTCCAGCCATCTCCCTTGCACCGAAGCCGAGCACGCGGCCGCGCATATCGGCAAGCGGAAACATGATCCGCCGCCGGAAGCGGTCGTAGGGGCGGCCGCCTTCGCGCGAGCGCTGAGCAAGCCCGACCTCCAGCAGCTCGCGCTCGCTGAAGCCGGCGCGGCGAGAGGCGAGCAGCACCGTATCCCAGGCGCTCGGCGAGTAGCCGACGCCGAAGTCGCTGAGCGCCTGCTCGCTGAGACCCCTGCCCAGCAGATACTCGCGCGCTCTCCTGGCCTCGGCGGCGTCCCAGAGCACGCGCTCGTAGTAGGCGGCGGTCCTTCCAAGCAGCGAGAGCAGCCGTTCGCGGCGCTTGCGGCGCTCGGCCTCCCGCGGGTCCTCCTGCTCGCGCTCGAGCTCCACGCCCGCGCGCTCTGCCAGGAGCTCGAGCGCCCCCTTGAAGTCCAGGCCCTCGGTCTCCTGCACGAAGGTGAACAGGTCACCGGAGGCCTGGCAGCCGAAGCAGTAGTAGACCTTCTGGACGGGGTCGATCCCGAAGGAGGGCGAGCGCTCGTCGTGGAATGGACAGAGGCCCTCATACCGCGCCGGACCGGCCCGGCGAAGCTCCGTGCGCGCGGAGACGAGCTCCACGAAGTCCACCGCGTCGCGCACGCGGTCCCTGCTCTGCGATGTGTAGAGAGCCATCCCCAAAGCAACGCTAGAGCATGCTCAGCGCGCGAAGGCCTTCGGCACCTTCAGGTCGGTGTATGCCCTTATGCAGTAGCGGTCGGTCATCCCCGCCAGGTAGTCGGTGACGTGCTGGGCGAGCGAGGCATCCACGGGCGCGGGCGGCATCTGCTCGGGGTGCTCGGCATAGTGAGTGAAGAGCGCGCGCATGACCGCGGTGATCCGCGCGTGCTCGGCGCGCACCGCCGGCCCGAGATAGACCTGTTCGAACATGAAGCTGCGCAGCTGCGCCATCGCCTCGCGGGACTCCTGCCCCTGGACGATCTCGCCGGCAAGCTCGGAGCTCTCGACCATGTCGTGCACGAGCGCGTCAATGCGCTTGGAGCCCGTCTCACCGAGCACGGCGATCGGCTTTGCGGGCAGATCCTCCTGGTCGAGCAGTCCGGCGCGCAGCGCGTCATCGATGTCGTGGTTTATGTAGGCGACGCGGTCGATGATCCGCACGATCTGGCCCTCCAGCGTCTTTGGCTCCGGCGCGCCGCCGGAGTGGCCCGCGATCCCGTCGCGCACCTGCTCTGTGAGGTTCAGCCCGGCCCCATCGCGCTCCAGCGCCTCCACGATCCGCAGCGAGTGCTCGTAGTGGCGAAAACCGCTGCCGAAGCGCTCGCGCAGGCAGGCGTCGAGGGCCTCCTCGCCGATGTGCCCAAACGGCGAGTGCCCGAGGTCGTGCCCGAGCCCGATCGCCTCGGTGAGATCCTCGTTCAGACGCAGTGCCCTTGCGACCGTGCGCGAGATGCTGGTGACCTCGAGCGTGTGGGTCAGGCGGGTTCTGTAGTGATCGCCTGCCGGCGCGACGAACACCTGGGTCTTGTGGTTCAGCCTGCGAAACGCCTTGCAGTGCACGATCCTGTCGCGGTCGCGCTGGAAGGGCGTGCGCAATCCGCAGTCCTGCTCGGCCCGCTCCCGAAGCGCCGGGTAGGAGCGCGCGGCAAGCGGCGAGAGCGAAGCGCGCTCGAAGGCCTCGCGCCGCTGCGCGAAGGCGGCGGCGACCTGGTCTGGGCTCGTGGCGGCGCTCATGCGCCGATTGTGGCAGCGGCCCCGGGCGGCAGCGGGGCGGCGCCCACCGGCGCAAGCCGCAGGTGGGCATGGTGCTCGAGCATGTGGGAGATCGCGCGCTCGACCTGCCCGAGCGCGGACTCGGGCGCATCCGGGGCCTCGGCGAGCGGACTGGCCAGCGAGCCGGCCATGAAGCTGTGCGCCTGCTCTCCAATCGCAAAGGAGCCCGCCTCGCAGGAGCCGCAGACCACCCCGCCGGCGGCGCCGGAGAAGCCGGTGAGGTGCTCTGCCTCCCCGCAGCTCGCGCAGGCGCCGAGCTGCGGCGCAAGGCCGGCGGCGTGCAGCAGCTTCAGGCGGAATGCGAGTGAGCCGGCGCGCCTTGCGGCCAGCGGCTGCTCGTCCAGCAGCTTCAGCTGGCGACAGAGCAGATTGAAGACGTGCGGGTGTGGCTCGGAGGTCTCGAAGATTCGCCCCACCGCGTCGCAGGCCCGCGCGGCGGCCTGCAGCGCGGGCGCGTCACCGCGCAGCCGTGGATGCGCATCGACCGTGTCGGCGCCGGTGACGGTCATGAGCTCGCCGCGGCCTTCGTGCATCTCGATGCGCAGCCGGAAGAAGGGCTCGAGGCGTCCTCCGAAGCGGCTCTTGGTCCGGCGCACGCCCTTGGCGATCGCGCCGACGCGCCCGCGCGCAGGCGTATAGAGGTGCAGTATCCGATCGGCCTCCCCGTAGCGGATGGAGCGCAGCACGACCGCCTCTGTCTTGACGGGACCTGGCATGGACATTCGAGTCTAGGCTTGCAAGCGGCGGCTCCTGGGGGCGCTTGGACCCAATCGGTGGCCGCTATACTTTGTATAGCAATGGCCGCCATCGAGGTTTACACCACCACCGCCTGTCCCTACTGCGTCCGCGTGAAGCGGCTGCTCGACTCCAGGGGTCTGCAATACGAGGAGATCGATCTCGCCAGAGACCCCGAGGGCCGCATGGAGCTCGTGAAACTCACAGGCATGATGACCTTTCCCCAGGTCCTCATCGATGGCCAGCTCGTGGGTGGGTTCAACGAGACGCAGGCGGCGGCGCAGAGCGGCCGCCTGGACGAGCTTCTCGCCGCCTGAGCGCGAGACGTGCCCCCGCGGCGGCGCCGCGCGGCGGGCGCTGACAGCGCTCGCAGACGTAGGTGCCCCGGCCGGCGACCACCAGCTTGACGATCTCGCTGCCGCAGCGCGGACACGGCTCGCCGGCTCGCCTGTGCACCAGGAAGAGGTCCTGGAAGCTGCCGCTCACCCCGTCTATGTGCCTGAAGTCGTCGATCGATGCGCCCTTGGCGTCAATCCCGGCGCTGAGCGCCTCGATCACGCCCTCGCGCAGCGCCTCGCACTGCGCCCTCGTGAGTGACCCGGCCGGCCTGGCCGGATGGATCTGAGCGCGAAAGAGCGCCTCGTCGGCGTATATGTTGCCGACCCCCACGACCCTCCTCTGGTCGAGCAGAAGCGCCTTGATCGAAGTCCTCCGCCCGCGCGTCTGGCGCCAGAGGTGCTCTGTGGTAAAGCCGGGATGAAACGGCTCCAGGCCGAGGCGGGCGGCGAAGAACGCCTCCAGCGCATCCGTGCCGAAGAGCAACTGGGCGGTGCCGAAGCGGCGCTGGTCCACGATTGTCAGGCGTGTGCGCTTGCCGCGAGCGCCGCGCAGCTCGATCTGCACTCGCTGGTGGGGCGTGGCCGGGTCGGGCGCGAGCAGGATCGCGCCGCTCATCCGCAGGTGCTGAACCAGGAAGAGCTCGCCCTCGAGCTCCCAGATCAGGTACTTGCCCCGGCGAGATAGGCGTTCGATGCGTCGGCCCTGCACCGTCTCGGAGAGCTCGGTGGGAGCAAGCGGGGCGCTCCAGCGCGGATCGAGGATCTCCATGCGGGCGATCCGGGTGCCCTCGAGCACCGGTGCAAGCTGCCCGCGGATCGTCTCGACCTCGGGCAGCTCAGGCATCGGTCCTCCGATTGATGAAGGGCTCACCCGGCAGATCGGGCGCAAGGTCTCCCGTCAGCCATAGCAGCGCGCTCGCGCCCACGTCGGCAAGCGGCCCGTCGTGGCGCGCTCCGCGCCTGCCGGATGCCCGCAGCATCGCGCCGGTGAGCGCGAGCAGTGGCGCGTACTCTCTGGTGTGGTCTCCTGAGGGATGGTGCGGGTCGACGCCGTGGTCGGCGGTGATCACCAGGAGGTCCTCCGGTCGTAGCAGGCCAAGCCAGCCGCCGACCTCCGCGTCCACCGCCTGCAGCGCGAGGTGAAACCCCTCCACATCCTTGCGATGCCCGTAGACCTGATCGGTCTCGATCAGGTTCACGAAGATCATGCCGCGATCCAGCTTCTGGAGCAGCGCCGCGGCGCTCGCCAGAGCGCTTGCGTTGGTCGCCCCGGGGTGCGACTCGCTGATGCCCACGCCGGCGAACAGGTCGCCCACCTTGCCGACGCTGTGCACCTGCATCCCGCGCTCGCAAAGCTCCTGCAGGTAGCTGCGGCGCGGCGGTGGCAACGTGAAGTCGCGGCGTCCCTCGGTGCGCGCGAACGCGCCGGGGAGGCCGGTGAACGGGCGCGCGATCACGCGCCCGACCGCATGCTCCCCGCAGAGCACCACTCGCGCTGCCCTGCAGGCCGCGTAGAGCTCCTGTTCGCCGACGCGATCGACGTGGGCGGCGAGCTGCACCACGGAGTCGGTGGAGGTGTAGAGAATCAACGCGCCGCTCTCCAGGTGCCGCTCGCCGAACTCGTCGATCGCGGTGATCCCATTGCTTGGCAGGTTGCAGATCACCTCCCGGCGCATGGCCTTCGCCAGACGCCCGCGCAGGTCGTCCGGCAGGCCCTGCGGATAGCTCGGGAGCGGCTTCTCCACGACGGTGCCCATCAGCTCCCAGTGCCCGCTGGTGGAGTCCTTGCCGGGGCCAAGCGCGTGCAGGCGCCCGTGGATCGCCGGGTGCTCGCTCGGCGCCACACCGGCCAACGGCAGGATGCAGCCGAGCCCGAGCTCCTGAAGGCTCGGCAGCGCAAGGCCGCCGACGTCCTGCGCCACGTGCGCGAGCGTGTTCGTGCCCTCATCGCCGTAGTCGGCGGCGTCAGGCAGCGCCCCCACTCCGCACGCGTCCACTACGAGCACGATCGCCCGCCTGTCCCTGCGATTCTCCCCCACGGCGAAAGCCTAGCCTTCGGCGGGGCGGCGCCGCCGTGCGCGGGGATGCGCTGAGAAATAGGCGTCCTTCAGCTTCTCGGTGGATAGGTGCGTGTAGAGCTGGGTGGTGGCGAGGTCTGCGTGGCCGAGCATCTCCTGCAGCGCGCGCAGGTCACAGCCGCCTGCGAGCAGGTGCGTGGCAAAGCTGTGGCGAAGCGTGTGCGGGCTCATGCGGGCGGCCAGGCCGGCACTTGCGGCATGGCGCATGATCACCTTGTAGAGACCCTGCCGGGTAATGGCACCGCCACGCGCGTTCAGGAAGAGCCTGCTCTGGACGGCAGCGCCCACGATCGCGGGGCGCCCGCGCGCCGCGTAGGCGTCAAGCGCAGCGATCGCCATGCGCCCGACGGGCACGATCCGCTCCTTGGAGCCCTTGCCGCGCGCCCGCAGCAGCCCCTCCTCCAGGTCGACGTCCCCGACCTCCAGCGCAACTGCCTCGGAGATCCGCAGCCCGCAGGCGTACATCAGCTCGAGCAGCGCCCTGTCGCGCAAGGCCAGCGGATCGGTGCCCTGCGGCTGGGCCAGCAGCAACGCGACCTGCTCGCGCGAGAGCACGCCCGGCAGCCTGCGCGAGCGGCGCTGCCAGCGCAGGTCGGCGGTCGGGTCGTGGTCGATCAGCTCCTCGGCTCGCAGGTACTTGTAGAAGGAGCGAATGCTCGCGGCCTTGCGCTGCACGCTCGAAGGTGCGAGCGCCGGCCTTGCCAGAAGGCCGCTGTCGGGGTCTGGCACAGAGGGCTCTGAGAGCATCGCCAGAAAGCCGGCGAGATCTCCGTGGCGCGCCTGCAGCAGGTCCACCTCGCGAGCGCGCAGGTGCTCGGCAAGCGCGAACAGATCGGCTCTGTAGGCGGAGAGGGTGTGCCTGGAGGCGCCGCGCTCGAGCTCCATGTGCGCGAGGAAGTCGAGGATCAGCGCCTGCGAGCGCGACGGCGCCTTGGCGGCAGCCGCCCTCACGGGCACTCCTCGTCCTGCAGCATGTCCGCAAGCACGTTGCCAGCGGCAAGCGCGGAGGCGAAGAGCAGCGGCTCCTCCAGCAGAGCCGGCATCTGCGCCGCCGCCGGCAGCCCGGCGCCCGACAGGCCGACGATGTCAACGGGCGCCCTGCGCCAGTCGTGTCGCGCGATCCTCGCGGGCCGATCCACTCCGAGAGCCAGCTGAGACTCTCTGGGCGAGGAGTCGAAGACCGAACGCAGCCCCTCGCGCAGCTCGCGCCCGACGGGTGAGCGGATGCCCGCCGGCAGCGCAACCGTCACCGGCTCCGGCAGCAGGTCGAGCAGCGTCAGGGTTCGCTCTGAGAGCTGCGCTCGGGGGCCGCCCGCCGCTGCGAGCATCTCGGCGACCGCAAGCGTGCAATAGCCGTGTGAAAGCGCCGCGGTGGCATAGCCAAGCCCGAAGGCCCCATCGTTTGCGCTTGCAGATCCGGGCAGGCAGACCGCCGCGTGCCAGCCGCGGTCGGTGAGCGCGTGCCGCAGCGCGTCCGCGATCGCCAGGGGCTGCTCGGCTCCGTTGCACTCGCCCGCGATCAGGACGCCGGCAAGCAGGCCCTGGCCCTCCAGCGTTCGGGCAAGCGCATCGCGCTGCGCGGCGCCCGGTCCCCCGAGCACGCCGATCGCGCCGAGCCTTGCCTCCGGCGCGGCCTGCGCGAACGCCCACGCGAGCGGGCCGAGCTGCCCATCGACCAGGAGCACCGCGACGGCTTGGCCAGGCATCACCAGGTCTCCGCGACGCTACCGCGTGTCAGAGGGCGATCCAGCGGGGCCGCCCCGGCCGCCGGGCGCGAGCACCTGCGGGGCAGCCGGCCAGCTGCACGTCCACATCGAGCTCGTAGGCACAGCGCGGCAGGTTCGCCATCTTCTGCAGGCGTCCGATCAGCTCGGCCGCGGCGTCCGCGAGGCTCTCGCCGCGATCGGCATGCAGCGTGAAGCGCGCGGTGATCTCAGCGTCGGACCGTTGGCCCTGCCCGTCGCCGTTATGTGCGGCGGGGCTCACGACTGCGAGGCAAGCGAGTGTTGCTCGCCGGAGGCGGCTGCCTGGATGACGCCGGTCTCGCCCGCTTTCCTGGGCGAGCGCGAACGCGCGAGCGCGGCGGCGATGAAGCCGCGGAACATCGGTGCAGGCTGCTCGGGACGGGACTTGAACTCCGGGTGAAACTGGGAGGCCAGGAAGAAGGGGTGCTCATCCAGCTCGATCGCCTCGACCAGCCGTTCCCCGGAGAGGTCCCGCAGATCCGAAGGCCCGCGCTCTGAAGGCGGCTGCGCAGGCGATTGTTGACCTCGTAGCGGTGCCTGTGGCGCTCGTAGACGACCGCTTCGCCATCGTAGACCTCGCGCGTCCTCGTGCCTTCGTGCAGCTTGATCGGGTCGGCGCCGAGGCGCATCGTGCCGCCAAGGCCGGCGACCTCCTTCTGCTCGGGCAGCAGGTCGATCACCGGGTATGGGGTCTCGATGTCGAACTCGGTGGAGTTCGCGCCCTCCATGCCCGCAACGTGCCGCGCGAACTCCGCCACCGCGACCTGCATGCCAAGGCAGATGCCGAGATATGGCACGAGCTGCTCGCGTGCGATCCGCGCAGCGGCGATCTTGCCCTCCACCCCGCGCCCGCCGAAGCCGCCGGGGATCAGGATGCCGTCGGCCTGGGCGAGCGCGCCTCGCGCGCGCTCGCTGCCCTGGCCCTCCAGGCTCTCGGAGTCCACCCAATCGACCTGTACCCTCGCGCCCTGCAGGTGGGCTGCATGTCGCAGCGCTTCGCAGACAGAGAGGTAGGCGTCCTCGAGCTTCACGTACTTGCCGACGATCGCGATCCTCACGCTCTCGCTGGCCGCTTCGGCCTTCTCGATCGGCACCTTCCAGCTGGCGAGGTCGGCGGGCTTGGCCTCCAGGCCGAAGTGCTCCAGAACGAAGTCGTCGACGCCCTGCGCCTGGAAGCCGACCGGCACCTGGTAGATGTTCGGCACGTCCTTTGCGGAGACGATCGCGCTCGGCGGCAGCGATGCAAAGAGGGCGATCTTCTTGCGGATCTCATCCGAGAGAGCTTCCTCAGAGCGGCACATCAGCATGTCCGGCGCGATCCCGATCCGCCGCAGCTCGTTGACCGAGTGCTGGGTGGGCTTGGTCTTCAGCTCGCCGGCGTGGGTGATGTAGGGCACGAGCGTCAGGTGGATGAACATGCAGCGTTTGCGCCCCACGTCCACCGGGAACTGCCTGATCGCCTCCAGGAACGGCAGCGACTCGATATCGCCGACGGTGCCGCCGATCTCGGTGATCACGAAGTCGACGTCGGAGGTCTCGGCGATCAGCGATATCCGCTGCTTGATCTCGTCGGTGATGTGCGGCACGACCTGGACCGTCGCGCCGAGATAGTCGCCGCGCCGCTCGCGCCTTATGACCGTGTCGTAGACGCCGCCCGCGGTGACGTTGGAAGCCCTGCTCGTGTTGGAATCGGTGAAGCGCTCGTAGTGGCCGAGGTCGAGGTCGGTCTCGGCGCCATCCTCTGTGACGAACACCTCGCCGTGCTGGTAGGGCGACATCGTGCCCGGGTCGACGTTGATGTAAGGGTCGAGCTTCTGCAGCCCGACGGTGAACCCGCGCGAGACCAGCAGGCGCCCAAGCGAGGCAGTGGCGATGCCCTTGCCAAGCGAGGAGACGACCCCGCCGGTCACGAAGATGAACCTTGTCTTGGCCGGTGCCTGCGGATGGGCGTCGAGATGATGGTTCATGCGGGCTGCCCAAGCAGTCTAGTCGCCGCGCCGACGGACTCGCACACAGAGGTCATCCACGCCTAGACGACCGACCGGATAGGGAGACACTCGCTCTGCTCGCATCCCCGATTCGACCGGATAGGGAGACACTCGCTCTGCTCGCATCCCCGATTCGACCGGATAGGGAGACACTCGCTCTGCTCGCATCTCCGATTCGACCGGCAAGCGAGGCAAGGACTCAAGTGACGTGGCGTACGGGACGTACGCGAGCGAGCGAGGACGCCGCCTCGCGCCGCCTATCGGCCGTCTAGGCCGCGCTCAGGAGCTCCTCGGCATGCCGCGTGGCCGCCTGATCGTCCTTCCCCGCCCCGAGCATCCGGACGAGCTCTCCCACCACGTCCCGCTCTGCGAGCCTCACCACTGTGGCGCTCGTGCTCTTCGCGGTGGAGCCCTTGACGATCGAGAAGTGAGTTTGTGCAAGCGATGCGATCTGTGGCAGATGGGTGATGCAGAGCACCTGTCTGCCGGCGGAGAGCTCCCGCAGCCGCTCGCCGACCACGCGGGCGGTGTGCCCGCCGATGCCGGCGTCGATCTCGTCGAAGACGAGCGTGCCCTGTGCCCGGGAACCCGACGCGCCCTGGCTCTCGCCGATCGCGCTGAGCGCGAGCATCGTGCGGGAAAGCTCGCCGCCTGAGGCCGTCTCGCGCAGCGGTCCCGCCGCCACGCCGGGATTGGGCGCGAGCATGAACTCGACGGCGTCGCCGCCAAGCGGGCCCGGCTCGCGCTGGGTGAGCCTCACCTCGAAGCGGGCGTCCGGCATCGCAAGCGCGGCGAGCTGGCGGCGCATCGCGGCCGCAAGCTTCGGCGCAGCCTTCTCGCGCGCGCTTCGCAGCGCCTTTACCTCCTTGGCCAGCGCAGCCTGCGCCTGCTGCTGGCGCTGCGCCGCCTGGCCCGCCGCCACCTCCACGCCGATCAGCTCATCGCGGCGCAGGGAGGCCTGCTCGGCGAATGCGAGCAGTGCGTCCAGGTCGCCACCGTGCTTGCGGCAGAGCCGCTCGAGCTCGGCCAGGCGCTCTTCTGTCTGCTGCAGCTCGCCCTCCTGCGCGTCGAGGTCATCGCCGCAGCGACGCAGCTCGGCCGCGAGGTCCTGCGCCTCCAGCGCGAGCGCCCGACAGCGCTCACCGAGCACATCGAGATTGCCGTCGAGACCCTGCAGCTGATCGATGCGGGCGCTCGCGCCTGCGATCAGCCGCGCCGCGCCCGGCATCTCCTCCTCGTCGCCGCCAAGCTCCTCGGCGCCGAGGAGCGCAGCGGCGCGCAGCGCGTCGATCTGGCGCAGCCGCTCCCGCTCGGCCTGCAGGCGCTGCTGCTCGCCCGGCTGCGGATCGAGCCGCTCGATCTCGCTGAGCTCGTGCTCGAGCAGGCCGAGCTCGCGGTCCCTGGCCGCCTGCAGATCGCCGAGCCGCGCGAGCTCCTGCTCGGCTTCACGCACGCCCAGGTGGGCGGCGGCGCAGGCCTCCCGGCGGTGCTGCTGCTCTGGCCCGCAGAAGCCGTCGAGCATCTCGAGCTGCTCTGAGACCTCGGTGAGGCGGCGGTGCTCGTGCTGGCCGTGGAAGGCGATCAGCTCGCAGGCGATGCGGCGCAGGTCCCCGACGGAGGCCGAGCGGCCGTTCAGGTAGGCGCGGGTGCGACCGTCCGCCATCACGCGCCGGGCGAGCACGACCTCGATCTCCTGCTCGCCCTGCTGGGCGTCGTCGTCCAGGCCCTCGATCGCGCAACCATCGGGCAGCGTGGCCAGGAGGTCGCGGCTCGCAAGGAAGCAACCCTCGACGTAGGCCTCCCCCGCCCCGGGCCGCACGATTCCCTGCTTTGGGCGCGCGCCCATCAGCAGGTCGAGCGCGTGCGCGAGTACGCTCTTGCCCGCGCCGGTCTCGCCGGTCAGCACGTTCAACCCCGTGCTGAGGCGCAGCTCCGCGCGCTCGATCAGCAGCAGGTTCTCGACTCGCAGCTCAGCAAGCATGGGCCAGGTGTATCAGCGCCCCCCGACGGATCGCCGGGCCTGCCGCTCCCCATCCCCATAATCTGTATGTCCGGAGCCGAACCTGACCGGAGGACGCTCACTCTCACAGGCCCAAGGAAGCGCACAGGCATGGCAGCCACAGACCCGCGACCCATCCGCACCCACCCCGCCCCCTCTGGCCCGGGCGCAAGCTCCTCGCAGCGGCGTGCCACAGAGCACGCGCGCACCCTCCCCATGCGTTGCCTTGACGCCCCCGAGCTCTACGAGCGCGTGGAGGAGGAGATAGGCAGGGCAAGCCGCCATGGCACAGCGCTTTGCTGCCTGCTACTGCGGCTGGAGAACTTCCAGGAGATATCGAAGAGCCACGGCGAGGATCTCTCCGAGCGCGCGCTGATGCACGCCGGAGAGACGCTGCTCAGCGAGCTTCGCCGTTTCGACAGGATCGGCCGACCGCTCGAGGAGGAGCTCGTCGTGGTGCTGCCGGGAGCGGCGAGTTCGCAGGGTGAGGCGGTGGCGCGCAGGGCGCTTCGCCGCCTGCGGGCGATCAAGATCGAGGTGGACCTGGTGCGAAGGCCGCTGTGCGTCTCGATCGGGATCGCGGCATGGAGGACGCCGTGGAGTGCGCAAGAGTTGATCGACGAGGCCCGCTGCGCCGCCGGCGTGGCGCGACAAGGCACCAGAGACTGAAAGGGGAGGCGCGTGCTCGCAGGCTCAGAGCTTTGGCTGCTTCGACTGATGGCCGATCGCGGCCGGGCGTTGATGGACGCCGACACGCTGCTCGTCGTGATCGAGGAGGGCGGCGAGCTACGCGTCCCCGCCACCTCCGGGGCGGGCTCGGTGCGCCGTCGGATCCTGCCGCTGCAAAGCGCGCTCGGCGAGCTGCACGCCGCCGGGAAGTCTCTGAGCCTGGACCGCCCGCGCGGATCCGAGGCCGCGTGGATGCATGAGCTTGGCCTCGAGGCCAGGGCGGCGCTCGTGCAGCCGCTGATCATGGAGGGGCACGGCGCCGGGATGGTGATCGCGCTGCGCAGCGAGGCCGGCTTCAGGGAGCCCGACCAGCGCGCGCTCACCGCGTTTGCCGAGAGCGTCGCGCGGCGCCTCGTGGCGGAGCGCTCGGTGGAGATCGAACGGCTGCGCTACGGCATGCAGGCGCGTGAGCGCGAGCGCACCAGGTGGGCGCGCGAGATCCACGACGAGACCGTCCAGGGCCTTGGTGCGCTGCGGCTGAAGCTCGCAAACGCCCGCGACCTGCGCGACTCGGAGTCGCTTGACGGCGCGGTCGAGGACGTGCTGGAGGGCCTTGGCGCCGAGATCGACGGCCTGCGCCACCTGATCACCGAGCTTCGCCCCGCGGCGCTCGACGACCTCGGCCTGCCCGCGGCGCTGGAGGCGCTGGCGCGCAGGGCCCAGGCGATCGACGGCCTGGACGTGCGCACCGAGATCGACCTTGCAAGCTACGACAGCGACGGGCGCCTGGACGCGGAGCTCGAGAGCACCGTCTACCGGATCGTGCAGGAGGCGCTCACCAACGTCGGCAAACACGCCCAGGCCAACTCGGCGATCGTCGAGGTGCGCGCGGGTGATGGGGTGATGCGCATCCAGGTGACCGACGACGGCATCGGCCTGCCCGCGGACGCCGCCGAGCGCGCGAGCGCCGCGGCCGAGCAGATGAGCGGCGGCTTTGGCATGTCGGGCATGCGCGAGCGCGCCGAGCTCGTCGGCGGAGAGCTCGATGTGCGCACGGCGGACCCCGTCACCGGCAGGGGCACGGCGGTGCGCCTAACCATTCCGCTCGCCGGCCGCCCGATGATGGCCGTTCAGGGGAGCTAGTCGACCAGGCCGAGCTTGCGCGCGAAGGCGGTGATCTCCGCGCGCGAGGAGATGCCCATCTTTTCGATCGCCCTGGCCCTGTAGGTCTTGACCGTGCGCTCGGCGACGTGCAGCCGCTCCGCGATCTCGGGGTTCGTGTGCCCCATCGCGATCAGCCGCACCACCTCCCGCTCGCGGTCGCTCAGCACCGGACCGTTCTGGGATCCCTCCTCCCCGGTGACCATCAGGGCGCCGAGCCGGGGGTGCAGGTAGTTGCGTCCCTGCACCGCGAGCCGGAAGGCCTGCAGCAGCTCGGCCGGCTCGGCCTCCTTGAGCACATAGCTGCGGGCGCCGGCGCGCAGCGCCTGGCGCGCGTACTCGGGGTCCTCGCGCATCGTGAGGATCGCGACCGCGAGGTCGGGGTGCGCGAGGAAGCACTGCGGTAGCGCGGCGAGGCTCGAGCCGCCGGGCATCGTCAGGTCGAGCGTGAGCAGGTCGGGGCGGTGCACCTTCACTTCGCGGATCGTCGAGGGCACATCCGCCGCCTCGGCAACCACCTTGAACTCCCCGCTCTGGCGCTCGAGCACGATCCTGATCCCGTCGCGGACGACCGCATGGTCATCGGCGATGATCACCTCGATCGGCCTGTCAACCCCTGGTGTGTCATCCGGCATGCCCCACAAGGTAGCGGGTAAGCCAGCCGGCGCATGCGCCGGCTGGTGGGGCCGTACATGTACGGCCCCAGGACCTGCCGCATGCGGCAGGTCCCCTAAGGACTACAAAGATCTGCCCTTTTTGGACGACACGATCTGCACCCTCGGGACGGCAGACAAACGGCCCCACAGGGCTCATCATGTGTCCCGGCTGTACCGACCAGCGATGCGCAAGCAGCATTAGGGGGGCCGGTCACAGATCCAGACATCGAGAGAGAGACTGAGAATGACCATGGCAAGCACCGCACAGAGCCCCCAGGCGCAACCGCGCCCGCAACTCGAGCTGCTGCACAGCCGCGACGGCGAGGAAGCCGCCAAGGAGCGGCCCGCTCCGCTTCGGCTCGTCCATCAGGCGCGTCAGAGCATCCTGATCGCAGGCCGCGACGCGCGCCGGCGCAGCAACCTGCTGGCCGAGCTCTCCGCGCGCCTGCCGGAAGGCACCCACTTCGAGGAGGCCACGGCCACCTGGGAGGTGCTCGAGCACGCCCCGCACAGCCGGATGGTGATGCTCGCAGGCGATGTGGAGGGCAGCTCCACGGAGTCCGTGATGCACCTGCTCGGCAACCGCCACCCACAGCTTCCAGTGCTCGCCCTCGGCGCCAGCGCCACCGGATAGAGCACGAGAAGGCGTCCCACCGGGACGGCCCGCCCGCGGGAATCCCTCTCTCGTGGGCGGGCCGTCCCACCGTCCCTGCCCCGCCATGCGGGCATACCTACAAGCGCAGCCCCACGGCTGCCATCCCCGCGGCGTCCTAGAATCGCGATCTCGCCTCACCGTCCTCCCCGAAGCGACACAGTCGCGAGGTCTACCTGTTGCCCGATTCACCCCGCTTGCGGCGGATGCTGGTTGCGTACGCGGTCAACGAACTGGGCACCTGGTTCGGATACATAGCGCTCGCGGTCGGCGTCTACGATCACACCCACAGCGCCATCGCCACAGCAGGCCTCTTCATCGCCAGGGGCCTGCTCCCTGCGCTGCTCGCGCCGCTTGCGGTGACGCGGATCGAGCGCTCGAGCCGACGTGGCGGGCTGGCCGTGCTCTACCTGCTGGAGTGCCTGCTCGCGATCGGGCTGGCAGCGCTGCTCTGGCGCTTCTGGCTTCCCGGCGTGCTCGTGCTGGTAGCGATCGACGGCGTGGCGGCGGTGGCGGCCACGGCGCTTGTGCGGGCGAGTACCGCGCAGGTCGCAGAGCAGGAGGGCAAGGACGCACAGCGGCAAGCCAACGCGGCCCTGAACGTCGTTTTCATGTTCTCCTTTGCGGTCGGCCCGGCGATCGGCGGTCTGATCGTCCATGCGAGCAGCGGGTCGGTCGCGCTGCTGATCGATGCGGCGAGCTTCGCGCTGGCCGGCGCGCTGCTCATACGCCTCTCGGTGCACGTCGACGATGCGGCCGGCGAATCGATCAGAGCGCGCCTCCTGGCGGCGGCCCGGCACGTCCAGAGCCTGCCGGTACTGCGCGCCCTGCTCATCACCGAGGCGCTTGCGGTGGTCTTCTTCGCCTCGGTGGAGCCGGTGGAGGTCGTCTACGCGAAGGCGACGCTCGACGCGGGGGATCTCGGTTTGGGTGCGCTACTCGGAATCTGGGGCGCTGGCGCCGCGCTCGGCGCGGTGCTCTTCGCTCGCGCGAGCCGCCAGCCGCTCGGCTCGATGCTGAGCGCGGGGACCCTCTGTGTCGGGCTCGCATACCTTGGCTTTGCGGCCGCTCCCACGCTTGCGATCGCGTGCGCGGCCGCGCTCGTCGGCGGCGTCGGCAATGGCGTGCAGTGGCCCTCCCTGCTGAGCGCAGTCCAGCGCCTGACGCCGGCGGAGATGCAGGGCAGGCTGATGAGCGCGATCGGATCGATGACCGCGCTCTGCCCCGCGATCGGATTCGCGCTCGGCGGCCTGATCGCCGCGGCCGCCTCGACACGGGTCGCAATGGCATGCGCGGGAGCCGTGGCAAGCCTTGCCACGGTGGCCTTCCTGCGGCTCTGGCTCAAGGGTCCCTTGCGCGAGGTCGGCCAGACACCCGCGGAGCATCCCTCGCAGGCTCTGACGCTCTAGGTCTCCTCGGCGGCCTTCGAGCGGGCCGCCTGCCCGGATCGGCGGTCGCGGTGCGCCCGTTAAGGACGACAGCCTTCGTGCCGATTAGTACGACGAGGGTGCATGGCGGCCAGCCATGACGATCGCCAAGCGACACATCCAACGCCTCTATCTCGCCAGCCTGGTGTTGCTGGTCATCGGCGCGATCGTGCTCGCGGCGCTCACCTATCGCCCGCAGGACTGGCAGCCCCTGGACCTCTTCGGCCTGCTGCTCGTGCTCGCCGCGTTCGGCGAGCGCCTTGCGATCACGATCGGCAACCAGAGCCTCTCGGCCTCCTTCATCGCGCTCGTCCTGGCGATGACGCTGCTCGGCCCCGCGCCGGCGCTTGCGATCGGGATGGTCGCCGTCACGGTCGACTCGGTGATGCGCCGTCCCCCGCTCTCGGCGTGCCTGGCGAACTTCGCGGCCTACGGCACCTATCTGATCGCCGGCTCGCTGCTGGCCAGAGCGATCGTGGGCAACGTCCACGCGGCCTCCCATCATGCGCTGATCCGCAGCCCCGAATTCGCGCTCGTCGTCTTCGGCGTCTTCATCGCCGCAAACGTCCTGAACTTCCTGCTGATCGCGATCCACAAGCGGGTGCTGAACGGCAGGGGCATCCTGATGCAGACGCGCACGCTGTTCGTACCGATGCTGCCCGGCCAGTTCGCGGCGGCGATCCTCGCCGGGATCCTCGCCACCGCCTACACGAACCTCGGCTACCCGGTGCTGCTCGGAGTCGTGGTCCTGATCCTCATCTTCCAGTACCTCGCGATCGCGCTGCTGCGCTCCGAGGACCGCGCGGAGCAGCTCGAGGCCCGCTCGATGCACCTCGCCTCGCTGCAGCTCGGGGTGCTCGTCACGCTCGTGGAGACGCTCGCCCTGCGAGACCGCGCCGCCGCCAGGCACGCCGCCTCGGTGGCCCGCTACGCCCGCGCCCTGGCGGCCGAGCTTGGCCTCGACGAGTCCGAACAGGACCTCGTCCATACCGCCTCGCTGCTGCACGACATCGGCAAGTTCGCCCTGCCCGACCGCATCCTGCACGCCGAGGTGCTCTCAGACGCCGACTGGAAGACGATCAGGCGCCACCCGCAGGACGGCGCGACACTCGTGGGCCGCCTCGACGGCTACGGCCCGGTCGCCGACATCATCCTCTACCACCACGAGGACGTTGACGGCAGCGGCTATCCCGCGGGCCTGATCGGCAGCGAGATCCCGCTGCTTGCGCGGGTGCTGGCGGTCTGCAACGCATACGACACCCTGACCGCGAGGGATTCCTACCGCTCCCCCATGACCCCGCAGGATGCGATGGCCGAGATGCGCCGTGTCGCGGGCCGCCAACTCGACCAGGACATCGTCCAGACGTTCGTGGCAATGCTCGAGCGCGAGGGTCCCGCGGCTTTCATGCAGGGCGAGGGCGCCGATTTCGAGTCCGAGCTCTCCTTCGAGCGGCGCGCGAGGGCGCTCGCCGCGCCTACCAAGTCCTGAGCCTCCCTGCCGCTGGAGCGCTAGCCAGGTGCCCACCTGGCCCATGGCCCAGCAACTATGGGCCGGCTACGACCCGACCCCCCAAAGGCCGCCGCCGGCAGCGGCTTGCAGCCGCCTAACGGCCGAAGGCGCCGCCGAGTGGGCGACGCCCGCGGCCTGGCCGCCCTTCTAGGGCGGCCAATGCATAGATCACGCTTTCCAAGACACGTCCACGCTCCTTCCGTTGCGAGGGCCCTCAACGGCTCTCCGCAACGGCCTCCATCCAAGAAGCAGCACGACGAGCGTTGAGTAGGTTCGAGCAGAATACTAAAGGTCTTGAGAGTGATGTGGAGCTCGGGCGGCGTTTTGCACGAGATATTGCGATATGCAGGAAAATGAGTCAGTTTGATGACGCAGCGATCGTGCATACAAGGTCATGGCAGACGCACGCAAGCCAGCTCAGATCTACTCAGCGGGACCCGCAGCTGCCGATCCGCGCATAAAGCGCCGTGTTCTGGACAAACGTCCACAAACGTCCAGAGGCCTAAACCGCAGCGGAGAGCGCGCCGATCAACAGGCCCTAGGCGGACGAAATGAGCCGCGGTCCGGCGTGCCCGGTCCACAGATCCCAAACGCGGAGGCCAAATGCACCTCTCCCCCACAAACTCCATCGCAGAGCCTCGCGAGGACGATGGCGCCAGCGAGCGCCAGCTCGTCTTCACGAGCTCCCAGGCAGCCAACTACCTCGGCGTCTCGCTTGCGACCATCCGACGCTGGGCCGACGCGGGCTACATCAGCTGCTACAGGACGCCCGGCTCCCAGCGCCGCTTCTCACGCCGCCAGCTGGACGAGTTCATCTCCTCGCTACAGGCTCCGGGCCACAGCGACGGAACGCGCAGGGCTGCGTAGAGGATCTGCGCGCTCAGCGCGCCAGGCGCCCGAACTTCTCGCGCAGTCTGCGATAGAAGGAGGAGCCCGGCAGCTGCGCGATCGTCCCCGCCTGGTCGAGGAAGCTGACCGAGAGCTCCCCACCGGCGCTCATCTCCCCGACGGGTCGTCCGTCCAGGGCAAGATCGAGCGCCTCATGGGAGCGGTTGTGGATCACCAGACGGTCCCCGGGCGCCACCACGAGCGCTCTGGCGGTCAGCGAATGGGGCGCGATGAAGGAGACGACGAAGCCTTCCACCCCCCACGCCATCACGGGGCCGCCGTTTGCGAGGTTGTAGCCGGTCGAGCCGGCGGGGGTGGCGACCACGAGCCCGTCGCAGCGGACGCTGCCGAGTTCCTCCCCGTCGAAGGAGTATGAGATCTCGGCGACCCGCTCTCCGATCTTGCGGTGGATCGCGACGTCGTTGAAGGCACGCTCCTGCGCGCCCGCGGCTTTCTCGAGCACGATCGCGGGAAGCTTCAGCAGCTCGAAGCGACCATCTATCGCCCTGGCGATTCCCTCGTCGATCTGCTCCGGCTCGATCGTCGCAAGGAAACCGATCTCGCCGAAGTTGATCGCGAACACGGGCACCTCGGTGGCGCCGTAGCGGCGCAGGGCACGCAGGATCGTGCCATCGCCGCCCAGCACGAAGCAGAGCTCCACGTCCTCGATCGGCTCGGCATCGAGCAGCACACCTTCCTGCGGCTGCAGGTCATGCTTTTCGGTCTCCTCGGCGTCGAACCTCAAAAGCACGCCGCGCCGGCGGGCCTCCGAGATCAGGCGCTCGAGCGCAGGCGCTGTCTGGCTCGAGCGCCCGTGCGTGAAGACGGTGAACTGCCTGCTCATGGCTCGACCTGCTTCGCCATCGCCCGCACGTCCTCCTGCGTGGCGGCGGCGCCGGGTCGCCCCGGCTCGGCGAGCCAGATGAAGCTCTCGCGGTTGCCCTTGGGGCCGGGAAGGCCCGAGGAGATGAATCCGAGCACCGCCTCGCCGAGGCCAAGCGCGTCCATCCCGACGGCCTCGAGCGCCTCGCGTCGAAGCTCCGGATCGCGCACCACCCCGCCCTTGCCGACCCGCCCCTTGCCGACCTCGAACTGGGGCTTTACCAGCGCGAGCACATCGTGGGGGCTTGCCATCGCCCCGAGCACAGCCGGCAGCACCTTCGCAAGCGAGATGAAGGACAGGTCGACCACGGCCAGATCCGGAGCGTAGGGCAGCGTCTGCGGCGTGAGCGTCCTGGCGTTCACGCGCTCGATCACGTGCACCCGCTCGTCATTTCGAAGGCCGTAGTCGAACTGCCCGTATGCGACGTCGAGCGCGATCACCTCGTTTGCGCCGCGAGCGAGCAGGCAGTCGGTGAAGCCACCGGTCGAGGCACCGACATCGATCGCCCTGCGCCCAGCGACCTCGATCCCGAAGGCCGAGAGCGCGTTCTGGAGCTTGACCCCGCCGCGCGAGACGAACGCCTCACGCTCCTCGATCTCGATCAGCTCGTCCTCCTCGACCATCTCGGAGGGCTTTGCGGCGGCGCGCCTGCCGCTGCCGAGGTGGACCTCGCCGGCCATCACTGAGGCCGCCGCGCGGCTGCGCGAGGCGAACAGGCCCCGCTCGGCAAGCAGACTATCGAGGCGGCGCTTTGCCATCGCTGCGGCTAACCGTATCCGCTTGGCGCGGGGGTTCCCAGCCGCCTGGGGCCGCTTCCGAGCGCCGACATGGGAACATGCCGAGAGGAAGCCTTGATGCCGTGCGAGTTGGCGGGGCAAGGCAAGGAGATCGCGTGAGCAACGAGACCACAGAAAGAGGGCGAGCATGAGCATCGAAGTGATCGGCGCAGGTCTGCCAAGAACCGGGACGCTGACACAGAAGGTCGCGCTCGAGATGCTCGGGTTCGGTCCCTGCTACCACTGGGTGGACGTGCTCGCCGACCTGGGCAGGGTGGCTGTGTGGGAAGACGCGATGGACGGAAACGTCGACTGGCCGCAGGTCTTCGGCGAGTCCCGCTCGACCGTCGACTGGCCCGGCGGCTACTTCTGGCGGGAGCTGATGGACGCCTACCCCGACGCGAAGGTGCTGCTCAGCGTGCGCAACCCCGAGTCGTGGGAGCGCAGCTTCAGGGAGACGGTCTGGAGCATGGGCCACGGCGGCTCGCTGCTGAACCTGCTCTCCAGCGCCAGAGCACTCGTGGACCCGCAGTGGCAGCGCTACGTCGGCTTCGTGGACCGGATGTTCTGGTCTACGCAGGGCACCTTCGCCACCGGCCACGAGCGCCCCGAGCAGCTGATCGAGGCGATGGTCGCCCACAACGAGGAGGTCAAGCGCACGGTCCCCGCCGAGCGTCTGCTCGTCTGGGAAGCCACCGACGGCTGGGAGCCCCTCTGCAAGTTCCTGGAGGTGGAAGTGCCCGCGGAGCCGCTGCCGCACGTAAACGACCGCGAGACCTTCCTCGGCCGCGTGATCGACGGCGCGCTTGCCGCGATCGCCGCCACACGCGCGCAGCAGGCACCCGCCTGAGCAGACCGTGGCCGCCTCAGCTGCGGCCGGCCAGGCGCGCCGCCGCATCTTCGAGGCGATCGTCCCCCCAGAAGGTCTCGTGGCCCATGACGATCGTGGGCACCCCGATCACGCCGAGCGCGAAGGCCGCGTCTGTCGCCTCGCGCAGCGCCTGCTTGACCACCGGCTCGCTACTGCCCGCCATGAGCTCCTCGGCATCGATTCCCACCTCGCGCCCCACCTGCAGCACGTTGGCCGGGATCGCGAGGTCCACTCCGTGCTGGAACGCGGCTCGGAAGGCCCGCATCGTGAACTCGTGGCCAAGGCCCGCGCGGAATGCGTAGGTGGTGGCGCGCATCGCAAAGAGGTAGTCGCCTGGCCACGGGTCCGGCCAGCGCACCGCGGGCAGGCCGTAGGCGCGGGCGCGCGCCTCGACGATCGCCATTCCCGCCGCCCTGCGCTCAGGGTCGCCAAGCGCCCACGAGCTCCTGCCCGTCAGCTTGAAGAGGCCGCCGAGCAGGATCGGCTGCCACTGCACCGGCTCTGGCAGCAGGTCGCGAAGCCGCTCGGCCGCGAGGTGGGCGTAGGGGGAGCCGAGGTCGAAGTAGAAGCGGTTCGTGGGCAACTAAGCGCGATCTGTCGTTACTCTATACTGAACGGTACGTTCATTATGGTACACGATCCTCAGCGGCATGGCCCCCTGGATCTGCTGGCCGCGAACCTACGCCGGCTGCGGATCGCACGTCGCCTCTCCCTCTCGCAGCTCGCCCGAGAGACCGGGATGAGCAAGGCGACGCTCTCGGGCATAGAGAACGGGCGCGGGAACCCGACCGTGGTGACGCTCGCGGCGCTCGCGAACGCGCTTGGGGTCTCGGTCGCAGAGCTGCTGGATCAGATGCCGCTCGAGGAGGTGCGCATCTCGCGCGCCTCGACGGCGACCTTCTCCGAGCGGGGCCTGCCCCGCCGAGCGCTCGCGAGCATCACCACGGGCGAGCCGGTCGAACTGGCCGAGATCGCGCTCGCGCCGGGACAGCTGCTGGATCTGACCCCGCAGGCGGCCGGCTCCCGCATGTGCGTGTTCGTCACGGCGGGCCAGCTGATTGCCGGGCCGGCGGAGCGCACGAGCGAGCTCGGCGCAGGTGACTGCATGGTATTCCCGGCCGACGTCGCGCACCTGCTTGCCGCCGGCCGGAGTGAAACGCGTGCGCTCCTGCTGAGCAGCGCGCCCCGGTGATGCGGGCGCAGGCGCAGCCTCATCGACTGCCTCCACCGAAGTGAAGTGAATGCACCGCTCGGAGTCAGTGGCAGTAGGCATAGCCGCAAGGCGTCGCGAAAGCCGTTAGGATCCCGATCGTCCGAATTACCATAGACCCGAGCGCGTCCATTCATATGCGCGCATCGCACGGTCGTTCCGGGGGGAGGCAACGGGGTGCCGCACAGACGATCGAACACTGCTCGGAACGCGCAAGCGCAATCGCCGCGGGGCGCCCTGCGGAATGTCCTCCTGGGATGCGCGGCGCTGTTCGCGGCGACATGGATCCTCTGTGCGCCAGCCTCCAGCTGGGCCGCACCTCATCTGGCCACCGTCGTGGTGCGCGTCGAGGGCCTGCCGCCGGCCCAGGCTGGGAGAGTGCTGCTCAGGCATGGAGCGAGGACCGTCATGCGACTGGACCGGCGCAGAACCATCCTGCACCTGAGTCCGGGCTCCTATCGGCTGCTCGTGCAGAGCGTGAGGACCGCCAGCCAGAGCGGCCAGGTCGGTCGAGGGGCGCTGGTGGAGCCGGTGCGCAGCAAGATCCCATTCCACGTGCAGCGGCATGGCCACCTCAGTCTCATCGCCTCATATGGGACGATTCTCAACCCTGGCGTCCGACCGCTGCCGGGCACGGTGGTCGATGTCCTTGGCGAATCCGCCGACCCGCGTGGCCTGCTGCTGAGGGGCGCCTCACCGCGCGTGGTCCAGGGGGACACGCTCACCTCAGGACCGACCCCGTCGCTTCCGTTCGGGCTGGTCGCACGTGTGACCGGCGTACGACGATCGGGAGCAGAGGAAGAAGTGTCGCTCAGCTCGGTGCCCGTCACGAGCGCCCTGCCGGCGATCGTCACCACAACGCCGATCGAAATGCACGCCGTGCAGGCAAGCACGGGGCTTGGTGTACAGGTCGAGCAGGATCTCGCCGGTCCGTGCGGCCTCAGCGCCGAGGCTGACCTCACGCCGATCGTCGGCCTCAAAGACGTCACCTTCTCGAGCGACATTCGGCTGAAGCCCTGGGACGGTGGCCCCAAGGTGGATTTTACGATCAAAGCACGCCAGGAAGCTGGCCTGGAACTGAACACGAGCGGCGGGGTGCAGTGTTCGGTGACTGTCGCTGACCCGACACTCGTGGGAGTGGTGGATGTGGGGGTGCCCGTCCCCGTCTACCTCAGCCTGCCCATATCGCTTGACGCGGCCTTGAGCCAACAGACGAAGATCAGCGCGAGCGCGACGTGGGACGCCACCTATGGCATCAGGACGCACACGGATTTCCTCGTGCCGATCCCCTCGCCCGTGTTCGAAGTGCACAACTTCTCCAGCAAATTGAGCACGACAAGCGGTCCGCAGTTCACCTTCGAACCCAATATCGCGGTGGAACCGGGCCTGGGAGTGCCGGACGTCGGGAACCTCCACCTCGACATAGGCACCGGTGTGCAGTTCGCGCTCGAGCCTTCGCACTGCGAATGGGACTGGCGCATCGGATCCTTCTCAGCGACCGCAGACCTCGGTCCGATCAAAATTGGCTCTCCTGACTTCACCGCCAAGACGCTGAAGCTCTGGGAAGGGTGTCACGGCGCCGGGGCAACTCCCCCACCGCCCCCGCCACCACCGCCACCGCCAGCGGCGCCTGCCAGCGAAGCGGGCGACGTCGCATTCCCCGGCGGCCCGCTGAGCGTCTTCGTCGGCCAGCGCGGCGAATGCCAGTCGAGCTATTCCGGCAGCGGCAACAACTACTTCCCGCCTGAAGAGCAGATCGGCGACTGCGGCCTCTTCCTCGCGTTCCCGAGCACCGGCGTGGGCCAGCCCGCCGCGCTGGACGGCACCACCTGGGGCTTCAACGGCGCCGCAGGACCCAAGGGCCTTGACACCTACACCCCGGTATCGCAGTCCCCCGTCACCGGCGCCGGCACGCCAAGCGACCCCTACACCGAGGTCACGACATTCCAGGTCGACGCCTCCGAACCGGGCGAAGAAGAAGCCCTCCCGCAGGAAGCCGCGCTCGTGCGCGAGACCACGACCTACGTGAACGGCACAACTCAGTTCACCTCGACATATGACGTGAAGAACACAAGCCCCGGCACGCTCTACTTCCGAGCGATCTACGCAGGCGACCTCTACACCGGCGGCGATGACTTCGGCACCGGCGCTTTTGAATCCGGGCCCCCACGTTTCGTGGGAGGAGAGAACCCGATCTCTGGAGCAATCGACGGCTTCCTGGAAGCTGGAGGCCTGCCCTGGTCCACCTACCAGGAGGGCTGCTGGAACGACACCGAAGAGGAAGCCGAAGAACGTTGCGATGGAGCCAGTGCTACCGATGGCGGCATCTGGAAGGCGGTCGAGAGCACCGTCGAAGACCCGGAAGCCTTCAATGGCTCGGTCGAGCCGGCCTTCGTCGACAACGCCGCCGGCGTGGAGTGGGATCAGCTGCGTTCGGCGGGGCTGCCCGCCGGCCACGAACAGGCCTTCACGATCATCAACTCGTTCAGGCCCTGAGCGGACACGCAGACGCGCCAGAGGTGGCGCTCATGCAGAGGCCGACCAGGTGTCACCGACGAGACGCATGGTCAATCTCTGCACATGCAGCCAGCTGCGAAAGAATTGGCTGCACTCGGAAGCTACATGAGCAGATAAGAGAGCCCCACCTGGGTGGAGAGCGTGCACCTCACCGACACCGCCGCCTTCTTCGCTTTGACCCTGTGCTTCTTCCTCCTGGGCCTGGGTGTCTTGGTCGAGACGGTGCCGGAGGTGCTCGCGGGAGCAACCGCGAACCGCGATCCAGAGGGTTCGACCGAGCCAAAATCGGGTTCCGCACCTTTGTATTGCATGTATTCGCTCATCTGGCCTTCTTCGGCGGGCCGGACGCATTCGATGGAATCCACCTCGCTCGGCGATCTGCTGGACCGAGCCCACTTTCGCGCCGGTCTGAACGGCTAGGAATTCCGCCTTTTCGTGTCCGTCGCCGATCGCCGCGGTGAGGCCCTGGCGATAGGCGGTATCAGCTTCTGCCTGACTGGCGCTCGGCGAGATCGGAACGTTCGCCACGCCCTCCACGCTTACCGTCGGCGGTAGCGCTTCGGCCGCGTAGGCCTCCGTCGCTCCCCCAAGGCATCCCACCACGAACAGCACTGCCGCGAGTCGCTTCATTGATGGTTCCCCTCTCAGGATGGGTGTAGGCCGTGACCATTGCAACGGCTCACGGCCGCACTGTTGTGTCTTCGGAACGCCCAGGACGCCCGCATGGCTCCTCTCGGCTTATACAGAGATTGACCAAGTGTGACCGACGCCACACACATGCCGCTCGCCATCCCTCAATATGCATATCGACCCTACGCACAGCAGTACCCTCCTCCTCCCCAGAAACGGCCCGCCCCCAGCGGGCCGTTTCTTTTGCCGTCACCCGCCGGTAGTTGCGAGCGCGGCGTGCCGTATGGATCGCCTCCCAGCGATCCGACCCGTGCACGGCACCCAATGAGCGCCATCTGCGTTCAGGAGCGGCGTCAGCTCGGCGGCAGCCTCACGGCGGCCGTTGCGGTCGAGAGCGATGCCTGCGTGGCAGTTGGCGAGAAGAGTGATGAACGTCACACTTAGTCCTTCTCTGTATAAGCCGTTTTGGACGTTTTTTCCGTCCTCCAGTAGGGCTAGCTTGGTCGGCTTCCAATCAAGAAGTGGCCCCGGCGACAGCGCGAACTGCCCCGGGGCCTGACACCAGTGGCGTGACCCCCGTGTAGTGGTCCGGGTGCTTTGAGAGTCTGACCGGCCCTTATTGTGGGCGGAGGAGGATTCTCGAGATGAAGCGTCGTCGTCATACCCCGGAGCAGATCGTCAGGAAGCTGCGTGAGGCCGATCGGCTGCAGAGCGAGGGCAAGGACCTCGCGGAGGTGCTGCGGGTGCTTGAGGTCTCTGAGCAGACGCTGCACCGGTGGCGGACCCAGTTCGGCGGGATGAAGGCCGAAGGCGCCAAGCGGCTGCGAGAGCTCGAGCGTGAGAACCAGCGTCTGAAGCAGGTCGTAGCCGATCAGGCGCTTGATATTCAGGCGTTGAAGGAGATTGGTCGGGGAAACTTCTAAGCCCGGAGCGTCGCCGCCGCGCGGTCGTGATGTGCGTGCAGCGTTTCGGGCTTTCAGAGCGCAGGGCGTGCCGGCTCGTTGGTCAGCACCGCTCCACCCAACGCCTCCCGGCTCCGGTGCGGCAGCCGGCTGAGGAGCAGCTGCGCTGCCGGCTGCGGGAGATAGCCCGGCAGCACACGCGCTGGGGGTATCGTCGCGCGGCGGTGCAGTTGCGCCGCGAAGGCTTCGAGGTCAACCACAAGCGCGTGCAGCGCCTGTGGCGCCAGGAAGGCCTGCGTGTGCCCCAGAAAGCACGCAAGCGCCGCCGAGGCCACAGCAGCGAGCAGGGCGGTGCCAGACGCCGCGCGGCGCGGCCCCGGGAAGTGTGGGCGATCGACTTCCAGTTCGACGCCACCAACGACGGCCGGCAGCTCAAGTGCCTCAACGTCGTCGACGAGTTCACCCGGCAGGCGCTTGCCAGCGAGGTCTCGCGCTCCTGCGACGCCGACGGTGTCCTGCGCGTGCTGGATCGCCTGGTCGCCGCACATGGCGCCCCGCGGTTCCTGCGGATGGACAACGGCCCAGAGATGATCGCCCACGCCCTCAAAGACTGGTGTCGCCTCGCCCGCACCGGCACCCTCTACATCGAGCCCGGCAGCCCTTGGGAGAACCCCTACGTCGAGTCGTTCCACTCCAGGATGCGCGACGAGCACTGGAACCTGGAGGAGTTCTGCACCCTCACCGAAGCACGCATCCTCACCGAGCAATGGAGAATCGAGTACAACACGATCAGACCCCACTCAGCGTTGGCCGGGCTCGCCCCCGACGAGTACGCCAAGAACTGGGACAGCCACCACCACCAAAGACAACAAAAACTCTCATAACGGCTGGACCACCAAACGGGGGCCGCTCACCAGGAGGTAACCCTGATGCAGGCTCAGCCTATCCCGCCCATGAGCGAGGTCGAGCGGGAGGTGCGCACTGACGGCGTAATCCTGTCGGTCCTGCTCGCAGACGACTCGCAGCGACCGTGGTCTGAGGAGGAGGTCGCCCGCGAGATCGAAGACCGGGTAGCAGCGTCAGACGGCTTGAAACGACTCGCCAGAGGCGGCCTCGTTCATCGTCTCGACGGCTTCGTGTTCGCGTCGCGCGCCGCTCTGCTCGCAGAGGAAATCACGCAGTAGACGCCTGTATGGGCGCCCCAGGACCCCGACCCCCTGGGGCGCCCTCCACTGCTAATTCTCTGAGGATTCCTCACCTGGACCGCCGTCGGGGAACAAATAGCGGGCAATTACGAGCGCGACTGACCCGATGAGCTGGATTACGCCCGCACCGAGCCAAGCAATGATGACGCCTTCAGGGAGCTTCCATTCGATTTCAGCCGCGTAGGTCAAGAAGGCAGCGTCAACGATCAGCGCTTGGCCGACGAATAGGGCGAGCGTGCTCCATCCCATCGCTCCCGCTAGCTTCGTATCTGATTCGCGCCGTTTCAGGCGTATCTCGCGAAACCGGCTATCAAAGCTGTCCGCCGGCTGAGGTCCTGAGCTTGCAAGTTGAAGCACACGGCGTGCTTCAGCTACATGGTCTTGCGCCTCCCGCAACTCACGGCTCGCGTCGCTGCTCTCCCCCTCGGGTCCTTGCTCCATCGCTCACTTGAGTTTGAGGTTAGCCAGGCGAAAGTTCATGGCTTCTTCGGATACGCCGAACTCGTATGCCAGAGCCGCAAGCCCAAGGTCTTTGTGTAGACGACGGAGTTCCTGCTTGGGCATCAGGAGGCTCGCGGCAAACTGATTTGCGTAGATCTCGTCTGGATCGGTGCCATCGGAGGTCAGCGGCCCCCGGTAATCGATTGTCGCCCACTCGGCGGCACCGGTGGCAACGCGCTTGACGTAGTGGCCCAACTCGTGGGCGCACGTGAAACGCTGCCGACTCATACTGTCGGTGCCGTTTATGTAGATCTCAGGGTCCTTGCCTGGTTCCTTGATCAGCATCCCTGAGACTTCTGGCTTCAGCCCGGCCGTGAAGATCTTTATGCCTAGCTGCTCGGCGATTTGGATCGGGTCGACAGGCAGAGGTCGACCGGCCCACACAACCTCAAGCAGCTCCTCTGCATCGCGTTCTGGATCGCCCGCCATGGACCTTATGGTAGGGGATGGCTGGGACATGATCGCATTGTGTAAGGACACTTGACAAACGTCCGCTCCGTCAAGTAGCCTTACGGTATGCCTCCGGTAGACCGCAACGCTCCACGCAGGACCGTCCGCTCGGAGTCCACGTACTCGCTGATGGAGTTCCTGCGCGAGTTCCCCGACGATGCGGCGTGTCTGGAGCATCTGTGGCGCGCTCGCTACGCGCCGGACGGCGAACACGCGACCTGCCCCAAGTGTGAGCAGGAACGGGTCTTCCGGCGCTACGCGACCAAACAGGGACGCCAGTCCTGGACCTGCACCGGCTGCGGGCATCACGTCCACCCGACAGCCGGGACAATCTTCGCGAAGTCCTCGACGTCGCTACACCTGTGGTTCTACGCGATGTATTTGGTCACGAGCACTCGCTGCGGGATCTCCGCCAAGCAGCTTGAGCGGACGTTGGGCGTTTCGTACCGCACTGCGTGGCGGATGCTGAATCTGATCCGCAACCAACTAATGACCGATGACGGCGAGCCGTTGCGAGGCGAGGTCGAGGTCGATGAGACCTCTGTGGACGGCAAGCCCCGCAAGGGCTACCTGCCGAACGCGCCGATCGCTGAGCGGCGGTCTGCCGCCATGAAGCTGAAGGAATGTAGTAGAGCAACCGTCTTCGCGGCCGTCGAACGCGGCGGGCGCGTAAAGGCGACCGTGCTGCCCTCTCGTCGTGGGCCGAAGCTCAAGGAACAGGTCGTCGAATGGGTCCAGCCCGAGTCGATCGTCTACACAGACGAGTGGCCCGCATACAACCGGCTTGGAGACCACTTCGCTGCCCATAGTCGAGTCCGCCATGCAGCAGGCGAATACGTCATGGGCGAAGTCCACACGAACACCATTGAGGGCTTCTTTGGCAACCTGAAGCCGTCGATCCGAGGCACCTACAAGAAGGTCTCGCACAAATGGCTCCAGGGCTATCTCAACGAGTTCTGCTGGCGCTACAACCTGCGGGACCAGCGCAACCCGTCGATGTTCGCGGAACTCGTCAAGCGAGCAGCGAAGTAGATGAGCGCCGACCAGATCAGCGAGAAGAAGGCCATCGAACGTCTACGACGCGCAGCAGAGCGCCGTGAGGTCGCCGACCAGGAGCGTCACGCAGCAGCAGCCGAGCTACGACGACGCATCCAACAAGCCCACGCGGCGGGGCTCAGTCCGACTCGGATCGCTCAGGAGGCTCGGGTGTCTCGTCAGGCCGTTTACGAAGCCCTGGGCCAGCAACCTTCTTAACGACGCCCAAGAAGTCCTCGCGCGACGGGACCGGGATCTCCAGATCGCCGTCCTTCGCAGGGATCGACTGAGTTTGATCGGATTTTGGCACTCCGGCCATACGTTCAGGCTACCGCCCTCATCAAGGCGTCCGATAGGCGCGCAACGATGTTCGACAGCCCGCTTCAGCGGGTGATAGGGCTCCCTGCCCGCCGTACAACCGACGGGCAGGGAGCGGACCAGCTACGAAAGGCAATGACAGTGCCTGTCGTTCGCTTCGAGCCCGGGGATCAAGTTCCCTGGGACGGTACATACGCCCTCGTTCACGAGTGGGGAGAACCCAGCGGGTTTTCCATCTCGTGTTGCAGGGGCGCTCGGCTGCCGCTTGTCGCGGTCGCCGACGATGGTCCCCACTGGTACGTGCTCGTCATCATGCCCGACGAGATCGCCAAGGCGGCATAGCAGTCCACGATGCCTCGCGGCGGCGGATTGGTGTCCGCCGCCGCTGGCATCATGCTGCGGCCACTCGGCCATACCGGAGCTGCCTCGACCCATTCCCAAACGCCTAGCAAGCAGGGTCGGGGTGGCTCCCGTTTCTTGGGGAAAAGTAGTCGTCATCGGTTCGTTGCTACGAACGCGGCCGTCCTCGGTTTGTCGGCCTCACCACACCGCGTTAGTCGGTGCCAAGTGTGTTCGTTGATGGTCTTCGGTGCTACTACACGGTGCAGGATCGGGCACCTTCTCGCACTGTCTCGCGTCTTGTCACGAAACGTTGCGTCATGCAGCATGGTAGCCATACCGGACGGAACGCGCGCGCGCATCCCGGTAAGCGGAAAACCTCGGCACGAATGGCTCTAGAAAGCCATATTTAGGCCGCTTCACGACGCCGATACGGGACATTTTGTGCGCTTTAGCGGCTTATACAGAGAATGACCAAGTGTGATGAACGTCACAGAAAACCGCTTCTGCGTAGGGCACTATGTCTTGGACCCGAAGCACAGCAGTACCCTCCTCCCCTCAAAGCGGCCCGCCCCCCAGCGGGCCGCTTTTTTTATCACGATGCGGGCTCGGGCGCTTCGTGGGCGTGCAGGCGGGCGCCGAGAGCCTCTCATGCCGAGGCTCGCGAGACCTTCGTCCTGGCTGACCCAGCAGCCCAGACTCAGGCGAGGTGCGCCGAGTGGCGATCGAGGATCGCGGCCCTGACGCGCTCGGAGATCTGCTCGCCGGTGAAGCCGACCTCGGCATGCAGCAGCGCCGGCTTGCCGTGAGTCACGTAGTGGTCGGGCAGGCCGACGCGCAGGATCCTCACGCCGCCGGCGGAGGCGCCGGAGTCGTTGAGGGTCTCCCAGACCGCCGAGCCGAATCCACCAGCGAGGACGCCCTCCTCGATCGTGACGAGCAGGTCGTGCTCTGCGGCAAGCTGCGCCACCAGACCGGCATCGATCGGCTTGGCAAAGCGTGCGTCGGCGACCGTCACGGGGATGCCCTGCTCGGCGAGCAGATCCGCAGCATCAAGCGCCTTGCCGACACCGGAGCCGTAGCCAAGCAGCGCAACCCGACGACCGGCATTTGCGCCGTTGCCAGGGCCAGCCTCTCGGAGCACCTCCCCGGTACCGATCTCGATCGGCACCGGCCGCCCGGGCAGGGCCACGCCCTCAGCCTCCCCGCGCGGGTAGCGAAGCGCGACCGGGCCATCGTCATGGACCAGCGCAGTGTGGAGCATGTGCGCGAGCATCGCCTCATCCCTCGGCGCCATCAGGACCAGGTTTGGCAGGCAGCGCAGATAGGCGATGTCGAAGACGCCGTGGTGGGTTGGGCCGTCGTCGCCGACCAGTCCCGCCCGGTCCATTGCGAAGACCACGTTCAGCTTCTGCAGGCAGACGTCGTGGACGATCTGGTCGTAAGCCCGCTGCAGGAAGGTCGAGTAGATCGCGGCGACTGGCTTCATCCCCTGCAGCGAGAGGCCAGCGGCGAAGAGGACCGCCTGCTGCTCGGCGATGCCGACGTCGAAGTAGCGCTCGGGCATCGCCTTCTGCAGGATGTTCAGGCCGGTGCCCGAGTTCATCGCAGCGGTGATCCCGACCACCCGCTCATCGCGCTGGCATTCGCGCAGGAGTGCCTCGCCGAAGACGGTCGTGTACTGCGGCGGCGCGGGCTTGCCGTTCGTCACGCTGGCAGCCGCTTTGGCGGGGGAGCCGTTGACGATCGAATGGGGCTTTGCGGCATGCCACTTCTCCATGCCCTCGAGGCCACCCTCCTCGGCCGGCGCGAAGCCCTTGCCCTTCACGGTTGCGATGTGGACGACGACCGGCCGCTGGGCGGCAAGCGCCTCGCCGATCGCCGATCGCAGCGCCCTCACGTCATGGCCGTCGATCACGCCCGTGTAGGCCCAGTCGAGCTCCTCCCACCACAGCCCCGGCGCCCAGAATGCCTTCAGCGACTCCTTCAGGTGCGGGCCGAGGCGCTCGAAGGCCGCGCCGATCCCGCCCGGCAGTTTGGCGAGACCACCCTCGACCTCCTCGCGTGCGTGCCAGAGTTTCGGGTTCAGGCGCACCCTGTTGAAGTAGCGCGAGAGCGCGCCGACGTTCGGCGCGATCGACATGCCGTTGTCGTTGAGCACCACGACGATCGGCGTGCCAAGGCCGCCCGCCTGGCCGATCGCCTCGAAGGCGACGCCGCCGGTCATCGCGCCATCGCCGATCACCGCGACCACCTGGCCCTCCTGGCCAGCCATCTTCATGCCCTCCTTGATCCCGACCGCGTAGCCGACCGAGGTGGAGGCGTGGCCCGCGCCCATGATGTCGTGCTCGGACTCGGCCATCGAGCAGAACGGAGCAAGGCCCTGGTACTGACGGATCGTGTGCAGCTGCCCGCGGCGGCCCGTGAGCACCTTGTGCGGGTATGCCTGATGACCCACGTCCCAGAGGATCTTGTCCTTCGGGGACTGCAGCAGCGAGTGCAGTGCGACGGCAAGCTCGCAGGTGCCGAGGTTGGCGCCGAAGTGCCCGCCGATCTCCCCGACCGTGTCGATGATGTGCTGCCTGACCTCCTGGGCGAGCTCCTGCAGTTGATCGTCTGAGAGCGCCTTCAGATCGCCCGGTTCATCTATGCCTTGGAGGATGCTCAAGATGTCCTTGTGTAGATGAAATCGGTGATCTGCTCGAGGTTGGTCGCGGTGCGCCCTCCCGGCAGTGTCGCCATCGCCTCGGAGAGCGCCTGCCTTGCCATCCTGTGGGACTCTGCCGCCAGTTCCCTGGCGCGATCGATGCCAAACTCGCTCATGTAGGTGCGCTTACCGTGCCGCTCGTCGCTTCCGCTTGGCTTCCCAAGCGCGGCATCCGTGCCGGTGACGTCCAATATGTCGTCGACGATCTGGAACAGCACACCAAGCTCCGCGGCAAAACGACGAAAGCACATTCTCGCAGGTCCGTCGACTCCCCCGAGCATCAGTACGCAGAGCACCGAGGCGCCGATCAACCTCCCGGTCTTCAGCTCATGCAGTCGTCTGAGCCCAGCGGGCCCATCCGGAGCGGTCGTTGCGACATCGACGTACTGGCCGCCGACCATGCCTCCAACACCCGTCGCGCCCGCGAGCTCCAGGGCAGCCTCGATCAGCCGCTCCGGCGGGGAACGGCGCTCGCTGAGCAGATGCTTGAACGCCTCGGCATAGAGGCCATCGCCCGCGAGGATCGCGACGTCCTCACCGTAGGCGACATGGCAGGTCGGTTGGCCGCGACGCAGCGCGTCATCGTCCATCGCCGGCAGATCATCGTGAATCAGCGAATAGGTGTGGATCAGCTCGATCGCGCCCGCGAGCGGCATCACCTCGTGGCGATCCATGCCGACCGCCTCGGCGGTCGCGAGCGCCAGCACCGGCCTGATGCGCTTGCCGCCGGCCAGCAGCGAGTAGCGCATCGCCCGCTCGAGGCCCGCGGTCAGCGGCTCATCGGCGAAACGCATCTGCTCGAGGTAGCGCTCGACCTCGATTCGCAGATGATCCGGGTAGCGCGGCTCCGCCGGCGTCGCCGAGACGACATTGCCAGCAGCCTCGCCGAACTCCTTGCCCTCCGCGCTCACGCCCCTGCCGGCCGCATCACAGCAGCGAGTCCTGGCCCGGCGGAGGCGCGGAGGCGGCGCTGCGCGCACGCCGCTCGAGCTCCGCGCTCGCCTCGGTGGCGATCGCCGCGCAGTCCTCGACGAGCGTCGCCGCCGCGTCCATCGAGATCTCTCCCGAGCGCAGCTGCTCAGCCGCACGCTCGAGCCGATCTATCAGGTCATCCAGTTGCTCTGTGCTCATGCCACGATCTCCTAGGCCGCAGTGCTTGCGCCATTCTCCCGCACATCGCGCAGCGCTGCGGCGAGCACCCCATTGACGAACGCCGGCGCCTCGCTGCCGCAGAAGGTCTTCGCGCTCTCGACGGCCTCCTCGATCGCACCCTCAGCCGGAATCGGAGCCTCGGATGGGACAGCATCGGGGTGCAGCATCTCCACGAGCGCCACTCGCATGATGCTGCGCTCGAGCGGCTGAATGCGGCTGACGCTCCAGCCGTGGGCGTGTCTCTCGATCACCTCATCGAGCGATGGGGCCAGATCGGCCGCCGCGTGCGCGAGCGAGCGCGTGAAGAGCGACGCGTCCCTCGGAAGGGTCTCATGCAGCTCGCGGCCGGTGAGATCGTGCTGATAGAGCGCCACCACGGCCGCCCTGCGCTGCTCTGAGCGCCGCACGAGACCTTCTTAGGCCCGAGAGACGTAGTCGCCCGTGCGCGTGTCGACGCGCACGCGCTCACCCGCTTGGATGAACAGCGGCACCTGGATCTGGGCTCCGGTCTGCAGCTTGGCAGGCTTCGTACCCCCACCCGAGGCCGTATCGCCGCGCAGGCCGGGTTCGGTCTCCGCGATCTCCAGGTCAACCGCGCTCGGCAGCTGGATGTCCGCCGGCTGGCCGTCGATGAAGAGCATGTCGATCTCGGCGCTCGGCTCGATCCAGCGCAGCGGATCAGCGAGCGTGCCCTCGGGGATCGCGAGCTGCTCGTAGGAGGAGACGTCCATGAAGTGCGCCTCGGTACCGTCGGCGTAGAGGAACTGCATCTTGCGCGCCTCGGTATGGACCGGCCTGAACTTCTCCCCCGCCCTGAATGTGCGGTCGATCACCGCGCCGTCTGAGGCCCTGCGCATCTTGGTCCTGACGAAAGCGCCGCCCTTGCCCGGCTTGACGTGCTGGAACTCCAGGATCTTGAAGATGACGCCGTCGACGTCGATGTGGTTGCCGTTGCGGAATTGGTTGGTGGAGATCACGGCCAGTCAGGGTAGCGGGCGCACCCCGCGTTCGCATTCGACGAATTGCGCGCCAAGCGCCGACAGACCTGGCGAAGCGCTGCATCTGGCCAGCGTAGATGGCATTCGCCGAGAGCCCGATCGTTACCTGGTCGCCGAGCGCACGAGGCGTCCCTCTTTGGAAGCCACCCCCGCCAGACCCCCGTCCAGTGTGACGAGCCCGACATCCAACCGACGCGCAAGGGCCAAGTATGCGGCGTCATACGCCGTCAGCGCGTCGCGCAGATCCCATATCTCGGCGACGAGCTCAATCACCGGGTACGTGAGCGTCCGCAGATCACGAAGCGCAGCGAGCGCTTCGCCAGCCCGCAGCTGGCTGAGTTCGCCTCGAATTGCGTAGCGCCTCAGTGCTGAGAGAGCCTCGACATTGAAGTGCTCAGGGACATGCAACTCGGAATGCTCCGCGAGTGCTTCGCGCACCTCGCCAGCACGCGGCATGGCCAGGATTACCTCCACGACCGCGCTCGCGTCTGCGACGATCACGCAGCAGTACGCTTGCGCTCTGCAGCAATCGCAACTGCAGGCGGTTCGCTGGTCATAACCGGCGCCCATCCTGCGCTGCGCGCAAGCCACTCCTTCATCGTGGGTCGCACAGCCAAGGACTCGATCTCCGCGAGCAGGTAGTCGGAGAGCGTCATGCCAGTCTGAGCGGCCCTTACCTTCAGCTCGCGATGCAGCGCGTCAGGCACGTTGCGAATCTGGATCATCGAAGACATGTTGATCGCATTGTAGCATGCTGATCACATGGCTAAGCGGGCCTGGCGGCTTCGCCGACCAACACAGCTCGAAATGCTGGGCGAAGCGATCGACGCGACGCTGAGGCCCGATGATTCGTAGGCGCCGTGCGCCCCGCCACCGAGCCTCGGCGCCAACTTCGGAAGTCGATCTCTATGCTCGGCCTTCTTCTCCTTGTGCTAGCGGGCAGAGCAGCCGCGCACGAAGATTGTCGTCTTCTGTTCGATCACCGCGCCGTTTTGGCCAGTGATCGTCGTGGGCATAATCAGCTTCAGCCGCTGCTTGACGGGGTCGGCGCACCCTCGTGCCGACCCCGTACCTTCCTGCTACTTGTCCGGCGATTCGACTTTCAAACTACGGCTCAAGCCGTCTGTTCGATTTCTGCGGAGTATGTCACATCTTCGGTTGTTTCCTGAGAATCTTTTTCGGTTATTTTGAAAATGCCCAACGTCGATTCCGCCGTCAATCCGTCTGTGACTTTTGTTTTTGTTTGCTCATTTTCGCCTGATGTGAATTCCTGTTCGTCGTGTTTCGCACCTTTCTTGCAGGTGATGGTGCTCGTTGTGCTCAGTTTGCCGATGGGGTTCGATTCACAAAGGACCGACCCCGTTATCTTGAGCGCGGTTTTGTTTGAGCCAGTGCAGGTGAATTCAGCAATCGGCCCCGATACGGCCGAGAATAACAGGCCGGTTTTGGTACCACCATTGAGCTTGGAGATAGGTTTGACATTGAGTTCTTTGGTCGTGATGGTCGGGCACGCTTCGCTGAATTTCAGTGGCGATTCAACTTTGAGTTCACATTTGCCTTCATGCGTGATGGTCACTTTCTCTGACGTAGAACTTTCAAAAGAGCCTTCGGTCTTGCTTTTTTCGCACGACACTACGTTTAAGTGTTCCGATTCGAACTTGTATAAGCCTAAACCCGAGCCATTGAATGACACCGGGAATTTGGTCGTTTTCCATTCACTCGCGCCAGCCGCCACCGCAACGAGCATCGCTGCTGCCGCAGCAAGCGCAAGGACACCGATCATCTGTTTCAATTTAAGCCTCATCTTCGATGAGCTCCTTCTCTTGCTTTGTTTGCTTTGGATCGGGGCCAGTCGCCACTAAAGGTCCCGCGGCCCGCCTACCCCTGCCGTCCCTGGTTGGAGAAGTGGGCCGAGCAAGGCGGATGCGACGCCCATCTTCCACTTTTCCCAACGATTTGGAAGGGCTGCGGCGTAATCGGTACACAATTCGGCAGAGAAGCCCGGCCCGTTGCTCCCAGCAACGTCAGCGGACCGACCTCCTGTGGCTTGAGAATGGCAACCCACATGCGGCTCCTCTCGAACCGATTTCTCAGCGACTTCGGGGCGTGGTGGCTTAGCTTCGCTCCGTCGAGCGCGACGAGCCCGACATCCAACCGGCGAGCAAGAGTCAGGTACGCAGCGTCATATGCGGTCAGCGCGTCGCGCAGATCCCATATCTCAGTAGCGAGCGAGCTCGATCACTGGGTACGTAAGCGTTCGCGATCGCGACGCGCAGTGAGCGCTCGGTAGCTCGCAGCTGGGTGAGTTCGTCTCGAATCGCGTAGCGCCTCAGTGCTGAGAGGGCTTCGATATTGAAGTACTCAGGTACATGCAACTCGGAGTGCTCCGCGACTGCCGCGCGCACCTCGCCGGCACTCGGCAAAGCGAGGAGCACCTCCACGACCGCGCTCGCATCAGCGACGATCACACAGCAGCACGCCCGCGCTCTGCGGCAATCGCGACTGCGGGCAGCTCGTTGGTTGCAACCGGTGCCCATCCTTCGCTGCGCGCAAGCCACTCCTTCATCGTGGGTCGCACAGCCACCGCAAGCGATAGTCGGAGAGCGTCATGCCCATCTGAGCGGCCCTGACCTTCAGCTCGCGATGCAGCGCGTCAGGCATGTTGCGAATATAGATCAGCGATGACATGCTGATACAAGCTCCAACCAGGCGGCCCGGCGCCGCCAGGCCGCCTGCCAAACAATGCTTACGCGCTACACGAGCCTCGGCGCCAACTTCGGAAGTCGATCTTGTGCTCGGCCTTCTTCTCCTTGTGCTAGCGGGCAGAGCAGCCGCGCACGAAGATAGTCGTCTTCTGTGCGATCACCGCGCCGTTTTGGCCAGTGATCGTCGTGGGCATAATCAGCTTCAGCCGCTGCTTGACGCGCCGTTCGCGGTAGACGATCCTGCCGTGGACCTTCGTCTTCACGCGCTTGGTCACGGTTTGCCTACAGAGGTTGCCGCCATTGCCGCCAAGCGCCGGTGTCGCGCTTTCCGGAAGCGTCACTTCGACGCTTGACACCGGAAGGTCGGGGATCGCGTTGAAGCTGCTCGACGTGAAGCCTTTGCTGATGTTGGTGGTGCCTTCCTGAATGATCGTGATGCCTTCACCCTGCAGCACCAGCGCCAGGTCCGGGAACTGCGCGCCGCCGTGGCTTACGTAGATCGCAGGGCCGCTCAATGGTTTCGAGAGCACGGGCGTATGCACGACCACGCTGCCGACGGACGACGCCTTCGGGCAGCCCGCCGGGTTCGCCTTGAACTGTGCTTCACTGCACGCCTCTTTGAGCGTTTCGAGGTCCGCCGGCAGCTTCTTTGGCAGCGTTATATGCACCTTCGCAAGGTTCGCCTGCCCCTGGGCCGCCCTGATCGACACCTTCAGGTAGGAGCCCTTCTTGCGCGTGTGGGAGGCGTGAGTTTCAGCCTTCAACGTCGGCTTGAAGGACAGCGCGGCGCAGTTGGCGGCCTGGAAGCGGCTTGACACTCCCGCCCTCGCGCCTTCAGCTGAGCCGATCGTGCCGTCCACGTGCAGTTCCTTGCAGTTCGTCGGGTTGAATATGAAATCGGGATTGTTCACTTCGACGTGGATCGCCTTCACGTCGAGCGGAATGCCCTGCAGCATGGTCGGCATCGGGTTGGATATCACCGAGACCTGTCCGGTGTGCGGATCTACCTCGATCCGCGCCCGCACGACGACCGTGCCGAGGTTGAACGGCCCCGCTTCGGCCGGTACCACGATCGATAGCCCAAACGGTGCCCCGTCGTATTTTTCGGTGAGAAACACGGGGTCTTCGGCCCTGCCCGCTTCCGGCAGCGTGACCGGCTGGGCGCCGACCCCCGCCTCAGCGTTCACGTGCCCGATCTTCGAAGCGGCCGGGCAGTCGCCCGCTTCCGCCTGCGCGTTCGCGCACCGGCTCACCTTCGAGATCATCCCCGCAAGGCCCGGCGGCATCGTGATCGAGACGGTGCTGAAACGCTGTTCGCCGTCTTTGCGGCTCAGCGTCATCGCGAAGGAGCCGAAGGCGCCCGCCTGGTTGTTGACAGCGCCGGCTTCGAAGGACGGCGCGAACGGCGACCCGCTACACGCCGACCCACCTGGCCCGCTGATGACTTCGAAGGGGGCGATGTGCGGTTCGGCGTTCGGAGTGCCTTCTTCGCCGCTTGCGCCCTGGTGCGACCAGGGTTCGAGCAGCGTCGTGGGCTGGTAGGAGCCGCACGTTCGAGGCGTCGCCAGCGGTGCCCGTTCGCCGCCGAAGAAGTCCAGCTTCAGCGTTTCGAACGGCAGCTGCGGGTTTTCGTCGAACGTGGTCGTTAGCTGCCCCGTCTCTTGGTTGAGTTCGACGTGCCCGGCGAGCTTGACCACGACGCCCCGTTCAGGCGCTTCGACCGCGACGTAGAGCGCCAGCAGCGATTTGAACGGGTTGGCGTTCTGCTGTGCCACATAGACGCCGCCTTCCAGTTCTTCTTCGAGCAGCGAGCTCTTGATCCTGACCTTTCCAATCTTGGAAGCGTTCGGACAGTTCGCGGGTTCGCCGTCTTCAAGATCGATGCCCGACTGCCCAGGATGACCTTCTTTGCCGCTCAGCAGCGGGCAGCCGACCATGCCGCTCGCGGAGGACGGGTTGACGGTCACACCTGCGGGCAGGACCACCTTTGCGTCCTTCAGGTCGGACGTGGCCAACCCGTTCGGGTCTTCGTTCTGCGGCACCTTCAGTTCCACGTCCAGCCCGCTCGGCGAGTCGGACGCCTTCGATGTCGGCACGATCGCGATCGAGGGTTTGAAGTCGAGCCTGCCACAGCCGGTGATGGCGGGCATCTTCGCCGACGCGGCCACGACCACGGGGGGTTCGTCTTCCTGCCACGGTTCGACGGTCATCCGTGCTTCGCGTTCGCCGGTGCAAGCCGTCGGGTTGCTCAAGAACGGGATCAGCGGGCCGCGTTCGGTGCACGGATACCCGTTGTAAAGCGCTGGTTCTCCTTGATGCTCCTGTACCTCGTTGACACCACCCGCGACTGGGCAAAAGCGTTCGGGATCGTGGCTTTCGGCCGCCGGCACACCCCACAGCGTCACCACGGGGATTACCAGCCCTTCACCGGCGGAGCTGTCGAGCACTTCCGCAGTCACGCCGTAGTCGCCGCCGGTCCGCACCCGCGAGTCGATGTGCACCGTCACGAACCCGTTGAAGCGCGCGCCGAACTGCGCGGCCAATCCCTTCGGCGGCACGAGATTATAGATCGGCACGGGCGCCGCTTTGTACAGGCTCCCTCCACGCGTTGTCGCGCCTGGATTGGAGGTGTAGATTTCCATCACGCCGACCTGTGCGGCGCCGCTGCAGTCGGCGTGCGCAACGTCATACGGTGGACACTTCGGTGTCGCGTCGGGGTTGCCGATCACGCCGGGGGGCAGTTCGGTGATGACGTCCTTCGGGTTCGCGTCGGTCGCCAACGGGGCCGCGACTCCGTTCGCTGATGTGTGGGTCGAGGTGTTCAGACGGAACGTGTCGGTCATTTCCTTCGGGTGCGCGCCGGCCTGCGTGAGTGGTCCACCGGCCTGGCCCAGCGCATCGAACGCGAACGACGTCACCCCGAAGGTGGTGAACGTTTCGTCCGGCCCGGTCAAAGTGCCGGCCTGGTTGGCCGTCGTGAACCGGTAGTGGTAGACCGTGTTCGGCCGAAGCCCTTTGATCGTCTTGGTTTCAACGGCGTATTCGCCCGGCATCTTGCCTATCGGCGTTGTGCAGGGTATGGTCGTGGCATTCGCATAGCCAGAGGTCGCGTATTCCGCTTCGCCGACGTACTGAACGCTGCACGTCGATTCCCCTTCAACGACGACCGTGACGTGCGCTCGCGGCGTCGCGGTCGCGACGAGCGCTTCAGCGGACTCGCTGTCGATCGCCGGCGGGCCGAACACCCGGTCTTCTCCGACCTGCGTGAAGCCGCCCGCGTTGGTCGCCGAGATCCGGTAGTGGTAGTCCACACCCGGGGACAACCCCGAAAGCGTCGCGCTGACAGGAGTGCCGGCCGTATACGGGCCACCCGGCGCGCACGGCACGCTACTCACATAGGCCGTGGTCAGGCCGTATTCAAACTTGCATGTCGAGACAGAGGTTCCAGGTTCGACTTCAACGTGCCCGCTCAGCGTCGCCTGCCCTTCTGCCACGTTGCTCGGCGACGCTGTGGTGACCGTCCAGCTGACGAACCGGTCGACCGTGTTTTTGCCGTTATCCGCCACGTAGACGATTTCGCGCGTGCGGTCGATGGCGATGCCATCCGGCAGCCCGAGCGCCTGGCTCAGGACGCCCTTCCCGAATTCTGCGAGTACGGTGGCGCCCGAGGGGTTGTACTCGACCACGTGAGGTTCTTCGCCGCCGATCGACGCGAACACGTCGCCGGAGCTGTCCAGCGCCACGGCCTGCACCTGCGGGCTGGCGATTTCCTTCATGAACGTGCCGCCGGGCGAGAACTCCTCGATCTTGCCGGCGCCGGTGTCCGCCACCCACACGTTCCCCGCCGAGTCGATCTCGACGCCCTCCGGTTCTGAGAGTTCGCCCACACCGATTTCCTTTGCCACGCCACCTTCCGGTTCTCCGCCCGTTTCGTCGAAGACCTCGACCTTGTTGCCGGGCGCATCCGGAACATACACATTGCCGTGCGTGTCCGACGCGATCTGCACTCCCGTCCAGATGCCGAATATGTTGACGGTGCCGGGAATTTCAAACGACGTGACCTGTGCGCCGGTGCTCGGGTCGAACGTCTCGATCTTCTGTTCCGAAGCATTCACCACGTACACGTTGTGGTTCACCGGATTCACCGCCACGCCGGACATCTCTGCAGAGCCGCCAAAGAACGAGCTCGGCGAGACAAGTTCGTCCGCTAGATCAAAGCCGGTAAGCCCCGAGAAGAGGCTCCCAACGTAAATGCTGCCCGCTTCAACCTGGCCGTTACCGGTTTCATCGACAGCGACACCGACGGGTTCATTGAAATCTGGTGGTTCGCTGACTTTGCCGAAGCTCTTGTGAAAACCCCAGTCCGCTAGCGCCGGCGCTGCTGAGGCAGCCATCAGCAGACACGCGAGCACGCCGACCACTCCCGCAACGACACAATGCCGCCTCGACCCGATTCGACCAACCCCGTGAACGCTCCCCGTCTGCGTTTGCACCGTATCCCCTCCCTCTCCGTGGCGACCCATCCTCGCTTTCCTCGCTGCGCCGATCACCGTCCAACCCCCCCCACGATCGCGGCAGCTCGCCTAGGTTTAGCTCCACCAGAGACCCGCGCGCGCTGTTCACACCGGCCCCGCTTATGCCCTCTATGGGCATAGCGCTTCCTGCATGCCCGCAACTCTCGCCGCAACCTGGCCCTCCGCTCCTGCTTAGCGGTCTTCGGCTTGGGCTTGGTTGACGACTTCGCCCGCACCATGTTGCCCGACCCCGTAAACATCGCGCTAGACAACGCCGAGAAAACCGGGGACGCGCCCGCCGAACCTTTGCATTCGCTTTCGCATGGCGGCGGCGACGGCGGCGGTTCGGGGAAACCCCCGCCCACACGCGCGTCATAAATCTCATACGTTGATTCCGTATCGCGAGGCAACAGTTTCTGAGCCGTAGCGAAGAAAACATCGCTGCCACTCGGCGTCGCATCCAAGAAATAGGAGGGCGCACTACTCGTGCCGCTAGAGATCAGATGCAGCACGCCGCGTTCATACTCATAAACATCACGCACACCATTAGTGTCCCGCTGCGGCAGCAGCGCTTCCGAGGTTTCGAACAAGACCTGGCCCGCTTCGGAGACATTGCGCTGCGGATAGCTGTCCGTCATGATCCCTTTGATGTTGCCCACCGACGCGGGCCAGTCGATGGCCGCACCACCAGCAGACGGCGTGCCATTCAGATTGCATGAGACGCAAGCCAGATGCCCGTCTTCAGCTTCATACGTGAAGATCTCCTCATCGGCATTATTGGTCACCGTGTCGGTGTTGTCATAGCCGGTGAGCTGGCTGACCGAATTGAAAACCAGGTACCGACCGTTGCCGGAAACGCGAGCCGTCAGCCCAGTGATCTGCGGGTTACTCGGTTCTACCAGGTTGCAGCCCGTGTTCGAAGTCCAATCGCAGAGGTCTTCGCCGCTGAGCGTCCCGATGAACGTGATCGCACCTTCGTGGCTGACATAGAGATTATCGGCGCCTTCCACCGGTTCAGATTGCGCTGAGCTTCTACCCGACACATTGTAATTGCCGACAAGCTTGCCCTCGGCGACGAAATAGACGTACGAACCGTCTTCGCTGACGCCGCTCATACCAAGCATTTCAGCCCTGCCTGCCGGTGTCAGATCGACAAGTGTACCAGGCATGTCGGGTACACTTGGTAGCTCGTACTCGTAAAGATTGGCGCCGCTGCCTTCAATCGTCGTCGACGTCAACCCGTTGGATGCTTCGTCGGTGAAGAACACCTTCGTGCCTTCCGCGTTCGCACCAAGCCATTTGCCGCCACCACCAGCGGTGCCTTTACCACCCTGCGGCAAATCGAGCTGGATCGTGCACGCCTTTGCCGCTTCAACGCATTCGCCTTTGGCGCCAAGCGCGCTCTGCGGTTCGCTGCCGTTCTCCCGCACATAGAGATTGCCTTCCGCTTCGAAGAAGATCCGGGAGCCATCCGCCGAAATCGCGTGACGGTAGTCGGCGACGTTCATAATTTCTTCCGCAGGGTTGGCCACCTTGGCATTCCTCGTCGAGCCCGCCAGCCCGCCTTCCACGGGATCGCCATCAGGCAGGACCGTGACCAGCCGCACGGCAGGCAAACGCCCTTCGCTCCAAAGATAAAGGTCGTCGTGGCCTTCCCAGCACGCGCGGCCCTTCGGCTCTTCTTTGCAGGCTGCTTCAACGGCCGGGCCCAGCTTTTCGGCTTCTTCGGTCAGCGGCAATTCGTCTTCGAAAACGACACGACCAAGATCGGCGGAACCAGCCAGGAAGTTCGGCGGAAAATAATCTTGTTCTTGCGTAATGCCTTCCTTGGGCGTCGGATGCGGCGCGACTTCCGGAGTCACGTTGACAAGCTGGTAGGTGGCGGTTTCGCTGTCACGCACAAAGAGATTCTGGAAACCCCGCGGTTCTTCGATTGCGCCGCCGCCGGCTTCCTTCAGCGCCGGTTCAGCGTGACCACACCCCAATGCTTGTTCATGGAACGTGCCAACTTCCGTGCCCGGTCGGTTGACTTCCTGCGCATTACCGTCACTCAGCAGGCCCTTCGTCAGGTCACTCGACCAACCCACAATCCCGATTCGGTACGGGCACAGCAGGCCGTTCTCAGGCGACTGCGGCGGAACCGTCGCTTCGGTGCTCCAGCCCTCCAACCCGCGCGTCGAAAGATAGTCCACACCCGGCGTGGACGGCCCCACCACCCCCGCCAGACTGTATTCGGAGACCCACGCCATCCGATCGCCGTCAACCGCCGCGTGCGCGGCTTCGACCGGTTCAAACGCTTTTCGTTCCACTAGACCGACTACCACCGCCTTCGGCTCACCGGCGTCCTTCGCAACCGGAGTCACCTGCTCATAGGCACGACAGTCCGGAAGATAGCTCGAAGACTGTTCGGCGCGACGCGCTTCGTTCGCGCACGAGCCTTCAGCAGCCACCGCTGGCGCCGCTACCAAGCCCACCGTCAGCAGCAAAGCAGCCATCCACGCCATAGCCGCGCTCCTCCGCGCGATCCCGCCGCGCCTCACGCGCCACCACCGCCGCCCTGTTCCTATCCGCATACCCTCTCCCCTCGCGTTCCCCATTATCGCTCCCGACTTCCGGACCACCCACCCAAAAGCTACCACACAAACGCGGCCTGACACGCGTCGCGTTTCCCACTCCACGCGGCCTTGCTATCCGACCACACGGCCTTGCTATCCGACCGGCGATTCGCGTCTACTTACAGCTCATTTGTCTGTTCGACCGCCGTGCTGTATCTCGCATCTTCTGGTCGTTTCCTAAGAGTCGCAGGTCAGAGCCGACGGGGCCGGCGCACCTGGCGCCGGCCCCTCACAGTTCTTGCTGCTTGTCCAGCGAACTTTACTTTCTACTTTTTACTTCCACTACAACTGTTGCTCACGCTGTCTGTTCGACTTCCGCAGAGTATGTCACATCTTCGGTCGTTTCCTGAGAGTCTTTTTCGGATGTTTTGAAGATGCCCAACGTCGATTCCGCCATCAGTTCGTCTGTGACTGTGTGTTTTTGTTGCGTATTTTCGCCTGATGTGAATTCCTGTTCGCCGTGTTTCGCACCTTTCTTGCAGATGACCTTGCCTGTAAAGCTCAGTTTGCCGATAGGTGTCGATTCACAAAGGACCGATCCCGTGACTTTGACTTCGACTTTGTTTGAACCTGTGCAGGTGAATGTAGCAATCGTCCCCGATAGGGCTGCGAATAACAGGCCGGTTTTGGTGCCACCATTGAGTTTGGAGATAGGTTTGATATCGAGTTCTTTGGTCGTGATGGTCGGGCACGCTTCGGTAAATTTCAGTGGAGTTTCGGCGTGGAGTTCACATTTGCCGAAATACGTGACGATCACTTTAGCTAAACTGGAATTTTCAATAGAGCCTTTGCTATGGCTTTTTTCGCAGGTGACCACGTTTAAGCCTGATGATAAAAACGTGGCTGCGCCTAAACCTTCGCCTAAGAACGTCGGTGCGCCTGTTGTTTTGAATTCACTCGCGCCAGCAGCCGAGGTGCCCACCGCCGCGACGAGCATCGCTGCCACCGCAGCAAGCGTAAGGACACCAATTATCTGTTTCAGTTTAAGCCTCATCTTCGATGAGCTCCTTTTTCCTTGATTTGTGATTGCTTTGTTTGCTTTTGGGGTCGGGCCCCAGTCGCCACTAGAGGCCCCGCGGCCCGCCTGCCCTGCCGCCCTGGGTTGGCGGGGTGGGCCGAGCGAGGCAGGCACGACGCTCATCTTTCTCTGTTCCCCGCGATTTGAAAGGGCTGCGACGCAATCGGTACACAATTCGGCAGGACGAGCCGGCCGGCGGCGGCTGGTTGTCTGCGCGAGGCTGGCCAGCAGTAGGCCGTGTTTTCCGCTTATCTACACGGTTTTGCGGGCCGGCGGCTGCTTGCTGCGGCCTTTACGCCGCCCGTGTACTTCTGGTAGGCTCGAGCGCGAAGCTCCTGCTCGCCGCGTCCAGTGGCTGGCGCGCGTTTCTTGATTGATGGCGGTGCCGGGGTGCCCAGTCGCAAGCGGCATCTACCTAGACGCCCCGGCACCGTTTTTCCTGGTCTCCCGTGGCTGCGATGCCTGCGGATCTCCTTTGAGAGGCACACGACACGCTTGGCACGGGCGGCCGGCGTCCCCGTCTGGTGGCCCTTTCCGCGCGGACGCCGCAGGTCGAGGCGCCCGACGATGGACTCTGCTAAGCGGCACGCCGAAGCGTACCCGCTTGTCTCCGCGCCGCGAACGATCCAGTTTCGATCTTCAGACGCGATCGCGCTCCGTGGATGGCCGAGGCGCGCGTCAGGCTCAGGCGAGCGCCCGCGCCGAGCGCCCCTTTCTCTCCCGCCCGCTCAGAGCAGCGTCGATTGCCTGAGCGGCCTCTCCGGCGCCGATCGCCGGCGCCAGCATTATGAACGCAAGCGTGGGCGCGTCCTTGACCAACTCATGCCGTTCACCGTGCCTGACACGATGACGGATGATCGCCCAGCAGGCGGCAATGCTCGCTTCCGCCGTGGTGCGCCCTGGTCTCATCCGGTCCGGCGCGCTTCTTTGCAGCATGCGCGCGACGCCGCCAAGTAGCCTGATGCGCCCGGCGACGCCCTCGCTCCCACCCGCACGGGACATTTCGATGAACGCAACGTGCGCGAAGGTCTCATCGGCGACAAGACAGCTGAGCAGCCCAAGCGTGGCGCAGGCAACGCCCTCTGGCCACCGCCTCGCGGTGCTGCCAATCGTCGCGGCGTACTGCAGCGCATCGGTCCACAGTGTGTCCACCGCGTGCACAAAAGCGGCGTGCACGCAGCCGAAGTGCTCGCGAAACTCGGCGCGCGTGACCCGCGCAACGCTGCGGATCGCCTGCTCGCTCACGCCCGCGTAGCCGCGCGAGGCGACCAGCGAAAGTGTCGCCGCGGCGACACGAGCGCGCGCAGGCTCCCAGGACCGCCCGGCCCGGTCGAGCAGCGGCTCACTGGGACGAAACGCAAACGGCAGGCCGGCAGCGCGACGATCCTGGGGCGGCGCCTTCAGGCAAATGCACGCCCACCGCGAAAGCTCCGCGGCCTCCTCTATGAGATCGGCGTGGGTACCGGCAATCACGCGGGCACGCACAACAGACGTCACCCCGGCGACGATCGCCCCCACCGCCGTGTACGACGGGTGGACACCCTGCCCCTCGAGGCCCGCCGTAAACAGATCCCGCACCTTCCTATGGGCGTTTTCAACCTCCTCTACCGCGCATGGACCGACCGCAAACGCCTCACAGAACATAAGCCGCGCCGCCGCCGGCTCGCCGACGATCGTGCGCACCAGCACGGCCACCACGTTCGAGAGCCGCTGATCAGGCTCATTCCCGGCAAGCCAGGCGTCGACCAGCCGCGCGATCAGCGCATCCAGCACCTCCTCATAAAGCGAGAGGAAGCAGTCGTGCATGCCGCCTTTGTAGTGGTCATACAGCGTCGTCTTCGAGACGCCCGCGCGCCGGCAGAGCTTGCTCACACTGAGCGCCTCGTATCCATGCTCGGCTACCGCCGCAAGCATCGCCGCCTGCAGCCTGGCGCGTTGGTGCTCGGCGATCTCCTGTTGGCTCGGACCATCCCAGCTATGACGACCCCGTCTCAACGAGGGGGGGAAATCGGGCAGCCCCAGCAAGCCCGTTCCGTCTGTCGTGCTCGCGCCACCGCGACCGAAGCTATCCAAGGTTTCCTCCTCGCTCTCCTCCATCGATGGCGACCGTGCGCCCGTTCTCCCGCCAGCGCAGCCACCAGAGTAGCGGACTGTATACGTAGAGGAACATTTGTTTACCATAGTCGCCGGTCAGACCCAACGTGGGGGCCTGGATGGCGCCCTCGTCGTCACAGACCTGACATCTTCGACTCCCTGGATGTTTTCGACTCCGACCTCGGCCCGCGTGCCCTCTCGAAGCGACTTCGCGGGCGTGACCGGCACCGGCGCAGCATCTGCTGGTGGGGCTCAGCTTCGCTCCACACTCCTCTGCGACGAGCCGAATTATCTCGTGGTCGCAGATCGCGAAGCGCACCAACGTGCCAGATCGGCGCGCCCGGCCAACCCGCTGGGCGGTGCTACTTGCTGCCCTTCGTCTTGGTCTTCTTCGGGACTCCGAGGCGTATCTCGATGCGGCCGCCGAGCGCCTCAACCGTTCCCGGCCGTGGTGTTTGGCCGATGACGACGATCCCGCTTCGCTTCGACGACTTCCCCTTCTTGACCTCGTTGATCACGCAGCGCGCCGATTTGGCGTGGCCTCGGGCCTGTGTCAGCGAGAGCGAGACGAGCTTTGGCACCTTGCAGCCCACCTTGCTTTTGCCCACGCTGGAGGTTTTGGTGCGGGGGCTATCGCCACCGACTGGAGACTGGCTCCCGCTCGGCGGCGATGAGGGCTGATTCGGCGTCGCTGGGGGTGGGTAGAGTTCCCACGCCCCTTCGAAGGTTTTGTCTTCGCCGAAGTGGGCGACACCTTCCTCGACCAGTACGACGCGGAAGTGATAGGTGTGGCCATGATAGACGCCACTCATCACGCGTGCTTCGACGGCCTGCCCTTCCGGTTCTCCACCGATCGTCTCGATAGGCGTGCTGAAGCCATAGCTCGCCGTTTCTCCGTACTGGAAGTACCACGATGCCGCGCGGCCTGCGTCCCGGACCAGTCCGGTGAGTTCGACCCCGATCGGCGGGAGGAGTTCTCTGCCTTGGCCAGTGGTTGCGGAAGGCGGTGCCACGGGTGGAGGGCTCGGCGTGCCTGGATAAGCGAGCGGCTTTAGAAATTGCGGAAGTCACCGCTTTCCGTGGAGTACCCGACGACGGCACAAGCGGAGGAAGAGGTACACGAGACCCCCTGCAATATGTTCTGATATTCGCCTGGATCGCTCGTCGGCTGCAACGTCCACGCGTTGCTGCTCCACGTTGTTTACACGTAGCGAGCCAGCGCAGTCGATGCCTTTGAGTACCCCGTCGCGTGCCGCCGCTGGGCGATATACCACGCGCGAAAGATTTGCCGCAATAGGTGTTTCACCATTTCAAAAAACACGACGTACCCGTCGAGTCGTGGGATTCACACTCGCCCTGAGTTTCACTGTCGTTCCGGGTGGGTTTGACGCGGAGCCAGCGTTTCGAGGGTCAGAGACTACGAGTAGGCGGCAAACTCCTCTCCGCGCTCAGTCAGCTCCGTGAGCGTGACTGAGACGTTAACCGGCGATTACCGCAACGGTCAGGTGGCACCATCCAACCAACACTACTTGACACGTATCCAGCATCGCTATAGCTTGCTATGCGCGTGTCCAATAGCGTCACCGAATACCACTACACCGACTCCCATGAGGCCAAACCGCCCGCCGGGGATGACCGGTCTCCGGAGCAATGGGCGCGCGCAACGTTCGAGCGCGCCCCCCGACCTGTGCGGTGGTTCCTGCTGGCCGGCTGGCGTACCGTCCTCGGTCTCAGGCTTGGCCCCTATCCCTCTCCCGAGCACGTCCTCGGCTGGAGGATCGTCGAACGTGCGCCCGACTCGATCACGATCGAGCTGCGGTCGTGGCTCATGACCGCTCGCCAGGTGTTCCGGACCGAACAATCACGCGTGACGCAGGCCACGTTGGTGCGCTACGAGCGGCGGATTGCCGCCGTCATATGGCCTCCCGTCTCGATCCTGCACCGCCAAATCGTCCCCCGCTGCCTGCGAGCCGCGGCCGTTCGCGCCGCAGGCGCCTCGCAGGTCGCCAGCCGCGACCCCCACGCGCCTGCAGAGCATCAGAACGCGTATGAGTCCAACGATCGCCATCCATCATGAGACGGGGAACAGGAGACGAGCATGAACGTCACGTTGGAGCATCCCCCGCACGCGCGCCTGGACGCCGAAGAACCGGCTGAAGGGGAGCCCAACCCGGAACCAGGACCGAATCCACCCCCTTCGGCTACGCCTAGCCCAACTCCCACGCCGGAACCGACGCCGCACCCCGAACCGGGTCCGACTCCGAAATAGAGCGCCTCCCGACGAGCTGGCCACCTGCGCATCTGGCGCTCACGTCGGCTCACGGCCGGTAGGTCAAGATCACCGTCCCCGAGGCGAGGGGCTGTGCCTGTACCAATTCGAAAGTCACGGACTCATCCAGCTCACCGAAGATCCGCTTGCCGCAGCCGAGCACGATCGGGTGGACCATCAGCCGCAACTCGTCGATCAGGCCCTGCGCGAGCAGCCAGCGTACGAGCGTCGCGCTGCCGGCGACCAGCACGTCTCCTCCATCCTGCGACTTCAGAGCCTCGACCGCCTCGCGCAGGTCGCCGGTTATGACCGTCGAGTTGTTCCACGTCGCCTCGGCAAGTGTGCTCGAGACCACGTGCTTGGCCATCCCGTTCATCTTCTCCGCGAAGCCGACCTCGTCTTTCATCGAGGGCCACGCGGCGGCGAAGCCTTCGTAGGTCACCCTGCCGAGCAGCATCGCATCGCAGGCCATCGTCTCCTCCAGCTTGAAGCGCATGCCCTCGGGGTCGTTGAACTTGAACGACCAGCCGCCGTTCTTCGATCCCTCGGCGCCACCCGGGTCCTCCATCACCCCGTCGAGACTCAGGAACTCGGATACGACCAGCTTTCTCATCGGCGCTCCCTTTTCAGATCGGATCGACGGCCACGGCGACCGTCAAGTATGAAGACGCGCGCGTGGCCAGAAAGTCGTCGGCCTCCATGCGAAACGACGGCGGCATCCGTGTGCGACCTGCGCCAGGATCAGCGGTTGGATGCCGGCGGGCTGCGGAGCAGGCGATGCGGAGCTAGGCTCTGCATCTGATAGCGGAAGGCACCCGCTCGACCGAGGAGGTAGTCGTGGAGCAGCTCACTGGATCAAACGCGCTGGTCACCGGCGCCTCAGGCGGCATTGGAGCCGAGATCGCACGCCGTCTCGCCGGCAGAGGCGTCAACCTCGCCCTCTCTGGCCGCCGCGAGGAGGTCCTTCGGGAACTGGCGGCCGAGGTGGCAGACCGCGGCGTGCGCTGCGTCACCGTGCCAGCCGATCTCACCGATCGCGCACAGGTCAAAGGCTTGATCTCGCAAGCAGAGCAAGAGCTTGGGCCGCTTGACGTACTCGTCAACAACGCGGGCGTGGAGCAGGTGAGCTCGTTCACCGCTTGCAGCGAGCAGGAGCTCTCCCAGACGATCGAGGTCAACCTCACAGTACCGCTGCTGCTCACACATGCGGCCGTGCCGGGGATGCTCGAGCGCGGACGCGGCCACGTCGTGTTCATCTCCTCCCTCGCAGGCAAGGTCGGTCCGGCCTACAACGAGCCGTACGCCGCGAGCAAGGCCGGGCTGATCGCCTTGACCCAGTCGCTGCGCGCAGAGTACTCACAGAGCCCGGTCGGCTTCTCGGTCGTGTGCCCTGGCTTCACCGCCGGCGAGGGCATGTATCAGCGCATGGCCGACGAGGGCCACACCTCAAACCGGCTCGTCGGCGAGACGAGCACCAAGAAGGTTGCGGACGCGGTGGTGCGCGCAATCAGAGACGATGTGGGCGAGATCGTGGAGAGCGGCGCGCCGATCAGACCGATGCTCGCGCTCGCACAGATCGCGCCCGGCGCCGTGGAGCGCATTGCGCCGCGCTTCGGGATCACAGAGATGTTCGCGCGCGTGGCACGCTCGCGCGGACGCGGCGAGGGCTAGGCTCGGAGCTCAGCGTCCGCTTCCGCGGCCCGGCCGTGGCGAGGGCGCCGCCGTCGTCCGGCGATCGGCGGTACGCGACCCCGACCGCTCAGCCCGCAGCAGATCCGCGGTTATCTGCTCAGTGTTACTCGGCACGAGATCGAAGTCGTCGAGCTCGAGCAGACCCTCGATTTCCTGCTCCATGCTGCGCTCGAGCTCCCCGGAGGAACCCTCGTCGAAGCCGCCGCCAAGCAAATCAGAGCCCATCGCACCCTCGATCGTGACGCATCTGGCGGCAGAACGCCGCCACGGGAGCCACATACCCCGCAAATACGGTCACATGCTTCGCAGCCGCGATTGGCCAGCTCAAGGCAATTTCGGCGCATACCGATGCCATCATGGAGATGTGCTCCAAACGGTGGGAGAGAGCTGTGGCGCCGGCGATTGCAGCCCTCGGCGTGGCCTGCATGTCGTGGCTTGGTCTCTATGGCTTTGCCTGGAACGACTATGAAAGCGAGGCGCAGCCCGCGATCCAGGCTCTCCTGCACGGTCACTTCGCGCAATTTGCGCAGCTGGCACCCGCCTACGGAGGCTCACTGCTGCTGCGCGCGCCGTTTGCCTTTCTCGTAAGCCTCTGGGGCGGCGGCTCGCTCGCTGTCTATCGAGCTGTCTCCATCCCATGCCTGATTGCGGCAGGCTTGCTTGGCCTGTTGCTCTGCGCACAGATGCGTCGCGCAGGCGATACGCGACTCGCGCGCGCGCTCGCGCTCGGCCTCTGCGTCGCCAATCCGATCACGCTGCGCGCGATCGAACTCGGTCACGCCGAGGAATTGCTCGGCGCGTCTCTGTGTGTGGCGGCTGTGCTTCTGGCGGCCTCCTGCCCCGCGGCTGAGCATGGGCGCCCGGCCTTCCAACCACGCGCGGTCCTTGCCGGAGTACTCGTCGGGCTTGCGATCGCGAACAAGGAGTGGGCGCTGATCGCACTTGGCCCGGTCCTGTTGACGCTTCGCGCCGGACGCCTGCAGACGCTGGTCGCGGCGGCGCTCGCAGCCGGCGCGCTGATGGCGCCGATCGCGCTTCTTGCTTCCTCGTTTGTCAATGCGACCGGCGGCTCCGCCTCCCCTGTGAGCACGATCTTCCAACCCTGGCAAGCGTTCTGGTTTCTCGGACGCCACGGAGCGCTCGTCCACGGCCTGTTCGGCACTCCAAAGCCCGGCTACCGCACCGGCCCCTCCTTCGCCGGGCCGGTCAGTCACCCCCTCATCATCTTCTGTGGGGCCGCGCTCCCGCTGGCGCTCTGGTGGCAACGGCGTAGCCCAGCAGTGCAGGCGCCGGCTGAGCGAGAGAGCCGCCTCCCGGTTGGGCTCCCGGACGCTCTTCTGCTACTCAGCCTGCTGATGCTGTTGCGCTGCATGTTGGACACATGGGACAACGTCTACTACACGCTGCCACTGCTGCTCAGCATCCTGGCGTGGGAGGTCAACGTCTTTCGCCGCCCGCCGGCAATCGCGCTCTGCGTGACCGTGCTCTGCTGGGTGAGCTTTCAGTGGCTGCCCACGGTGGCCTCGCCGGACGTGCAGGCGGCGTTCTTCTTGTGTTGGACCGCCCCCCTGGCCGCGGCAATGGCGCTGCGGCTCTATCTCCCGGGTGCGCGGCTGCCGCGAAGCGCCGCCATCGCGACTTCCACCGCGGCAAAGGCGCCGCTGGCCTGAGTCCCGGCGCCAGGATCCCGCCGCTCTCGGACACGCACCCTGGCCGCCTTCAGATGACCGTGAGCTCCTTGGGCAGGGAGCTCAGGACCCGTGGGGAGTCGGCGCTGACCACCACGAGGTCCTCGACCCGCACCCCGAGATCCTCTGGCAGGTAGATCCCGGGCTCCACAGTGACCACGTTTCCCACCTGCAGTGGCTCATCGCCCGCGGTGCGCGAGAGGCGCGGTCCCTCGTGGATCTCCATTCCGACGCCGTGGCCGAGGCCGTGGCCAAAGCGCTCGCCGTAGCCGGCGGCCTCGATCACCTCGCGCGCCATCTCGTCGACCTGCCTGCCGCTGCGTCCTGGAAGCACAGCGCCGAGCCCTGCCAGCTGCGACGCCAGCACGATCTCGTAGATCTCCTGTTGGTGAGCGCCAACCGGGCCCGCCGCGTAGGTCCGCGTGCAGTCGGAGCAGTAGCCCTCGAGCACGCATCCCCAGTCGATGCACACGAGCGTCCCCGCCTCGATCTCCCGCTCACGAGGCTGGGCATGGGGCAGTGCACCGTGAGCGCCGGAAGCGACGATGCTTGGGAAGCTCGGCGCCTGGGCACCAAGCGTGCGCATCCGCGTCTCCAGCGTGATCGCGATCTCGCGCTCGGTCCTGCCCACGAGCCCCCCTTCCAGGATCTCGCGCAGCGCCTGGTCGGCAAGCTCCGCCGCCGCCGCGATCCGCTGCTGCTCATCCTCCTCCTTGACCTCGCGCAGGCGCTCGACCATCCCGCCGCAGGCCACCAGCTCGAACCGCACGCCGAGCGTCTCGCGCAGGCGCTGGTGGCGTGCGACCGAGAGGTCGTGCTCGTCGAAGCCGATGCGCTGCGGCCTGCCGCCGCCAAGCAGCTTGGCCGCCGCCTGCACGAGCTCTCCTGTGGCGATCACCAGCTCGCAGCTTGGCGCGTGCGCTCCCACCTCCTGCGCCGCCTGGGTCTCGTAGCGAAAGTCGGTGAGGAAGAGGTGCTCTGCGTCGGTGCCCGCCGCGGCGAGGACCGCCAGCCCGTTGGTGCCGGTGTATCCGGTGAGGTAGCGGAGGTTCGCGGCCGCGCTGACGATCAGGCGATCCGCGCCACGTTCGCCAAGCGCGTCCGCCAGGCGCTCCATGCGCCGCTCACCGCTTGGCAGCATCCTCCAGCGCCTTCCTCAGCTGTTGCAGCGCGAGCCTGTACCCCTCGGGCCCCTTGCCGGAGATCTTTCCGATGCAGAGCCCGTCGAAGATGGACAGCTTGCGCCACGCATCGCGTTTCTCGACGTCTGAGAGGTGTACCTCGACGGCCGGCAGCTTTGTCAGCTCCAGGGCGTCCCTGATCGCCCAGGAGTAGTGGCTCCACGCGCCGGCGTTGACGATCACCGCGTCGGCCTCGCCCTCCAGCCGATGCAGTCGCTCGACGAACTGGCCCTCGAAGTTGCTGTGGAAGAAGCGGGCGCTGAGCTGTATCTCGTGCGCGAAGCCCTCGATCCTCCGCTCCAGCTCGAGCAGGCTCAGATCCCCATAGTGGGTGGGATCGCGCCTGTGGAGCATGTCGAGGTTGACGCCGTGCATCACCTCGATCCGATAGCCGGCAGCCATGGCAGTGCAGCCTATCCGCTGCCGGACTTGGCACCCTGCGCACTCTCGGCACAGAGCTCCTGGACCGCCGCACGCACCTGCGCCTCGGGGACCCGGCACCCGATCTCGACCTCGCCCGGCCCTCCCAGCAACACGAAGGGCACATCGCCCTGCAGCCGCTTCTTGTCCCGTCTGGTCGCGGCAAGGACCTCCTCGACCTCCGCGCCCTGCAGGGCAAGCGGCAGGCTCTTGGCAAGCATCAGCTCGGCCACCTGCTCGCGCAGCTCCGGCGTACCCGAGAGCCGCAACGCCGCCAGCAATCCGAGGCCGACCGCCTCACCGTGCAGGTAGCGCCTGTAGCCGGTGACGGTCTCGATCGCATGGCCGATCGTGTGCCCCAGGTTCAGCGCCTGCCGTGCGCCGCCGTCGCGCTCGTCCTGGCCGACGATCGCGGTCTTCGTCTGGGCGCAGAGCATGATCGCGCGCTCGTCGATCGGCGCGTCTGCCTGGACGCGTTGCCACAGCTCCCCGCCCGCGATCAGGGCCGTCTTGAGAAGCTCGACCCAGCCGGCGGCAAGCTCGCGGGCGGGCAGGCTCGAAAGCGTGTCGGGGTCCACGATCACGCCGCTTGGCTGGTGGTAGGAGCCGACGTAGTTCTTGCCTTGCGGCAGATCGACGCCCGTCTTGCCGCCGTAGGCGGAGTCGACCTGGGCCACGAGCGTTGTCGGCACCTGGATGTGGGGAATGCCGCGCTGATAGGTGGCCGCACAGAACCCGGCGAGGTCTCCGACCACGCCGCCGCCGAGCGCCACCACGTGGTCTGCACGGGTGATCTCGGCCGCAAGGAGCGCGCCCCAGATCGCCTCGGCGCTCGCGAGCGTCTTGTGCTGCTCGCCGGGCGCGATCGTCGAGGCCCCCGCCAGCTCGCCGAGACGCCGCAGGTAGAGCGGCGCGACGTTTGCGTCGCTCACGCAGAAGGGCCTGGAGGACGAGCGCTCGAGTGGCCAGGCGCCCAGCGCCTCGCCCTCGCACAGCAGACCCTCGGCGATCAGGCCACGGCCAACGAGCACCGGGTAGGAGCCCGAGGCGGAGCTCGCCCAAAGCATCCGCGTGCCGGTGGGTGCGCCTCGCAGCCCCGCAAGCGCGCGCGCCGCCTGCGCCCCCACGCCCTTCACCGAGGCGGGCAGGATCGCATCTGCCAGGCCGCTGTAGAGCGGCGCCCGCTGCTCATGGAGAGCTGAAAAGCCCGTCCAATCGCGAGCGAGGGGACGCTCTACGCCGTCGGCGCGGGCGCGCACCCAGGCAAGTCCCGGCTCGACGTCGAGCAGGACCACCACGTGCTCGGCGAGCGCCTCCTGCACCGCCCGAGAGAGCACGCTGCCGCCGCCGAGCGAGATCACCGCCTCGGCGCCGGCGCTCTGCAGCAGCTCCAGCACGACCTGCTCCTCAGCCTGCCTGAAGCCCGCCTCGCCCTGCTGCGCAAACAGCGATCCGATGCTCGCCCCGGTGCGCCGCTCGATCTCCGCATCGCTGTCGATCGCGCCGATGCCAAGCGCCTTGGCGATCTCGGCCGCCGCGGTCGACTTGCCGGAGCCCATGAAGCCGACGAGCACGAGCGCCCGCTTGGAGGGCAGCCGCTCGCTGCGAGCAGAAGCGGAGCTCCGCGCTACCTCTTCCTCCATCCGATCCGCTCCTCATAGGCGCTCAGCGCGGCCCGCACATCATCTATGTGGTCGCCGCCGAACTTTCGCCGGTAGGCGTCGGCAAGCACGAAGCAGATCATCGCCTCCCCCACCACTCCGGCCGCCGGGACCGTGCAGGAGTCGGTTCGCTCCCTGAGCGCCTGCGCGGGCTCATGGCTCTCGGTGTCCACCGAGCGCAGCGGCTTGGTCAGCGTGGGCAGCGGCTTCATCGCGCCTCTGACCACGAGCGGCTCGCCGGTGGTCATCCCTCCCTCCAGGCCGCCGGAGCGGTTGGTTTCGCGGTGAAAGCCCTGCTCCTCGCCGTAGAAGATCTCGTCGTGGGCCTGCGAGCCGGGCCTGCCCGCGATCTCGAAGCCATCCCCGATCGAGACGCCCTTGACCGCCTGGATCGAGCAGATCGCCATCGCCAGGCGACCGTCCAATCGCTCCTCCCAGGAGATGTGGGAGCCGAGCCCGGGCGTGAGCCCAAACGCCCGCACCTCGAATACCCCGCCAAGCGACTCGTTGGCCTTGCGCAGCGCGTCGATCTCGGCAACCATCGCGCGGCTGGCCTCCGGGTCAAGGCAGCGCACCGGCGAGGAGTCCACCTGGTCGAAGTCCGCCAGGCGAAGCTGCTCCCGCTCGTGCGGCGGCGCTTTCACCGAGGCGATCTGGACGACGTGCGAGCGCACCTGCACGCCAAGCGCCGCCAGGAACGCCCGGCAGACCGCGCCGCCGGCAACCCGCGCGGCGGTCTCGCGCGCAGAGGCGCGCTCGAGGATGTCGCGCACGTCGCTCAGCCCGTACTTCCAGGTTCCAACGAGATCGGCGTGGCCTGGGCGCGGCAGGTGCACCTCGGGCACCTGCGCCTCCACCGGCCAGGGGCTCATCCGCTCCTCCCAGTTGGCGTAGTCGCGGTTTGCGACCCGCAACGCGATCGGGCCCCCGAGCGTGCGCCCGTGACGCACGCCGCCGGTGAGATCGGCTTTGTCGCTCTCTATCTTCATCCGCCCGCCGCGCCCGTGTCCGAGCTGGCGGCGCGCGAGATCGGAGTCGATCCGCTCGCGCTCGAGCGCGAGGCCGGCCGGCAGGCCCTCCACGATGCAGGTGAGGCCGGGACCGTGGGACTCTCCGGCTGTGATCATGCGCAACGCCATCGTGGCGCTCAGCTTATCCGCGCCGCTCGCACCGGCGCCCTGCCGATGCCGCCCCGCGCCCGCGCAGGGTCACTTCGCGTGATGTCGCGAGTGCCTGGCCGCATGCGCGCTCGCGCCGCGGGGGTCGCCCACGATCGCTCCGAGCGAGGCACCGAACGCGGTGCTCGAGGGAAGCGAGAGATGCATCTTCGTGATCAGGGCGCTCCCGACAGCCGAAGCGTGCACCGATGCCGCGCTTGCCGTGGCGCTGGTCGAGCCGAACTTTTCGACCTTGGTGACCGTGAGACGGTAGGCGCTCACCGTGCCTTCGCCCTGTTCGTACTGCAATTCCTCGGCGGTGTGGATGCGCACCTCGATGGCCTGGCAGTTGCCGGCGTTTGGCACGCAACTCGCACTGCCGTGGAGGATCGCCGGCTTCATCAGCACGAAGACGACGTCCTGGCCCTTATCTGCCACGGCCTGCGCCGCCACAAGCGCCTTGTGCTTGCTCGGCAGCGGCTGCAGGGTGCTTATGTTGTGGAAGACCTGCGCGGTACCGACCGGCTTGCCTTCTTCGGAGAGCCGCTGGAGGGTCACGTCCACGTGATAGAGCGCGATCGACGCGCTCGGGCTGGGGCTGGTGCCTTCACCGGAGGCTTCGGAGCCGCCGCTCGAGGGCGTAGGAGCTGAGCCGCCGGACGAGGAGCTCGATTCGCCCGCAGAGCTCGTGGAGGCGCTCGATTTCGAGGCGCTCTTCGCCGATTCGCTCGGACTCTTCAGGGGAGTGAAGGGATTGCGCATCTTGCCACCGTGCTGGTAGCCCTCCCCCACGGTCGTCTCCGAGACGGCGGCATTCGGGTTGGCCGGCGCGCTGGAGACAACCGGTCCTGGCACCGGTGGGGCGCGCAGGGTCGAAGCCGAAACGTGGGGAGGGGTCGAGACGCCTGATTTCGAGGCCAGGGCGACGTATGCGAGCGCCCCCAGCAACGCGAGTCCCGCGAGGCCAAGCAGCGGCAGCATCCTGCGACTGCTCAGATCGGCCTTCAACGCGGCAAACAGATCGCTCATGGCAGTGGCCTCACAATCGCGGGAGTCGCCGTCGAGCCGCCGGATCCGCTCGACGCGGCGGTCACGCCCGCCGGTGCGCTTGCGCTCGCGCCGGCGGTCAGGGTCTGGCCGCCGGGCAGGACGTAGGCGGTGGCGGTCACAGACGCCGTCAGGTTGCTGCTCCCCTTCGCGCTGGTGCCGCCAGCGGTGAGCGTCACTCCCTGGATGCTGAGCAGGCGGCCGTTCACGTTCACACTGCCGTCGGGCTTGCTGACCGTGAAGCCCTGAAGACGTCCCATCAACTTGTAGAGCTGGTCATAGCTGCCGACGAATGAGAACGTGAAGGGAAGCTCCTGGAACCCTCCGGCGGCCACGGCCGGGGCGCTCGATGCCGCGGCGTTCGTCGAGGTGCCGCCACCGCCCCCGCCTGCGGTGATCGATTCGAAGCCCACCTCGTCATGCGAGGTGGCGTGATCAAGTTCGTAAACCAACGAAGCAACCTCGCTGTCGGCTGGCACCGCTTGGCCCAGGCTCACGATCGATGTGTAGGCAGCCGCATAGCGCTTCTCGGCATCCTGTGCTTCGGAGAGCTTGGCCTGTGCGGCCGAAAGTTCCGAGCGCGCCGATTCCACCTTGACCTGCACCTGGGCAGCCTGCTTGCGCTCAGGTGAGACCACGAGCAGCCAAGCCACAGCAAGCGCCGCCAAGGCTCCCAACACGACTATCACGATCCTGTCGCGACCAGTCATCGTGCACTCACCCCTGAGGCACTCTTAGAGGCGCCAGCGCTCGAGGAATCCGACGCACTATGGGCAGAGGGGATGGCGGGCGTCTTCACCGTCGGCTGCGGCAGCGCGTCGAAGCTCACGCTCATGGAGAAGCTCGGGTCGGCCGCTGGACAGCTGCCTCCGCTGCTGCCGCCCTTGCTGGAGCTTTGCAGGCTGACTTCGCTGACGCCATCTATCAGGCGCAGCCTGTTCATCGTCAGGGCCACCTCTGACAGGCTCTTGGCGCAGCCAGCGATCGTGAAGCTCGGGGTACTGCCCGCGGGCGTTGCCGATGTCACCGTCTTGGACGCTGTCGAGGTGCTCGCAGTCGCGGGAGCTGCGCTGGAGGTTGCGGCGCCGATGGTGCCGGTCACCGATGCCAGCGCAGCTTCGCTCGGCAGGACACGCCCGAGTTCATGCATCACGTGGGCCCAGTCAAAGCGCGTGTTGGCAAGCTCCTGGGTCGCCTTGAGGCGTTCTTCGCGCATCGCGACGAAGCTCGTGTAGGGCGCGAGGCGACCGGCTTCACTCTGCGCCTGCTGCGCTTCGGCGCTGAGCCTGCTCGCTTCAGCCTGCTTAGCGCCGATTTCATGATCTGCCATGCCGTAAAACAGTGCCATCACAGCCAGGCCGCAGATCAGGCCGACGACAACATAGGCTGCACCGCCGGACCGGCCGAGCTTTGCGCCGCCACCGCGTCGCTGCTCGGCGGGAATTAGGTTCACGGCCCTCATGCGGGCACCTCTTCCACGGCCAGGCCAGCGGCGATCGCCAGACGCTCGGCCGGCACACCGACATCGCCGGCCTGCTCGTAATCAACCGATCGGCAGGTAAGTGGAGAGCCGAGCTCGGACTCCAATGCCTGCGCGAATCCCGCGATCTCCAGGGCGGCGCCGCTCAGCACGATGCTGCTGACCTCTCCGCCGCCCTGTGAGCGATGGAAGTCCAGTGAGTTGCGCACCTCGCCGGCAATCTCGCGCACGCCGCCTGAAAGCACTGCGCCTGCGTCGGCAGCGACCTGGTCAGTGGCCTCCTCCGCGCCGAGGTCAACCTCACGCAGCGTGTCGCGCGCCTCGCTCAGCGCAACCGAGTGACGCGCGGCGAGCTCGCTGGCCATCGACTCCAGCCCGCCGCTCACCATCCTCGTAAAGCGGCACGCCAAGCCCTCGGCGATCGCGAGGTTTGTGAGGCCGCCCACGTTCAGGTATAGGGTCGAGTAGGTCGTTCGGGCCTCCTCGCCAGTATCTGCCTCAGTTGAGGACTGGCCGTCCACATCTCTGCGGTGCAGGGCACGGATCATCGCGAAGGCGGAGAGATCCACGCCTGCCGCCCGCAGACCGGCGGCTTGGATCGCTTTGAGCATCTTTTCCACCATGTCGCGCTGAGCGGCGACCACAACGACCCGCTGGCGTAGCCCGGCCGGCGTATCCACGACGCCGAGCGGCTGGAAGTCGAGCACCGCGCCCGCGAGTGGCATCGGCATGTGGTCCTGAGCCTGGAAGCGCACGGCGGCATCCAGCGCCTTGCGGTCCTCGATCGGCGGCAGCTCCAGGACGCGCAGGACTGTGCGCTGGTTTGCGATCCCCAGCCGGACGCGCTTGGGCAGCTTGCCGTCCTGGAAGAGCTCGCGAAGGGCGTCCGTCAGCAGCCCCTCGTCAAGGAGCTCTCCCTCACGCACGGTTTCGGGCGGCAACGGCATGCCCGCCGCGCGCTGGATCACGAGCGCGCCGTTGGAGCGCGCCTGCACCGCCGCGAGATATCCCGGTTGCACATCGAGGCCGACCACCGAGGAGGCGGACCCCCTCTTTGAGCGCAGCTGCGCTCCACGGCGTGCGGGCTTCGGGGAGCCGCCACCCCGCAGGCGTGGGGGCTTTGGCGCCCGCAGCGCAGGCACTTTGACCTCAATCTTCGCGAGATTGGCAAGGGGGGCCATCAGTGGAGCACCGAGGTCGAGTACCAATGCAGGATCGGTTGACCGGCGAACAGCGCCACCAACGCCCCAAGAGCTAGGAAGGGGCCGAAGGGGACCGCCGTCTTGCGACCGGCGCTCAACCCCACCCGTGCGATCACAAAGCCGCCGAGGATCACGCCGGCAAGCAGAGCGATCAGGATCGCGGGCACCACCGCGGCGCCCAGGAATAGCCCGATCATCGTTGCCAGCTTCACATCGCCCATCCCCATGCCCTTCGGGTTGATGAGGGCGACGACCAGAAACGCAAGGCCTGCGCCGAGTCCAGCCAACAGGCGCGCGGGCTCGCCCGCAGCATCGAGGGCGAAGCCGAGCGCGATCGCAAGCAGGCACCCCGGCAGCGTGATCGCGTTCGGGATGCGCCTGTGCTCGAGGTCGATCGCGGCAGCCGGCACCAGCAGCAGCACCATCGCCAGGCCGAGCACGACGCCGAGCACCGAGCTCTTGGCCAGCACCACAGCGACGCAGAGCCCCGCCGTGCCCGCCTCGATCAGCGGGTAGCGCGCGGAGATGTGCACGCCGCAATTGCGGCAGCGCCCGCGCAGCAGCAGCCAGGAGAGGACCGGGATGTTGTCGTAGGGCTTGATCGCAGTGCCGCAGCGCACGCAGTGCGAGGCGGGCGTGACCAGCGACTCGCGCCGCGGCAGGCGGTGGGTCACCACGTTCAGAAACGATCCGAAGATGACGCCGAGAACTCCGGCGAAGGCGGTCTCCATGAGGGACTCATCGACCGCGATCGGCCGGTCCTTGAGCGGGTTTGCACGGAGATGTGCGCGCCTGTAGTACCAAGAGGTTTCGATGAGGGAGGGCGGCCTTCCGGCCGCGTGGTTCTTGCTCTTCTCGTGGAGCCGAACGCAAAGAGGGCGGCCCGAAGGCCGCCCTCGATGCGATCTGCCTGGACATCCACCGTGTCGAGATGGGCCGGCGAATGTGTCAGGTCAGCTTTGGTCGGCTACCAGCTGCCTTCCTTGCACCCACCAGCGTTCACCGGGGTGCAGGTACGTTCAGTCGTACCGGCTTCAGTGCGCTTGAGCGTGTATTCGTCATGAGTCGAAGGCGCCCTTGCAGTCACTTCGTAGCCTTCGGTGCCGAGCGCTTTCGCTACGACAAGGCAGGCGTTGCCGCTTTTTGGACATTCTTTGCCGGCACCTTCAGCTGCCGAGATTTCGACGCCTTTTTCGATTTTGTTGATCGCGGTCGTGCTGAGGCTCGCAAACGAACCGCTGTTTTCGGTCGCATACGTCTGAGCGTTGGTCGCAGCGTTGCGGGCAAGCGACTTCGCGGAGGCGTCGTTCGCCTTCTGGGTCTGGTTGAGGAAGGCCGGGATCGCGATCGCGGCGAGGATGCCGATGATCAGGATCACGACCAGCAGCTCGATGAGCGTGAAGCCACCCTCATCGGATGCGCGCTGGCGCAGTCGTTGCAGCATGTGAGGCTCCTTATGTGGGTTGAAAGCCAGGCTTCAGCCCACCGCCCTGCGGCGGCGTTTCCCCCGGTTCGCATTTCACTGCTGGCCGTTCGAGAGTCGCGAGCTTTGCTACGCGTCACCTGGACGCTCTGCCCGATGAACCTCGGCGCTGGCATTGTCCGACAACGCCAGCATCGGCTTTCCGGGCAGGATCTTTAGCGCTGGTAGAGGCGGCTGGACGCTTTTGTCACGAGCCGGCGGCCGGCTCATCGGCGCTCTTGGCCTCAGGCCGCACCTGGCCATCCCAATGTCCCTGGGCATCGATGCCGGGGCGCCGCTGACCGCTGCCTTCGCACCACGGGCACTGCACGCTGCTCTCCTGGCCGCCGAGCTTGGAGATCAGGGTGCCGCGGCCGCCGCAGGGCATGCACTCCTGTGCTGCGGCCTGCTGTGCCTGATCGGTGTTGTCGGGCGTCTTGGTTGCCAACGGAGCCAGCAGGTTAGCGTGCGCGCTAGCGTTTGATCGCGTAGCGACCCGACAGCCTCCGATGCCAGACACTCTCAGAACCCTCAACATCCTCGTCGTCGACGACGAGGCGCCGCTGCGCGAGACCCTCACGCGGTCCTTCTCGCGCGAGGGTCATCAGGTGCACGCGGTCGCCTCCGGCCATGAGGCGATCGAACGCGCCGGACGCGAGCAGTACGACATCATCCTGCTCGACGTGGCGCTCGGCCAGGGGCCAAACGGCTACGAGGTCTGCCGGACGCTGCGCGAGCGCCGCAACGTGGTGCCGATCATCATGCTGACCGCGCTCGACAGCGAGGCCGACGCCGTCCAGGGCCTCGAGGCCGGCGCAGACGACTACGTCACCAAGCCCTTCGGCCTGGCCGAGCTTCGCAGCCGCGTGCGAGCGGTGCTGCGCCGGGCCTCAGGTCGCGGGGTCGGTCGCGAGGTGGTCACGATCGGCGAGGTGAGCCTTGACCACGGTCGCCGCGAGGTCACGGCCAGGGACCAGGGCGTGAGGCTCACCTTCTCGGAGTTCGAGCTGCTTGCAAGGCTGATGTCAGAACCTGGCCATCTCTTCAACCGCCAGGAGCTGCTGCGCGCGATCTGGGGCGACTCCGCCTACCGAGACCCGCGCGCGATCGACGTGCACATCCGCCATCTGCGCGAGAAGCTCGAGCTGAAACCCGAGGACCCGAAGCTGATCCTCACCGTCCGCGGCGCGGGCTATCGGTTCCAGGCCCCGTGAGCTTGCGGACGGGCGGCATCGCGCGGCTGCTCACGGGCCTTCGGCCTCGTCTGCTGGCCGCGATGCTGCTGGTCAGCGCAGTCACGCTCGGCGTTGCCGCGCTCGCGCTTCTATCTCCGCTGGAGCAACGGCTGCGCGAAGACGGCGTGCGCGAAGTCGAGTACGCGATGCTCTCCGCGCGCGCCCGCTTCGCCCATCTGGAAGTCGAACCCTCCTCGCTGCTGCCCAACCGCCACGAACTGCACGGCGTCGAAGAGCAGCTCTCTCGCCGTACCAACGGCGGCGAGGTCACGCTCTTGAACGGCTCGCTGGAAGTCGTGCATCCCTCCCGATTCCGCAACCTCGACGTGCCCGACTACTATCTCGGCGCCGCCGGCGCGGCGCGGCGGGCGCTCTCCAGCAAGAGCTTCGTGCGCAAGACCATCGATGAAACGCTGCTCGTCGCGCTGCGCCTGAAGATCGCCGGGCGCCGATACGTGCTCGTGGTCGACAAGCACCTCCAGTACGTCGCACAAGCGGTGGGCGTGGTGCGAAAAGCCTTCATCGTCGCCGCCGCCGCAGGTCTTGGCACCGCCCTGCTGCTCGGCATCGGGATTGCCACGACGATGCTGCGGCGCCTGGAGCGCCTCCGGGACGCGACCGCACGTCTTGAGAGGCGCGGGCTCGATACGCCCGTACCCACCGACAACGGCCGCGACGAGATCGGCGACCTCGCGCGTGCGTTCGCAGGCATGCAATCCCAGCTGCGCCGCCAGGAGGATGCGCGCAGATCCTTCGTGGCCACCGCCTCACACGAGTTGCGCACGCCTCTCACCTCGCTCGACGGAATGCTCGAGCTGCTCGAAGACGACCTGAGCGGCGAGCACCTCGACCTGGAGGATGCCCGCATCCGCGCCGAGCACGCGCGCGAACAGACCCGCAGACTCTCTCAGCTTGCCACCGACCTGCTCGACCTCAGCCGGCTCGACACCGAGGTGCATCTGCGCAGCGAGCCGCTGGAACTCGGCGAGCTCACAAGGGCCGTCGCCGCCGAGTTCGAGCTGACCGCCTCAAAGCGAGAGATCACGCTGGAGGCTCCAGCTCCGCAGCAACCCTGCTGGACGAGCGCCGACCCCGGCTCGGTCGCGCGGATAGTCCGGATCCTGATCGACAACGCGCTGCGCTTCGCGCCGCCAGGCACGAGCGTAGAGATCGCCGCCGGCCACGAGCAGGATTTTGCGCAGGTCATGGTCTGCGACCACGGCCCCGGGGTCGCGCCCCAGGAGCGGGATCGGATCTTCGAGCGCTTCACGCGCGGTCAGGGCGCAGCAGGTCGCGGCGCCGGCTTCGGGCTTGGCCTCGCGATCGGTCGAGAGCTCGCGCTTCGCATGGGTGGAAGCCTCGAGCTCCTGGATGCAAAGGCCGGCGCACAGACCGATGGCGCAGCGGATACGCCGCGCCACGAGGGCGCCTGTTTCGTATTGAGGTTGCCCGCCATCCCAACCGAACGCGAGGTCGCGATCGCATGAAAAGGAGGGCTGTCTCGTGATCGAGGATGCCGCAGAGCTCGCGCGGCTTGCCGAGCGCGCCCAGGCCGCAGGAGCAATCGCAATCGACACCGAGTTCATGGGCGAGGGTCGCTATCGCACCCTGCTGTGCCTGATCCAGCTCGCCGTGCCGCTCGACGGCGATGGGGGCGGCACCTGGATCGAGCTGATCGACCCGCTCGACGGAGCGCTCGACGCCGCTCCGCTCGCGCAGCTGCTCGCAGACCCGGAGGTCGAGGTGGTGGTGCACGCCGGCCGGCAGGACATCGCGCTGCTTCGCCGGGCACTCGGCACCGAGGTCACAAACGTCTTCGACACGCAGGTCGCGGCCGGCTTCACCGGCCTCACCGCCCAGATCTCCTACGACTCCCTGCTGCACGACACCCTCGGCCTGCGACTCGCCAAGAGCGCGAGCTTCACCCGCTGGGACAAACGGCCCCTAACCGCCGAGCAGCTCGCCTACGCGCGCGAGGACGTGGTTCACCTGCTGGAGGCCGCCGACGTGCTGAAGGACCGCCTCAGAAAGCTCGGTCGCCTCGAGTGGGCGATGCAGGAGTGCGATCCGCTTGCCAACTCATCCGACGAGCGCGACCCCGAGGCGATCTTCGCCCGCCTGCCGCGCATCGCCTCCACCTCCGCCGCCGCCCAGGCACTTGCCAGAGACCTCGTGCAATGGCGTGAGGAGACCGCCGAGCGCCAGGACCGCCCAGTGCAGGGTGTGCTGCCGGACGCTGCACTGGTGGAGATCGCCAAGCGCAGCCCCGCCTCGATCGGAGAGCTCGCCAACATCAGGGGCGCCACCCAGCCGATCATCAAGCGCTCCGGCGCAGAGATTGTCGAGCGCGTGCGCCAGGGCGGCGCGCTCTATGTCACCCCGCTGCGCCAGCCCGAGCGCTCCAGGCCGCCCGATCCGGCCGACGCTCCGATCGTCGCCCTCGCCGAGGCGCTCGCAAGAGCCCGAGCGCGCGAGGCAGGGCTGGCCTATGAGCTGATCGCGAGCAGGGCCGACCTGCAGGCGGTGGTCGCCACCAAGCGTCTCGGCGATGATGAGCCGGCGGTTCGGCTGCTCACTGGCTGGCGGCGCGAGCTCGTGGGGCAGGAGGTAATGCGGTTGCTCAATGGCGAGGTCTCGCTATCGGTGGTGAACCAGAAGCTCGAAGTGCGAGGGAGGCCCTGATGTGGCTTGCAGGCCACCCGGCCCGGTACCACATTCGGCAACTCAGTTCCCGATGTGTTCGTAAACCGTGAACAGCGGCATGTACATCGAGATCACGACAAAGCCCACGATCCCGCCGATGAACAGGATCATCACCGGCTCGAGGATCGAGGCCAGGGCTTTGACGGAGGCGTCGACGCGGTCCTCGTAGAACTCGGCGACCTTGTTGAGCATCGAGTCGAGCGCGCCCGTCTCCTCGCCTACGCTCACCATCGAGAGACCATCGTCGGGAAGATCGAAGCTTTGCTCAGTGGCGCCGAGAGGGTGCCGTCCGCGCTTCACCGAGGCGATCACCCCGTCCATCGCCTCCTCGATCGCAATGTTGCCGCCGGTCTCTGCCGACGATCTCGAGTGCCTGCAGCAACGGCACACCCGCCCCGGTCAGCGAGGAGAGGGTGCGTGACCAGCGCGCGAGGGCGACCTCCTGGACGATCGAGCCGATCTTCATCGGGATGTGCAGCTTGAAGCGGTCCCACTGCTTGCGTCCCCAGCTCGAGCGCTTCCACTTCAGGAAGGAGAAGACGAGCACGATCGTACCGAGGATGATCGCGTACCACGCGTGGGTGACGGCGTTTGAGGCGCCGACGGATATCTGAGTGATCATCGGCAATTCACCGCCATAGTTCTTGAACACGCCGACGAATACGGGAATCACGAAGGCGACCATCGCGATCAGGACGATCAGCGCAAAGCTGATCACGAGCACCGGGTAGACCATCGCGGAGCGGATCTGTTTGCGCAATGAGGCGTCCTTCTCCAGTTGGTCGGCGACCCGCACCAGCGAGCTCTCCAGCACACCGCCGGTCTCCCCTGCCTTGACCATCGCCACGTACAGCGGGCTGAAGACCTTCGAGTGACGCGCCATCGACTCGCTGAGCGCGAGCCCCGCCTCGACGTCCTTGCGGATCGCGACGATCGTCTCCTTCAGGAGTTTGTCGATGGTCTGCTCCTCCAGGACATAGAGCGCGCGGAGGATGCTCATGCCCGAGGTGATCATCGTCGCAAGCTGCCGGGAGAAGACGGCGAGATCGGGCAGCGGCACTCGCTTCAGGACTCGAGCTCGATCTCTTTGGTTGTGCTTGTCGACGACGTCGAGGACGACGAGGCCCCGTGCCTTGAGCTGGTCGGCGACGGCCTGCTGGACTCGGCCTCCACCTCGCCACGGGCCTTGCTTCCCGCGAGGTCGATCGCTCTGAAGACATAGGTGCTCACGAGCCCCCGCTATACCGCCGCGAAAGCTTCCGCTGCCGAGCAGGCGCCGCAGCTCCTCAGGTGTCGAGGAGCGCGCTTCGGCGAGCTTCTGGGTCGACCTTGCCCTGGCGCACGAGCCGGCGAGCGCCGTGTCCATCGTCTGCATGCCAAGCGCGGAGCCGGTCTGCAGTACCGAGTAGATCTGGTGGGTCTTGCCCTCGCGGATCAGGTTGCGCACGGCGGGAGTCGGCACGAGCACCTCACAGGCCACGACTCTTCCCGACCCGTCCGCGGTCGGGCAGCAGCTGCCTGGGTGACGATGCCCTGCAGCGCGACCGAGAGCTGCACCCGCACCTGGCCCTGCTGATGGGGGGGAAGACGTCGATGATGCGGTCGATCGTCTGGGCGGTATCCTGGGTGTGGAGTGTTGCGAAGACCAGGTGGCCGGTCTCGGCGGCCGTCAGCGCCGTGGAGATCGTCTCCAGGTCGCGCATCTCGCCGACGAGGATGACGTCGGGTCCTGGCGCAGCGCGGCGGTCAGCGCGGCGGAGAAGCTCTGGGCGTCGGAGCCGAGCTCGCGCTGGTTGACGAGGCAGCGCTTGTGCGGGTGCAGGAACTCGATCGGGTCCTCGATCGTCATGATGTGCTCGTCGCGAGTCTTGTTGATCTCGTCGATCATCGCCGCAAGCGAGGTGGACTTGCCAGAGCCGGTCGGCCCTGTGACAAGGACGAAGCCGCGGGGCTTGCGCGTGAACTCGTGCACCGTGGCGGCAGCCCGAGCTCGTCGATCGAGGTCAGCCCAACGGGATCAGGCGAAAGGCGGCTCCGATCGCGCTGCGCTGGTAGTAGGCGTTTACGCGGAAGCGGGCGTGGCCGGGATGAAGTAGGCGAAGTCGAGCTGCCAGTCGGTCTCCAGGCGCTGGCGCTGGTCGCCGGTGAATCGAGTAGACGATCTCCCGCGTGTCGGAGGGGCTCATCACCCAAGCTGTCAAGCGCCATCAGGCGCCCGTGCACACGCACAGTCGGCCTGGGCACCCGCGGTGAGGTGCAGGTCGGAGGCGTTGCCGGGCAACCACCTCCATCAGCAGATCTGCGAAGTCGAACGTCCTCTGTTCCACATCGAGCGCCTCGATGCCGCTAGGCGGGTGCGATGGACGAAGATCGGAGTGAAGCCTGACCTGCTTCAGCTACGTTCAGGAGCTGCCGAGACGCCGCCACCTCGGCGATCGAGGTGCGGCCCTCGCCCACCTTGTCAAGGCCGTCCTCACGCAGCCGGCGCATCCCCTGGCGGATCGCGACTTCTCTGATTTCCTCCGCCGGGCGGCGTTCGAGGGTCATCGTGCGTAGCTCTGGGCTCATGTTCATCACCTCATAGATGCCGGCGCGGCCGCGGTATCCCGCTGCCCCCGCATCGCGGACAGCCGGGGGGCTCGTAGGCCTCCAGGTCCACGAGCGCCTTGTAGCCGTTCTCGCGCAGCACCTCGGCTGGGATGATCGTGCGCCGCTTGCAGTTCGGGCACAGCGTTCTGACGAGCGCTGAGCGACCACGCGCGAGCGCGAGCGACCAGGAACGGCTCGATGCCCATCTCGATCAGGCGCGTGATCGCCGAGGCGCGTCGTTTGTGTGAAGCGTTGAGAGCACGAGATGGCCCGTGAGCGCCGACTCGACCGCGATCTGGGCGGTCTCCCGGTCGCGGATCTCGCCGACCATGAGCACGTCTGGTCGGCCCTCACCATCGCGCGCAAGCCGGCCGCGAAGGTGAGGCCGACCTTGGCCGCGACCTGGACCTGGGTGATGCCCTCGATTTCGTACTCGACGGATCTCCACGGTGATGATGTTCTTCTCGGTGGTGTTCAGCGCCTGCAGCGCGGCATAGAGGGTCGTCGACTTGCCCGAGCCGGTCGGCCCAGTCGTGAGCACCGCGCCATGAGCCTCGCCGAAGGACCGCTCGAAGCGCTGCGCTCCTCCTCGCCCATGCCGAGGCGCTCGAGCTTCATCACGACCGAATCCTTGTCGAGGATCCTCATCACAACCGTCTCCCCGTGGACGCTTGGCAGCGTCACGACGCGCAGGTCGACGTGGCGACCGTCGACCGTGAGCCCCACGCGCCCGTCCTGCGGCAGCCGCTTCTCGGCGATGTCGAGGTCGGCCATGATCTTCACGCGCGAGATCACGCCGGATGCAAGGCGACGTGTGACCGTCGTCACGTCCTGCAGCACTCCGTCGACCCTGAAGCGAACACGCAGCTCACGGCCGTCGGGCGCGAGGTGCACGTCTGAGGCATGCTGCTCGACGGCCTGCGCGACGACCTGGTTCACGAGCTTTATCACCGGCGCGTCGTCAGCGGACTCGTGCAGGTCCACGACCTCGGCGCGGTCGTCTTCGAGGTCCTCGGCGATCCCCCCGTCGGAGCCGGTGACAACGTCCTCCAGGCGATCCAGGCGCAGGATCAACGACGCGATGTCCTCCGCCGCGGCCACGGCGACGCGCACGTCGTAGCCGGTCATGATCGCGATGTCGTCGACCGCGAGCACATTGGAGGGATCGGCCATCGCCACGAGCAGCGTGCGCTTGTCCACAAAGGAGACCGGCACCGCCTGGTAGCGCTTGGCGGCTGTGGTGGTGACGAGGTTCGCGGCGCCCATGTCGGTGGCGAAGACGCTCAGGTCCAGGTGGTCGAGCCCGTAGCGCTCGGCCAGCGCCCGGGCCAGGCCATCGGAGGTGAGCGCGCGCGACTCGAGCAGCACGCGCTCGGGGCGCGCACCGCTGTTGCGGGCGGTCTCGACCGCTTCATCGACGATGTGACGTGGAACGAGGCCCATCTCGATGATCACGTCGGTTATGAACCGAGAGGAGGAGCCGCGCCGCGTCGGCGGCGTGACGCCCATCTTCACAGCCTGCCGGGGCGGCTCCGCGGTCTCCTCCGGGATGCGCTCGACGTGCTCGAGCGCAACCTCGGGCTCAAGCGGCGAGAGCTCGCCGCCCTCGATCTGATCCCCGGGCAGCGAGTGCTCGGAGTCCTCGTGCCCGGAGAGCGAGATCGCGCGCACCGTGCTCACCCCCTGCTCCTCCAGTCCGAAAATCGCGTGCAGATCCGGCCGCTCGGGTGGTGCGTCGCTCACCGCACCACCGCCTTGCAGTGCAGGAGCGGGAGGCCTCTAGGGCTCCGTGGAGGCGCCGGCGCCGGGCGCAGCCGCCGCGCGCATGACATCGAGCGGCGCCCTCTCTCCGGTCCACAGGGTGAAGCTGAGCGCTCCCTGGGCCACGAGCATCTCGACCCCGTCGATCGTCCGTGCCCCGTGGCGGCGGGCGGCTGCCAGCAGCGGGGTCTCAGATGGTGCGTAGACGAGGTCGAAGACATGCGAATACCTACCGACCTGATCGACGCTCATAGCGAGTTGGTTGAGCTCCTCGGCCTCGCTGGCCGACCGTTGCAGTCCGACCGCCGTGCAGTTGACGAGCAGGTCCGCCGCGACGGGCGCGGGGACCGCCTGCGCGCCAAGCTCGGCGGCGAACTCGGCGGCGCGCTCGGCGTGTGCGGTTGAAGATCGAGACGACCTCCGCCCGGCGTCAAGCAGCGCCCAGACCGCGGCACTCGCGCTGCCGCCGGCGCCGAGCACGAGCGCGCTGAGGCCGCGAGGCTCCAGCGCAAGCGCCGCGAGCAGACCCGGCGCGTCGGTGTTCTCGGCCACGATCTCGCCGTCCGGCTCGAAAGCGAGCGTGTTGGCCGCGCCGATCGCGCTCGCCACGGGACTCGGCCGGTCGGCGAGCGCGAGCGCCGCCTGCTTATGCGGGATCGTGACGTTCGCCCCGGCGAAGCCGGCCGCGGGGAGGGCACTGACCGTCTCGTGCGAGCAGCTCAGGCGGGACAGGCAGGCGCTGGTAGCGCCAGTCCATCCATGCCAAGTGCCGCAAGGCGGCGTTGTGCATCGCGGCGAGAGGCTGTGAGCGACAGGCCAGCCCAGCACCCCGAGCCGCCGGGCCTACCGCGATGCTCACGCTGCGCCGGCAGGCCGGCAGGTGGCCGTGGTTCCTGCGCCAGGGCCTCGTCGTAGGCTCGAGCGTTGGGCTCGAATTCGGCTGTAGGTGTGGAGAAGCGCAGCTCGCCACAGCCGTCGGCGCCTCGACGTAGTAGAGGTAGGCCGACGTGCGCGGGATGGGCGCGCGGCTTCGATCGATTCCATGCCGGGGTTCGTGATCGGGGTCGGCGGCAGGCCCCTGTGGAGGCGCGTGTTGTACGGAGAGGTCGAGGTGAAGATCCGATTCGGTGAGCGGCTTTCGTAGTCGGGAGTGCGTTCGAGCTCGACGCGTAGCGGATCGTGGAGTCGATCCCGAGCGGCATGTGGTCCGCAGGCGGTTGTAGATGACGGCCGCGATCAGCGGCCGATCGTGCGGCACATAGGCCTCGCGCTCGACCATCGAGGCGACGTCAGCAGCTGGTAGGTGGACAGGTGCAGCCTGTGCGCGCTGGCGATGATCGCCGGCCCGAAGTTTTCCTTGAAGGCTTCGAGCTGCTCTTCTGCGAGCCCGCTCGACGGTGCCGCACGGCTTCAGTTCGTAGGTGGCCGGGAACAGGAAGCCCTTCGAGGTTCGGGGTGCCGGCGGGCGCCCCGTAGCGCGTCGGGGTCTGCAGGCGCCGAGCGACGCGGGAGGCCTTCAGGTAGTTGCCCCCGCAGACCCTTTGCGCGGCGAGCCGCGCGATCTGCAGGCGCGATTCACCCTCCGGGAATCGTGACCGTGACGATCTTCAGGGGCGGAGGCGGCGCTGTCGGCGCCGCGATCGCCGGCCGCCGTAGCTCATGTCCGCCCGGAGCGTGCACAGCGGCCGCGAGTGCAGGTCCGAGCGCTTGCCGTCCAGCGCCACGCGCAGCTGGAAGAAGAACCCGACAGATGCACCTTCCCCGGCCGAGGATCGAGCTGATCCGCCGGACGCTGCGACCGGCCGGCGGGGTCGACCACGACGCGGCCGTGCCCGGAGCCGTGGAAGGGCTGAACAGGGACACCAGCGAACCACGCGACGAAGCGCCAGCAGCACGCGATGGATCCCGCCACCGGCGCGTGCGCCCGGGCGCCAGGCGCCATCGGCGTCGTGCGCCGCGGGCGCCCCTGGCCATCGGGGTCGTCGCCTCGGGCACCTCCCGCCGGCCGCGCCATCGAGAGCCTGCGCGGCGTCGTGGTCGATCTGCTCCTCGAGCGGCTCCTGCCCGCTCGGCGGTGGCGGCTCCACGGCTCACGGTGCCGGCGCCGCTCGCATGGGCTCCTCGCCTGCGGGGGCGGGCGGCGGCGTCTGCGCCGCCCGGCCGGGCTCGCGCAACGGGTTCGCCGCTCCGGTCCGCGCGGCGGCGTTCGCGCTGCTGCCTGCAGCGCTGCGGCTCAGAGGCGAGCGGCCGCCTAACCACCCGAGGGCGCCAGCGAGGCAGCTGAGCCGCTCGCCGGCGAGCCAGCTCTCCAGCAGGTGTGCGGCCGCGCGGGAGTCCTCGCTCGGTCTTCTCGGCGCCTCGGGGCGCTCGCGCCGTGCGCCGAGCGATCGCCGTCGTGAAGCGCTCGTCGTGAAGCTCCACGGGGACCCTGGCCAAGGCGGCCGAGCAGACGCTGCGCGAAGTCGCGCGTCGCCCGCGTCTGGTCGCTGTCACCGCCGCGCAGGGACAGCGGCAAGCCGACGAGCACGAGCTCGACCTCCCGCTCGCTCACGAGGCGACGAGCGCCGCCATGCCCGCCTTCTCGCGGGCCGGGGGATCGCCTCGATCGGCGTCGCGATCGTCCCCGTCGGGTCGCTGATCGCGCACCCGCAGCGGGCGCTGCCGAAGTCCAGCGCGAGCACCCGCATCAAGCTGGTCCGCTTGGCGCGGTCGCTCCGCGGCTGGAGGGCGACCGCCGAGCGCCGCCGCGATGCGGCCCGGGCCAGCCGTCGAGCGCCTCGGGAAGCTTCTGCGGGTCGCGCCCGCCGGCCTGGGCGAGCGTGTCGCGGCCGCCTCCGCCGCCACCCACGATCGCCGCGGCGGCCTTCACGATCGGCCCGGCGCGCAGGCCGCGCGGCGACCAGCTCGGGCGAGACGCTTGCGACGAGGTGCACGCGCGGGTCCGGCCGGCAGGCCGTGCCAAGCACGATCGCCGCTCTGGGAGAGCCGCCTTTAGCTGATCGACCGTGCGCAGGAGCGCCTGCGCATCCGGGGCCTCGACGGCGCGCGGCGAGCACGAGTCGCCCCGTCGATCTGCTCGCGCGTCCGCGACGAGCGCCTCGATCGTCGGCGCCCGACGGCCCGCGGGCCGCGCGCCGCTGCGGAGCTGCCTTCTCGAGCGAGCGACGCTCGTGCTCGCGCTCGCTGCACAGCTGCGGCGGCCTGCTCCGACCGGGGTGCGCAGCGCCTCGGGCGACCTCGGCGAGCGAGCGGTCGTGCTCGCGCAGCACGCGGACCGCCTCCGGGCCGGTCGAGCGCCTCGATGCGCCGCACATTGGCCGCGCTCGAGGTCTCCGAGAGGATCAGGAAAGGCCCGATCTCCCCCGTGCGGCGCACATGGGTGCCGCCGCAGAGCTCGCGCGAGTGGCTCGCCGTCCCCCACCTCGACCATCCGCACGACGTCGCCGTACTTCTCCCCGAAGAGCGCCATCGCGCCGAGCCGCCGCGCCTCGGCGAAGGTCGTCTGCAGCGCGTGGACGGGTTCGTTGCGGGAGATCCACTCATTGACGCGGTCCTCGACGTCGGTCAGCTCCTGCGCCGTGAGGGCGCCGCCGTGGGTGAAGTCGAAGCGCAGCTTGTCTGGACCGACGTAGGAGCCTGCCTGGCGCACGTGGGGGCCCAGGCGCTCGCGCAGGGCCGCCTGAAGCAGGTGGGTCGCGGTGTGGTTGGCCTCCGTGGCGTGCCTGAGACGGTCATCGACCGGCGCGGACCCGCTCGCGCGGCCGCAGAGCGCCCCGCTCGAGGCTCACCTCGAGCGCCTGGTCCTCGCCGACGCCGCAGCACATCCTCGACGACGGCGCGGCAGTCGCCGTCCTCGCATTCGATCACGCCCCGGTCGGAGACCTGGCCGCCGCCGGCCGCGTAGAAGGGCGACTCGGTCGAGCTTGACGAGGTAGCGTTCGCGGCCGTCCGGGTCTCGGCCATCGCGGGGGGCTCGACGGCCCCGACGGTGGTCAGCTGGCGGGTCGGTCTCATAGCCGGTGAAGCGCGTCGGCGAGCCGCGCCTCCTCGGCGAGCTCGCGGCGCCTGCTCGCGGACATCGCCGGCGCCTGCGCGGAGCCGGCGCCCGCGGCGCGGGCGCGCGCGCGCTGGGCCTCCATCAGCTCGTCGAAGCTCTGACTCCTCGACCGCCAGGCCGCGCTCGGCGAGCAGCTCCCGGGTGACCTCGAAGGGGAAGCCGAAGGTGTCGTGGAGCGTGAAGGCGTCGCTCGGCCCGCGATCGTCGTCGGACCCGTTCTCGCGGGCGCGCTCGATGTAGCTCGTCGCAGCAGGCGGCTGCCCTGGTCGAGGGTGCGGCCGAAGCTCTCCTCCTCGGAGGCGAGCCAGCGCTCGATCGCCGTCCACTGCTCGGACGAGCTCCGGGTAGGCGCCGGCCATCAGCTCCCGCACCCGTCGCCGTAGCGCGTGAGGAAGCCGGGCTCCATGGCGAGGCTGCGGCCCTGCTGGATCGCGCGGCGCATGACCCGGCGCAGCACGTAGCCGCGGTCCTCGTTGGAGGGCACGACGCCGTCGGCGATCAGGAAGGTCATCGCGCGGCAGTGGTCGGCGAGGATGCGCAGCGCCCGGTCGGTCGCCACTGCTCGCCGTAGGAGCGGCCCTGAGAGCTCCTGGCCGAGCTCGATCAGCGGCCGGAACTGGTCGGTCTCGAAGACCGAGTCCTTGCCCTGCAGGATCGCCGCCATGCGGTTGAGCCCAAGGCCGGTGTCGATGTTGCGCGGCCGGCAGGGGCGCTGCAGCTGGCGCTCGCCGGCGGGCGTCTGGAGCAGGTCGTACTCGGTGAAGACGAGGTTCCAGTACTCGAGGAAGCGCTCGTTCTCGCCGCCCGGGAGGTCCTCGGCGCGCGCCGAACTGAAGCCCGCGGTCGAGGTAGAGCTCCGAGGAGGGGCCGCACGGGCCCGGTCGGGCCGGCCTGCCAGAAGTTCTCCGAGCGGGGGCATTCACGATCCGCTCGCGCGGGACCCCGACGGACATCCCAGAGCCGATCGCCTCCTCGTCCGGGCCGAGGCCGAGCTCGGCGTCGCCTTCGAAGACCGTCACCCAGATGGCCTCGGCAGCGAGGCCGAAGACCTCGCGCGAGAGCTCCCATGCGAAGGCGATCGCCTCGCGCTTGAAGTAGTCGCCGAACGAGAAGTTGCCGAGCATCTCGAAGAAGGTGAGATGCCGGTTCGTGTTCCCGACGTTGTCGATGTCGACCGTGCGAAAGCTCTTCTGGCAGCTCGGTCAGGCGCGGCGCCGGCGGGAGCTCTTCGCCAAGGAAGTAGGGCTTCAGCGGGTGCATTCCCGCGACCGTCAGCAGCGCCGAGGGATCGTGCGCGGAGGGCACGAGCGAGGCCGAGGGAATGCGCAGGTGACCGCGCTCCTCGAAGAAGGCCAGGTAGCTCTCGCGGATCTCGTCGGAGGTCATCATGCGCGGGTCATGCGCGCTCCTTTGGCCGCCTTATGGTCATCGTCGGAGGCGATCTCAGGGTGAGCGCGCTCAAGCCGTGGTGATCGTGCCGTGCCCGACGACGACCTCGCCGCCGTACAGGCAGGCGAGCTGGCCGGCCGCGGTGCGATGCACGGGCGCGTCGAGCGCGACGCTGCAGGCGCTCGCGGGTGCCGCCGGGCCGGGCGTCGCCGCTCAGTGCGCACGCGATCGGCTGCCCGCGTGTAGCGGATCTCGACCGCGTCGACGCGCTCGCCGCCGCTGTGCAGCACTGACGTCGCGAATCGAGCTGCCCGAGGTGGCAAGCGCTGTCGCGCGGCCCGACCGTGACCGTGTTCGGGCCGCGTCGGTCGCGAGCACGTACAGGGGCTCTGCCGCCCGCCGATCCCGAGGCCGCGGCGCTGCCCGACCGTGAAGCCGTGCGCGCCGCGCGTGGCTCGCCGAGCCGGCGCCCTGCTGGTCGAGGATCGCGCCCTGCGGCGTCTCCGAGGCCGCCGTGCCGCGCGAGGAACGCCGGCTGGCTCCCGGTGCCGGCGAGGAAGCAGAGGTCCTGGGAGTCGGCGCCTTGCGGCTGACAGCGAGGCCGGCTGCGCGCGCGGGCCGCGGACCTCGTCCTTGCAGAGCTCGCCGAGCGGGAAGCGCAGACGCGCAAGCGACGTCGCGCGACGAGCGCGGCAAGCACGTAGCTCTGGTCCTTCGCGCGGTCGCGCGCCCGCGTAGCAGCGGGAGCTCGCTGTCGGCTCCCGGACGAGGCGCGCGTAGTGGCCGGTCGCAAGGCGTCTGCGCGCCAAGCCGCGCAGCGAGTTCGAGCATGCCGTCCAGGCGCACGTTGCCGTTGCAGCGCACGCAGGGGTATGGGCGTGAGCCCGCGCGGCGTGCTCGGCAAGCCAGGGCTCGACCACGCCGGCCCGGAACTCCGCGCGCAGGTCGAGCGAGAAGTGCGGGCATGCCGAGGCTGTGCGCGAGGGCGCGCGCGCCGCGCACGGCCTGGGCCGAGCAGCAGCTGCGCTCGCCGTCGTTCTCCGGGTCCGCCCACAGCTCGAGCGTCACGGCGACCGCTTCCCGCTGCTGCGCACAGCTGAGGTGCGCGGCGACGGCACTGTCGACGCCGCCGCTCATCGCCACGAGCATCCGGCCTCGGAACTGCTGCGAGGCGTGCCTCGCGCGCCGCCGCACCGAGCGCGCGATGGAGCGCGTCGCCGGCAAGCTCTGCGGCGTGGCGCTTGCGAGGGCGAGAGCCCGCCGAGCTCTGCAGCGATCTCCTGCGCACCGATGCGTGCGGCGTCTCGAGCAGCTGCGCGCCCGCGCACCAGTGCGACGGTTGCAGAGCCGGCCGCGAGCGTCGCGCCGCAGCCGCTTGCGTCGAAGCCCACGTCGAGGATCGCGCCGCAGCGGATCGCGCTCGTCCAAGGCGAGCGAGATGCGGATGATGTCTCCGCAGGCCGCGCCGCCCGCCGCGCCGGTGAGTGCGCCGCGGGGCATGCGGCCCTTTGCGAGAGGGCGCTGCAGATGCATAGAGAAGGGCTCACGCTCGCTCATCTCTCATGCCACCTTCGCACAGCGGCAGGCGCACCCCAAGTGTGGAGGCCCGCCCGATGATCCACGTAGACGCATGTCTGCGCTATGTTCGAGACGGTCGCACGGAGCGCGTTTGCATGAGCGTCGGCAAGAGATCTTGCATTCCTCCAATGGGATGCATATTGCAGCGGGACCTGATACCTTGCCCCGCGTTCGTGCCGAATCCACCGCCCCACGGGGCAGTGGAGCGGGGGACCCAATGTGACCGAGAGAAGGTCACGGGGGCGAATCGCCACAAGGATTGTGGCGTAGCGTAAGTACGCGAGCCCGACAGCTAACCCCGTAGGCGCCCTGCAACACCGAAAGGACGCACCTACAGATGTCGGGAACGACGCGTGATCTCGCTGCCGCCGAGCTGTGGCAGGCTTCGCTCACACGCTCGCGCGCACGGCGTGGGAGCACAGGCGCCAAGGAGCCGGGCGGATCGAGCACCTCCGCTGCGCGCAGGCAGGATGCCCATGCCGCTGCCGGCCCAAACCAGGTGCAGGCGCCGGCCCGCGCCCGGCGCCAGGGTTCCGGTGCGCTCTCCCACGCCCGCGGCACCGCGGTCTTCGCAGGCACGCGCCGCCAGCCGCTCGTCTCGCGCGCTCAACCGACCCCGAGGGACCTCGCCGAAACCGAGCCATGGGAGCTTTCACTCGGGCGCTCGCGCGCCCGGCGCCGCGCCGCGCAGCTGCTGTTCGTTCCCACCAAGTCGCGCGTTCGCCGCATATCGCTTGGCACCCTCGTCGCGCTGAGCGCCGGCCCGGCGGCCTCGCTTGGCGATGCCAACGCGGGCAGCCAGGGCACGATGCCGACCTCCCCTGGGCCAACCCCCACCACGACCACCAAACACGAAATCGTGCTCACCACGGGCAGCACCGGGCGCCAGGTCCGCCTGCTCCAGCAGGCACTGCACATCAAGGTCGACGGCATCTACGGCCCGGAAACCGAAACGGCCGTTCGCACCTTCCAGGCCAGCCGCAACCTGACCGTCGACAACGTCGTCGGGCCGAAGACCAAAGTCGCGCTGGCCGACGGCGAGCCGGCTGTCATCGCCTCCAACAAGGTCCACGAAGAGGTCACCGGCGAAACGGAAGTCATCTCCGACGTAAAGAGCGCCCAGGAGGCTCTGCACGTCTCCGTCGATGGCGAATTCGGCCCCGAAACCGAGGCCGCGATCCGTCACTTCCAGGCCGAGCACGGCCTGCACGTGGATGGCATCGTCGGACCGCAGACATGGGGGGCGCTTGGCCAGCACGGCAAGGCGCTGCTCACACCTCCCCCCTCCGCGCTGCCGCAGCCGAAGGCGAAGGGCACGCCGGGCGCCCATGTCTCGACCGTCGCGACCGCGGCAAGCGCCGGCGGCCGCGCCAGGGTCGCAGACAGCAACGGCGGCGTGGCGGCCACGCCCGGCGCACCCGCCCCTCATGCGGTCAATTACGTGAGGACGCTGCAGGCCGCTCTCCACGTCTCCGTCGATGGCGAATTCGGCCCCGAAACCGAGGCCGCGATCAAGCGCTTCCAGTCCGAGCACGGCCTTGAAGTGGACGGAGTCGTCGGCCCGGAGACCTGGGGCGCGCTCGGCTACCACGGCATGAAGGAACTGCATCCGCCGGCGTGGGCGCTGCCGCACAGGGCCACCGCGGCGACCGGCGGGTCCACCGGCGGGACGGGCTCCAGTTCCTCCGCGGAAGCGATCGTCGACCGCGTGGTCGCGGCCGCAAACGAAATCGCGACCAGGCCCTATGTGTGGGGCGGCGGCCATGGCTCCTTCGAGTCCTCCGGATACGACTGCTCGGGATCGGTCTCCTACGCTCTGCACGGCGGCGGCCTACTGAGCGCGCCCGAGGACTCGACCGGCCTCGAGTCCTTCGGCGAACCGGGCCCGGGCCGCTACATCACGATCTACGCAAACGCAGAACATGCGTGGATGACAATCGACGGCCGCCGCTCGACACAGTCGGCGCTGGCCGAAACCGGCAACCGGTGGTCGGACACGATGGCCTCGACCGCGGGCTTCGTGGTCAGGCACCCAGCCGGTCTCTGACCGGTTCCTCCCCAGGCGCGGCCATTGCGGACCGCGCCTGGATCGACCGCCGCGCAACCCCGCGCAGGCCGCCCTCAAAGGCGGCCCCTAAGAAGGTCTCTCAAAGAGATCGTCACGTCCGGATGGGCACCTGGACACGGCGCTGGGTCGCCGCGTGCCGGCTTGCACGTGCCACCGGCACGCGCCACGCCGTCCCGCGTCGCCCAGCTTGGTCCAGGCACCCCCCGACCGCACCGCCTATTTGAAAGACCTTCTAAAACATCCCAAGCGGACCCTAGGCTCGCCCGATGCACGCAAGGGCCTGCACCTTCACGATCGACGGCCTGCACGTACGCGCCGTCGGCGTCGAGGTCGACATCCGGCCCGGGCTGCCGAGCTTTGCGATCGTCGGGCTGGCGGGCGCCGCGGTCAGGGAGGCGCGCGAGCGCGTGCAGGCGGCCATCGTCAACTCGGGACTGCAGATGCCCTCGCGCCGGATCACCGCGAACCTCGCTCCGGGCGACCTGCCGAAGTCCAGCCCCGGGCTCGACCTTGCGATCGCGTGCGCGATCCTCGCCGCGAGCGGCCAGCTTCAAGCCCAGGCGCTCACATCCACCGCGCTGCTTGGCGAGCTTGCGCTGGATGGCAGGCTGCGCGCGAGCCGCGGCACGCTCGCGATCGCGCAGGCAAGCCGAGAAGCCGGCCTTGCGCGCATACTGCTCGCGCCAGAGGCGGCGACGGAGGCGTTCCTCGTTCCCGGCCTCGCCGTAGCTCCCGCGAGCAGCCTCTCCGCCGCGCTGCGGATACTGGAAGGCGGCGCCTGCGAGGCCGCGCCATCGCCGCCAGCACACCCGGCCGGTGCCACGGCGCACGAGCCTGATCTGCGTGAGATTCGTGGCCAGCAAGAGGCCGTGGAATCGCTCGTGCTTGCCGCGGCGGGCGGGCACAACGCGCTGATCAGCGGCCCGCCGGGCAGCGGGAAGACGATGCTCGCAAAGCGCCTGCCGTCGATCCTGCCGCCGCTGCGGCGCGAGGAGGCAATGGAGGTGACGCGCATCCACAGCATCCTCGGCGCGCTACCCGAGGCCCGTCTAGTCTCAAGGCGCCCCTTTCGCTGTCCACACCACTCGATCACCGTCGCCGGGCTGATCGGCGGGGCGCGAGGCGAGAGCGCGGGCGAGGTGGCACTCGCCCACAGGGGCGTGCTCTTCCTGGACGAGCTCTCAGAGTTCCAGCGCCCAGCCCTGGATGCGCTGCGCCAGCCACTCGAGGACGGCCGCGTGAGCATCGCACGGGCCCACCGCTGTGCGGTCCACCCCGCCCGCTTCATGCTGCTTGCGACCGCGATCCCATGCCCCTGCGGACATGGCGGAGAGGGCGATGCCTGCCGCTGCGGGAAGGCCGACCTCGCAAGGCATCGCCAGCGCCTGAGCAGGCCACTGCTCGATCGCATAGATCTGCATATCGATCTGCCGGCCGGGGCGCATGGCACCCACGAGGCGAGGGCACACACGAGCTCCCGCCACGCGCGCGAGCGGGTGCTCGCGGCGCGCGAGATCCAGGCGCGCCGCGCACAGGGCCGACCTGCCCAACTGAACGCCGAGCTGGACGCGGCGGCGCTGATCCGCCACGCCACCCCCGACCCCGGCGGGCAGCGGCTGCTCGATGCCGCCTGCACCGGCGGCCGGTTGAGCACGCGCGGCACCGACAGGTTGCTGCGACTCGCCCGCACGATCGCCGACCTCGACGGCAGGACACGAATCGGCGCCGCTCATATCGCCCGGGCGCTCGAGCTAGGGCGCGCGTGAGACTGGACCGCCTGTGAGGCCGCCTGCGCCGCCAGCTGAAGGTGCCACCGCGCGAAAGGAAACATCGGCCGATGGCGCAGGCCCTGCGCCCGCCCTGCCTCAGCGGCGGGCCAGACGGCGTTTGCTAGAGGTCTCGATCGGGGTGTAGTTCAGCTCGTAGTGGTGATAGAGCGCGGACTCGTCCTCCTGCGAGAGCTCACCGCCCTGCAGCGCGATGTTGGGCGCCGAGCGCATATCGCGCTTGGCGATGGGGAGCTGAAGCGCGTCTGGGCCAATCTGGACGCCGCGCAGCGGCACGAAGGTGAGGTGCCTGTCTATCAGCCCTTCCTTGACCGTCGCGAACTGCGGCTCGTCGTTCTCGACGTCGACGTAGACGTCCTGCAGCCTGCCGAGCTTCTCGCCGTCGCAGTCGATCAGCAGCTTGCCTTGCCAGTCGGCGACGTTCCATTGAGACTGTGGCGCCTGCTCGCCGGCGCTATCAGAGTCCTCGCTCATCTTGACTTGAACGCTTCCCAGGAACCTTGCCCACCAAACGCGCGCACCATGTCGCTTGACACTTCGACAGTCTAGGCATAATCTGTCTAGGTATGGCGCAGAGTGAGCTTCAGGGACATTTGGACGCGATGCTGCTCGCGGTCCTGCAGGTCTCACCCCTGCACGGCTATGGCCTCGGCGAGGAGCTGCGCAGGCGCAGCGGCGGCGAGTTCGATCTCGCCGAGGGCACGATCTATCCCGCGCTTCACCGTCTGGAGAGCTCAGGGTTGCTCTCGAGTAGCTGGGAGGTCGTCGAGGGCAGGCGCCGGCGCGTGTACGCACTCTCAAAGCAGGGGCGCCAGGCCGCCGGGGAGCGCCTGGAGAGCTGGCGCCGCTTCAGCAGGGCAATCGACGCCGTGCTCTCGCCGGCGCCCGAGGCCGGCCGATGAGCCCCGAGGACCCGATCGTCGTCTATCTGAAGGAGCTGAAGGCGCACCTGCGCGCACGCGGACCGCGCCGCCGTCGCATCCTCGCCGAGGTCGAGGCCCACCTCTGCCAACGGCGGATGGATCTACAAAGAGCAGGCCTCGCCGAGCCTGACGCGGCGGCGCAGGAGGCGGTCGCGAGATTCGGAGACGCCCGCCGCATGGCAGCGCAGTTCAACGAGGTCTGCAGGAGACCTCGCATCCTCGAGCGCCGCCTCACCGCCCTGTGGGTGTCCTGGATCGCCGCGATGGCGATGGGCACTGCGACAGTGTGGGCGGCCGTCGACTCGCCCGGGCCAAGCCTCGCGGCTCACCACGCGACGATCCCGAGCGCGCAGAGTCCGCTGTGCGCGATCGAGCCGCTCCACCTCTCCAACCTGCTCGGCCAGCGCGGCCGGGCACCTATGCTGCAGCCAGCCGCCCAGCAAAAGAGCCGAGGAGAAGACCGCAGATGCCCCTGAGGACAACGTCGGAGCAGAAGGCCGAAAAGCCAGGCAAGTCGCGCGGCAGTTCGCTGATCGAGCTGGTCGCGATCATCGCCGTGGCAGTCGGGCTCGCCTTCCTGATCCAGGCGTTCGTGGTCAAGCCCTACAAGATCCCGAGCGGCTCGATGGAACCGACGCTCTCGATCGGCCAGCGCATCCTCGTCAACCGCATCGGCACCCACTTCAGCGAACCGAAAATCGGCGAGATCGTCGTCTTCCACCCCCCCGAAGGCGCCGAACACGGCATCTGCGGCCCCGTCCCCCACTCCGTCACCCCCGGCGGAGCTGCTTGCTCCCAGGCGGTCCAGAAGGAGTCGAGCGTCACCTTCATAAAGCGCGTCGTGGCCGGTCCCGGAGACACGATCTACATCAAGGAAGGCCACGTCTACCTCAACGGCAAGCGCGAGAAAGACTCATACATCCGGGAATGCGGCGAAAGCTCGGAGTGCAACTTCCCCACCCCGATCAAGATCCCACCCGGACACTGGTTCATGATGGGCGACAACCGCGGTAACTCGGAGGACAGCCGCTTCTGGGGCCCGATCCCGACCTCCTGGATCATCGGCGAAGCATTCGCCACCTACTGGCCGCCGGACAAGATCGGCGGGATCTAGAGGCGCGACGTTCGCGCGCTTTGAGCGGCCCGTGCGCTGCCGGGATGGCCATCTCTTCACGACGATCTGGGTTCCGCTCGGATCGCCGAAGGCGTTGCGGCTCGGCAGGGTGCGCTACCAGCGCTGTCCGGTGGGGGATCACTGGATCACGGTGAGGCCGCTGGATGAGGCCTCGGCGAATCCCGCTGAGCTTGCTGCGACAGCGAGGGTGCATGACTTGAGGTTCCCGGAGGGGAACTGGCGCAAGGCGCCCAAGCGCCTACCGAGGCGCTGCGATTGCCGCGTGGGCTAACGCCCCGGGTTGCTCCCGCGCGTCTCCCCCACCATCGGGCTGGGACGCACAGGCTCAGGGCGTGGGGGCGCAGGGGACGGCTGCGGAGTCGGCTTGCCAGACATCGCCATCAGTCTATCGCTGGACCACGAGGGCAACCACCCATGCCAGAACCTCGACCACCAGCAGCACCGCACCGATGCGAAAGACCCCCATCAGCGTCCTGAGCTGGCGGCGATTCAGCTCCGCGCTGCGACCCATGTGCAAGGCAAGGTCACGTTCAATCAGATGAAGCGCGAGTGGCTCCCCCTCTGCTGGCTCGAGATACGTGGCGATGAACTGGTCTGGCGCCAATGAGAACTCCCAGTCCCGACGCGGCCACAGCACCAGCAGCACCGCGAAGCCGAGAAACACGAAGCATCCGATCGCGATCCAAGCCGCAGCGCTGATCTCGTGCTTTACAAGCGTCTGGCCGCCGAAGAAAGACGTCGTGATGGCCGCGGCAGCGATCAGCGCGCCAGCGCGCGCCCGCAGCTCGACGACTGACTTCTCCTGATCCTCCAATCCCATCCGTGCCTCGTGGTAGGCAAGCGCATAGCCATCGCGCGAAGTCTCGGCAGCAATCGTGCTCATGGACTCGATCCTACGGACGGATCGCGACGGTACGACTGCTGAAAACCCCGCGACCAGCAGGGCTTTCCTAGAAGCGGATGAAGGGACTCGAACCCTCGACCTTCTGCATGGCAAGCAGAAGTAACACTGTCGATTTCCGCTAGGTGCTAGAAAATGGCTTGTCTAAAGGGCTGTTATGATGGGGTCCGTGAGGTTGGCTTGGTACCCACGGTGGTACCCGCGAACTTTTGTACTCGCGAAACGTCCCCGTAGCGCTGTAGGCTTTCTGTCTCGGCCACTGCGCCGAGGAGCCTTCAATGCCCAGACAGCAAACCGCCACCCTGCTCGTAGTCGAGCGAGACGCCGGACCCGTCTACTACGCCAAGTGGCGCGAGGACGGCGAGCAGGTGAAGCGACGCCTTGGGCCGGCCTGGATCGAGCACGGCGACCAGGATCGCGCCGGCAAGCGCCGGCGCACTCGTCACCCTGGCTGGGTCAAGCGACGCGGACGTCTTCCCGAGGGACATCTCAGCGAAGACGCCGCCCTCGCTCTTATCCCAAGCGTGCTCGCTGACCACGCCGCCGAGCAGGCCCGGAAGCAGGAGCAGCGAGCGCACGAGCAGACCAGCGTCGTGAGCTTCGACGAGATCGCCGAAGCTTGGCTTGCCCACAGAATCAGCGTCGTTGGGATCAAGCGCACCACTCTCAACCATTACCGAACAATGCTGCTGCGCCCGGAGGCAGCGCCCAAGAGGCGCGGACGACCGCCGAGGGCACGCATCATGGTCCGCTTCGGCGGACGACCCGCCGCGTCGATCAGCACCCGCGAGATCGGCTCCTGGCTACAAGAGCTGGACCACGATCCCCTGCTCTCCCCTCGTTCAGTCAACCAGCACCGGCAGCTCCTCTGCAGCATCTACGGCCATGCCTGCCGAGAGGACACCTTCGGGCTGGCTGAGAACCCGGCCGCGCGCACCGAGAAGCGCCGGGAATGCGACCCTGCAGAGATCGCCACCTATACCCCTGCCGAGATCGAGGCGATCGCGACAGCGGCGAGGATGGGAGCGCACCGCGACAGCAAGCTCAAGCTCTCGGCGGCCGAGATCGAGGCTCGCCGCCTCAAGGACGAGCAGGACGCCTGCCTCATCCTCGTTGCCGCCTTCTGCGGCCTGCGGATGGGCGAGTGCCTCGCGCTGCGCTGGCGACATGTGATGTGGGATGCCCAGCGCCTGCACGTCCAGCGCAACTACGTGCTCGGCTACGAGGACAGCCCGAAGGGCAGACGAGGGCGCAGCGTGCCGCTTGCCGACCAGCCGGCCCAGGCACTTGCCCGCCTCTCACAACGCTCGATGTTCACAAATCCTGGCGATCTCGTGTTCTGCTCGCGCACAGGCGAACACCTCGACGCATCCGCGCTGCGGCGACGCTACAAGGCGGCCCGCGACACCGCGATCGAGCACGATCCTGATATGCCCTCGCTGCGCGTCCACGACCTTCGACACACGTTCGGCACCCGCGCAGCAAGGGGCTTCGACCTCGTCAACGTGCAGGCCATGATGGGCCACGCCGACTCGCGGACGACCGCGCGCTACCTGCACGCAAGGCCCGCCGCGGAGGATGCCGCGAAGCTCACGAAGATCTTCGGCAGCGATCTACCAAGCGCGATCACCGCTGAGCAGACGAGGGTTGCGTGAGCTGGCCTCCAACGATCGGAGAAGCGCTTCCACGCGCACATGCCGCGCATGGCGTCGAGGAGAAGCTACGCCGGTACTCCCTGAACACGGAACATGAAGTGGGCTCCCATAAGGCGAGGGTCTTCCGCAGCGCGCTCGGCATCACACTCGACGACATCGACCACCTCGTCGAGCAGCTACTCGACGGCGTCCTCGCCACGCCGATCACGGCGGTACGCGACAACCCTCCACACGGCCTGCTCTGCGAGGTTCTGATCTCCGTGCAAGGCATCAACGATGCTGCCCTCGACTTCGCGATTACGACGACGGTCTGGGAGTACCGCTCGTCGGAGGACGCCCCACGTCTTGTTTCCGCCTACATCGACCCCTAGACTCAACACATGGCCGTAGCACACGCAATCTCAGAACATGACGTCGTGAGCCTCCGCGAGGAGGTCCATGGCTGGCCCGCGGGCACCATCGGGACAGTCGTCAGCGACTACGGCGAGACTGTCCTCGTCGAGATCGCCGGCGAGGCCGGCAAGGCACTCGACTTCGTTCAAGTGCCAGTCGCCAAGCTCACACTCAAGCGCCGAGGCGCTCGATGAGCACGGATAGGACCCAATCCCCTGCCGCGAAGGTGATGGACGAAGCGATCAAGCTAGCGATCGAAGAACGCTCACCCTATCCCGAAAAGGCCACGTTCATCGACGACGACGAGCCCTATGCCGGCGAGCAAATCAGACGCGCCGCAGACGAAGGCCGCGCCGTCGTGCTCGCCTACGCCAACGGCAGCACACGCACGTTGCTGCCTGAGGCGCCCCGTTAGCCTGGCGGTCGCCGTTGCCGAAACGCTTGGCCGTTCGATGCCTCATGACGGCAAGATTCAGCCTCGACGACGCGCAAGGCCCTCGATCGTCGCCTCCATCTGCGAGCGCACGAACCGCCGATGCTTGCCGAGCTTGATCGAAGGCAGCACCCCACGGCGGGCGTAGTCATTCACCGTCGAGACCGGAAGCACCAACAGCGCCGCGACCTGCTCAGCCGTCATCAGTTCTTCGAGGGCGATGCTCGATGCTTGCTGGCAAGCAGCCGGGCCGAGTGGCACTCCATCGCCGTTGTTTCGTGTGCTTTCCACATCGTTAATGACCCTACGCCATGCAAAGCGGCCATCACATTCTCGGCCTTGGCAAGTCTCGGCGCTCTGTCCGGCTAACGACCTGTGCGCTCAATCGCGGCCTGCAGGTCGCAGAGGTCAGCATCGGGGACTGTCAGTTTCTTTGTGTAAATGGCCTTGTTGGTGGTGGCTGTCCTTAGCTGGTGGTGGCGAGCCTGTCGCCGTAGTGGATGGTCAGGATATTCAGTGCTTGCTTCCAGTTGCTGATCTTGCCGGTCAGGTTCTCGCGGTTGGGCCGGCGGGCTGTCGCGAGGAGGTAGAGCACCTTCATCGCGGCTTGCTCGTTGGGGAAATGCCCGCGGTGCCGGACGGCCCTGCGAAAACGCGCATTCAGCGACCAGGTCGCGTTTGTGGTGTAGACGATCCGCCTGAGCTCGACGGGGAACTCGAGGAACGGCACGAACTCCTCCCACGCGTTCTCCCAGGAGGCGATCATCGCCGGATAGAGCGGCCGCCACTCCTGCGCGAAGTCCTGGAAGCGTGCTTCAGCAGCCTCAACGGTCGGGGCGGTGTAGATCTCTCTGAGGCTTTTAGCGATCTGCCCCCAGTACTTCTTTGAGGCGTAGCGCAAGCTGTTGCGCACGAGATGCACCACGCAGGTCTGGACTGTCGCTTGGGGCCACGTCACGCGAATTGCTTCAGGGAGCCCCTTCAGGCCGTCGCAGCAGACGATCAGCGCATCAGCGATCCCGCGATTGCGGAGCTCGGTGAGCATGCTCATCCACTGCTTGGCGCCCTCACCACCAGCCGGCCCGAGCCATAGGCCAAGAACGTCTCGTTCGCCGTCGAGGTTCACGCCGATCGCGACATAAACCGGCCGGTTAGCGACCTGGCTATCGCGGACCTTCACAACGATCGCATCGATCAACAACACCGGGTAAACCCGGTCCAGCGGCCGGCTCTGCCAGGCAACCATGTCCGGCAGAACCTGGTCGGTGATCTTGCCAGATCGTCTCCCTGGAGACCTCGGTGTCATAGATCTCAGCCAGATGCGCCTGGATCTCCCCCGTAGTCAAACCCTTCGCGTAGAGGCTGATCACGTTCGCCCCAAGCCCCTCCAGACGCCGCACATGCTTCAGCACCGTGACCGGATCAAACGTGCCCTGACGGTCCCTCGGCATCCGCAGCTGCACCGGCCCGACATCGGTCCTGACCGTCTTCGGGTAGGCGCCATTACGGCTGTCCCCGACCCGCGCCCGACAGACTCATAGGGCTCACAGCCGAGATGATCGGCCATCTCGACATCCAGGCCGGTCTGCAGCACCTCGCGAACCATCGACGTCAACAGGCCGCCCTCGCCGGTCAGCGAGACGCCCTCGCTGCGAGCGCGATCCACCAGAGCTTCCGCCCAAGAACGCAGCCCATCGCCGTCAAACGCCGCAGATGGCGCTCCGGCCTCCTCTTCGCCGTCAACCGGCTCCGCTACCACCTCATTGCTCATCGACACGATCCTCCTTCACGGCCCGCCCACTGCGAGCCTCAGATCACGCCAAATACACAAAGATCCGAACAGACCCGCGTGACGCCGACAACGCCACCATGCCCGACATACGAGTAGACGTTGTCCCGCATATGGGCCGTCGTCTTGGTTCCGTTGGCGAATTCAATCATGGCGACCAAATCGCCGTTTGGACCCAAGCCGTAAACGGCTTCTTCGCCGTCTGTCGCCCTATTCATCGACAGCAACGCGCTTTCCTGGATAACACGTTCTTCGGTCTGACACGCACCCGCGTAGCCGCTGCCCGGTTCCGGCTGGATGAAGCACACATAGCCACCGCCGGGTACCACCCACACGGTTTGCCCGCCAGCGACGGGAACCTGTTGCGCCTCGGAGAAATCAACATGGGAAATGGTACCCCGGCCCGATTTCGCAACAGCCGTCGGAGACGCCAGCAAGCTGGATGCGGCGTCCGCGACCTTTGCTCGCTGGAACATGAGGGCCTCCGCTCGCGAGTGTGAACACGATTGAGCCGATGACTTCTTCTTCGCCACCTTGCTCCGGTTCCAAACACGATCACCTGATCAGCTTTTCAACTTAACGAACCGGCGTGGCGCCTCGAAATATGGCGTGCGAGGCTCGCCATATTGATGATCACCGGCGATCATCATTAGATACTGTGGCACGAGCGACGCCGCCAGGGTAGAACGGACCAACTCATCCGCATGTTGGGCGCTAGGGCCTACCAGAATCGTTAGCCGAGTCTCCAGAGCAAAGTCAAAGGCCCCTGGCCTTACCGTCGCATGTGTAGCCCGCGCGGATTCCGCGTCATGCTTGAGTTCTCGCAAGCCTGGCTGTAGGCCACACAGCTCCTCAAATGCCATAGCCAACGGCATACGACCCAACCGCTCTTCCCTTGCAAACAGCTCCCGTCGATCTAAATCAATCGATTTTACGACTGCGCCCGAGATCACAGCCTCCAAGAGTCGATACGCTCGATCGCGGTCAAATTCATGGCGCCTAGGCGCGAGAAAGGCCAGCCCGGCCTCAGCGCCACGCCGCCGTCCCGAGACAACCGTGCGCAACATATCCGCGGCATCGTCATCATCTCTCTGCGAATGGGCCTCACGCATTGCTGCGCGCAATACCATCCGCGTATCGCGTTGCCTTGCCTTCATGAGATCAGCGATCACGGTTTTGCACCGCAACCACACATTGCTCACAAAATTTGATGCCACTCGCCAACTCCTCCGTCTGCCTAGGCGTCTGTCGAGCTATCCTGTATCGGTCTCATATAGTACCTCGGTTTCAAAAAGTCTCCAGGTACCACGAATGACGATGGTTACAAGACTGTCTGCGTCTGCACCTGCAACCATTAGATCCTCGGCGAATTTATCTAGTTTGCCGGCCATTTTATGATTGGCTGCGTCGGTTACGGCCTGGATGATGAAGCTGGGGATATGAACCGCACCTCCAATCAGATCATCACCTTGCAGTTTTTTGCTGGTAGAGATTGTCCACCCCAACGCGCCCGCTACCCACGGTTCGACTGTCCACCGGTAGATGAATGCCGCGCGAGCGACGGGCTCGCCGCCAGTTGCCACACCAAACGAAGTAGTTGCAGTAACGGTCGTCCCATCTTGCCCTTCTTCTTCGCCCCATTCTTCTGTGGACCGTGCCGCGGCTTCTTCTGCTTCTCGTTGTCTTGCTGCTTGTCGTGAGGCTCCAGCTTCGGCGAGAATTTGCGTGGCAACGGCTTGCGTGGAGGCCAGTTCCGCCGAGGAGATCATGGCCATGAGCTGTGTCCCTCCGCCGATGCCGTTGGGGAAGGCTCCTGGCGGCACGACTGGGGCTGTCTGGAGGTCACGTGCAACTTGGGGTATGTAGGACGCGCCGCCCTGGGTCGCTATGCCGGTCCCGAACGCCGTTTCGCTGGCCAACCCGCCAGCGCCAAGCCACGCGTACTTCGGCGGTGTTTTATCTTCGTTGGGAACCCCGAATTCGGTGCTGTTGTAAGTGGATTGGAGTTTGGTTTCGGATTCGTAGTCCGATGCGGTCGCGATGATGTTGCCCTGCAGATCCGCGAGCTGCAATGTGATGACTTTGGTGGATGCCTCGGTCGCCTGCAAGCCGCTGCCGATGCCGGCGATGTTGCGCGACCATTTTTCTGCGCCTTCGCTCGTCCAGGTCACCGCTTCGCCTGGGCCAGCGTAGTGCGAGATGGTCGTGGTCTTTGCTTTGCTTTCAGTGTTTTCCGAGCTTGTTTCCATCGCGCGGCCAGCGGGGTCGTAGATATCGGTGTCAAGGATCTTGTTCTGTTCCTGAGTGTACACCTGGCCATCGAGATAGTAGGTGCTCTTGATTTCGTGTTCGCCCGCGTCGGCGGCCGGCAGCTTGGTGGCATTCCCGAGCGCTTCGTATTCGACGCCTTCGTCGGTGAGCCTGTTGGCTTCATCGTAGACGTGCCGCTGGACGGCGCCGCCTTCGCTTGCGCATTTGCCTTCCGTGGCCGGTTCCCTCGTGGTCAGGCTCAGACGGTTTGATTCTTCGTCATAAGCGTAGAGCCTGGTCGTGCAGCCCTTTCCGGCTGGCGTTTCCTGCGCTTCGGTCAGTCGGCCGGCCGTGTCGTAGGCGTAGCTCTCCTTGGCGAGCGTACTTTCCTGGGCAAGCGTTTCGCCGTGGATGCCCGGCGCGACGCTGTCGCTGAACCACACCGGCGCGCCGGTTTCCGAGCAGTTGCGGGTCTTTATGTAGCTGATGCTCGTGGCCATACCTGCCGAGTTGTAGCCGGTGTTTGCGCACATGCCGTTGGGGTAGATCTCGCTGGTCATCTTGCCTTCGAGATCATAGGAGGCCGTGAAGGTGCCGGCGGCGGAGTCCACCAGCTTGGTCATGAAGCCAGTGGTGGCGTCGTAGGTGTAGGTCTGTTTGCCTGTGGCTTCTTCGCCCTTGCCTTCGCTGAGTTCCTGCAGCCGGGCGTCGCCGCCTTCTTCGTAGGCGTATTTCGCGATGTTGCCGGAGGCGTCCTTGTATTCGACGAGTTGTCCGAGCGTGTTGTCCTTGGCCGTGATGGTCTTGGCTTCGCTTTTGATCGTCGCGCTCTGCTTTTCGAGGGCGCCCGTTTCCGCGTTGTATTCGTTGGTCACCTTCGGCAACGACGTATCGACTTTTTCTTCGCCCGCGGAGGTCTCCTTCTCTTCGCTTGTCACTGCGCGACCGGCCGCGTTGTAGGTCTGGATCTTTTCGCGCGCAACTGCTTTTGAGCCCGTCCCGAATTCTTCCTTGGCGACTTCCACCTCGTCCCACAGGTTGTAGGTCGCCGTCGCGACGGGAAGACTCGGCTGTTTTTCGCCCACGTCGGTGGGCTGCGCCCCGGATTCCGTGCGGCAGGGAAGGTTCGCCCACTCGGGGTGTTCGCCGCATTCTTTGTGTTCGCTGTTGGCCGCCACGGTGTAGTAGATGGTCTTGGTGTCGTGGACGGCCTGGGTGTCTGGTACCCACTTCTCGATGCGGTGGTTGCCGGCGTCCGCGATGTAGATGTCGCCTGCCGCGGTGACTGCCATGCCTTGAGGGGCATCGAGCTGGCCTTCGCCGACACCGTGGGTTGCGATGCTTTGCAGGAAGTGGCCTTCGGGGTTGAACTCCTCGATGCGATTGTTGCCGGTGTCCAGGACGAACAGGTCGCTTGCGGAGTTGAACGCGAGGCCTTCGGGTTTCTCGAACTGGCCGCCGTCGTTGCCTTCGCTGCCGATCTGGCCGACGTATTCGCCTTTGGTGTTCAGGATCTCGACCCTGTCGTTGTGGGTGTCGGTGACGTAGACGTCGCTGCCGAGCACCTTCAGGTCGGTTGGGTAGTTGAACTGGCCGTTGCCCGAGCCGCTGCTGCCATAGGCGGCGACATATGTGCCGGTGGCGCTGTACTCCACGATCCGGTTTTTGTCCATGTCTGCGACCCACACATTGCCGCTGCTGTCGATCGCCACCGCGCCGGGGCAGGAGAGCTGTTCAGAGCCGAACGCGCGGATGAATTCGCCTTTGGATTCCGAGCTCCTGGATGCGATTGTTGCTGCAGTCGGCGACGTACACATTCCCCGTGCTCTGGTTGACCGTGAGGCCCGTGGGGCCCTGGAACTGGCCGTTGCCCGAGCCTTTGCTGCCGTAGGTGGCGATGTATTTGCCTTGGTCTGTGAACTTCTGGATCGTGTCGGCTTCGTTGTCGGTGACCCAGACGTTCCCGCTTGCATCAACCGCTGGTTCGGCGGGATACAGGAATTCGCCGGCGCCCGAGCCCTGCTTGCCCCACTGCGTCGAGTAGACCGCGCGCGCACCGCCGGCTTCCGGCGGCAAGAACTTCTGCACCCTATCTCCGACCGTCTCGCTGGTGTACATCGTGCCCGCCGAGCTGATCGCGAGGCCGGAGATCCCCTTGAACTGGCCGTTCTTGCTGCCGTAGGACCCGAATTCCGCGAGGAACTTGCCGGCCGGGTTGAACTCCTCCACCCGTTCGTTGCCGCCATCCACGACGAACAGATCGCCCGTACCCGGATTCGCCACGATTTCCGAAGGCGCTTCGAACTGGCCGCCGCCGGTGCCTTTGCTGCCGAAGCTGCCCAGATATTCGCCCCAGCGGGTGAACATCATCACCGACTGGGAGCTCGTGACGTACAACGTGCCCTGGTCGAGGCTCACATCGCCCGGTTCTTTGAGGTGTCCTTCTCCGACGCTTGCGAGATATTTGCCTTCTTCGCTGAACTCCTCGACCTTGTTCGCGCTGTAGTCCGCGACCCACACTTCCCCGGTCGCGGTCACCGAGATCCCGGTCGGCCCACTCAACGCGCCTTCCCCAGTCTTCCCGAACAAGCGCAGTTCTTCGCCGCGTTCGTTGAACTCGACGATGCAGTTGTGGCCGCTGTCGGCGACGAAGACGTCTTCGGTCTTCGGCTCACGGCGATCCCCCACGAGCCGCTGAATTTCCCGAGTTTCGATTCGTAGGCCCCAAGGAAGCTGCCAGAGCTCGAGAACTTCTCGATCCGCCCATCGCCACGATCGTCCACCCAGATGTTCCCCGACGGCGCCACCGCCACCGCCGAGGCTTCTTTGAACTGGCCATTCCCGCTGCCCGCTTCCCCGAACACGCTGGAGAACACGGGCGGCGAGACCGTTTCCGCGTTCGCTCCCGGCGAACGCGCTTCTTCGACGGCTCCAGTTTCGGCGTTGTACTTCGTGCTGCTGACCAGGTCCAGCCCCGCCGGGTCGACGGTCGTCGAAGTCGGCTGCCGCAACTTCCAACCCAGGCCTTCCTGGCCCGAGTAGCCGGTCAGGGTCGTGCGCAGATCCTTTTCTTCGCCGTTTGCGAGCAGCGCGCCGCTGACGCTCTTGGTCAGCAGATTGTATTCTTCTTCGTTCTTTTCTTCGGCCGCTTCTGCGCCTTCGTCGTAGTAGTCGCGCGTGAACGCCCGTGCCTTGACTTCCGTCCCGGTCGGTAGCTTGACCTCGTGTTCAGGACCAAGCATCCTTGCGATCTGGCTGTCTTCCGCGTTGTATTCGGTGCGACTGTCGAGTTTTTCCGAGGCTTCCGCGGACTTGCATTCTTTTTTGGCGAGCGAGACGCAACCTTCCACGGACGACCGCGCGCTATCTGCACGCAAGGCCCGCGGCGGAGGATGCCGCGAAGCTCACCAGGATCTTCGGCAGCGAGATGCCAAGCGCAATTGCCGAATCGGCGAGGGTCGCGTGAGCTGGCCTCCAACGCTCGGACAAGCACTCCCACGCGCAGAGGCCGCCTACGGCATCGAGGAGAAGCTGCGCGGGTACTCCCTGAACACCGGGCTGCCACAAGGCCAGGGTCTTCCGCAGCGCTCTTGGCATCACTCTCGAGGACATTGACCACCTGATCGAGGAGCTGCTCGTCGGCGTGCTCGTCGCGCCGATCGCAGCGGTGCGCGACAACGCCCCGGACGGTCTGCTCTGTGAGGTTCTAATCTCCGTCCAAGGCATCAAGGATCACGCCGAGAAGGTCGCGATCACGACGACGGCCTGGGAGTACCGCCTGCCAGAGGACGCTCCACGCCTTGTTTCCGCCTACATCGACGCCTAGACTCAAGACATGGCCATCGCACACGCAATCTCAGAACACGACGTGGTGAGCCTCCGCGAGGAGGTCCACGGCTGGCCTGCCGGCACCGTCGGAACAGTCGTCAGCAGCTACGGCGAGACAGTCTTGGTCGAGATACCCGGTGAGGCCGGCAAGGCGCTCGACTTCGTCCAAGTGCCGGTCGCCAAGCTCGCGCTCAAGCGCTGACCCGACAGGCGCAAGATGAGCACGAATAGGACCCAATCCCCCGCCGCGAAGGTGATGGGCGAAGCGATCGAGCTGGCGATCGAAGAACGTTCGCCCTATCCCGAAAAGGCCGCGTTCATCGAGGCCGACGAGCCATACGTCGGCCAGGAGATCAGACACGCCACAGATGAAGGCCGCGCAGTCGTGCTCGCCTACGCCGATGGCAGCACGCGCACGCTGCTGCCCGAGAGGCCTCGGTAGCCTTCTGCGAGGCTATAAGCGTCATTGTCGAACGCTCGGCCGTTTGCCTTCAAGGCGACCAGATGGTCAGCCTCGACGACGTGCAAGGCCCTCGATCGTGGCCTTCATCTGCGATCGCACGAACCGTCGGTGCTTGCCGAGCTTGATCAAAGGCAGCACCCCAGGCGGGCGTAGTCCTTGACGGTCGAGACAGGAAGCAACAGCAGCGCGGCAACCTGCTCAGCCGTCATCAGCTCATGGAGAGCCACGGCCGCGGCTGGACGAAGCGCCGTCGAGTCAGCTGGCGCACGATGGTTTGGCATGCCCTGCATTTGGATACCCGACCGGAAACGGCCATCGCGTCTCACCTCTACGCCCGTCATCGCTGGTAGCCTCGCTACATGGCCAGCCGTTCGCCAAGTCCAGATTGACGCTCGTCTGCTGGATCAGACTCGGAGGGCCATGAGCCCGACGCCTCTGACGACGAGACAGTCGAGCGCGCGCTGTGCACCTACCTCGGCCGCAAGGCCATGCATGAAGCGCAGGCCCTGAGCGAGCTCACCGAAGAGCAGGCGCTCGATCTGACCTACAGCGAGCTGCACGCCATGCGCACCTCGCGGCGGGCAGCGTAAAGCGCTTGGTCATCAAACGCTGGCGCTGCGCCACAGACGCCTACGCAGCCACGCAAAGCAGCGGCCCTCCCGTCTCGCGTTCCCCTGCGCGACAGCGCCGCAGTCATCCAACCGCATCCCCGCGCCGTGATCTCCTGCGTCCTCCTGACGCGCGGCTCGCCCGTGCGTCATCCCTTCACAATTCCGCCAAGGACTAGATGCACGGTGGTGCCTTGGTACAGCGATCGCTGTTTCTTCGATGAAGCCGGAAAGCGCGGGGATCGCAAGGATTATCGACGAATCTACGCCCGACTGCGTCCGTTCAAGTAGTGTGCAGTAGCGTATCGATACATAACCGCTATGACGCTTGATCTACCCCAGGCTGACAGCAGGGTCGCAGCTCGGCGCTCGGTCGACATGGTGATCTGCCAAGTCCGCTATGAGCAGCAGGCGAGCGTAGGCGCCGGCGGGACGGCACTGAGGTTCCACGAGAAGCTTGGCGGGCCCGGAGGCCCGTACTCGAAGATCGAGGAAGCCGAGGGCGCCAGCCGCGTCGTGATGGGGATCGGGCAGGGCCGGCCCATCGCGGACAGGTCGCGGATCAGTGGCTGGAGGCTGAGCTCCGCAGACGACGCATGGTCTCTCGCGCTACTCCCTGGCCAGATGGGGCTGCAGTCAAACAGCTACGACGGCTGGGACGACTTCGTGCAGCGGCTCACCGCAGCGCTGAATGCTCTCGCGGAAGTAGTGTCGCCGTCGTTCGAGCAGCGCCTCGGTCTGCGGTTCGTGGATCTGTTGGCCGTCGACGGCGTCGACCGCCCTACCGGATGGGAGCCGTACATCACGCCACCGTTTCTGGGTGCGCTGCGCGCACCCAGCGTCGGGCTCAGCATTCAGGTCGTCTTCCAGCAGGCGCTGATCGACCTTGGAGACGGCGCGGTGTGCAACCTACGCACTGGCCCGGTCGGTCCTGACGAGAACGGCCAGGTGGGCTTCGTGGTCGACTCCGACCTGTACCGGGAAGGAGGGCGGGCGTTCGATCCAGCAGCTATCTTGAGTACTGTCGGCACATTCAGGGAACAGGCCGATCGTTTGGTCCAGTCGGTCGTGACGCCGGCCCTGCTTGACAAGCTGAACTCATGAATGCCGTACTCGGAGATACCACGTCAGAGTTCGTCGACATCGGCTCGTTCGAGTACGCTTGGCCGGCGGTCGAGACGGAGTTCAACGAAGGGGTCGTGTGGGCTAATGCCCAACGTCATACGGCATTCCGGCGTAGCTTGACGCACAACGTGTGGGGCGCCGGGCGATCCGCCTCGCCTAACGATTTTGGATTGCTCCATTTCAGCGCCAGATGCCACGAGTGCGGCGAGGATGGGGGCGAGTTCGCGTTCATGGGGTCTGGGACTCTCAGTGCTTACGGCACTCCTAACGCCTGCAGCGTCTTCCTGAGCGGCACAGCGACCCACACGTACAAATTCGAGCAGACGCCGTTCCTTGAGGGATTCCACGGCTACGCAACCGTGAGCGACGACGAATACGTGTGGTCGGCCAATTCGACTAGTCTGTTCGAGATCACGGGCGTCGTCGTTGTGCGTCCGCCGGCAAGACGAGTCCGACAACCTAAGCCACACCGTGCCTACTACGCGTTCCAGGACCTGGGCGATTGGCTCGAAATGTCTGACGAAGAGCTCTCAGACATCGTCAAAGTGAGCCGTGGCACCGCCACGCGCTCGTGGAAGCTCGGTACACCTCCCCGCAAGCGCGAGCAAGCTAGGCGGCTATACCAACTGCACGCACTCGTTGCGGCATTGCGCAGCGCGCTTGGCGATGAACTGATCATGTGGCTCAAGCGGGGATCCCTTGCCCGCTGAAGCTGCTCGAACAGGGCGAGCTCGACCGCTTCGAGCGCAAGGCTGACGCCGTCATCTTCCCGCCGAGCGAGGCACCACAGCCTCGCCTTGATGCTGCGTGGCCGCCCAACGCCGCCAGCCCAGTCCGTGACCAGGGTGAGCGGTCCGGGATGAAGCGACCAAGCCGCGCACGGAGCAGGCGACTGGCACGGTGATCGACAAGGGGCTAGGAGGGAGCTTGGCCCCCGGAGGTCGTCGCAGCCGCAGAGAAGTTCCAGCAAGGCGATCTCATCGCCAAGCCTCCCATCACGTACGCGGCGTCGCTGGTGTACCCGATCTGGGAGCCGACGCGGCTTGAGGCTGCGGATGGCGACGTTGATCCCGAGCCAGCACATCTCGCGGGTTGACTCGGACGACGTGCCGCTGTTCGGGATCATCACGAGCCAGACGTGTGATGTCGCCGAGGACCGGCCGGTTCCAGTGCAACCTTGGTTTGACGTATCTCCGGTGGTTCTCTGTGACGAGGACGACGAGCTCTTGGGCTGCGATTACGCGTATCCCCTCCCGGCTTTTGAGGCTCCCGAGCGAAAGCAGTACGTCGCGGACCTCCGACTCAGCGTGCCGCTAGAGAAGGGCCTACTCGTCGGCCGGGATCCCATCGACCCCTTCAGTGGCTCCGAAGAGGAGAGGATCGCGTTCGGACGCCTGCTGGGCAAGCGCAAGGCGCGGGCAGCCCTGGCGGAGAGCATCCACTTGTTCGTCTCCCGGACCTTGAAAAGCCACAGGCGGAACACCGGCAAGCGTGTCAAGAAGCGCCTATTCAAGCTCATGCTGCAGATCCAAGAGGGCAGCCGACTGGACCCCAGGGCCATCAGACTGCACGTGATCACGATCGACAAACCAGACGCCACGATCGAGATTCCGGAGCTCGAAGAGTGGTTTCGGACGTGGTGCGACGCGGCGCGCGAAGTTGCTGAGCAGCACGATGTCGTCCTGCTCGATCCTCAATTCCACAGTGGCGCGAGCATGGACGTCACGCTGTACGAGTCGCTGATCGAGATTCGCACCCCGTTCTGATAGCGCGTCGCCCGTTGCTCGGCTGCGCCTCTCCGAGAGGACGAGAGAACACGACAAATGGGCCCCGATCTCATAGGTGCGCCAATCCCGATCCGCGTGCGACGAATCGTTTATACGGCGCTGGTTCGCGCCGCCCAGCCCACCGTCGGACCGCAGAACCAACACCACGTGCACCACCCCAACTGCGCGTGCATCGAATCCCCCGGTTTGCGTGCATCGAATCCCCGGTTTGGTACCCGCGAGTGGTACCCGCGGCCCCAGCTGACGGGCCGCCTCGCCTCCGAGCAAAAGAAAACCCCGCGATTAGCAGGGCCTTCCTCCAAGCGGATGAAGGGACTCGAACCCTCGACCTTCTGCATGGCAAGCAGACGCTCTAGCCAACTGAGCTACATCCGCGCGAGCGGCCCATTCTAGCCTCCTCGCCCTGCTGCCGTCGCCTACCCTCGCGACGGCAGCCTGACGATGCCGAGGAAGAAGTCGTCGATCTGGTGGACGATGTCCCTGAAGCGCTCGAAGTCGACCGGCTTTGTGATGTAGGCGTTGGCGTGGGTGCGGTAGGAGCGCATCACGTCCTCCTCGGCCTCCGAGGTCGTGAGCACGATCACGGGGATCGTTGACAGCTCCGGGTCGCCCTTGATCTCCGTCAGCACCTCGGCGCCGCTCTTGCGGGGCAGGTTGAGGTCGAGCAGGACGAGGTCGGGGCGCTCGCGGCCCGCGTACTCGCCTTCGCCGCGCACGAACTTCATCGCCTCGACGCCATCGCTGACCGTGGAGAGCACGTTGCCGACCTTGTGGTCGGCAAGCGCCTCTCTGATCAGCAGCACGTCCCCCGGGTCATCCTCGACGAGCAGGACGGAGATCAGATCGGCGTTCATTTGGTTGCTCCCTTGGCGATTGGCAGTGTGAACAGAAAGCGCGTTCCCCCCGAGTAGGAGGTGTCGAGCCAGATGCGCCCTCCGTGGTACTCGACGATCTTGCGGCACATGGCAAGCCCGATGCCGCTGCCTTCGAAGGCCTCCCTGGAGTGCAGGCGCTGGAAGATCAGGAAGATGCGCTCGGCGAACTCCTCCGCGATCCCGATCCCGTTGTCGGCGACGCCGATCTCCCACTCCCCCTCGCCCTGCCGCGCCTCGATGTGCACGCGCGGCGGCTCCTGGCCGCGGAACTTCAGCGAGTTTGCGATCAGGTTCTGAAAGAGCGAGGCCAGCAGCACCTGGTCGCCGCCGACGATGGGCAGCTCCGTGGAGATCACGGTGGCTTCCGACTCCCGAATCCGAGCCGAGAGCGCCGTCTGGGCCACCTCCAGAGCGTCCCGCAGCGCCACCGGCTCGCGCTGGCGACCGCTTCGGCCGACCCGAGAGAAGGCCAGCAGGTCGTTTATGAGAGTCTGCATCCGCTTGGCGCCGTCGACGGCGAACTCGATGTACTGATCTGCCCTCGCGTCGAGCTGTCCGTGGTACCGAGTCTGCAGCGCCTGGCAGAAGCTCGCAACCTTGCGCAGCGGCTCCTGCAGGTCGTGCGAGGCGACGTACGCGAACTGCTCGAGCTCGGAGTTTGAGCGTGCGAGCTCTCGTGCCTGCTCCTCCACCTTCTCACGCGCCGCTTCCACGCTTGCGAGCTCCTCGACGATGCGCTGTCGCATCACCTCGATCTCGCCGCCGAGCTCGGAGACCTCGCGCGGCCCGGTTGCGAGTGCAAGCGGAGTGTTGAACTGGCCGCCGCCGACCCTTCGCGCCTCGGCGCGGAGGCGGCTGAGCGGCTCGGTGATCGTGCGTCGCAGCACGAGCCACGCCCCGAGCACGCCGCCGAGGATCAGCACCGCAGCGAACACGAGCAGGAAGTCGAGGCTGCTGGCGGCTTTGTCAAGGTGGTTCCGCGTCGCAGTGTCCTCACGCGTCAGCGCCGCCTGGAGACGCGAAAGCGAGACTCTGACCGCATCGAAGAGCTGCTTGCCTCGCACGCTGAGGAGCACCGAGCGCCGGCCAGAGGAGCCTGGGTGCGAGAACACAGGCGCCACGAACTCTGCACGCCAGCGCTTCGCGCGTCGGCGCACGAGCTCGACGTCGGCGGCGACGGCAGGTCCAATCGCATGCTCTCGGGCACGCAGGTCGCCGTAGGCGGCGTTCTCCGCGCGCAACCCTGCCTCGTAGGGCGCCAGGAAGCCGGGCTGGTATGTGATGAGGTAGCCCCGCACGCCGGTCTCCTCGTTGACGAGCGCGTTTTCGAGCTTCAGCGAGGACCGCAGGGAGGGCCCGACCTCTTCGAGCAGGAGGGCGCGATCGCTGCCGAGATCTCCCGCGGCGAGCAGGGCCAGCCCGATTCCGACCACCGCCAGTACGAAGAGCAGCCCGATCGTCGCCGCCAGCAGGCTGCTGACGCTCATCTGCGCAACACGCGTGGCAAGGCGCCTGCGCACCGCCCCCGGAGCGCTCATGTCGGGCTGCCGCGCACGCCGAGCAGCAGCATCGCGACGTCGTCGCTGAGCGCGCCGCCGTTGAGCGACTCGGCGTCGGCGATCAGATCGCTGAGCAGCTCCTCGGGCCGCTGGCGCCAATCCGGTGTGGCGAGGATCCGGTCTGCAAGCAGGCTGTGCAGGCCGCCTTCTCCGAGTCGCTTGGCGCCTTCGCCCACCCGGCCCTCGATGATCCCGTCGGTGTAGAGAAGGATCGTCCAATCCAGTGGAAGCTCGACCTCCTCCACGGGCCAATCGGCATTGCCGATCCCGAGAATCGTGCTGCCGGGGCCCCGGGAGATCGCCGCCACCGAGCCGCCGTCTATCAGTGCGGGCCGTGGATGCCCCGCCCGGATCATCGATACTGCCCGCCGCGACGGCTCCACCTTCAACGTGCAGAGCGTCGCGAACAGCCCGGGGAGATGCCGCTCGTGCTCGAAGACCTGTTGCAGGGTGCTCATGATCACCTCCGGCTGTGCTCCCGCGAGCGCAAGCGCCCGCCAGGCGGCACGAAGGCTCACGCCGATCGCGGCTTCGTCGGGTCCATGGCCGCAGACGTCGCCGATCACCATGCGCAATGAGCCGTCGGGGGCGGCGAGGAGATCGAAGAAGTCGCCGCCGAGCAGCGCCCTGCTGCGTCCGGCGCGATAGCAGGAGGCCACCCAGGCGTGCGCGTCGTCGAGCAGCGGGCTGGGCGCGAGCCCGCGTTCCAGGCGCGCGACCTCACGCGCCTGCGCATCTGCCAGCAGCAGCTCACGCTCGGCCTGCTGCGCCTGGAGCCTGCCGATCGAGTAGCGGATCGAGCGCGTGAGCTGGTCGCTACCCACGTTGCCCTTGACCAGATAGTCCTGGGCACCCGCCTGCACGGCCGCGACCCCGGCCGCGGCGTCATCGAGCCCGGTGAGCACTACCAGCGGGACGCCTTGCAGCCGCTCGCGCAGCCGGCTGACGCCGATCAGCCCCGAAGCATCCGGGAGCTCGAGGTCGAGCAGCACGCAGTCGATCTGATCGCCAAGCGCGCCGAGCGCCTGCTCGAGGGTCCTGCTGCGTGTGATTCGCGCCAGCGGAAGCTTTTCGGCCAGCTCGTCTTCCACAAGCCGCGCATCCGCCTCGTCGTCCTCGACGAGCAGGATCTCAATCTGCTCCTGCACATCGATGCGTCTAGTCGCGCTCATTGGGCGAGCGCCAGGTCAGTGGTCCCACGAGCGCGCCTGCCCATATGCCCGCAATCTTATAGCTGGGCGGTCGAGCCGCCATGCCTGTCAAGGCTCTGCCGGACGCGCATGATCGCCATCGTGGGTCCGGCGAGATCGCCGATCGCCTCGATGATGCGTGCTCGCGCCAGCACGGCGTAGGCCAGGGAAGCCTCTGGCGCAACCAGATAGAAGCAGCTCATCGCCGCAAGCAGCATCTGGTGGGAGCGCCCATGGGGCAGTGCCCCGGCCCGACGCATCGAGACCTGGGCGATCTCGTGCATGCGCCCTGCCATCTCCTGCGTATCGGCATAGTGTTCGACGAGGCTGTGCTGACCTTGGCGCACATCAGCGGGATGGTCGACCAGGCTGTCGAGCAGCGTGTGCAGGGCACCGATCCAGGGAAAATAGGCGGTGTCAATCGCCAGAGCCTGCTCTGGTCCCACAAGCGCGTCAGCGGCAGCGGCAAGCGCCGCGAACACCGAGAGCGAGGAGCCCGCCGCCGCCCCGGTCTCCCACCAGCGAAGTCCCGTTCCCGAAGGCGTCTCTTCGGCCGCCCAGCGCGCGTATTCCTCAGGGCCGCCGCCATCGCCCCAGTTGTTCAGCCCCTGGTAGAAGGCGATCCGGCGTGCACCTTCGGTCGCGTATACGACCGTCGCTGGGTAGGAGGGCAGGCGGTCGACCGCGCTCCGGCAGGCGTCGGTGAAGGCCTGCAGGTATCCGGCGTCGTCATCGACCGGATGATGGGCATATCCGTTCAGGCGCCTGCCACCCGGCTCGAGCGCCGCTACGAGCGTGAGATGGAGCCTGTAGCCGCTCGCGATCGTGTCCTCACTCGGCTGCTCGGAGAGCACGTCCACGTAGTCGTATGCGCCCTGGAATGCGACGAGGGCACGGGTGACGGGCAATCCGAACTGCTGCGGAACAAAGACCGCAAAGGCCGCGGCGCCCTCCAGGTTCCCACGCTTGCCGCCGTGGGCCTCGAATGCGAGACGGCGAAGCGCCGGGTCGGGTATCGCTCCTGCTCGCGCCCTCCACTGACGCAGCTCGCTCCGGATCACGGGAAACACGCCGGTCCAGTAGCGCATCGCCACAGCGAGGAACCTCTGCAGCAGCCCGATCCTGCGCAGCTCTTTGGAGCAGCGCCCGCCGCGCGCCGCCTTCGCAGCAGCATCGTGCTCTAAGCACGCCATTCACCGCCGAGCTCACTCCTGGAAGCTTGCGCCTGCCGGCACCCGGGCTGCGAGCAGCCCCGGTACGGCAATCACGAGCATCGCAATGCCCGCGACGAGCGCGAGGGTGATGAGCACCTGCAGGCCGCCAAGCGCAAAGGGCGCGGGAAATCCTGTCGTCAGTCGCAGCTCGCGACCGGCCAGGGCATGCCCGTATTCACCCAGCAGCGCTCCGACGACACAGCCGATGCCAAGCACGAACGCACTCTCGGTCAACAGCGCTCGCCACAGCTGGCGACGATCGAAGCCCTGGAGCTTCAGCGACGCCAACCTGGGGCGGCGCTGCCAGATCGAGGCGGACAGCGCCGCAGCGACCGCGAGCGCCGCAGCGACCAGCAGCAGCGTCGAGATCTGGGAAAGGCTGCGCAGTCCCTGTCTGGCATTGGCCTCAAACTGAGCGTCTCTCTCCGCAACGCTCTGCACTTGCAACGCAGGCATCCCCGCGAGCGCGTGCCGCACCGCGATCGCTCCTCCCTGAGCAGAGACTCCAGGCTCCAAGCTCACCTCCAACGCCGCCGGTTCGGAGCTCCTCCAGTATCTGCGGTAGTCATTTGTATTGATCGTGATTGCGCCCGGCGGCCACCCGACGTTCGTCGTGATCGCGGCGACACGCAGCGTCGCCAAGCCGGACGGTGTGGGAAGCGCAAAGCGCTCCCCGAGATGCAGGTGTCGTTCCGCCGCAAAACCCTGTGAGACGGCTGCGTAGCCGCCACGGCGGATGAGCGCGCTAGCTCTTGCGTAGCTGCCTTCGATCAGCTGACTGCGCTGCAACACGATGGGGTCGCTCGGCGGGCGCGCTCTGATCCATATGCGCTTCTCCCCCACGTCGAGCAACCCGCCCTGGTATACGCGCACCGAGCTCACACCTTTGACCGCTTCGATCCGCGAGACGGCCTCGCCGGAGTGAAAGCTCGTCGTGGTGAGATCGTTCATCCCCGTCGTGACCCAGACGGGCGCGCTGGAGAAGAACTCGACTGTCGCCTTGTCGAGCCCTCGCATCAGGTCGGCTCGCGCCCCGCCGATCGCGACGCTGCCATAGACGGCGAGCGCAGCGACCCCCGCCAGCGCAACCGAACGCATCGGGGTGGCGCGCAGCTCTCTGACCGCAAGCACGTGAGCGCTGCCACGCATGTTCTCCCCGGCCCTACCGATCAGATGCGAGCTCAGCCTGAACACAGGCGGAATCAGCGCGAGGGTGGCGATCGCCAGCAGCACGCCACCCAGCAGCGTGAGGCTCGGTGAGGCCAGGACGATCACGGTGACTACGGCTATCAGCCCCACCGAAAGCAGCCCGAGCGCCCCCTCGGTGCGCCGCGAGAGCCCCTGTTCGGCGCCCGCCACACGATTGCTCGCCGCGCCGCGCGGCCTTCCCGGCAGCAGGTCAAGAGCTGGCTGGGCGGAGGCCAGCAGGGTCGCAAGCAGGCCCGCGCCGATCGCGGCAAGGACAGTGCCAGCCTTGACTACCTCCTCCCCCCCGATCGGGAAGGCGAAAGCAAGATAGACGGGCACGTGCTCGAAGAAGGCGTGCGATATCACCAGTCCAAGCCCCACGCCGAGCGTGGAGGCGATGAGGCCGAGGACAGCGGCTTCGAACCCGAGCACGAGCAGGACCTGACGCCAGTCGTATCCCTGCATCCGCAGGTCAGCGACATAGCGCCGCCGCTCCGGCGCGGTCAGCAGCATGGCCGAGAAGGTGAGCAGGAAGCCGACCATGCCGCCAAGCGCGGCGAACATCGTCGTCGCCTGTTCGCTCGGATGCGATGTCGCCCGCAGCAGCGAGACTTCCTGTTCGGCCGAGCCGACGAAGAGCCCCGGACCGGCAAGTGCACGAAGCCTTCGCTGCAGCGTAGCCGCGGCTCCTGGCCTGGGGACGATCAGAAGCTCGGAGATCCTTCCTTCCCGACCCAACAGTTCCTGGGCGACCGGGAGCAGCGCCACCGCCACCGCGCTATCGGCCACCGCGCCGATCGTAGACGTGCCGAGGACGGCGCGCACGAGCACCTGGTGCGCGCGGCCACCCGCGAACAAGGTGACGGAGTGGTTGGGTCTTGCGCCGATCGATTCGGCAACCGAGTCGGGCAGGCCGATGCCTCCGGCGATCAGCGACGCCCCGGCGCCGAGGTTCTGGGTCGCCATCCCACCCAGCTGCACGATGCTCGGGGTGACACCCACCATTCGCACTTCCTGGCGACCGCGCGGGCCCTGCAGCTCGACGTTCTGGTGCAGCAGCGGAGCGGCGATCGCGACCCCCGGCAGTTTGGCGGCACGTTCTGAGAGTGCTTCTGGAAAGCCGCCTTCGGTGCGTGCGGAGATCTGCAGGCGTGCCCTGCCGGCGATCGAACTCGCGAGCGCTTCCGCGGAGCTGAGGATGCTCGTGTTGGCGAGCATCACCCCGAATATCAACGCGACGCCGATCGCGATGCCCGTACCGGCCAGCAACTCCTGGCCGGTGTGCCTGCGCAGGCGCCAGCCATAGAGGCGGAACAGCATGCTCAGGCGGATCCCGAAGATCCTGGGGTCGAGCGCCCCCTTCACGACAGAGTCGCCATCAGCTCCGCGTCAAGCCCCTCAGTGAGGTGCCCATCGCGAAGCGTGTGCACACGATCAGCGAACTTCCTTGCCTCAGGATCGTGTGTCACAAGCAGACCGGGGATCCGCCTTTCATGGCAAATGTCACGCAATACAGCGAGTATCTCCTTGCTGCGCCGCGAGTCCAGAGAGCCCGTCGGCTCGTCCGCGAGCAGCAGGTGCGGCTCGTTGACGAGCGCCCTGGCAATCGCGACCCGCTGGCGCTCGCCCATCGAGAGCTGGTCCGGCAGATGCCGCGCCCGCTCGCGCAGGCCGACGCGCGCAAGCCATGGCTCGGCGAGCTTGCGCGCATGCGCAAGCGTGTGGCCGTCGCCGATCAACTTGATGGTGGCGTTGTCGAGTGCGCTCGCCCCTGCCATCAGATGAAACGACTGGAACACGAATCCGACGTCCCGCATTCGGTACCTGGACCCCTCCCGCTCGGACATACCGCTGACCTGCCGATCGCCGAAGACGATACTGCCACTGTCTGGTGTCATCAACCCTGCTGCGAGCAACAGCAGGGTGGTCTTGCCGGATCCGCTAGGCCCATAGAGAGCGACGAGCTCTCCCTCGGCCGCCACCAGGGAGACGCCATCAACCGCCCTGACTGTCTCTCCCGCGCTCCGGTAGTGCTTGACCACGTGGTCGAGCTCCAGCGAACTCACGACAGGCGCACCTCGCTGTCCGATGCGCGTCCGCCCTGGCCTCCAGGGCCGCGACCGCCTGGGAAGGGAACGACCGTACCGCGGCGCGGCATGGTGACGTTGACCTCTCCGCCTCCGACTGAGATGACAAGGTCCGCACCGTGCAGGGGACCCATCTCTTCAGAGGCCACGACCAGCGTCGCGCCGATCTCGCCAGTCGCGTGTCGCAGACGCACGAGCAGATCCTCGCGATCGCTGAGGCGCGGGATCGCCGCGGGCTCGTCGACCAACAGCATCCGCGGCTCGCGGACGATCGCCCGAGCGAGCATCGCCCGCAGACGCTCTCCGAGCGAAAGCTTGACGGCAAGATCGTCGGCGCTATCGCCAAGCCCTATCCGCTGCAGTGCTCGCCTGGCGCTGCGACGAGCCTCGCGTAGAGTGACGCCCTCGCAGCCGAGCGCGAGGGCCACGTAGTCCACCACGCTCTCGCGCGGCTTTGGATGCCAGTCGTCCATGCACACCAGTCCAATGTCGCGGCGCAAGAGCCGTTCGCGTTCGAGCGCCGACATCCTCGCGGTATCCACTCCGTCGATCAGCACCCTCCCGACATCCGGCAACTCGATGCCAGCCGCCAGGCGCAGCAGTGTGGTCTTGCCCGAGCGACGTGCGCCGTAGACTCCGACGAAGAGGCCGCTCTGCACCGAGAAAGAGGCATCCTCCAAAACGATGAGCTGGCGATGCCCATCCGGATAGGCACTCGTGACCTCCTCGAACCTGAGCAGCTCAGACGTCCCAGCCGAACCGTTATTCGCCGGCGACATACTCCGCGATCCGCTGCCTGGTGCGCCTGGCCCAATCGACCTCGGCCTTCAGCTGAGCATCGACCGCGTCCCTCGCGCAGTCGATTACCAGCCCACGCCATGATCGCACAAGCGAAGTCGGTGGCTCGAGCGACTGCGAAAGCTCCATACAGTCGCTCTCATAGCGCTTGAGCGCAGCCAGTAGCCGCGGCGCGTCATCCTCGCGGGCAACCGCGATCTTCGCCTGCAGCACCGAGCGTGCCGCCTCGCGGGGCACGGCTGTCTCTATCCATCGAGTGAGCGCCTGCCTGGCGTGCTCAGTGGGGTGATAAACGGCCCGCAGTTGGCGCGGGCCGTGCTTGCTGGGCTGAACCTCGTAACGCACCAGTCCCGAGCGTTCCAGATCATCCAGTAGCCGGTACACCCGGTTGGCCTCCAGGCGCCATGCAGGGCCCAGGCGCGTATTGAGGCGGTTGGCGAGGTCATAGCCATGCCCCGGGCGCTCGAGCACGAGACCGAGCAGGGCGCCCTTGAGCGGCGCCGCGCTGCCTCGCATCCAAACCCCGTCAGCGACTTCGCCAGCCGTCTGAGCGATTGCTGTCATCTTCGGTCGTCCCGTCCCGTCGTTCTTTCGTTTGCAGGCCTCACGGGTACCGGCGAGGGCCCCGGAGGTTGGCGGTCATAGCGGTTGGCCACACGTCCGCCATGACAAAGACGATACTGCAAACCAAACCAGTCGCAAGCAGCAGCCATGGAATGATTCTACTATACAAATCTCTACGTTAATGTCATATACAGGTCGCCCAATGCCATTCGGACGACGGCGGCAAATCCACGAGATCCAGCTTTCCCAAGCGTGAGCAAGCGCTTTTGTAGCATCCAAGCCAATTCTTGGGTCAAGTAGTGCTCCGAAGCGTGCGACGAACCCCGTGCGCCGGCGCGATACGGGCGGCATGCCCGTATCCGTTCACGAAACCCGCAAATCAGGACCTTTAAAAGTCGGAAACACTTCACACAAGCTGGGGCGTTGCGAATTCATCGCGGGGCCCCGAAGCGCCACCCTGCGAGCACAACCGCCGCCTTCGATGACATGCTTGGATTCACATGACAGAAAAAGCGCCAGCCTGCGCTACGCAGCAGGCCTGGAGGTCACCGCGCCACTGGGCGGCTCTCGCGTCCACGGCGATGATCTTCCTACTCGCATGCCAAGCAGCCAGCGCGGTTGCCACACCTCACATCCCGCCCGGCCCACCACCAGTGATCAGGACGCTCCTGCCGATCGCAAGCGGCGCCTCGGAGGACGTCAGCATGCAGGCCGGCTTCTCTCCGTACAAGCTGGGGGCCTCCACGACAGTCGATTTCGGGTTTCACGTGCAGGCCCCGCCGCACACCGTGCCGCAGCCGTTGATCGGCATAAACCTTGCGCTACCGCAGGGTCTTGGAGCGGCGACCTCGCGACTGGGCCTGGCGAACTGCTTCGCCCACGCCTTCTTTGAAAAGGGCCTAGCCGGCTGCCCGCCGAATTCGCTGGTGGGACGCGCGACCGCGATCGCCACGGTGCCGATCGGCCCCGCCCTGATCAAAGAGGAAGTCCACATCGGGCTCACCGCAACCGCCTCGCAGGGCAAGAACCTTGAAATCCTCTACGCGGCCGAAGGGCTCACGCCCGTCTTCTCCGAGCTCGTCTTCCGTGGGGAAATCTTCGAAGCCGACCCGCCCTACGGCGAGGACATCGACACGTTCATCCCGCCGATCGAAACGTTGCCGGAAGCCCCCTATGCCTCGGTGGTGAGGATGCGCGCAACGATCGGTCCGCAGGGCATCACCTACTACAGGCGCGCCCATGGACATCGGGTCGCCTACCAGCCCGAAGGCGTCACGCTGCCGAAGCGATGCCCTCGGGGAGGCTTCAAGTTCGCTGCGACCTTCACGTTCCTGGACCAGGCCACGAAGGTCCTCCGCGAGACAGTGCCCTGCCCGGCTCCTGACCACGCTCGGCCTGGGCCAAGCGTGGGCTGAGCAAAGCCGCTTCCGACTATTCAGCCGGAGCCCGGCATGGCCGATAGATACCGGTGAGTCGGCACGCTCATCCTAATAACTCGAATATCCAGCCGTGGCTCAGCATGCCGGCAACCATCACGGCATGCGTCGCCGCACTCACCCTGCTCGCCGTGTTCCTCCTCTACCAGCAGGCCAGCGGCAACGCCACACAGCAGCAGCGAGCCGATGCCGTAAGGGCCCGCACAGGACTTCGAGACGTCCTCGACTCCGCGATCGGCCGAGTGCAAGACGTGGCAGCCGCCGCGAGCGAGCATTGGCCAAGCAGCTCACAATTCGACGGGCTCGCAGACGGACTGCTCCAGAGCCAGGCGCTTGACCGCGTCTCCCTCGTTCTCTACCTCACCAGCCGCGAACGAGCGGCCTACGAACGAGCGCACGGCGAGATATACATGATGCAAGAATCGCCCGCCCCTCCTCCTGGCGCGCTCGCCCCGCCGCCTCCAGGTGCCGCCCCCGGGCCGAGCCTGGCCCCAGCTCTGCCTCCGCCCCCCGGAGGCCACCCACCCAGCTTCGGCAGGCCCGCCCCGGCCGCGCCCAAGCGCGCTCCGGACGCACGCAGCTATTTCGTGCTCGCCAGCGAGGTGCAACGGCAGCGTGGCGGTGCGCCGATCGGCACCGACATAGGCGCCGAACAGCGCCGGCACATTGCGCTGCTTGCAGCGGCCGCGACCGGCACGCCGCAGGCCACCGCGCCCATCGCACCAGCCGAGCAGCCAAGTACGCAACCGTCGGCCACCGCGCTGTACGCGCCCGTGTACCGCGCCGGCATGCCCACGCACACCCCCGTCGAGCGCCTCGCGGCCTTGCGTGGCTTCATCACGACCGGCTATCACTACAGCCAGCTTGGCCCGCTGATCGCCGAAAAGCTTCCCTCCCACCTCGCCTTCGCGCTACGCGACGGTGAGGTCGCGATCGCCGCGCGGGGCCACTTCTCGCAGCCTCTGAGCACTCTCCTCCCGGTTGCTGGCCGCGACTGGACCCTCTCGGTCGGCGTGCCACCGCTCGATCTCTCGCTCGTGATCGACGCTGCGCTCGCCGGCGGCGCGCTCACGCTCCTGTTCTGCTGGATCAGCATCGAGGCATACCGGCGGCAGCGCTTTGCGGTCAGTTTGCTCGAACGTCGGGGCGCCGAGCGCGAGAGTGCCGAGAGCGCCTTGGCGACCGCTGAGGAGCGCTTCAGGACCGCCTTCTCGGAGGCGCCGATCGGGATCGCGCTGACCTCGCCCGACGGCCGTCATCTGCAGGTCAACAGGGCGCTGCAGCGGATCAGCGGATATGACGATCGAAAGCTCCTGGAGCTGCCCGCCGCCAAGCTCACCCACCCCGATGACCGTCGCGCCGACGAGCTCGCGGTCGCCTTCATGCTGAGCGGCCAGCTACGCGTCTACGACGTGGAGAAGCGGCTGGTCAAGGCCGACGGGCAGATCGCGTGGGTGGCGGTGCACACGACGCTCGTCCGCGACGAGCAGGGCGCGCCGGCCTACTTCCTCACCCAGGTGGAGGACATCACCGCACGCCATCATTACGAGACGCGTCTGCAGCACATGGCCGACCACGATCCGCTCACCGGGCTGCTCAACCGACGTGCCTTCGAAAGGTCGCTGACCGAGCATCTTCAGCGGCGGCAGGACGGTCGCGACGGCGCTGTGCTCGTGCTCGACCTCGATGATTTCAAGCACGTCAACGACACGCTCGGCCACAGCGCCGGAGACGATCTGATCGTGCGGGTCGCCGAGGCGCTCGTGCAGAGACTACGCAGCGAGGACGTGATCGCCCGCCTGGGAGGCGATGAGTTCGCGATTCTCCTGCCAAGCGGTGAGCGATCCCAGATCGATCACGTCGCAAGGCTGCTGCTCGAGACCGTGCGCGAGCAGCGGGCGGCCCGCGGCCACGGCGGGCGCGAGCGGCCGATGACCGCGAGCATCGGAATCGCGCCGCTCGATGGCCGTAAGGAGATGAGCGCAGAGGAGGCGCTCACCGCAGCCGACCTTGCGATGTACGACGCCAAGGAGTCCGGTCGCGACCGCTATGAGACATACGGTGGCCAGGACGGCGCGCCCCACGAGGCCGCTGAGGCGCCGCACGCGAAGGCGCGCATAGAGACGCGCCTTGAATGGGTGGAGCGGATCAGGGCAGCCTTGGACGAAGATCGCCTCGTCCTGCACGCCCAGCCGGTCGTGCACGCGGCTAGCGGCACCACGACCCAGCACGAGCTCCTGATCAGGATGCTCGACCAGGACGGCTCGCTGATCCAACCGGGCGCCTTCCTGCCGATCGCCGAGCGTTACGGGCTGATCCGCGAGATCGACCGCTGGGTGATCGGCTGCGCGATCGCGATGCTCGGTCGCCAGCGCGCCGAGGGCAGGACACCCGTGGTCGAGATCAACCTCTCGGGCCAGTCGCTCAGCGACCCCGATCTCGCCGAGTACGTGGATGGAGCGCTCAGCGAGGCCGAGGTCGACGCCAAGCAGCTGATCTTCGAGGTGACAGAGACCGCCGCGATCGGCAACATGGCCGCGGCACAGGGCTGCGCCGAGCGCCTTGGCGCTCTGGGCTGCCGCTTCGCGCTCGACGACTTCGGCGCCGGCTTCGGGTCCTTCTACTACCTCAAGCACCTGCCCTTCGACTTCATCAAGATCGACGGGGAGTTCGTGCGCAGCTGCACCGTCGACCCCACCGATCGCCTCGTGGTGAAGGCGGTCGTCGAGCTCGCTCGCGGCATGGGCAAGCTCACGATCGCCGAGTTCGTCGGCGATCAGCAGACGCTCTCGGTGTTGCGCGAGCTCGGCGTCGACTATCTCCAAGGCTTCCATCTGGGCAAGCCGGCGCCGCTCGAGCGCTGGCTCACCTACGCCGAAGGCGAGGGCCAGCGGCCAGACGAGGAGCCGCGGGATGCAGAGCTCGCCGGCGCACACGGCGAGTAGGAACCCGGCGAGCCAAAGGCAACGCAAGAAAGGATCGGCCCGCCGGGGGCAGCGGGCCGATCGGGGAGGGAATGAGGGAGGGATGCTCCTCGTAGCTTGTGTTGCCCCGAGGCTGAGAAACCAAACCTCTGAACGTCCGGACGGAAACGTCTGCGGGGAGCTTGTGCCGCTTGGGACTGAAGGCCCTCAAGCCAGGCGTGGTACAGCGACGCTCGCCTCACGGCCAGCGGTCAGTCGGCGCCGGCTCTCCTTGACCGCGTAGAGATGACGGTCCGCCTTGGCAAGGCAGGAATCCAGATCCTCGCCCGGCCGCCATTCGCAGATGCCTGCCGACCATCTGACCGGCAGATCTGGCGCGCGCAAGCGCTCGAGCGCATCGCCGGCTTCGCCGTCGCGGGTGCCGGGGAGCAGCAGCGCGAACTCATCCCCGCCGTGGCGCGCGAGCACATCTCCGGCCCGCAGACGCTCGCGCCATGCCTGCGCCACCTCGGCGAGCAGACGATCTCCGGCGGCGTGCCCGAAGTTATCGTTGACCTCCTTGAAGCCGTCGAGATCGAGTACGGCAACGCAAAGCGGTGCTCTGGAGCGATCGGCGATGGCTCGCTCGCGCACCGCGGCGGCCAGGAAGCCACTGCGATTGAGCAGCCCGGTGAGGTGATCGGTGCCGGCCTGCTGGCGCAAGCTCTCATTCAGACGCGAGAGCACGAAGCCGAGCGCACAGACGGTGGATGTGACGACCAGCCAGACGAGCAGCACGTTGGAGAGGCCGCCGATCAGCAGCGCGACCGTGAAGCTGAGCACGATCAGCGCAATCTCCACTGCGAGCGTCTTCGGCGGAAAGAAATGCGCCGCGTAGACCGCGATCCACGTGTACATGAACGCGGTCAACATCACCCCGCCCCGCGTGGTGGCCAGCGCGATGACCATGCTCTCCATCAGGATCGCGACGGCGATCGCGATCTCGAACGCGACCAGCGGCAGCCTCGCTCCCCAGACCCAAAGCCAGAGCGCCATCAGGCACGCCAGCGCGCCCACGCCCGCGTCAAGGTGGACCGGCTCACTGGAGCTGAACGGCTTGGCGAGCGAGATCAGCGCAGCGATTCCCCCAAGGAGGAACATCAGCGAGGCGGTCCAGGCGATCTGTGGCCGGGCTTCTCCGAGGCGCAACTGCCGCGGCAGCGACCTGGGGTGTACAGAGCGCATCGAGGGCACCTCTGGTCTTGTCGGCCGCCCGTCCCGCCAGCTTGAGCCCTCCTGCCGCCCGCAATGCTGGATTTACGGCATTTTCCCGGACTGTGCATGCGCCACCCTTGCCGCGTCGGCCGGCACCGGCGACGATCGGCACTAGGCTGTGAGGAGCATGTCGATCTTCTCTCGCAAGAGCCCTGCGCCACTCGATGCCACAAGCGCACTGCCAGGCCGTGAGCGACCGATCCTGACCGGCGGCACCCACGCCGTGCTCGGCAATTCGCTGCATCCGCCGTTTCCAGGCGGCACCGAGCAGGCGGTCTTCGCGCTGGGCTGCTTCTGGGGCGCCGAGCGCATCTTCTGGCAGATGCCGGGCGTCTACGTGACGGCAGTCGGCTACGCGGGCGGGCTCACTCCGAACCCGACCTACGAGGAGGTCTGCAGCGGCAGGACAGGCCACGCCGAGGCGGTGCTCGTGGTCTTCGAGGCGCAAGCGATCTCCTACGAGCAGCTGCTGCAGGCCTTCTGGGAGGGTCACGACCCCACCCAGGGCATGCGCCAGGGCAACGACCGCGGCACCCAGTACCGCTCCGCGATCTACTGGACCTCAGAGGCCCAGCGCGATGCCGCGATCGCCTCCAAGGATGCCTACCAGAAGATGCTCGATGCCTCCGGCTACGGGCCGATCACGACCGAGATCGCGCAGGCGGGTCCCTTCTATTACGCCGAGGAGTACCACCAGCAGTATCTGCAGAAGAACCCCGGCGGATACTGCGGCCTCGGCGGCACGGGCGTGAGCTGTCCCGTGGGCCTCGCCACGAGCGGCTGAGGCATCTCTGTACATCCGGGACGGAGGGCCGCATGCGGCCCTCCGCGGGACGGTGCATGCGCCGCTGTCCAAAATGCTTGGCATCGTCCAGGGCCAAGCTACTCCGCGAGGTGGAGACCGACGCGGCGTCTCCCGTCGACGCAGTTGATGACGGCGTAGGCGTCCCCGCTGGGCTTGCACCTGAAGCCGAGCAAAGTTCTCCGGCAGGAAGGGAGGACGCCGCTCTGGTACGTCGTCGGGATGCACCTCTCGCCGTAGAGTCGCGCGACGCGTTCCTCCACGGCGCATGTCGTGTTCACGGCATAGGCGACGCCGAACTGGTCACACCATGGCGGTCCGCTGGTGCGACCGCAGAGATGCAGTTCGCCTTGTCCTGCCGTCTCGCCCTCGATCGCGAATTCGTTCAAGACGGGACCGGGCACATGACTGAATTCGGAGCAGCTTTGCGCGCTATCAAGCTGGCGGGTAACCACTTGCCACTGGTCGGAGTGCGTGCCTGGGCGGCGGAGGACATAGCCCATCGTGTAGGTACAGCCGTCGTCCTTGACGCTCGCATAGGCGTACTGGGGGTAAATGGAGGAGATGCGTGCCCAGTTCATGTGGAAGACGGTCGGGCCGCCGACGTCTGCAGGACACGGGTTCGGCACCTCCAGACGCCACTGGCTGTGCACGGCGCCGAGAATCGCCGTGCGCTGCGCGCCGGTCACGGTCGTGTAAGCGGCTGCGGTTGCGGCTGCCCACGCCACGACGCCGAGTGCGGCCATCATCAACCCCGCGCTCCTCCGGTGGCGGCGTTTCACGTCTGCGTTCTCTCCTCCGATTTGCTCTGCGGCAAGTGAGTGTATCTGCGGCGCGAACCGCAAAGCGTGCCGCCTGCATGTTACGGTTGCGGGCGTGGAAATCTGCTGTGGTTGGCGCGCCCTTCGAGGTCGATGGCCGCGACTTCTGACTGTTTCCTCGTCGCTGTTCCTGCTGACGATCGTCACGTTCGCGGCGCTTTCCGCGAACGACGTCGGCGCCTCGGTCGCCAGTGCCAGCGCAAGCACGATGCGAAAGTGTGGCTCGATACCGATCGACTACAGGCCAACGCGGGGTGAGCATTACACGAAGATGTACATCTCGGCATCGCGACAGGTGTCGTGTACCAAGGCCCGGCAGCTCATGCGTCGCTACAGGGACGATGACGGAGTCGGCGCGATCTCATGTGGTGGTAGCAGCGTTGTCTGCGTCTATCCACACGACTGGACCTGCGATGCTCTGACTCCAGGCCAGTGGCCTGAGATTCAAGAATGCTTTCGACACGAGGTTCGGATTGTGGGCCGGGTGCGCTCCGCGATCCGAGGGCCCCGATGAGATAGAGGAAGCCCTCCTCGCCCACGACTAGCAGGTCCGAGCTGGTGGCGCTCGTGTCGCGATTGCCGGGAGTACGCCCCCGTCAAGCGCCGCGGCGGCCGGACATCCTGTCCGACCGCCGCATGTGGCACTTCGAGGGGGTACTGCTCTGGCCCGGGCTAGGAGGAGCCGCCCTGCATCGCCGCGGGCGCAGGTGTTGGCTGCCAGCTCGGCGCATGCGGCCCGCCGAGCGTCGGCACGTCCGAGGGGTAGACCTCGTTGCCGTGGATCGCGTGATCGCCGATCTCCAGCTCCTCGTCGGAGAGTCGCAGCGGGATGACGAGGCCCACGAGCTTGAGGATGATGAAGGTCGCGATCGCGTTGAAGACGATCACGAACAGGCCCGTCTCGGCCTGCCAGCGCAGCAGCGTCCAGCTGCCGTTGATCACGCCCGCGACCCCGGGCAGGCTGGCCGTTCCGTGGATCCCCGGGTACTCGACTATCGCCGGGTCGGCGAGCACGCCCACCATCAGGCCGCCCACCAAGCCGGCTATGCCGTGCGTGTAGATCACCCCGAGCGTGTCATCGACGCTCCTGAACATCGGCGCCCTGGAGAGGAAGCGGATCGACATCCACACGATCGTGGAAGCGACGACGCCCATCACGAGCGCCCCCCAGCCGTTGATGAAGCCGGCCGCGGGCGTGATCGCCACGAGGCCCGTGATCATTCCGTTGACCGAGCCGATCAGCGATGGCTTTTCGCGGAAGATGTAATCCCATGCGATCCAGACGAGCATCGCCACCGCGGTGCAGAGGTTCGTGTTCAGCACCGCCGCCGAGGCGTTCGCGCCGGCGTAGTAGGAGTCGCCTCCGTTGAAGCCGTTCCAACCGAGCCACAGCAGGCCCGCCCCGACGGCGACCATCAGCAGGTTGTTGGGCGCGTCGACCTCTCTGTCTCTTTGCAGCCGCGGCCCGATCACAGCCGCCGCGACGAACCCTGAGATACCTGCCGAGAGGTGGATGACGTACCCGCCCGAGTAGTCGAGGGCGCCGTGCGCGGCGAAGTAGCCGCCGCCCCAGATCAGGAAGGCGTCGATCGTGTAGACGACCGTGATCCAGATCAGCACGAACGGGATCCATGCCTTGAAGTTGATCCGCCCAAGGACCGAGCCGAGCATCAGGATCGGCGTGATGGCCGCGAATACGAACTGGAAGTAGGCCAGGGTCGCGGTCGGGAAGTGGAAGGACGGGCCCGTCTTGATCGACGGGATCACCGCCTGTCCCTCCTCGGCTACGTGCCCGAGGATGCTGCCAGGCTGTCCCAGGAAGGTGTCAAAGAACCCGCTGCCTTTTCCGATCGGCACGCCGAAGCCCATCTTGAACGCCCACAGCACCCAGGCGACCAGCACGAGCGAGAACGCGACGAAGGTGAGCATCATGCTGTTGACGGACCAGCGCTTCTGCATGACCCCGCCGTAGAGCACCGCAAGGCCGGGGACGCTCATCAGTCCGACCAGCGTCGCCGCCGTCATCTGCCAGGCGTTGTCGCCTGGATTCAGCCACGATGGGTATGAGAGCCATTCAGCTACGGCCAAGATGGGCATATGCCTCCATTTCCTTAGGGACGCTGCCGCGCCTCCGGCTTGGACCCAGGAGGCACGGCACTGCTAGGAGAGCATCAAATCCGGCATCCCAGCGGGACGGTAGGGAGGCTTGGCCAACACTTGGCCATGTGGTTTCGACATCTGTAGAAGGCGCCCCGTGCGCGACCGCGAGGCCGCTTCTAAAGGGTCCCGTAGGGCAGCCTGGCCTTCCTGCAAGCCGCCTTCAGGGCGCCATGGGCAGCCAGACCCGGGTTTTCCGCCGGGTCGGCGCACATCTCCCGCGCCCGCACCGCGCATGCGTGCGTGACGGCCGCGCCAAGCGTGCTTGCGAAGGTGACTTCGATGCAGCCGGCGCGGTGCTTTGGAGCATTGGCGGATGCGATCAGAACGACCGCGATCGCCGCTGCGACCAGGCTGGCGGCTGCGCCCGCGAGCGCCATCCGCGTACCGCGCGGCCAGCGCAGAGGCTCTGAGAGTCGCTTCTGCTGGCCGACCATCACCACGAGCGCATCACCATCGCCCGATTCTCGCAGGCGGGCCCACCTGGGGCGTGCTGCGCCACCTCGCACATCCGACCTTTGCCGAGCCATTCGTGGAACCGTCTATTCGCAGGACCCCTTCACCGAGAGTGCGAGCGCCCTGAAGCTCGCCGCCCACTGCTGGAACTGGGAGGCCGGCGTGGAGCCAAGGACCGCGAAGCCGCTTCCGCAGCGTTGGAAGAAGTAGTCGACACGTTGGCTTCCAGCAACCCGGAACACCCATTCCTGAGCGGGCGTGTCTCCAAGCTGGATCGGGCTGTACGCGAGCTCTTCATAGCCGGGCTCCTGTTCGAGGTCGCGATGCACGGGCGCGGCCTCTTGCGTCGGCGTGAGCTTGCCGCTCTGAGTGCCGCTTGCGTCGATCAACGCATAGTCGGCGGCTTCGCCTCGGTTTTGCCACTTGCTCTCGGTGTACCCCTGCTTCGGCGCTCCATCCTCGACCGTGGACCACCCCGCCGGCACCTCCGCCGTGTAGCCGGGCCCTTCAAAGCTTTCCGATTCGACAGCTGCCGTGTTTGCCTCTGAGCCGGTGATGGTTGTACTCGTGCGCGAGAGCGTTCTCGTACCTGTCGTCGAGGAGGTGCTCGAGGACCCGCCGGCTACGACTGCGGCGGGACGGTTTGCGAGGCTGTGGCCACCAGCGGTCCCATCGCCGCTGCGTGCGAGAAACCCGAATGTCACACCGGCCGCCGCGACGGCGACAAGAAGCGCGAGGACGGCGATCACAAGCGCCGGGCGCGTTCTGTGGGCCGAGCCTGCGGCGGCCGAGGTGACCGGCTTGAGCACCGGCGGCGGCGCTGAACGCGGTGTCCGAGCGCGGGGAGCACGGACGGTCGCCGTGTGCAACGTCGCCTGCTCGGTCGGTCGCTCGTCGGCGCCGTTGTGCATCCCACCGTCCGGAGCCACCTCGACCAACGCCCATCGCATCAGCGCGCCAGCGGACGAGACACGCAAAGCTGGGTCCTTCTGCATCGCCTTCTCGACCATGAGATCGGCGCTCGGCGGCAAGCCGGCGACGATCGCGCTCGGGCGCGGAATCGGCGCATTGAGGTGGGCCATCATCGTGGCGGCACGGGTCTCACGCCCGTAGGGCAGCTCCCCTGTGAGGCAGCGGTAGGCCAAGCAGCCGAACGCGTAGACATCTGCGCGCGCGTCGAAGGGCTGGCCATCGATCAACTCCGGCGCCATGTAGTCGACAGTGCCGAGGAGTTCTCCGGTCGCAGTGTGCTCGCTCACCTGCTCGTCGGGCTTTGCAAGTCCGAAGTCGGTCAGGTATGCATGCCAGCTGCCGCGGCGCGGGTCGAGCATCACGTTGGCGGGCTTGACATCGCGATGGACGAGTCCGCACGCGTGGGCAGCGTCGAGTGCCTCCGCCACCTGGCCGAGCACGTCGAGCGCCTGGCGTAGCTCCATTGCTCCATGCTGTTGCAGCAAGGTGCTGAGATCTGGGCCATCCACAAATCGCATCGCGAGAAACAACCGGCCGTCGGGGAGCTCGCCTGCCTCGTAGACCGGCAGGATGTGTGGATCATCGATCGCGGCGGCAGAGCGCGCCTCACGGCGAAAGCGCGCACGAAAGGGCTCATCGACACCGAGGTCATCCGAGATGAACTTCAGCGCGACACGGCGATCCAGCGAGAGCTGGGTGGCCTCATACACCGAACCCATCCCTCCGCGCGCCACAAAGCGGACGATCCGGTAGCCGGCGAGCTCTATCCCTGGCTGCAACCGTAGTTCAGTCATTCCCCGACGCCACCACGAGTGACGAACTCCTCGAACGTGCGTCAATATACAGGCTCAAAGGCGTTTTCGTTTGCCGAAACAGTGACCATCCGCGCACGGCCGCGCGGAAGGAGCCACTTCTCTGAGCAGCGCCGGTTCGCCGAAACGCGCTAGGAGCGCTCGCCAGGCGAGAACTGCAGCGCCGCGGAGTTGATGCAGAAGCGTTGGCCGCCGGGACCGGGGCCGTCGTCGAAGACGTGGCCGAGGTGGCCGCCGCAGCGGCGGCAGAGCACCTCGGTGCGTTTCATGAGCAGGCCGTTGTCGGCGCGGAGCTCGACCGCCTCGGCGAGCGCCGGCTCGGTGAAGCTCGGCCAGCCCGTTCCGGAATCGAACTTGGCCTGCGAGTCGAAGAGGTCTGCGCCGCAGCCGGCGCAGACGTACATGCCCGAGTCCTTGTTGAAGAGGAGGCTGCCGGTGAATGGCGCCTCGGTGCCAGCGCGGCGCAGCACCTCGTACTGCTCGGGAGCGAGCTCGCTGGCCCACTGCTCCTCGCTCTTGTTCACGTTCGACTCGTCCATGCACACGTTGTAGCAGCGCCGCCGCTGCTATATTCATTCTTACGTTTACGTAAGATATCTGCGATGCGGACGAGCACTCCCGAAATACAAGCGAAACCGCGCCTGAGAGCGATCTCGGACGACCACTACAAGTGGTGGGCGCTCTCGTGCACGAGCCTCGGAATGCTGCTCGCCGCGACCAACTCGGGCACGCTGATCATTGCCCTGCCGAGCCTCGAGCGCGCCCTGCATACAAGCCTGCTCGCGCTGGTCTGGGTGATCCTCGCCTACATGATCGCCGCGACCGTGCTGGTGCTGAGCGCGGGCCGGCTCTCGGACCTCTTCGGCCGCAAGCGCGCCTACGTCGGCGGCTTTGCGGTGTTCGCGCTCGCCTCGCTTGGTGCCGGCTTCTCCTCGGGGGCCACGGAGCTGATCCTGTGGCGAATCCTGCAGGGCATCGCGTCGGCCTTCCTGTTCGCAAATGCCCCTGCGCTCGTCACCGACGCCTTCCCCAAGCGCCAGCTCGGCCTGGCGATGGGCGCCAATACGATGATCGCCGCGGTCGGACTCGTGCTCGGTCCCGTACTCGGCGGCGCCCTGGTTGCGATCTCCTGGCACTGGGTGTTCTGGTTCAACGTCCCGATCGCACTGGCGGGGGCGGCCTGGGCGGCGATCGTACTGCGCGAGCTCGCAAAGCCGGACTTGGTGCGCGGCTACGACCTGCCGGGAACCGCGACCTTCGTCCTCGGTTTGACGGGGCTCGTGCTCGGCGTCTCGCGCGGCGGGCTCTCCGGGTGGGGCGATCCGATCGCACTCGGCGGCCTGATCGCAGCCGCGGTGCTGCTGCCGGCCTGGGTGGCGATCGAGCGCCGTACCACCGTGCCGATGCTCGACCTGAGCCTGTTCGCCAACCGCCTCTTCGGCGCCGCCGCGGCCGCGGCGCTGATCAACGGGCTCGCACGCTTTGCGCTCATGTTCGTCTTCGTCTTCTACTTCCAAGGCGCCCAGGGGGCCGACCCGATCAGGGCCGGCATAGAGCTGATCCCCCTCGCTCTCGGCATGCTGATCGCCTCGCCGATCGCGGGCATCTACGCCGACCGGCACGGCTCTCGCGGCCTCGCCGCCGCCGGGATGGCGCTGACCGGAGCCGGCCTTGCCGCGATGAGCACCCTGCAGGTCCAATCTCCCTACTGGCAGAGTGCGCTGTGGCTGAGTATCGTCGGCATCGGCTCTGGCATGTTCAACAGCCCCAACACATCGGCGATGATGGGCGCGGTGCCGGCGCACAGGCGCGGCATCGCCGCCGGCGCGCGCACGCTGTTGCAGAACACCGGCGCGGTGCTCTCGATCGCGCTCGTGCTCGCGGTGATCACATCGGCGATCCCAAAGCCGACCCTGTTTGCGATCTTCTCCGGCTTGACCAAAGGGCTCTCGGCTGCGAAGCTCGCGCCGTTCATCGCCAACATGCATCTGGCGCTGTGGATCCCTGGCGGGTATCGCGGCGCTCGGCGTGCTGGTGTGCCTGATGCGCCCGCGGCACGTCGCGGCACTCGAGGCCTCCCACCAGAGCGAGCAGGCGCAGATCAAGTCGCGAACCCTGGATGCAAGCGCACGCGCGTGAGAGGACCGGACACACCACCAACATGAGCGTTCTGGAACACACCACCACGGAGCCCCCCGCAAGCGCCACCTCGCGCCAGACGCTGCGCATCGGCGAGGTCGCAAAGCTCGTGGGCACGACACCGCGCACGATCCGCTACTACGAGGAGATCGGGCTACTGCCCGAGTCGCCCGATCGTGCCTCCGGAAGCCACCGGCTCTACTCGACCGACGAGGTCGAGCGGCTGCTGGAGGTGATCCGGCTGAAGAACCTGCTCGGCGTCTCCCTGGAGGAACTGAAGACGCTGCTGGCCGCCGAGGAGGCCCGCTCGGCGGTCCGGGCGGAGCTGAAACGCGAAGACGTCGAGCCTCAGCGTCGCCGCAGCTTGCTGCTGGAGGCGCTTGGCCACATAGAGCGCCAGCTCGAACTGGTTCGCGGCAGAGCCGCCGAGCTCGAGAAGCTGCAAACCGAGCTCTCAGAGACCAGAGTCAGGGTGCGCCGCAAGATCAAGGCGCTGGACTCAGAGCCCGGCGACTGAAACGCAACGCAGAACCGAGAGCAATGTCGCGAGACCTCTTGACTTCAAGCTCACTTGAGGTTCTAGGCTCGCGCAAGCCTTGGCAGAGGTCCTTCTACTGTGATCTGCAGGAGGAGACCCAGTCCGGAAAGGAGCGAAGCGATGGAACGTAAGTGGTGGACACTGATCGCCGTCTCGGTGGCGATCTTCATGCTGCTGCTCGACATCACCGTGGTGAACGTCGCGCTGCCGTCGATCCAGCGGGACCTGCACTCCTCCTTCTCCGACCTCCAATGGGTCGTAAACGCCTATGCGCTCACACTGGCGGCCTTCCTCTTGACCGGCGGCGCGATCTCCGACCTGATCGGTCGCAGGCGCGTCTTCTTCGCGGGCCTCGTGGTCTTCACCTGCTCCTCGGCGGTCTGCGGCCTCTCCTCGAGCCCGCTGATGCTGAACCTCGCCCGCGCCGTCCAGGGCGTGGGCGGAGCATTGATGTTCTCGACCTCCCTGGCGCTGATCGCGCAGGCCTTCCACGGCCGCGACCGCGGAACCGCCTTCGGAGTCTTCGGCGCGGTCACGGGCGCGGCGGTGGCAATCGGGCCCGTGCTCGGCGGCATCATCACCTCGGGCATCGGGTGGAAATGGATCTTCTTCGTCAACATCCCGATCGGGATCGTGGCGGTCGCGGTGACGCTAACGCAGGTGGCGGAGTCGAAGGACCCAAATGCACGCGGCGTGGACTGGGTCGGTCTGATCAGCTTCTCCGGCGCCCTGTTCCTGCTCGTCTACGCGCTCTCCCAGGGCAACGAAAAGGGCTGGGGCTCGACTCTCATAGTCAGCTTCCTGATCGGCGCAGCCGCACTGCTCACCGTGTTCGTTGCCGCGGAGCGAATGCAGTCGCGTCCGATGCTCGACCTCTCCCTGTTCAAGCGACCCGCCTTCACCGGCGCGAGCATCGTTGCCTTCTCGGTCTCGGCGTCGATCTTCGCGATGTTCCTCTATCTGACCCTCTACATCCAGGACGTCCTCGGCTACAGCGCGCTGCAGGCCGGACTGCGGTTCCTGCCGGTGACGCTGCTCTCCTTCGCGGTGGCCCCGATCGCCGGGAGGATGAGCGTACGCATGCCGGTGCGGCTGCTGCTCGGCGCGGGACTTGCACTTGTGGGAGCAGGGCTCGTGGCGATGACGGCCGTCGATGCAACCAGCAGCTGGAGCACGCTGATCCCCGGCTTCGTGCTCGCAGGCGCGGGCGTTGGGCTCATAAACCCGCCGCTTGCCTCCACGGCAATCGGGGTCGTCCACCACTCCCGCAGCGGGATGGCCTCCGGCATCAACAGCACCTTCCGTCAGGTGGGGATCGCCACCGGCATCGCGGGCCTTGGAGCCGTCTTCCAACACGAGGTGCTCAGCACGACCTCGAGCCGCCTCGCCGCGGCCGGGCAGGCGCACGCCGTCCAGTCCGCAGCCCACGGGCAGCTGGCGACGTTGCTGCAATCCGGCGAAGTCGGACGTGTCTTCGGTGCTCTGGCGCCCACGGCACGCGCTGCGCTCGAGCACTCCTACCGGGTCGGCTTCACCGAAGCGTTCGACACGATCCTGATCATCGCCGCAGCGATCGCGTTCGTCGGCGCGGTGCTCGCGCTCGTGCTGATCAGGCCACGCGACTTCGTCACCTCGGAGACCCCCGAGGCGGAGCGCGCGGGAGCAGCCGAGCAGGTCAGCGCGGTCGCAGGTTGAGGTCCATTTCGGAACTCCTCAACCGCCGCCGGGAGAGCGCCCCGCCTCACCGGGATCGCGGCGTACATAGCCCCGGCACTGGAGCACCGGCAGGCGAGGGTACCGTGGGTAGGAAGAGTCCTCGCGCGAGCGGTTGCACAGCGAGAAACGCGAGCCCCGCGTATTGCCGACAACGCGCTGGAAGCCGCAGGTCTCACAGAGGCCCGCGGATGGCCCGTGGCCGGCGCTCGGCGGGGTCTTGCCAGGCATCGCGCCAGCCTAGCCGGCACGCCCTGCCCGCAGCGCCCTATCCCGCATGCGATAATAGTTGACTAAGCAACTATGACGATCTTCAGACGACTCCTCGGATTCCTCGCGCCCTACCGGCGCGGAATGATCGTCTCGTGGTCACTTGCGAGCCTTGCGATGGTGGCAACCGTCGCGCTGCCGAAGCTCACGGGCAGCGCGGTCGAAGCAATACAGAAAGGCGTGCGCCACGCAAGCCACCACCAGCTCGCCGCCCAAAGCCACGACCGGGACACGCTGCTCACCCTCGCGATTGCAATCCTCGCCCTCGTACTCATGCGCTGGGGGCTCATGTACTGGCGCCGGATCATCGCGGGCAGAGTCTCCCTCGGAGTCGAATATGACCTGCGCGAGCGCCTCTACGGGCACCTGCAGCGCCTCGAGCTCGGCTTCTTCGACCACCAGCAGACGGGGCAGCTGATGTCGCGAGCCACCGTCGACCTGGCCGCTGTGCGCTTCTTCCTCGGTTATGGGCTGGTCTTCATCCTGCAATCGATCCTGACGATCGCGCTCGCGGGCATCGTGATGATCGCGATCAACCCGGCGCTCGGGCTGATCTCGCTGGCACCTGTGCCCTTCGTCGTCGTGATCTCCTACCGCTACGGGCGAAGGGCCCGCCCGGCAATTCAGGAGACACAGCAGCGCATCGGCGAACTGACCGCCGATGCCGAGGAGAACATCTCCGGCGTGCGCGTCGTGAAGGCATTCGCGCGCGAGCCGCGCCAGCTCGAGCGCTTCCGCCACACCGTCGGACGCGTGTTCAGCCAGGCGATGGTCGCCACCCGCCTGGAAGCCACCTACAACCCCATGATCGCCTTCCTGCCCCAGCTCGGGCTTGCGGCCGTGCTGTTGGTAGGCGGGCAGGCGGTGATCCACACGCACCTCACCCTCGGCCAGTTCACCGCCTTCTACCTCTACCTGAACATGCTGATCACGCCGATGCGTTCGCTGGGCGTGACGCTCAACCTCGCCCAGCGGGCAACCGCCTCCGGCGCCCGCATCTTCCAGGTGCTCGACCGCGAGCCGCGGCTGACCGAGGCTCCGCAGGCGCCGCCACTTCCGCCCGGCAGCGGGCGCGTCCAGCTCCAGAAAGTCAGCCTGCGCTATGAGGACCCCCACGACGAGCTGAACGCCCCGGCGCGACAGGCCGTGCACCGAGCCACAAACGGCAACGGGACCGCGCGCCGCGCGGCTGCACACAGTCTGGCCCAACCCGCCACGAGCGGCCACCCGTGCGCCCCGGCCGGCCGCACGGTGCTGCACGACGTAGACCTCGACGTGCCCGCCGGGCGCACGTTCGCGCTCGTCGGCGCCACCGGCTCGGGCAAGACGAGCCTCGTAGCGCTGCTCTCGCGCCTGTATGACCCAGTCGAGGGCAAGGTGCTGCTCGACGGCGCAGACGTGCGCGAGGTGAGCCTCGCCTCACTGCGCGGCGCGGTCGCGGTCGTCAGCGACGACCCGTTCCTGTTCTCCGCCTCGGTCGCCGAGAACATCGCCTACGCGCGCCCGGAGGCGCCGATGCAGGAGATCGAATCGGCCGCACGGCGTGCCCAGGCGCACGACTTCATCACACCGCTGCCGGAGGGCTATGAGACCCAGATCGGGGAGCGCGGGCTCACTCTCTCGGGTGGCCAGCGCCAGCGGATCGCAATCGCAAGAGCGCTGCTCGCAAACCCGCGAGTGCTCGTGCTGGACGATGCGACCTCCTCGGTCGACGCCTCGACCGAGCGCTCGATCAAGCTCGCGCTGGCGGAGGCGATGGCCGGACGCACCACCTTCGTGATCGCCCACCGTCTCTCAACGATCGCCCTGGCACAGGAGATCGTCGTGATCGACGGCGGCCGCATCATCGCCCAGGGCAACCACGAGGAGCTGCTCGAGGTCTCAGAGCTCTACCGCGAGATCGTCGAGAAGGGCCTGCCGGAGCAGGTCTTCCTCACCACGGAGACGCGGGAGCGGGAGGTGAGCGGACTGTGAGCCCCGCGGGCGGCATGGGTGGAGGGGGCATGGGCGGCGGCCGCGGCGGCGGCCGCGGCCTGGGGCCGGGCACGGTCCGCGGCGGCCAGCAGTGGGACGGCGAACGCGCCAGCAGGGGCAGCAGGGGCCGCAACCTGCGCGCGCTGCTCGACCTGCTGCGCCCCTATCGCCTGCGCGTGAGCGCGATGCTCGCCTCACTGCTGATCGGCACGGCGGCGGGCCTTGCGCCGCCGTTGCTGGCCAGGCAGGCGATCGACAAGGGGATAGACGAACACGACGTGACCAAGCTCGTGATCGTCGTGATCGCCTTCCTCGTCTCGGCGATCCTCGTCTGGATCACAACCTACCTGCAGACCTACCTCGTCGGCTGGGTCGGACAGCGCTCGCTGGCTGACCTGCGAATCAGAATCTTCAAGCACCTCCAGCAGCAGCCGATCGGCTTCTACGAGAGCCGCCCCGCGGGCGTGCTGATCTCGCGCATCACAAACGACGTCGAGGCGCTCGAAAGCCTGGTCACCGATTCGGTGGTGACGCTGTTCCAGTCCGGGCTGACGCTGATCGGCGCGATCGGCGTGTTGATCTACCTCGACTGGAAGCTCGCCCTGCTGACCTTCTGCGTCGTGCCCTTCGTCGCGGGCGGCAGCATCTGGTTTCGGCTGGTCTCCGCCGGCGCGTTCCGGCGCACGCGGGAGACGATCGGCGCGATCACCGCCTACCTGCAGGAGACGCTTTCGGGCATCAGGGTCGTGCGCAGCTTTGGCCAGGAGAGCCGCCACGAGGCCATCTTCGCGCAGCACAACCAGGAGAACTCCGACGCGAACATGGTGACGGTGCGCCTGAACGCCGCCTACTTCCCGGCGGTGGAAATGCTCTCAGGCGTCGCGCTTGCGTTGATCGTGCTCTACGGCGGCTACCAGGCAATCTCCGGCCACATCACCGCCGGCACCGTGGTCGCCTTCGTCGCCACACTCTCCTACCTCTTCGAACCGATCCAGCAGCTCTCCCAGCTCTACACCACCTACCAGTCTGGGATGGCGGCGCTCGAGAAGATCTTCCTGCTGCTCGACACCAAGCCGACCCTCCAAGACATGCCGGACGCGCCGCCGCTCGGCGAAATCGCGGGCGACCTGCGCCTTGAGGACGTCTCCTTCGGCTACAAGCCGAACGTGCTGGCGCTGCGCGACGTCGACCTGCACGTGCCGCCGGGAGAGACGGTCGCGCTGGTGGGCGCCACCGGAGCTGGCAAGTCGACGATCGCAAAGCTCGTGGCGCGCTTCTACGACCCGAGCGCCGGCAGGATCCTCGTCGACGGACACGACCTGCGCCGCGTCTCGAGCCACTCGCTGCGCTCCCAGATGGGGATCGTTCCGCAGGAGGCCTTCCTGTTCGCGGGCAGCGTCGCCGAGAACATCGCCTTCGGGCGCCCCGATGCCGACATCGGTCAGATCCGGGCGGCCGCGGACGCCGTCGGAGCGGACGAGTTCATCTGCGGGCTGCCAGACGGCTACGACACCCAGATCGGCGAGCGCGGCGGCCAACTATCGGCCGGCCAGCGCCAGCTGATCGCCTTCGCGCGCGCGCTGATCGCCGAGCCGCGAATCCTGATCCTGGACGAGGCGACCTCGAACGTCGACCTGCACACCGAGGGCCGGATCGAGGAGGGTCTGCGGACCCTGCTGGAGGGCCGCACCGCGGTCGTGATCGCCCACCGCCTCTCCACGATCAGGCAGGCAGACCGGATCGTGCTGCTCGAGAACGGCAGGATCGCCGAGGAAGGCACCCACGATGAGCTCGTAGCCGCCCAGGGCCGCTATCACGAGCTCTATAACGACTGGGCGGCTCAGGCGATCGCTTGAGCCGCGCGCGCGGCCCTCAATGCAGCGACAGCTCCGGGACAGGGACTCGAAGCGCGTAAGCGGCTAGGCTCGATCCCTAGTGATAGAGCCAAACACGGCTCCATTACAGGGGAAACGCCAGGTCTGCTGATCCGACCGAATCCGGCTGAATCCGACCAAATCAGGACACGACTGGCACGAGATTGGCACGAGTCACGCCACCAACTTGAGCGCCGGACCGTCGGCCAAGCGCGCAAGATAAGCGTTCGTTGCCGCCGCCGCCTCGTCCAAACCGCCGGGCATCAGGTGGCCGTATATGTCGAACGTCATGGCGATGGTCGAGTGGCCCATGATGACGCTCAGCGCCTTCGCGTTCACCCCTGCGGCGATCAGGATGCTCGCGCAGGTGTGCCGCGCCTCATGCAGCGTGATCGACTCGGCAGCATCGTCGCGAGCCTTGATCCAGACCATCTTGGGGCGATCAGCCTTCGGGTTCGGGACCTCCTTCCATCCCCATGCCGTCAGCGAGTGCCTACGGACCGTTTCCGGCGAGAACGGCTTGACGCCTGTCGGGCCGAACACGAGCGCATCGCCATCCCGCCCCGTGCGAGCCCTGCAGTCCACTAGCTCCCGGACAAGCGGTTCCAGGATGGGCACCCTGCGTTTCCCTGCGGCGCTCTTGGCGTCCTGCGCGCCCTCGATGGCATCCCAGCCTCGCTCTACTCGGATCACGCGGCCAGCGAGGTCCACATCACTCCAGCGGAGCGCTTGTAGTTCGCCACGCCGTAGGCCGGCGTAGAACGCGCACGCCCACAGAGCCCGCTCGGCGTCGGGCAGGACCGCGATCAGCACAGCCGCCTCGTCAGGTGCGGCGATCCGCTCACGTATGCCGGCCGGGCGGCGAAGCTCAAGGCCCTCGGTCGGGTCGATCGTGACCCCTTCATCGCGACGGATCGCCCGACGGTAGATCACGCGGAGCGGGTCCAAAGTGTTCTGCACCGTGCTCGCGCTCAGCCCCTCGGTGGTCAGCCGATCGGCTAGGTCTTGCACGTCGCGTCGCTCAACCTCGGAGAGACGCAAGTGGCCGAGCGCTGGCAATAGCCGCTTGTTGAGCCCGACCTTGTAGCCGCGAAGCGTCGCGGGCTTGTAGCGCCCGCCGGAAGCGGTCGGAACAGAGCCATCGCGTGCTCCCTCCAGGAACGCTTCGGCCGCCTGCCGGACGGTCGTGGTCGTGGGCGCGCGCAGCTCCCCACGGTTGGCAGCCGAGAGCTTGTCGGCCCGCCACGCCTTTGCCGCAGCCTGCGTCGGAAAGTTCTGGCGCAACTTCTTCCCGTCCCGCTTGGAATAGACGGATGCCTGCCAGGGGCAGTCACAGCGGCCTTGGCCGTTGCACTTGAGGCCGTGGCGTTGACGCACTCCGGTGGCCATCAGAAATCCCGTCCAGACGATGCGACGGTGTACGGTGCCGATTGCATGGGAGCGGAACCTCCTGTGCCATGCCCCCGGCCGCTACAACGGTGCGGGGGTGCTTTGCGGATGCTCGACATCCTACTCCCCCGCTCCGACGCTTTCGGCGTGCCGGTCGAGCCATGCCTGTAGCTCGCTGACCGGGATCAGCTTGCGACGCCCAAGGCGGACAAGCCGCACGTCGGGTTCGATATGCGCGCGCCAGGTGTCCCAAGACACGCCCAGCGCTTCGCACGCCTGCTCGACGCTCAGCGCCAGGGTGGGCGCGCCCCGCTTCTGAGGGATTAGGGCAGCTGCCGTACGTGACGAGATTGGGGCCATCGCAGTTACAAGACCCCGGCCTGCCCGGACCGGCCAACGAGTTTGTTGCCGAGCGCGGTGCCGTGCGCCGCGTGCGGGCGCACGAGTGGCGAGCGGTCATCGGCGAGAACTTCTGGCCAGCTCTCCTTGATGATCGGCTTGGGGGTCACACATAGATGTCGTGCGAGGGGACGATCGTCCCCCAGTCCGATTGACCGACCGGCCATAGGCCCGCATACACCTTATTCCTCACCGTATGCCACTCCGCCGCTAATCGCACGAATTCCGCGTAACCAAGCCATTTCTCGTCAAAATCGAGGTTCTGGCGAGGGGTAACTCGCGGCGGAGTAGCGCCACTCGCTCCCTACTCCGCCGCGAATGCCGAAACCCCACTGCCCATGCCATGATCGACCGATCCGCCGGTCGGATTAGCGGCGGAGTAAAGGCGATTCGCGGCGGGCAAAACGGCATCCACGGCAAGAGGCCGAATTGTCTGCCCAACCCGTCTGGTAGCCAGCCCCAAAGCGCTACCGCGCCCCACCAACACAGAGGATCGCCGCCACGTCCCATCGCGGAACCTCGAACCCAGCGCGCACTCAGCCACAACGCTCCACGAGGTCGAACTCTGACCGGGATCGCCTAACGCTGTGAGTCGATCAGGCTGACCGGAAGGCCACGGCTGGAGGCGTTGCGCGCGAGCGGCCCGTCGAGCGTCCACAGCTCGGCGTCGAGCTCGCGTGCCAGCGCCACGTAGGCGGCGTCGAACGCGCTACGCCGTTCCAGCGCAACCGCGACCGCGATCACCTCGGCTCCGTCAGCGAGCGGGTGGTAGACGATTGGCATGGCGTCGAGCTCCGCCCACACGGCGGGAAGATCGCCGGCCTGCACCTCGCCGGCGCTCGACTTGCGCGTCAGCGCATTGGCGATCTCATAGCGAGCGAGCTCGGGCGCGTGCAGCTCGACACCCTCGCTGACCCACCCGAAGATGTGGCTGGTCACGGCCTCGCTCTCCGGCTCGCGGGCCATCAGCGCGATCAGCGCGTTGGCGTCGATGACAATACGCACCGGGGCGTTGCTAGGAGGCTCGGCGCTCAAGCGCGGCGCGTCCCTCGCGGATCAGCTCGACCGCTCCGCCACCGGGCTTCATACCCGCCCGCAACTGCTCGATCCGCGCGAGCGTCGCAAGCGCGCTCGTCGCGTCGCGACCCGCAGGTAGGTGGTCGCGCAGGATGCGCTCAGCGGCGCTGTCGACATCTTCGTGATGGCGCGCGGCGACCTCGCTGAGCCGCTCGAACGTCTCGGGCTGAAGTCGGATCTGCCTGGGCATAGTCGCCATCAGCAAAGTCTAGCGACGCCTCCACTGAACCTGGAGAGCAAAGGGTGCGGGCGCGACACCGGGGCGCGCATCTCAAAAGCCCAACGAGGGGCAAAGCAGCGCGGCAGGCCACAAGCCCCTGACGCCTGCGCTTCGCTCAGTCAGTCACCCGCACCACGAGAAACTCTCCCACAATCGCGGTTGACCTGCACGCGGGCTCGCGCCCCCGAGCAGCCCTCCCGCCGGCGGCTCACGCCGCAGGCGCAAACGGCCAACGACCAGATAGCCACGCTGACTTCGCCCGCGAGTGACCGAGCCTCCCTGCGGTCGGCTCTCCTGCCGTTCCCGGCGCTGTGCCGAGCCGGCCTGCGCAGCCCTGTCGGGCTGCTCGCTCGCCGCTCGCTGACGCTCACGGCTCCCACGCCCGGCGCACAGCACCAAGCCCGAACAGACTAGATGCACAGCCGTGCCGGCGCTGTGTCCGCGCCGTGCAATTCGTTGGCCGGTCTGAGGGCCTCGGGGTCTGTACCCCTTGTGATGACCGCAGCCAGCATCGGTGCCGGCAAGGGCGGCGGCTACGCTCGATACCTCGAGAGCAGGACGATTGAGCCGGAGCGCGGCGACTATTACCTCTCCCCGGATGGGGAGCCCACGCAGGCTCCCGGCCAGTGGTTGGCTACGCCCGACACGCTCGCGCGCCTGGGCATCGAGGGCTCCACTATTGATGGCCGTGAGTTCGTCTCGCTGATGGAAGGCAAGCATCCGCGCAGCGGTAGGTGGCTGCGTCGTGCGGGTGCGGATGGCAGTCGCGCTGGCGGGATCGACTTGACGTTCTCGGCGCCGAAGTCGGTCTCTGTGATGTGGGCGCTTGGCGGCGGGGAGCAGCGCCGTGAGATCGAGGCCGCGCACGCCGCCGCCGTCGCCGAGACGATCAGCCATTTGACAGAGACGGTGCCGAGCGTTCGCCGCCGCCACGGCGGCCAGGTGATCGAGGAGCCCGCCCGCGATGTGGTGGCCGCCGAGTATCGCCATACGACAGCCCGCGGTGTGCTGGAGGGTGATGCGCCTGACCCGCAGTTGCATAGCCATGTGGTGGTCACCGGTGCGGTTCGGGATGACGGGCGGATCGTCGCGGTTGCTTCGCGTCCGATCTTCCGGGCCAGCCGTGAGCTTGGTGCGTACTACCGCTCGGCGCTCGCTTACCAACTCCAGCAGCAGGGGTATGAGATCGAGCGGGGCACCGGCAAACACGGCCGCTACTTCGAGCTGCATGGTGTGCCAAGGAGCCTGCTCGATGCCTTCTCGCAGCGCAGCCGTGAGGTCGCCAGAGCCGCCGAGCGCTTCCGCGCACAGTACGGGCGCGCGCCCGAGCGCGACGAGCTGCGCCAGTTGAAGTTGGAGAACCGCAAGGCCAAGGTGCTCCTCACGCGCATCGACCTGCAACGGGCGTGGAACGACATCGCGGCGTGCTTCGACTTCATCGCCCGTCAGCCTGAGCGGCCGACAGTGCCTGCCAGAGTGCCAGTGGTCGGGGCGCTGCTGGAGGATCGTGTCGAGCAGCGCCTGACTGAGCGTGCCGCTACCTTCGAGCCCGGCGAGCTGCGCACCGTCTTGCTCGAGCAGTCCGTCGGCGAGCTCTCACCACGCCAAGCTATTGACTGCGCCAAGGGCATGATCGTTGAGCGGCGTGTGCTGCCGCTGGAGGGCGGCGTGATGACCACCCTCGCGGTCAGGGCACGCGAGCAGGCGGTCGAGCGCAGGTTCACCAAGCTCGCCGGCGCCGGCGACCGCGACGTCGGTGAGCAGGCCCGCGCGCTCGCCGGCGACCAGATCGCCGAGCGGATCGGCGGGCGCCTCTCAGACGAGCAGGTCCACGCCCTCCAGGTCATCACCGGCCCCGAGTGTGCCGCGATCCTCGTCGGCCCGGCTGGCACCGGCAAGGGTGTGGTGATTGACGCCGCTGCCCGCGCTGAGCAGCACACCGGCCACCGCACGCTTGGGATCGCCGTCTCCGGCTCCACTGCCCAGCGGCTAGGTCAAGACAGCCCCACGCTTGGGGGGAGGACGCTCACGCTGGATGCACTCGTCTCCCGTGTCGAGCGCGGTCAGCTCCACATCGACGAGCGCACCACGATCTACTTCGATGAGGCGGGCATGGCCGACACGAACCGGCTTGACCGGCTCACCGTCGTCGTAGAGCGCGAGGGCTCAAAGCTCGTGACGATCGGCGACGCCGCGCAGCTGCCGTCGATCGGCGCCGGCGGCATGTTTGCGCGGCTGGCTGACATCGCGCCCTGGGCGGAGTTGTCGAATATCCGCCGCACCCTGGACCCCGCCGAACAGCGTGCGTGGGCGGACCTGCGCGCCGGCCGCTCCGACAGGGCGATGGCCCACTACCACGCCCGCGGCCAGCTGCACATGGCAGACACCCGCGACCAAGCCGTCGAGCAGGCCGTGCAGAGCTGGGCCACGCTCACCGAAACCTACGATCCCAGCCAGGTCGCCCTCATCAGTGACGCGTCCAACCAGGAGATTAGCCGCCTCAACGCCCGTGCCCAACACTTCCGAGCCGAGCGCGGTGAGCTCGGCGACCTCGAAGTCCCCATTCCAGGAGTCCACTACGGCGTGCGTCAAGGCGACCGTGTCGCGCTTATCGACCAGCACCACGAGCTCGGTGTGGAGCGGGTCGAGAACGGCAGCCGCGGCGAGATTCTCGACATCAGCCAGGCCGGCGAGGTGCTGGTCGAGTTTGACGTCACTGCGCGCCGCGCCCGGCTTTCGGGTGAGGACCTTGCCAGGCTGCGGCTTGGCTACGCCCAGCACATCCACCGCGCCCAAGGCGCCACCGTCACCCGCACCCTCGTTGTCACTGGCGGCTGGCAGACCGCGCGCGAGTCTGCCTACGTCGAGGCATCGCGCGCCCGGAAGGGCACTGACTGGTTCGTTGCCCGCGAGGACCTCGGCCTAGAAGGCCAAGACAGCGACCGCATCCAAAGGCTCGCGGCCAACATGAGCAGAAGCCACGCGCAGACGCCCTCACTCGCGCACCCCGAGCTACCCGACCCAGACTACGGCCCCGGCATCCACCGCGAGATCGCGCCGAGCCGCGAAAGCCACATACCAGGAATCGCCCGCACACTCAGCCGGATCGTCAACCCACCAGCACAAGAGAGAACACGATGAGCAGACGCCGACAAATCGTCCTACCCGACCCCATAGACCAACAACTCCATGAGCTCGCCGCAGACGCTGACACGCCACCCTCCACACTCGCCTCCCATCTCGTACAAGCCGGCATCGCCCAAGCTGCCAAAGACGGCAAGGTCCGACCCCTACGCCCAACACCCGTCCTCACCAGCGCACGCGCAAACCAACGCGCACTTTGGCTTGCGCCCTACAGCCAAGACCCCGAATGGCACCGGCAAATGTGGGGCGCAATCGTCGCGCTACACAGCCGCTACCCCCAACACCTCCAAACACTCAAAGAAAAATGGTGGACCGACGACTCCACCACCGAGACCCTATCCGCCCTCGCCACATGGCGAGCCGAACTCGACGACCACGGACAAGACCCACGCGAAGAGCTCGCCTTCCAACACCAACTCACCGACTACTCCCAACACCTACGCCAACAAAACGCAGGCACCACCAAGACATGGAAACCCGGCGCCACACCACCAGAATGGGTACCCACACCCTGATTCCAGACGACCGCCTTCCAAGAAAGCCAGGCAGACCAAGCTCCTCTGTCAAACCCGGCCTGGCTCAGTATGCGATCAGAACACCGCGGGCTGGACAACCTGGTCGCGCTCGTCCTGCCGGCGGAATCCAAGCCGCGCCGATATGCGATCAGCGGTTGCGACCAGATGCGGGCCGAGAGCTCCGACCAGCTCTTCGAGCGGGATCATCGACGTATGCGCCGCCATGTTGACCGCGGCGATCACGTCCCCGCTCTCGGCGCGCACCGGCGCCGCGATCGAGTGCAGCTCGGGAGCGAGCTCTTCGTCGTTGACGGCGAAGCTCTCCTCGTGGACCTGCTCCAGCTCGGCCCGCAGGGCCTTCTTGCTGGTGATCGTGTTGGGACCGTGCTTTGCCAGTTGCATCTTGCCAATCAGCTCACGCTGATCGTCGTCTGGCAGATAGGCCAGCAGCACCTTGCCCATCGAGGTGCAATAGGCAGGCAGGCGCGAGCCTGGTCTGAGGTTGAGATCGATCTTGCTCTGGCCGCGCCTGAAGCTGCGCGCGCGATCCACGTAGAGGATCTCGATCCCGTCGAGGATCGCGAGATTGACCGTGTAGGAGGTCTGCTGACGCAGCTCTTCGAGGTAGGCGTGCGAATGCTCGCGCATGCCGGTCGAGGAGAGCGCCGACATCCCGAGGTCGGTGACGCGCAGGGCGACAATGTTCTACGCCAGAGGGAATTGACTTGTGCCCGCCGGACTCCTCCGTTGGGCGCGACGGCACTTGCGGAGCAGTCGATCAGCCCATCGGCTCACGCAAGCTTCACCTCAAATGCAGGGTAGCATGCAGATGCTCCAGCAAGGTCAAGCGTTGTGAAATGTTCGCGCCCTGGGAGACGAGCAGCCAGGCGCCGGGGATGCGGCGCGCAAGCTCTCCGTTTTCGGGGTCCGGTCCGATGAAGACTCCGTGGTGCCCCGCAAGCGGCTGCATTCCCGGCAATGGGAGCGGTGTGGCGCCGGGATGGGCCGCGTCGAGCAGCACATACGCTTCAAGCGGCCATTTCCTGTTGAGCAGGTAGAAGGCGTTTGCGCAGTTCAGGAATTCTCTGCCGAGGACGTCTACGTGCGGCGTGATTTCGCTCACGACGCCTCCGCTCCGCTGTTCTAGCCCGGCAACACCGCTCACGCTGATGTCGCAGACACCCCGCCGCGCTGGCGCGCCATTCGACCAGCTGTGAACCGGCGTGCCGAACGTGAGCGGCGGTCCCGGCGCAAACGTCTGCGGGATCGGCTTGCCGTTCCTGCTCCACGCGATCAGACGTCCACGTGGAAACCGCGGAAGCCGCAGTGGACGACCGGAGGCACGCCCACGCAGTTCGACTATCGCGCCGCGCAGATGATCCGGCAACAGTGCACTCGCGTGCGTCGCAATTCGCTTGTGACCCTTGAACGAGACCGCCGCCACCGGCGCTGTCGTAAGAGCAGCTACCCTCATGACCACCGGACTACTGACGCCCTTTATGACTGCAAACCGATTTCCAGTCTCGGCAACGATCGGTCCCTGAAACGGGCCACCCATCATCGACCGTTCATTCGCCTGGCATTCGCCGGCTTCGCTCGCTTTATTACCTTCGGAGCCGCCGAGTTCAGTCAGGCACCATCCTCCCACGCCGGCGTTGCGGGGAGGGAGCAATACAACCTCTCCCGCACCGGCGACCGCCGTCACATCCGTGCTCAACCGTGGTCTCCCACCGCCGCCGGTAGTAGCACTGGCGATCGAGCTTCCAGCCGCCAGCACCAGGGCACCCACTATGACGCCTATACGCTTTCTGGAGCTTTTCATTTCAGTTCCAAACACTCATAATTCCAAACACTCATTTCTCGCCGATTTTGGATGCGCTGTCCAACCATTCCAGAAGCTCTTCGGGCGATATAGGAAACTGTCCGGTGCATTCAACGGTATTTGTCAGGTGCGGCTCCTTCAGGTAAGAGCTCCAGCTGCCAGATCTCGCATAGGTCCACACCCAACCGAGATAAGTCCCACCCGTTTTACACGAGCTATCATAGACCTCTACAGGGACTTGGCTTTCATTGAATCTCTTGTTCGCTCCGCACTTCAGCTTTGAGAAGCCATCCGGCCCCTTCCCGTTCCCGCTTTGCCATTCATACAAACAGACTTCGACCTTGATGACTTCCACCTTTTTACTGCATATGGTCTTACCGCCGACCGCTATCGCTGTCTGTTCTCCGTGTTCAAGTTCCGTGAGGAGAGCGAACCCTTGGCACTCCGTGTTCCCGCTGGCACACGCACCGTCACCGCTGCAGCCACCCGCCATGCCAAAGTTTTCACCTTCTGGAGTTGGCAGATCTCCGCTCGGTCCACCAGCGCCTTCAGCTTTGGCGAGGGCTTCTTCGCCCTTGAATGCCTCGGGTGCTGTGACTGTGATTACGTATGGCGCTACGGTGAGAGCTGGCGCAGGTACAGGCGTGCCTTCTGCTTGTATTGGCACGTCTAGCTGTGGCACGTAGGTGATGCCGTCGTGGACGATGATTCCGCTTGAGAGGTTTGATGTGAGACCTTCGGTGCCGAGCCATCCGTATTTGTCTTGGGGTTTTTCGCTTATGGGCACTCCGAATGTGGTGGTGCGTTCCAGGGTGAGTGGTTTGCCTGCGGTTTCGCTGAGGCTTGCTGTGCCGATGATATTGCCTTGCAGGTCGCGGAGTTGCAGGATGGCTTGTTTGCCGGATTCTTCGACTGCGACTAGTCCACCAAAGCCTGTGATGTTGCGGGTCCATGTGCCTGCCGTGCGGTTTTCGGTCCATGACGGCGTAGCGCCCCCCGGTGTTGCGTAGTGGGAGATGGTGGTAGTCGGAATTCCTTTTGTGCTGGTTTCGGTGATGCTGGTGCGATCTTCTGGGTCGAGCTGGTAGGTGTTGGTGGTTTCGTTCTGGGATTGGGAGTAGACCTGGCCGTCCGCGTAGTATGTGGTTTCGAGCGTGTGGCCGCCTGCGTCTGCTGCTGGGAGCTTGGCGATGTTGCCAAGTGCGCCGTATTCGATGCCTTCGTCGGTTAGGCGGTTGGCTTCGTCATAGGTATGGCGTTGCACTTCGCCGCCTTCGCTCACGTTGCATTCGCTGCTGGTTGATTTGCGTGTTGTGAGGCTTGTGCGGCGGCCTTCTTCGTTGTAGGCGTAGATTTGTGCTGTGCAGTCTTCACTCGCGGGTGTTTCTTGAGTTTCAACGAGTTGGCCGGGCTGTTCGTAGCGGTACTGGTCGGTGACCAGGCTGCTGTGCTGGCTGATGGCTTCGCCATGAATTGATGGTGTCAGGCCGTCTGTGAACCATTCGCATTCACTGCCGCTGCAGTGGTTGTTCTTTTCGTACTTCAGCGAGACATCTTCGCCAATGCTGTTGTCGGAATATGTAGCGGTCATGTTATTCGGGTAGTGCTCGCTGAGCATTTCGCCTTCAAGGCCAAAGGTGGCCTTGAAGGTGCGGGCGCCGCCGCTACCGCTTTCGGCGATTTCGTTCATGGCGCCGGTCGTTTCTTCGTAGTGCAGCGTCTGTTTGGCTTCCATGCCGTCTAGCTTGGTGTCGTCGTAGTTAACTTCGACGGGGGACGGGCATACTTTTCTTCGTAGGTGAAGGTGGTGGTGTTCCCTGCGGCGTCGGTGTAGGCTTCCAGCTGCCCGAGAGTGTTGATCACGCGGCTGATTTTCTTGGCTTCGCCTTTGATTGTGCTGCTCTGTTCGATCAGCGCGCCGAGTGTTTCGCTGTACTTGTCGGTTACCGCGGGCACCGTTTCGCCGGAGGTAGCGCTGACCGAGACCGATGTTGGGCGTTCGCCTTCGTAGCTTGTCGTCGTGGCGCGTTCCTTGCCTCCGATCGTTTCCTTTGTCTTGGTCGGCTGCAGCCACATGTTGTATTCGGTAGTGACGACGGGAAGCCGGGCCAGTTCTTCGCCTTTGGGTTCCGCGGAGCTGTCAGTCGGCTGTGCCATCGGTTCAGTGCGGCAGAGCAGCCCTTCCCATTCGGGATGGTTCTCGCATTCCGTAGGAACTTCGGTCTGGGTGCCAGCAATATAGTCGATGCTCTTGGTGTCGTGGACGGCTTGGCTGTCGGGGGTCCACTTCTCGATGCGGTGGTTGCCGGCGTCGGCGACGTAGATATCGCCGGCTGCTGTGACGGCGATGCCTTGGGGGGCATTGAGCTGGCCTTCGGCGACGCCGTGGGTTGCGATGCTTTGGAGGAAGTGGCCTTCGGGGTTGAACTCCTCGATGCGGTTGTTGGCGGCGTCGAGGACGAAGAGGTCGCTTGCCGAGTTGAACGCGATGCCTTCGGGGTGGTTGAATTGGCCGCCGCCGTTTCCTTCGCTGCCGATCTGGCCGACCCATTCGCCTTTCAGGTTCAGGATCTCAACCCGGTCATTACGCGTGTCCGAGACATACACGTCGCTACCCAACACCTTGATGTCGCTTGGATCATCGAACTGGAGGTGCCCGCTACCCAAGCTGCCGTAGGCAGCGATCAGGGTGCCGGTGGGGCCGTACTCGACGATCCGGTTTTTATCGGTGTCAGCGACCCAAGCATCGCCGCTGCTATCCAGCGCTACCGCGCCGGGACAGGAGAGCTGGCCACGGCCGAATTCACGAACATATTTGCCTTCGGCTTTGAGGACCTGAACACGGTCGTTCGCGCATTCAGCCACCAGGACTTCGCCTGTGCTCTGGTTGACGGTCAGGCCGGTCGGGCCGCTCATCTGCCCATTGCCTTCGCCTTTGCTCCCAAGCGTCGCAACATACTTGCCTTGGTCTGTGAATTCCTGCACATCATCAGCTTCGTTGTCCGTCACGAGCACATTCCCGCTGCCCGTCACGGCAGGTTCGCCGGTGTAGAGGAATTCCCCGTGGCCGCTACCATCGCTGCCCCACTGCGTCGAGTAGACCTCGCGTACCGCGCCGGCCTGCGCCGGCGTGAACTGCTGCACCCGATCCCCCGCCGTCTCGCTCGTATAGAGCGTCCCCGTGCTGCTGACGGCAAGCCCAGAGACACCCGAGAACTCCCCGTTCCCGCTACCCGGCGTGCCCCATTCCGCCAGGAACTTCCCAGCCGGGTTGAACTCCTCCACACGTTCGTTGCCGCCATCAACCACGAACAGATCGCCGGTGCCTGGGTTTGCGACGATTTCGCTTGGGTCATCGAACTGGCCAGGGCCTGTGCCGTGGCTGCCGAAGCTGCCGATGTATTCGCCGTGGTGCGTGAACATCGCGACTGAATGTTCGCTTGTCACGTAAAGCGTGCCATTGTCGAGGCTCACGTCGCCTGGTTCTTTGAGATGCCCTTCGCCGACGCTGGCGAGATATTTGCCTTCTTCTGAGAACTCCTCGATCTTGTTGGCGTTGTAGTCCGCTACCCAGACTTCCCCCGCGGGCGTGAGCGAGATCCCCGTCGGCTCACTCAACGCCCCTTCCCCGGACGACCCAAACGACCGCAATTCTTCCCCCGTCGGGCTGAACACAAAAACCATGTTATGCCCACTGTCCGCTACGAACACGTCTCCCGTCTTGGGGCTGACCGCTATCCCCCACGACCCGCTGAATTTGCCGAGTTTCGATTCAAACGCGGCCTCAAAAGTCCCCGAGCTCGAAAACTTCTCGATCCGCCCATCACCACGATCATCGACGAAGATTTCGCCAGACAATCCGACCGCTACCGCGGAGGCTTCTTTGAACTGGCCTTCGCCGCTACCGGCTTTCCCAAATGTGCTAGCGAACACAGGCGGCGAGACCGTTTCCGCATTGCCGCCAGGAGTACGTGTTTCTTCGACCGCCCCAGTTTCCTTGTTGTACTTCGTACTGCTGACCAGATCAACACCAGCCGGTTCGGTGGTCGTTGACGTGGGCTCTCTTAGCGTCCAGCCCTCGTCTTTTTCGCTCGAATAGCCAGTCAGCGTAGTACGAACATCCCTTTCTTCACCATTCGCCAGCAGCGCACCATCAGTCGTCTTTGTTACGAGCCCGTATTCTTCTGTTTCGCCTTTGCTGTTTTCTGGGGCGCCTTCGTCGTAGAAATAGTGGACGTGGTTGCGGGCCGCGCCTCGGAGTCGAGGCTGCTTATCGATTGGCAAACATGGATGGCACCACATAAAGCATCGCGCCCGTGCAGCGGCATTGATAGCGATCATAGACTGCCTATCTGCGGTACTGCGGGGAACGTATGTGCGTTGAGATCCACCTCCTCCGCACAGAGCTCGCAGTTGGCCCAGGAGTTGTCTCGACTGTGGCCCGATCACCCGGCATGCCTCTCCGCCCATGGCGAGAGGTACGTCGCAATTCGGATCCCGATCAACGGCAGCGCTTCGATTGAGTACGTATCCCGGCTGAGCTTACAAGCGTATTTGGTTGGGGTGCCGCCGGGCACCCCAACCAAAGGCAAGGCCATAGCGTCCAGGCGGCAGTGACTAACTCGAGTGCGCTGCGGTAAAGCTTGGCCGCAAAACTCAGCCGGATGGCGGACATTGAGGGTTGGCGGCGCCCGTCACGCTCGGTCACGACCGCGAGCGCATTTACCAACGCCGCTTACGCTGCTGCACATCTAGACGACCAGCGAGCGTACGCGCTAACGCTCAATGCATCGCGGCCTCGCGAGAGATCACGTAACGGCTATCTGCCTTCAGCTTCGCGTATGGATCGCGAGGTCAGATTTGCACCATCGCCATCGAACCCACAGGCCATCTCAATCCGCGGCAACGCCTCACGCTCGACACGCAGGTGCCCTCGCTCGTAGGCGTCCAGGACGGCGAGGGCCGGTCGAAGCAGCGGACCGCCACGATCGCCACCGAAGGTTTTTTTCCTGCCTACCGTCGGGGCTGCTCAGCCAGCCACTCGTCGAGCATCGGGCGCGTGAAGCGGATGTGCCTTCCGACTCGACAGCACGGAAGGCGACCCGTCCGTACGGCCTCGTAGACCCAGCTCGTCCTGACATTGAGATACCAAGCCGCCTGATCTGGCCGAAGGAGCCGATCCCATTGCAGCGGAGCCTCTGTTGTTGGCGTCGTCGTTGTTTCCATGCGGATATAGACCCCAAGGCAGCCCAAACCGGCCAACGGATCTCCATAGAACGCTCGCTCGCCTCACGATCTGGCCTTCCAGCGGGGCCGACGGAGACACCCAGAACAAGCCCCGGCGACCGTCAGACGACCGCTGGCCCGGCAGGACTCGAACCTGCGACCTGCCGATTATGATCCGCGTGCCTCCACCCCGAATTGGCTCCTGTTGGCTGGCCTTGGACCAAGAAATACAGACGCTGCACGGATAAGCGCCAACGGGTAGGGAAATCCTGGGGAAATCATGATCGCTCCCGACTTTCGTCATTTCAGGCAACGACGCAGGTAATGGCGATGGGCTGGCGTTCGGAGCTCGCCGAAGGCACCCTCGCCGCCATCGAACTCGCTCAGATCGCTCACACCGAGTCCACCAGTTGCCGCGCTTTCTCCCCATCAGAGGCGAAATCGAGCCGAGTGGACGGGCACCCAGATTATGCCGCGTGAACCACGACCGGCGGGGTGCTGTCCGCCTCGGCCGCCGGGATCAAGTGGTACTGCACGACGAAGCCAAGGCTCTCCGCGTAGCGATCGACGGTCGAGATCTTCGCATCGGCCGCTGTACTCTCCAGGCGCGCGACAAAGGACTGCGAGGTCTCCATCGCCGCGGCGATCACGGTCTGCGAGCGCTTCTGCTCCTCACGCTGCCCGGCCAGAGCACGCAACAGCTCACGCCGCCGGCGAGCGGCATCCAGCAGCCGCGGGAACTCGGGGTTGCGCGCGGCGCGCTTGTTGACCATCTTGTCTAGGAAGTCGCGCTCAGGCATTGCCTTGTCCTACTCTCTGAAATTGGCGTCGATACCTACAGCGGTATCTCTTTTGAGAGATAAGAGTAGCACCTCTCACTGATGCAGCGGGCGCCTGCCGCGCGCAACGCGCTTCTGATCCCCACGCCGCCGCCAATCCGCAAGACGCCTCTTCGCCAGCTCGATAGTGGCCCTGGGCGTCTTCTGCGTCTTCTTGTTGAACCCGTCCAATGCCAGCAGAATCTGTCCGCGGCCGCCTTCCTCCGCGAACAGGATGCGGTAGATGACCCGATCTCCGTCCACCCTCACCTCCCAGACATCTCCATCGAGGTGGCGGGCAGCCCGCAGACCTCGATCGCGGACCTCCTCCATGCCGGCGAGCACAGCCGCCGCGTCGGAGTCGGAGAGTTTGTCAATGAACTCCTCGACAGGGCTGCGACCCGATGCGGTCCTGTAGTCGCGCCAGCGCCGCCGAATCGGAGGCGGCCCACCGGCGGCGGAGTCGGCCTTCTTCCTGGATCGCTTCGCTGAAGCCATCGAACGAGCTTATGCAGCGCCTCGGACCGAGCACTCTTGGTCAGCAGGACTGGCACGAATCCTGGCACGAGCGACCCCCTAAAACGCAAAACGCCCCGCAAACACGGGGCGCAAGCGTACTCCGGGACAGGGACTCGAACCCCAAATTCGACATCCAGAGTGTCGCGTGTTGCCAATTACACCATCCCGGAACGCAAGGCGTCCTCGCGAAGCATAGTCGGTCGATCACGTGTGCCGTCCGCACCCGATGCGAACATGTGTTCGCCATGGAGACCACGGCAACATACGCGCGGGATCACCTCAAGCGGCGTCTGCTGAAAGCCGGCCTGCTCCCCAACCACTGCCAGACCTGCGGCATCTCGCAATGGCGCGGCCGCCCGCTCCCGCTCGAGCTGCACCACGTGAACGGAAACGGCCAGGACAACAGCCTCGCCAACCTGGAGCTCCTGTGCCCCAACTGCCACAGCCAGACCAACAGCTGGGGCGGGCGCAACAGGCGGCCCGTCCTGCGGCTGATCCGCGGCGGCCGCGAGCGCCGGCTAGGCGAAGGTCCCACGTCGCAGAGGCGTGCGGGCTCTTTGCGCCCTCTGACAACGACCACGCCACCCGACGACGACGCGGCTTAGTTCTCCAGTCGTCCGACCCCGTTGGGCGCGAAGTAGGCGGTAATCGCCTCCTCCAGGCCTGGGTCGAGCACGAGCAGCACCTCGTCTCCGGCTTCGATCACGGTGTCGGACTTCGGTACGAAGCCGCTGCCATCGCGCAGCACGGAGATGATCAGGCTGCCTTCCGGGAGCTTGATCTCAGAGACGCTGATGCCGACCACGGGCGCATCCGCACTGACCTCCAGCTCGATGATCTCCAGGCGCTCCTCTTCCAGGGCGAGCAGGTGCACGAGGCCATATCGGGGCACCTCGTGCTCGATCAGGCGCAGGATCAGGTCGGTCGCCGAGACCGCCGGCTGGATGCCGAGCAACCTGAAGTGATCGTGGTTTCGCGGGTTGTTGACGCGCGCGATGATGCGTTCGCAGAGGTACTTCTCCTTGGCGACCTGGCATACGAGCATGTTGTCCTCGTCATCGCCGGTGACGGCGATCACGAGATCCGCGCGCTGGATGCCAGCCCGCTCGAGCACCCACAGCTCGGTCGCGTCGCCGTACTGGACGGCGTGCTCGAACTCGTCCTCGACCGAGAGATAGCGCCGGCGATCGGCCTCGATCAGGGTCACCTCGTGACCCTTGGTGATCAGCTCGCGGCCGAGATTGCGGCCGACCTTGCCAGCCCCGACGATGATCACGTACATCTAGGAATGCTCCAGGTGCAGCTCGCGCTCGAACATCGAGATCGCGTGCTCTGTCGGGGAGATCGTGTTCAGGCCCTGCTGGCGATACCAGCTCGCGCGAGCGGGATCCATGACGCGCGCGAGCACCTTTGCCACCCCGAAGCGCTTCATCGCGATCTGAGCGATGATCAGGTTCGTGTTGTCGCCGTCGGTGGAGGCGATGAACACCTCGGCGCGCTCGATGCCAGCCTGCAGAAGCGCCTCGATCTCAAGGCCCGTGCCGACCGTGAAGAGCCCGTCGCCATCCTCCCAGCTTCGCCCCTGTCCAGCGTCCAGTCGCTCGTGCGAGAGCGGGTCCTCATCGAGCACCGAAACGGTGTGGCCTCCGGCGAGCGCCGACTTGGCGATGGAGGCACCGACGCGTCCGGCGCCCACGATCAGGATGAACATGGCGCGGAGGTTAGCCAATCAGCGCGGCGTCGTTGCGGACGCCTTCCTGGGCGGCCGGCGGAGCGGTCACGATCACGCGACAGCGCGCCTTGCCCACCACGTACTTGGTCGCCTCCCCGACGAAGTTCTCGAGCGGCGCCCTGCCGCCCAGGCGCCCGCCGCCGCGGATGCGCGAAGGCTCCTCGGCACCCAGCACGATTGCCTCCACTCCACGGCGCCGTGACTCCTCGACGATCGCCTGCCCGGCGCGTCGCGCCCGCACGATCGCGGTGGCGACATGCACACCGCCGTACTCCTCCCCCACCGCCTTCGCGCGCGCGAGCGCCTGCCGCGCACGCTTGACCTGCGCCTCGGGCAGTCGCGCGTCCAGCGGCAGCGCGAGCGGGATCTCGAAGATCCACAGCGCCTCGATCGTAGACCCCTCGAGCGGCTCCTCGGAGGGCTCCCCTGAGACCAGCAGCGCAGCGGTCTGGACGATGTCGTCGTCCAGCGAGGTGCCGAAGAGGGGCACGAGGATCGAGCTGTAGTCACGCTCCTGCGGCGCCTCCGCGCTCAGCATCTGCGGAGCCACGGTCACCCTGCGAAGCAGAGGATGTTCCTCTGAGCGCCGGTAGGCGACATAGAGCGTGAGCCCCGCGGCGATCCAGCCAAGCCCGACATAGCGGGCCGTCGGGTGCACCACCATCACCGCGACCCAGCCCGCACCGAAGACCAGGGCCCCGAGCACGCTCGGCAGCGGCACATCGCCGCCGCGAATCGCAATCGAGAGCGGCACCCTGAAGCCGCGATGGCGGTCGGGCTCGCTGAAGCGCAGGCGCACCACCGAGACGTGGGCGATCGTCAGCGCGAGCGTCGCCCCAAAGGCGTAGAGGCCGATCAGCAGATCGAGGTTCTCCGGCACCACGAGGCCTGCGGCGATCACCGCCGCGATGATGATGAGGACGTACGGCGTGGAGCGGGTGGGATGCAGCCGACCGAGCCGTGAGGGGATCTGGCGATTGGTGGAGAGTGAGTAGGCCAGACGGGAGAGCCCGAGCATCGCCGAGTTGGCCGCGGCCACGAGCGTGAGCGTCGCAATCGCGCCAATCAGGTACTTCATGCTCAGTTGCAGCCAGTGCGGGTGCATCTGGTCGGCGATGCCGAGCACGGGGGCCTTCACGTACCGGTGCCCGAGGGCGGTCTGCGCGCCGTGCACGGGAACGGCGCTGAGCGCCACGATCCCGATTCCCAGATAGGCGACGATCAGGAGCCCGGTGCCTGTTATCAGCAGCCGTTTGAGGCTGCTGCGGTTGACGTTCACATCGCCCGCCACGCCGGCCGCGGACTCCATGCCGGTGAAGGCGACGCTCGTGACGGTGAGTGCGAAGATGAGTCCCGACCACGTCGGCGCGCTGCCGAGATGGATCGTGCTCGCAATCGCTTTGGCCTCGAAGAAGAGGGCGAGCCCGATCGCAACGATCACGAGCTGCAGGATCAGCGCACCGAAGACGAGCACGCCGATCCGCGCCTCTCGACGCGCACCGAAGCCCCTGATGTTGGTCAGCACCACGAACGCGATCAGCACGAATGCCAGCCCGATCGCCTCGGCCTTGCCCCCAAGCAATCCCAGAACACGCGCAGGTACTGGGTCGCCGTGTAGGAGGTGACCGCGATCAGGATGATGTAGTCGAGCAGCATCGCCCAGCCCGCGATGAAGCTGACGATCTCATTGAAGGCGTGCCTGGCAAACACCGTCGACCCGCCGCGTTCGGGATGCAGCGAGGCGCCCTCCGCATAGGTCATCGACGCGGGCACGAACAGCAGGGCCGCGAGCAGCAGGACGATCGGCGTCAGGCCGAGCGCGTGGCCTGCGACCACGCCGAGTGAGAAGTAGATCGCGCTGGCCGCCGCCGCATAGACGATCGCGAACAGCGCAGGCGAGCCGATCGAGCGGCGCATCACCGATTGGGAGAGCGCGAGCAGGTCCTCGCGCACGGGCTGGCGGGGGGCATCAAAGCTCGTCCGCGCGAGCGCAGAGCCATCCTGCGCGCCGGAGGCACCACCCGCTGAGGAGGACGAAGAGCCGTCCTTGGATCCGTCCTCGCTCATTGCGCCCTACGTCCCCTGCGCAACTCGACGTAGAAGCGGCCCACACCCGCGGCAAAGAACAGAGCGCCTGTCAGCAGATCTGCGAACAACGCGCTGGGGGTGGCGAATGCCTCCACGATCAGCGCCAGGCCGATCACGGCCATCGCGACGGAGAGCACGAAGACGCCCGCCCTATGAACCCGCCTGCCGCTCATCTGAATCCGCGCCCGGTCATCTCATCGTGAGCTTAGAGTCCCTATCAAAATGCGTGTGCGGCTGGGGCGGTCAAGGGTCGAGTGGAGCAAGGACGCAGGACCGAAGGGGCTTGGCGGAGCCAAGTCGAGGTCCGAGGACGCCGCTCCGCGAAGGCCATCGGCCGTGTCCAGGGGTGCAGGCATTTTGATAGGGACTCTCAGAGTGACCGGCGGGACGGCCGCCGTTGCCCGGCGGCCGTCCAGCGCCTCTCACTTGATCAGCGGGATGATGAGGATCGCGACGATGTTCGCGACCTTGATCATCGGGTTGATCGCAGGCCCTGCGGTGTCCTTGAAGGGATCACCCACGGTGTCGCCGGTGACCGAGGCCGCATGGGCCTCGGAGCCCTTGCCGCCGAAGGCGCCGTCCTCGATCAGCTTCTTCGCGTTGTCCCAAGCGCCGCCGCCGGCGGTCATCAGCACCGCGAAGAACAGACCGACGACGATCACGCCGATCAGCAGGCCGCCAAGTGCCTGGGTGTCGATCACACCGACGATCACCGTCAGCGCGATCGGCAGGAGGGATGGCAGGATCATCTCGCGCTGAGCGGTCCGCGTGACGATGTCCACGCACTGCGCGTAGTCAGGCTGTTCGGTGCCCTCCATGATTCCCGGATGCTCTCTGAACTGGCGACGGACCTCCTCCACCACCGCGCCTCCAGCCCGGCCGACCGCCTCGATCGAGAGCGAGGCGAACAGGCAAACCATGAGGCCACCGAGCAGCAGCCCGATCAGGACGGGAGGTTCGTTGATGCCGAAGGCCAGGGAGCCGACGCCTGTGAGCGGTTTGTGGCTCTGGTTTGCCAGTTCCTGGCGAAAGCCGGCGAACAGCACGACCGCGGCCAGCGCGGCGGAGCCGATCGCGTAGCCCTTCGTGACGGCCTTGGTCGTGTTGCCGACCGCGTCGAGCGGATCGGTGACGTTGCGGACCTCCTCGGGCATCTCGGCCATCTCGGCGATGCCCCCGGCATTGTCGGTGATCGGCCCGAAGGCGTCGAGGGCGACGATCAGCCCCATCAGGGAGAGCTGGCCCATGACCGCGACGCCGACGCCGTAGATGCCGTCAAGGCCGCCGCCGGCGAGCTTCCAGGCGCCAAGGATGCCGAGCGCGATCACGATCGCCGGCAGCGCCGTGGCCTGCAGACCCGAGCCGAAGCCCTGGATGATGTTCGTCGCGTGCCCCGTGATCGAAGCCTTTGCGGTCTTCTTCACCGGTGAGAACCGCGTCGATGTGTAGTAGTCGGTGATCAGGAACAGGAAAGCGGTGACGCCGATCCCGATCAGTGCACAAAGGTAGAAGTGCAGCCAGCCCGGGGCGGCGTGCGAGGAGTTCGCGCCGCTGAAGGCGATGCCTTTCATCAGCCAGTAGGTGATCGGAGCGAACGCGGCTGCTGCCAGCGCGCCGGAGACGATCAGGCCCTGGTAGAGAGCACGCTCGACGTTGTCCGACTTGGTGCGCACGGCGAAGGTGCCGATGATCGAGGCGATGATCGCCACGGCGCCGAGCACGAGCGGGTAGAGCGCGACCTGCGTGAGGTTGGTGAACGTGAGCACACCCAGCAGCATCACCGCGACCGCGGTGACCGCGTAGGTCTCGAACAGGTCGGCGGCCATGCCGGCGCAGTCGCCGACGTTATCGCCCACGTTGTCGGCGATCGTCGCCGGGTTGCGCGGGTCGTCCTCGGGGATGCCGGCCTCGATCTTGCCGACGATGTCAGCGCCGACGTCAGCGGCCTTGGTGAAGATGCCGCCACCGAGACGCGCGAAGACCGAGATCAGCGAGCCGCCGAAGCCAAGGCCCACGAGCGCGTCCACAGCCGTCTTCTGCGAGTCGTTGAAGACCGCCGTGAGCAGGCCGTAGTAGCCGGCCAGGCCGAACAGCGCCAGGCCGACGACCAGCAGGCCGGTGATCGCGCCGCCGCGGAAGGCGACGCTCAGCGCCGGGGAGACGCCGCCCCTGGCGGCCTCCGCGACACGCGCGTTGGAGCGCACGGAGACGTTCATGCCGATGTATCCGGCGGCGCCCGAGAGCAGACCGCCGATCGCAAAGCCCGCTGCCACGGCGATGTTCTGGACGAAGATCAGCGCCACGAACAGCACGACGCCAACGCCGGCGATCGTCGTGTACTGGCGGTTCAGGTACGCGCTGGCTCCCTGCTGCACCGCGCGCGAGATGCTACGCATGCGCTCGTTGCCAGGCGACAGGCTGAGAAGCGACCGCGCTGTCAGCAGGCCATAGGCGACCGCGCAGGCAGCGCATACGAGGGCAACGACGATCCCGTGGTTCGTCAGGAAGCTGCTCAAGAAAAATCCTCCGCTCTGATTGGCGTGCCGCGCGAGAGTTCTCGCGCGCACAATTTGAGCCGGGCCGCCATGCCGAGGCGCTATACCCGGCGCCGAAAAGCGCGCGCAGTCTATCGTGCCGCCCGGCGAGAGGATTCCACGCGCCGGGCGGCGCGTGGGCTGCGCCGCTCAGCGTCCCGGTACCCAGAGCCTGCCGCTACGCTCCGCCGGGCCCGCACCGCTCGCCGGATCGCCGTCATCGGCAGGCTGGCCCTGGGGATCCGGCGTCGTCTGCCCGGCCGTTGGTCGCGGCGGCTCCGAGGCCGAGGGCTTGCGCGGCTCGCCGGCCTGCTGCGCCGCGGCCTGGTCAGCCACGTCGGACTGCGCAAGGCGCGCGTAGGCCATCTGTAGCTGGGACAGAGCATCGCGCAGAGGCGCCGCCTGCGCACCCGGCATGCGGCGTTCGAGGATCGGCAGCAGGGCCCTGACCGCGTCGATCGCGTCGCGAACCTGCTCGAGGTCCCTTTCCTGCTCAGCGCCTTCGGCGAGGCCGAGCCGTCGCCCTCCCACGTTCAGCAGTGAGGCCGAGGCCTGCACGACGAGCTGGGTGCTCGTGATCTGGCTGAGCTCCGCTTCGTAGGCCCGCAGCTCCTCCTCGGTCGGCTCCGAGCTCATGCGCGCGCCTCCATCAGGGCGCACGTGGCTGGACCGGGAAGGCTCATACGGCCACCTCCTGTACGTATGTCTGTCTGGTTTGCCTGACCATTGCGGCGAAGATCTCATCGCGACTTGCACCCGCGTCGATCATCGCCCGCTGGCGCTGCGCGCCGTTTCGCTCCGGGAAGGCGAGCTCGATGCCCAGCTCACCCCTCACCGGCGCCGTCCATGCAGCCAGCCGTTCAACGATCGCGGCCGAGGGATACTCCTCCCCGCGGGCAAAGTCGACCATCTTGCCGTCGAGCCCGAAGCGGATTGCCCGCCACATGTTCTCCTCGATCAGCCGACCTGGCATCTGCACTGCGGGCACGCCTTCGTCTACGTCCCTGGCCGCCTGGGCCACACAGGCCACGATCAGGGCGGCAAGCGCCTCGGACTCCGCGCCGCTGCTCTGCACGTCGCAGATCCTGATCTCCACGGTGCCGAAGGCGAAATGCGGCCGCACAGACCACCAGACCTGTGTGAACTCAACGATCGAGCGCGTCTGACGAGCAGGTCGATGTAGTCGCGGTAGGCCGCCCAGGAGCCGAAGGCATCCGGCACGCCACAGCGCGGGAAGCTGCGAGTGAAGGTCTGAGTGCGCGCGGAGTGCAGGCCGGCATCCCTTCCATCCACGAAGGGCGAGTTCGCAGAGACGGCGAGCAGCAGAGGCAACAGCGGCCGCAGGCGATCGCATACGCCGATCGCACGCTCTATGTCCCTCACCCCCACGTGGACGTGGAGGCTGAAGGTGTTGTTACGCGCCGCCACGTATCGCAGGCCTTCGGCCACCCGCCGAGTAGTGCTCGGTGTCGATCACGTGCTGCTCGCGGTAGTCGGCGAATGGATGCGTGCCCGTCGCTCCAAGCGCCACGCCCTCCGCATCGGTGAGGGCGAACAGGCGTCGCCGGCGGTCCGCGCTGGCGCGACAAGGCGTCGGCGCGATCCTCGCCCGCGACCGGAGACGATCTCGATCTCCGAGGAGATCAGCTCGCCGGTAATGCCCTCGTTCAGCTGCGGATCGCGGGCGGCCGCCGCGGCACGCAGCTGCTCGAAGCGGGGCACGAGCGCGAGGGTGCGCGGATCGAGGATCGCGAACTCCTCCTCGAGGCCCACTGTCAGGTCGGTGGAGGCGGCAAACCGCTCCTGCGCGAGGTCGAGGTCGAGGCTTGTCTTTGCGTCGGAGTCCACGGTGCCCCAAGCTTAGGCGGCCAGCGCGCCAGCCACGGAGCGCTCGCCTAGGTCAGGTAGAAGTACAGCGCATACAGCAGGTCCACCGCCGGGCTCGAGGTATGGACCGTCACCTCCGGCGGCACGGCCAGCAGCGCATCAGAGTAGTTGAAGATGATCTTCACGCCAGCCTGCACGAGCTCGTCGGCCAGCCCCTGAGCCGCTGCCCGGGCACGGCGAGCACGCCGACGACGATGTCCTCCTCCTCCACGACCCTGCACAGATCCTCGATGTGACGCACAGACTGGTTGCCGACGGTGGTGCCCACCTTCTCTGTGTCGACGTCGAAGATCGCAACGACCCTGAAGCCGTGGTCGGCGAAGATGTCCGATGAGGCAATCGCCTGGCCCAGGTGCCCGGCTCCGATCAACGCGATGTTGTGCTGGCCGGCGGTTCGCAGGATCTTGCGAATCTGGGAGACGAGCGACTCGACGTTGTAGCCCACGCCACGCTTGCCGAACTTCCCGAACCCGGAGAGGTCGCGCCGAATCTGGGTCGAGTTGACGTGCGTGTAGTCGGAGAGCTCCTGGGAGGAAATCGTCTCCTTGCCCATCTTCTTGGCCTGCGTGAGCACCTGCAGGTAGCGCGAGAGCCTCGCGGCGACGCCGAGCGAGAGCGCTCGCCGCCACCCAGATCGCCGTCGTGCTCGGCGTCGGGGCCGCTTGCGATCAGTTCCCGGTTGGCCATCGCCGTGACTCTAGAGGATGCCCGCGCGCATCGGCCGACCCTCTATGCCTGCTGCGCTAGAAGCGCCTCACGGACCACATCCTCCTCCACACAGGAATTCGCACAGCTCGATCCCGTTGAGGGCCACCACCGGGATGCGGTCGAAATAGGCCGCCTGCAGGCCATCATCAAGGCTGATGTCGCGCGCGCAGATCTCGAAGGCAATCTCTCTGCGCAAGCGCTCCAGCACCTCCAGAGCGTCCTCGCAGAGATGGCAGCCCGGCTTGGTGTAGAGGGTGAGGTGGTTCACCGAGCGGCCGCTCCCCCGTGGCGTAGGCGTCGAGGTCGAGATAGCTCGGGTAGGCCAGGGCGGCGGGCAAAGCGCGCCGCGCTTGCGATCATCGCCGCGTTGTCGGTGCAGAGGGAGCGGTCGGGTATGTGGACGCTCACGCCGACCTGCTGCAGCCGTCGCCGCAGCGCGCCGTTGGCGGCCACCCCGCCGCCAACCGCCAGCCGATCCATCCCCGTCTGCTCCAGCGCGCGCTCGGCGCGCTGGGCGAGGCTCTCCACGATCGCCGACTGGTAGGAGGCCGCGAGGTCGGCGGCACACCGCTCCCGCTCCTGCTCCTGCATCTCGCGCACCTTGTAGAGGAGGGCGGTCTTCAGGCCGGCGAAGGAGAAGTCGAGGCTCTGCGCGTAGGCCTTGCCGCGCGAGCCCTGCCTCCCGCGCGCCGCGTCGTGGACCCCCGGGAAGGAGAATGCCCGTGGGTCGCCATCCGCTGCCAGGCGCTCCAGTGCGGGCCCTCCCGGGTAGCCGAGACCGAGCATGCGGGCGCCCTTGTCGAATGCCTCGCCGGCGGCGTCGTCCAGGCAGCGGCCGAGCACGCTGAACCCGTCGTGCGCCTCCACCCTGGCCAGCAGGGTATGACCACCGCTTGCGATCAGGCAGATGAACGGGGGCTCGAACGAGCTCTCCTTGGGACCCGATATGAAGTTCGCGGCAACGTGACCCTGGAGGTGGTCAATCGGCGTGAACGGAAGCCGCCTGGCCGCGGCGAGCGCCTTGCCGGTGCAGAGCCCCACGAGCAGAGCACCGATCAGGCCGGGGCCCTGCGTGGCGGCGAGCAGATCGAGCTCGTCAAGACTCGCGCGGGCCTGCGCGAGCGCCTGCGAGACGACGAGGTTGATCAGCTCCAGATGATGCCGCGAGGCGATCTCCGGCACCACCCCGCCGTAGCGGTCGTGAATCCCTTGAGAGGAGATCACGTTGGAGAGCATCCGGCCCTCGCCGTCGAGCACCGCGGCACAGGTGTCATCGCAGCTCGTCTCGATCGCGAGGATCTTCTTTGGCCCCGTTGCGCTCATGCGCCTAGCGGCCCCATTCGGGGTTCGGGACGTCATCGAGGCTGCCCGCGAGCGTGGCGGGCGTTCGCCACATGATCAGGGCGTCCTCGCCGTTGTCCTGGTAGTAGCGGCGCCTCATGCCCGCGGCCCTGAAGCCCTCGCGCTCATAGAGATGGATGGCGGGCGTGTTTGAGCGCCTGACCTCCAGGGTGAAGCGGGCGTCCTCTCCAGCCCGCTCGTAGAGCTCTGATAGCAACGCGGAGGCGATGCCGCGCTGGCGCTGATCGACGTCGACGGCGATGTTCATGATGTGCCAGACGGTCTCATAGCGCGAACAGATCAGGTAGCCGAGCAGCTGCCTGGCAGTGACCGCCGCAAGGCAGATCCCGGATGCCTTGGAGAGCTCGAGCACGAACATCGCAAGCGACCAGGGCGTCGGGAACGCGCGCCGCTCGACCGCTATCACCTGCGGCAGGTCTGGATAGCTGAGCGATCTGATCCGAAGCGCATTGCCTTCCACCATCGGATCCAGCGACATCGGCCTGCTCATCGCGGCCCTGCCTCGATCGCGATCTCGGCATCCGGCCTGCGACCGTAATGGGGCAGGACCTCCTCGAGGCTCTCCCCCGGCCCCTGCTGCTCCGCAAGCTCGCAGACGGCGGCGGCACGCAGAAGATGCAGCGGCGAGTCCTCCGGCGCCACAAGCGCTCCCACGGCCTGAAGCTGCGCCTTGAATCGGATCGCGCCATCGCCGACGGCGAGCGGCGCCGGGTCGGCGAGCGGCGCGAGAACGGCGGCGAGCTGTTCGGGCTTTACAGCCTGAGGCTTTAGAAGCGCCTCCGCGGTGCCCACTGTGTAGGCGGCAAGGAAAAGCTCGCCCCGCTTGGCATCGAGCGCCGCAAGGACCGGCGCCTGCGGGCCGACGGCAAGTGCCGGCAGCGCCAGGGCGCGCAGGCTCGAGACTCCGATCAGCGGCAGATCCAGGGACTGCGCGAGCGCCCTTGCCGAGGCGACACCGACCCGCAGGCCCGTGAAGGTACCGGGACCGAGGCCCACGGCAATGCCATCCAGGCTGCCCCAGTCCACGTTGGCCTCCTCCATCAGCCGCATCGCCAGTCCGAGCAGATCGCTCGTGTGATGAGGCCGCCGGCCTTCACTGGGATCGTCGCGCGCTTCGCTCACGGCTCCGTCGTGCAGCCGCAGCGCCACTGCGGTTGCGCTGGTGGCGGTGTCGAAACCGAGCAGGATCACCGCTCCTGGACCTCTGATTCGCCGGTGATCGCCGCCGCGGTGGGCGAGGGTCACGCGCATACGCGCCTGCTCGAGCTCCGAGGCGGCGCTCTCTGGCCACTCCACGAAAGCGATCCTGCCAGGCCCGAGGTGGTCGGCGAGCAGCGCCGGGTCCTCCCCGGCAAGGCTCGCAAGCCGGTAGAGGTCGAGATGTGAGACCGTCACCGCGCTGCCCCTGTAGCGATGGCCGATGCTGAAGGTGGGGCTCGTCACCGGATCGCTGACGCCGAGTGCCCGCGCCGCCCCCGCACGAGCGTCGTCTTCCCGGAGCCAAGCTCGCCGCAGACGAGCACGACATCCCCATCGCTCAGCTTGCCGGCTATCTCAGCGCCAAGCGATTCGGTCTGAAGCGGCGTGTCGGTCTCCACGACTCGCACAGGCACGATATGACTCTAGTCCGCCGGCCGCATGCGCGGCCGCGCGGGAAGCTGCCCGGAAAGAGGACCGGCCGCGAAGAGAATGGCGGGCCGGTCGTGCTGCTTGGGGAGGATGGAGACTGGTTCTGTATCGATCTCGTTCGCGCGCGCCTTTAGCGCGTTGCAAGAAAAGCTCGCAGAGAGCTCAGAAGAGCCCGAGCTGATCCGGCTCGGCCTCGGCGGCCGAGACTGCCTCCTCGGCCACTCCCTCGGGGCCAGCGCCAGATCCAGCGCTCGTCTGCTCAGGGGCCGGCTCGGGCGGATCCGACCACTCAGGCTGCTCCGGCGAGGGCATCGCGAGCAGGTCCGGCAACTGCAGGAAATCCTCACGCAGGGTCTGCAGCATCCGCGGGGTGTAGAGCGCGGCGGCCGGGTGGAATATCGGGAACAGGCGCACCACCCTGCGGCCGACGTCGAGCAGCTCGGCCTGGCCATGCAGCCTCGTGATCCCGGTCTTGTCGTCGCGCAACAGCTTGGTGGCGAAGTTGCCGAGGGTGCGAATCACCTTCGGCTGGATCAGCTCGACCTGCGGTAGAGATAGCTCCGGCAGTTCTTGATCTCCAGCGGCAGCGGATCGCGGTTGCCGGGAGGGCGGCAATTGTGGACTACGCCCCCCGCCGTCACGAAATTGCGGGTCTCCTCCACATCGAGGCAGAAGAAAGTCGTGTCTGCGCGCTCACGCGAAGTGATCTCCTGACCTCCACCGCATCGAACATCACCCTGGCAGGGCCGCACGCAGACATTCTCGGGCGAATGGCGGTTGCGCCTCCACATCGGGATGAAGCTTGTACCGCATCGGATGGAGGGACGTAGGGTGCTATCGCGCCTCGAAAGCTTCTCGGTCGCAGCAACGCCGAGATGGATCCGACCTCGCAATGCCTTGGCGGCGATTCCAAGGCGTGCCAGGCCCTGCAAGAGCACTTGAATGTCGCTATCCGAGAAGCAGACCGTCGCGATCTCTGCACGAGGCTGGCGAGGGGGCCGGGCACGCAGATGGCCATCGTCCATGAACCAGATCGCCAACATGCGCTCGTTCAGGCGCTCTGCGATCCACGGCGGCACCTGCTTTGTAGGCGCATAGAAATCCTTGCGCAGCAGTCCGAGCGCACGATGGGCATGAGTGCGCACTTGGAGGGTCTGGTGGATACGCTCGCCGCCTGCGACCGCCGCCACTGCGAATGCACCTATGCTGGGCGCAAGCTCTTTCAGCAATGCCGCCTTGTATTCGGCGTATGCGGCCTGCTTCTCTGAATGAGACATGGTCAGACACGCGCTCTGATGGACGAGCGTGCCATCTCCCAGCAGCGTGCCGCAAACGACGTCGTGGGCGAGATCGCTGAGGCCCTGACCCACCGCTACACGATCCGTATCGCCCAGATGTTCGACTGCGACGTAGCCGCGTTCGGTGAGCACCGGATGATCCCCAGTCAGTTCGATACCGACTCGACCGGCACCGGCCCGCTTCGCCGAGGCGTAGCCAAGCGAAACACCCTCCGGCCGCCAAGTGGCGTGGCGTGCCAGTCGGTGACCCGACGCGGAACCAGCCGACCCTCGTCGTCTACAGACATGACGGAGCCGGCGTAGCGATGGCGGACCAGCCGCCCGATCAGCTCCCAGGACCGATCTGCAAGCTGGACCTGCGCGTTGTATCTCAAGCACTTGAGCGTGTTCGCAATGAACACATCGCTTCGCTGAAGCCCAACCTCCCCCAGCAGCTTCTCGAGCAGCTTCCCCGCCTGCCCAACGAAGGGGACGCCCTGTTCGTCCTCGCTGGCGCCGGGAGCCTCGCCAATGAACATCAGGTCGGCGTCGGCGTTGCCCGAGCCGAAGACCACGTTCTTGCGGGTCGAAGCCAGCTCCGGGCACAGCGTGCAGGCGTGGGCTTGGGCGTATACGCGCTTGAGCGCCTCGCGGCGCTCGGCGGCGGTGTTCGGGACGTCCCCTGCCGGCATGCGCTTGGATGGTAACCCTGTGCTGGGACTGGACGCCGCGCGGCGAGGCTCTGCAGCCCACGGGCGGCTCCCTGTCATGCCGCTGACGTACCGAGTTGCAATGCAGCATCCGGGCGCTATCATCGCGTCATCGCGACCGGTATCCGTGAGGAACTGGACCGAGTCCCAAATGAGCCAGCCACCACTCTCTGCTGCCACCACGGCGCCGTGTGCGCCGGTGCCGCGCGCCACCGGGCATCCCATGCTGGCGACCTTTCGCGACGAGTCGTGCATCCTCCGCACGGTCACAGACGTCCGCCGCCGGCTTCGCGAGAGCCGGGCCGCGGGTCTCACGGTCGCGCTCGTCCCAACGATGGGCGCGCTTCACCGGGGGCATCTCTCGCTCGTGGAGGCGGCACGGCGTCGCTGCGATCTGGTCGTCCTCTCGATGTTCGTGAACCCAATCCAGTTCGACGAGCAGGCCGACCTGCTTGCCTACCCTCGCGACGAGGCGAGGGACGCAGAGCTCGCGCGGCACGCCGGTACCGATCTGATCTTCGCCCCTGAACCCGAGGAGATGTACAGGCCCGGCTTCTCCTCCAGTGTGCAGGTGCACGGGCTCACGGACCGGCTCGAGGGAGCCGTGCGTGGCACGGGCCACTTCACGGGCGTCACCACGGTCGTCTGCAAGCTCCTGAACATCGTGCGCGCCCGATGTCGCCTTCTTTGGCCGGAAGGACGCCCAGCAGGCGGCTGTGCTCAGGCGAATGGTCAGCGACCTCGACATCGAGACGGAGATCGAAACCTTGCCGATCGTGCGCGAGCCGGACGGGCTTGCGATGTCCAGCCGAAATACGCGGCTGAGCGCGGCCGAGCGCGAGCGCGCTCTCGCGTTGTACGCCGCGCTCAGCTCCGCTGAGCGTCTTGCGAGCGCCGGCGAGCGCTCGACCACGCGCCTGATCGAGGAGGCACGGCAGATGCTCGCCTCCTTCTCGGTGCAGCCGGAGTACGTCGCCCTGGTGGACGGTGAGAGCTTCGAGGATCTCGATCGGCTCGATCCCGCCGGCCTGATGCTGATCGCCGCGCGCATCGGCCAGACGAGGCTGATCGACAACCTGTTGCTCTCCTGCTCGGCGGCCAAGCACCCCCATCCCCGAACCCAAGACCCCGAAGCTCGAAAAGGAGCCGTGATCGCCCCATGCAGCGCGTGATGCTGAAGTCGAAGATCCACAGAGCGACCGTCACCGGCAGTGACCTGCACTACGTGGGCTCGATCACGGTGGATGCGGATCTGCTGGAGGCAGCCGACATCCTCGAGCACGAGCAGGTCCACGTCGTGGACGTCGACAACGGCGCACGCTTTGAGACCTACACGATCGCCGGCGTGAGGGGTTCCGGGGAGATCAAGCTCAACGGGGCTGCCGCGCGCCTCGTGCACGACGGGGACACGATCATCGTCATCTCCTATGCGCAGTACGACGAGGCGGACCTGGAGCACTACGAGCCGAAGGTCGTCCACGTGCAGGCCAAGACCAACCGACTCATCACCGTCGACGACGCGGTGGCGACTCTGCTCACGCAGAGCGTCAACTGACGTCAGAGAGGAGCACCAGATGTCAAGCCACCCCGATCCCTCGCGCTCCGGCCGGGACACCCTGAGCGACATGCCGGCCGCGCCGGCCATGGCCTCGATCGAGCTGCCGTCCGACCCAGGGCGTCTGCCTATGAGTCTGCCGCTGCTGGCCGAGAAGAAGCGGCTCACCGAGCCGATCGTGATGGTTACCGCCTACGACTACCCGAGCGGCCGCGCCGCAGAGCTCGCCGGCGTGGACCTCGTACTGGTCGGCGACTCGGCCGCCACGACCGTGCTCGGCCACAGCTCCACCACCCCCGTCAGCCTCGAAGAGATGCTCGTGCTCGCACGAGCGGTGCGGCGTGCTTTGAACACTCCGCTCTTGATCGGCGATCTGCCTTTCGGGTCCTATGAGGTGAGCGACGAGCAGGCGATATCGACGGCGATCCGAATGGTCAAAGAGGCCGGCTGCGACGCGGTCAAGCTGGAGGGCGGAGGTCCCGCCGCGGTCAGCCGCGCCAAGGCGATTATCCAAGCCGGGATTCCGGTCATGGGTCACGTCGGGCTCACGCCGCAGAGCTCCACCGCGCTTGGAGGCTGGAAGGCACAGGGCAGGACAGCCGACTCCGCCGCCAGGATCGCCGGCGAGGCGCTTGCCCTGCAGGGCGCCGGGTGCTTCTCGATCGTCTTTGAGGCCATACCAAGCGCGGTCGCACAGGAGCTGATGCCGCACATGGAGATACCGGTGATCGGCATCGGTGCCGGACCCTCGACAGATGGCCAGGTGCTCGTCTTCCACGACCTGCTCGGCATCCGGGAGGGCCTTGGCCCCCGTTTCGTAAAGCGCTACGCCAACCTGCTGGATGAGATGATCGCCGGGGTCAGCGCCTATGCCGATGACGTGCGGCAGCGGCGCTATCCGGGGCCTGAGCACGGATACAAAGTGGATCCGGCAGAGCTCGAGGATCTGCGTTCGCGGCTGGCGTGAGGAGGCACCCAGGTACCGGCGTGATGGCTAGGGCGAACCGGCGGGGACCGATCCGATCGCCTTCGCCGGCGCTCCGGCCGCGATCGTGAAGGGCTCGAGGTCTTTGGTCACAACGCTGTTGGCGCCGATCACACACCGCTCGCCGACGCTGACTCCGCTCGTCACTACGACGTTCGCGCCAAGCCAGCAGTTGGCACCGATCCGCGTGGGCCCCTTGCTCTGAAAGCCCTGCCAGGTGATCGGCTTCTCGGGATCCTCGAAGCGGTGGGAGGCGTCCGAGACGAAGCACCCGTTGGCGAGCATGCAATGGTCGCCAACCTCGACGAGGTGCTGGGAGGCGATCATCACTCCGAGATTCAGGAATACACCCTCTCCGATCACCACGCGCGCGTGATCTGGTGCGGTGATCCAGACCCCCGGCTCGAGCAGCGTACCCGCCCCGATCGCGAGCCGACCCTCGCGCAGCGCCTCGAGCACGTTGCCGTGCACCGGCCAGCGCACGAACGCCTCGCGGCGCATGAAGTGCCAATGGATCGCCGCCCTGTTCCAGGGCAGGGCGGCGCGCTCATACCAGCGCCACTTCTGCGCCCACAGCCGGGCCTCACCGGCGAGCTGGCCAGCCTGGCTCAAGCGGCGACCTTCGCCTTGCGGGAGCCGCGCTTGCCGCCCGTCCGCACGGGCTTTGCGCCGTTTGTGGAGCTGGCCGGAAGCAGCTCGACCAGGAAGCGCCCGGTATGGGAGGCCGGCTCGGCCGCGACCTCCTCCGGAGTGCCGGCCGCGATCACGAGGCCGCCCTCATCGCCCCCCTCCGGGCCCATGTCGATCAGCCGGTCGGCACACTTGATCACGTCAAGGTTGTGCTCGATCACGACCGCGGTGTTGCCGGCGGAGACCAGCCGTTGCAGGACGTCCAGCAGTCGCTCCACGTCTGCGAAGTGAAGCCCTGTCGTCGGCTCGTCGAGGATGTACATCGTCGTGCCGGTCGCGATCTTGCTGAGCTCCGTGGCGAGCTTCACACGCTGGGCCTCACCGCCGGAGAGTGTGGTCGCGGGCTGGCCGAGACGCACGTAGCCAAGCCCCACGGCCTCGAGCGTCTCCAGGCGCCGCCGTACCGGCGGGATGTGGGCGAAGAACTCGAGTGCCTCTGTGATGGGCATGTCGAGCACTTCGGCGATGTTTCGGCCCTTGAAGCGGACCTCGAGCGTCTCGCGGTTGTAGCGGCGGCCGTGGCACTGCTCGCAGGGCACGTAGACGTCGGGAAGGAAGTGCATCTCGATCTTGATCTGCCCGTCCCCCTTGCAGACCTCGCAACGTCCGCCCTTGACGTTGAAGGAGAACCGCCCGGGCTTGTAGCCGCGCGCCCTCGCCTCCTGGGTCTTTGAGAAGAGCCCCCTTATGACGTCGAAGAGGCCCGTGTAGGTCGCGGGGTTCGACCGCGGCGTGCGGCCGATCGGCGACTGGTCCACCGCGATGATCTTGTCGAGCTGATCCAGGCCCTCGATCGCGCGGTGGGCGCCCGGACGGTGCCGTGCGCCATGGAGCCGATGCGCAAGCGCCTTGTAGAGCACCTCGTTGACGAGCGTCGACTTGCCTGAGCCCGAGACGCCGGTGACGCAGGTCAGCGTGCCCAGCGGAATCTCGACATCGACGTTTCGCAGGTTGTGCTGCGTTGCGCCCTTGATCTTCACGTAGCCGCTCGGCGTGCGCCGTTTGGCTGGCGGCTCGATGAAGCGCCGGCCCGCCAGGAACTGACCGGTCAGCGAGCCCTTCACCTTCTGCACCTGCGTCGCGGTGCCCTGCGCGACGATGAACCCGCCGTGCTCGCCGGCGCCGGGTCCGAGGTCGACGAGATGGTCGGCGGCCCTCATCGTCTGCTCGTCGTGCTCGACCACGATCACCGTGTTGCCGAGGTCGCGCAGCCGCTCGAGCGTCCCGATCAGCTTCGTGTTGTCGCGCTGGTGCAGACCGATCGAGGGCTCATCGAGGATGTAGAGCACGCCGACAAGCGAGGAGCCGATCTGGGTGGCCAGACGTATGCGCTGAGCCTCCCCGCCCGACAGGGTCGCGGCGGCGCGGTCCATCGAGAGATAGCCGATCCCGACATTGACCAGGAACTGCAGCCGCTCGGAGATCTCGCGCAGGATCAGCCGGGCGACGTGCTGATCGGTCTCGGAGAGCTCGACCTGCTCGAGCCACAGGAGCGCCTTGCTCGCCGAGAGCGCGCAGAAGTCCTCGATCCGGGTGCCGCCGACCAGCACCGCCCGGGACTCCGGGCGAAGGCGCGCCCCACCGCAGACCGGGCAGGGCCGAAGCGACATGAATTCCTCGATCTTCTCCCGCGCACCATCCGAGTCGGTCTCGCGATGGCGGCGCTCGAGGTTGGCTATCACCCCTTCAAAGCGCGTCGCGTAGGTGCGGCTGCGCCCGAAGCGGTTCTTGTAGCGGATCGTCAGACGCTCGCCGTTGGTGCCACGCAGGAAGAGATCCTGGTGAGCCTGGGGCAACTCCCCCCACGGCGTCTCCAGATCCACGCCATACCGATCGGCGAGCGCGTTTGCGACCTGCTCGTAGTAGTTGGAGGCGGTGTTGGTCCAGGGCAGGATCGCCCCCTCCGCAAGCGACTTGCTCTCATCCGGCACGATCAGCTCGACGTCGATCTCCATCTGGGCACCGAGGCCGGTGCACCGCTCGCAGGCTCCATGGGGAGAGTTGAACGAGAAGATCCGCGGCTCGAGCTCCACGAAGTGAAGGCCCGTGCTCGGGACAGGCAAAGCGCTCGGAGAAGATGAGCGTGACGGTATCCCCCTCCCCCTCGCGCGGCACGGTCTCGATCTCCACCAAGCCGTCGGCCAGCCCCACCGCGGTCTCGATCGAGTCCGCCAGGCGCTTTCGCACGTCGTGGCGCATCGACAGGCGGTCGATCACGACCGAGATGTCGTGCTTGTAGCGCTTGTCGAGCACGATCGACTCTTCCATCATCCGCATCCTGCCGTCGATCCGCACGCGCTGGAACCCATCCGCGCGCATCTCCTCGAGCAGCTTGCCGTACTCGCCCTTGCGACCTCTGACGATCGGCGAGAGCACCATGAAGCGGGTGCCCTCCTCCATCTCCATCACCTGATCGACGATCTGCTCCGCCGACTGCCCCGTGATCGGACGCCCGCAGATGTGGCAGTGCGGCTTGCCGATCCGCGACCACAGGAGGCGCAGATAGTCGTAGATCTCGGTGACCGTCCCGACGGTGGAGCGCGGATTGCGCGAGGTCGTCTTCTGGTCGATCGAGATCGCCGGCGAGAGACCCTCGATCGAGTCGACGTCGGGCTTGTCCATCTGACCCAGGAACTGGCGGGCATAGGCCGAGAGCGACTCGACGTAGCGCCGCTGCCCCTCCGCATAGATCGTGTCGAAGGCAAGGCTCGACTTCCCGGACCCCGAAAGGCCGGTGATGACGACGAGAGCGTCCCGCGGAATGCAGAGAGAGACATCCTTGAGGTTGTGCTCCCGGGCCCCCGAGACGACGATCTGATCTGAAGCGCTCATTGCCTGAAGGACATTCTAGGAGGGCGAACAGACGTTCGCGTCTGCGGCTCGTCTGCTCGAAGGGATCGCATGGGCTGCGCGCACGATAACCTTCGGCCCGTCTATCCCACGCGCCCGTAGCTCAGTGGTCAACGGTTCTCTACGGGGAGCCAAAGAGCGGCGGTCTTTCAAACCGCAGGTCGCGAGTTCGATTCTCGCCGGGCGCATCTTGAACACCCCGCTCCGTTGAGCGGGATTGCGGCCACCCATCGCCCTTCTTGGCGACGAGCGTCGTGCGTACCAGCGGGAGCGCCGCCTGGCTTGCCGGTCCCGTGACGCCTGTCAGGCCAGCAAGCGGCGCCACATATATGACCGACCCGCTTTTCGGCGAGTCGCTGCGAAGAGCTTCAAGCCCTGGCACGCACGTTCTCAGTACTTCGCCGCAGCAACCGGCTGGCCTCTCCCCGATGCGTCTCTCCAAGCAGTACGTGACCGTGAGTCTCTGACCTTATGTCGAACGACACTGGAGGTAGAGATGGATCATGCGGAGCGGGTGACCGGCTGGTGGGTGTTTGCGGGGATTCTCCTGCTGATCGCCGGCGTGCTGAACGTGATCTGGGGGATCGCGGCGATCGGCGAATCTCATTTCGTGACCGTGAACGGCGCTCACTACGTGTTCGGCAAACTGAACACGTGGGGCTGGATCACGCTCATCCTTGGCGCGATCGAGATCGTCGCGGGCTTCTCGCTGTTCAGCGGAGGCACCTTCGGGCGCTGGTTTGGAATCTTCGCTGCCGGGCTCGTGGCGATCGGTGCGCTGCTGGACATCCGGGTGCTGCCCTTCTGGTCGATCTGCGTGTTCGCCCTGTCTGTGATCGTGCTCTACGAGCTGGCCAAGGGCCCGGAACGTGATCTGCGGAGCACGTAGGAGTCCGGTCGGCAGGCGGAACACTGCGCGCGGGTCATGGCAGAGTAAGCTCCTCGCTCTCCGGCGGGCACGCCAAGGTACATCTGACCGAACCCGGCATCGGCGGTCCGGTGCTCTACAAGGTGGCGGCTGTCTCCGGCCGCCAGCAGACCTGATCGTTGGTCTCCCTGGCGGCATGCCGGGCACCATTCGTTCACCTGAGCGATTCCAATAGTCGTGCGTCCGTCCTCCTCGCCTGCAAGGGTGACTCCCCGGCTCTGTTGAAGCGTCTGCACCATGTAGTCGATCGCGCGTCCGGCGGCCCGTCACCGGAGATATCGGTCTCCGGCCCGTTGAAGCTGGGTGATGAATCAGGTCGGCCACCGGCGACTCCGCGTCACCGGAGACATGGGTCTCCGGCCCCGTTGAAGCCACGCATACGCCTCCTACTGGCTACAGGCTAAGCTCGAAGGTCACCGCAGCGTATGTCTCCGGCCCCGTTGAAGCTACGGGCAGCGGGCGCTGTGTATCGGCGCACTCTCGCATCACCGGAGATTCACATCTCCGGCTCCGTTGCGCGCACTCGTGTGCACCGCTCGTGCTGCGCTGACCAGAACACAAGCCACGCGAGGCACCGATGCCCAACGCTCATCGGCACCATGGCAGCACAGGGCACGAACCCTCGCTACATGCGAGCCTATGCGCCGTGACCGACACCGTAACCCCGGATGAGCGCACGGCGCAGGAGCCAGTCGCGCCAGACACGGGAACCCAGGCCTCCACCCCACCTGACGGCTCCAGCTTCGCGGCCGTATCGCATTACTTCAACGTGGCCGCCGAGCGGCTGGGCGTCAACGATGGCCTGCGCACGGTCCTGCAGATGCCCGAGCGCGAGGTCCAGGTGCAGATCCCGGTCAGGCTGAGCGACGGACGCATCCACGTCTTCACCGGCTACCGGGTACAGCACAACTCCGCTCGCGGCCCCTACAAGGGCGGCCTGCGCTATCACGAGCAGGTGAGCCTCGACGAGGTGCGGGCGCTCGCAGCGCTGATGACGTGGAAGACCGCGATCGTCGATGTCCCGTTCGGCGGCGCCAAGGGCGGCGTGGACTGCGCCGCCGCAGAGCTCAGCGAAGAGGAGCTGGAGCTGATCACCCGCACGTTCGTGGACAGGATCGCGGACGTGCTCGGCCCCAACCACGACATTCCGGCGCCGGACGTGAACACGAATGCGGCGGTGATGGCATGGATCATGGACGAGTACGGCAAGCTGCACGGCGACAACCCGGCGGTCGTCACCGGCAAGCCCGTGTCGCTTGGCGGCTCGGTCGGGCGTGAGTCGGCGACCGGACGCGGCGTGGTCTACGTCCTCCAGGAGGCCGCACGCAGTCTGGATCTCCAGCTAAGCGATACGCGCGTGGTCGTGCAGGGGTTTGGCAACGTGGGCTCCTGGACCGCGCAGATCGCCGCGGAGTCGGGGTGCAAGGTGATCGGCGTCTCCGACGTGAGCGGCGCGATCCACAGCGAGGCCGGGATCGACCCGAGCTTGCTGGCGCGCCACATCGCCGAAGGCGGCGAGCTGGTGCAGTACGCGCAGGCAGGCCACGCAGATGGCGTGGAGCAGATCACGCCGCAGGAGCTGCTTGCGCTGGAGTGCGAGGCGCTGATCCCAGCTGCGCTTGGCAACGTGATCAACGCCGGCAACGCAAGCTCGGTGCGTGCGCGCATGCTCGTCGAGGGCGCAAACGACCCCACCACGCCACAGGCAGATGAGATCCTCAACGACAGCGGCGTGCTGGTGATCCCCGACGTGATTGCCAACGCCGGGGGCGTGATCGTCTCCTACTTCGAGTGGGCGCAGAACCTGCAGCGCTTCAGCTGGGATGTGCAGGAAGTCAACGACCGCCTGGCTGCTCGAATGTGCCGTGCGTACGCGCAGGTGGCAGAGCGTGCGCACGCCAACCACACCTCGATGCGCCTCGCCGCCTATGAGCTCGGGATCGGCCGCGTCGTGGAGGCCGGGCGCCTGCGCAGGCACGGCGGCTACGTCTAGCGCCGCGGACGCCTGACGCGTCTTCGACAATTCCTCATTTCGCTTAAGTGGCGCTTCAGCGCCCGATTCGATCGTCTCAACCCAAGTAGACGTGAGCGCCGGCATGCACAGAACAGCACATGAATGAGAACAGTGGGCGACCCTGGCCCACCTACCTGCTGGGGCTCGCCGCGATCGGCGCGATCCTCGCCGCCTATCTAGTCGTAGGCCCGCCCTCCCAGAGCACCGCATCGGCGACCCGGATCGTGACCGCGCAGAGCGGCGTGGTCGCCTCCACGGTGTCCGGGAGCGGCAACGTGGAGGCCGCCAAGCAACTCGACCTTGGCTTCAAGACCGACGGCGTCGTAAACCACATCTACGTCTCTCAGGGCCAGCACGTGGTGGAGGGGCAGCTGCTGGCCGAACTGAACCCCGAGAGCGCCGAAGTCACCCTCGAACAGGCGCGGGCTACGTTGAAGACCGCGGAAGCGAACCTCGAGCAGGAGGAAGAAACCGACGGCGAAAGCCCGAGCTCATCGGGCGCAGGAGACACGCGCGCCACGACCGCGTCCGTCGACTACACGACGCGCTCGTCGTCAAGCTCCGAAGGCACCGAGGCTGCAACGCAGAGCACAAGCGGCACGAGCGTCGGCCAGAAGACGCCCACGGAAGGCGCAGGCCACGCCAAGCAGCAAGACGAAGGCGGAGGCACGTCGAAGGGGAGCTCGGACGTCACCAAGCCCGCGAGCAGCCGCGAACAGGACCACAAGGTCACCAGCAACAGGGGCGCGTCCTCCTCCTCGTCCTCGAACACCAGCTCCTCCGGCAAAGGTTCGAGCTCCACGCTGAGCAGCGCCGCACGAGCGGCGAACATCGCCTCCGCCAGCGCCGCCGTCAAGAGCGACAAACTGGTCGTTCAGAGCGACGAAGAGGCGCTCGCGAACACCAAGCTCTACGCGCCGCAGACCGGCACGCTGGTCTCGCTCTCTGGCGAAGTCGGCGAAGCCGTCTCTGGCACCGGCACCACGAAGGCGTCATCTGGCGGCAGCTCCTCCTCCTCCGAAGACTCCAACTCGGCGGCGTCGTCCTCCGCGCTGGGACGCTCTACGACTACGGCCAGCCGCGAATCCTCCGACGGCTCGTCCTCTTCGGGGTCCTCGTTTGCGATGCTCAGCGATCTCTCCTCGATGCAGCTGGTCGTGCCGATGAGCGAGTCGGAAATCGGCCAGGTGAAAGACGGTCAGACCGCGACCGTGACGATCGAAGCGCTGGAAGGCAGCAAGCTGGCCGCCGAAGTGACCGCGATCTCGATCCTGCCGACCAGCAACAGTGGGGTCGTCAGCTACGACGTCACATTCACGCTCGACCAGCTGACCGAAGGGCTGCGGCCGGGGATGAGCGCAACCGCGGAAGTCGTGGTCAAACAAGCCGAAGGGGTCAATGTGCCAAGCAGCGCGATCACCGGCGGTGCGGTGACGGTGCTCAAGGAAGGCAAGCAGTTGCGGCGCAGTGTGCTGACCGGCCTGGCCGGCAACACGGCGACGATCGTGCTCAGCGGCCTGAGCGCCGGCGAACAGGTGGTGCTGCCTGCCGCCAGGAGCACGAGCTCCACCAGCAGCCTGCTCAGCCGCCTGGGCAGCAAGCTCGGCGGCGGCGGACTCGGCGGCGGCGCCTTCCGCGGCTCCGGCGGGGCGGGCTTTGCGACCAGAGCGCTAGGCGGTTGAGATGAGGATGCCGCGCCAGAGCCAGCTCTCGCGGAGCGCGGCCCTCACCGGCCGGACCGAGCCGCTGGTGCGCCGCGCCGCGCCGCGTGCCGCAGCCCACGATCGCGGCCCAGTGATCGAGGTTCAGGACGTGACCAAGGTCTACCGGCTTGGCGCGATAGTCGTACACGCGCTGCGCGGAGTCAGCGCGCGGATCGAGCGCGGGGACTTCGTGGCGATCATGGGTAGCTCCGGCAGCGGCAAGAGCACCCTCATGAACATCCTCGGCTGCCTGGATGCGCCCACCAGCGGGCGCTACCTGATCGACGGGATGGACGCAGGCCAGCTGGACGAGGACGCACTCTCGGACCTACGCAACCGCAAGATCGGCTTCGTCTTCCAGAGCTTCAACCTCGTGGCCCGCACACGCGCGATCGCAAACGTCGAGCTGCCCCTGGCCTACGCGGGCCTCAGCCGTGCTGAGCGACGAGCGCGCGCCGAACGCGCGCTTGGCGCGGTGGGCATGTCCGCAAGGATGCAGCACGTCCCCGCCGAGCTCTCCGGCGGCCAGCAGCAGCGCGTGGCGATCGCCAGGGCCATCGTCACGAACCCCTCGCTGATCCTCGCCGACGAGCCAACCGGAAATCTCGACTCGCACTCCACCGAGGAGGTCTTGAGGATATTCGAGCGCCTGAACCGGCAGGGACGCACGATCGTGCTCATCACGCACGAGCCCAACGTCGCAGCCAAAGCCAAACGCGTCATCCACCTCAGCGACGGCAGGATCGACTCCGACGAGCGCGTCGTGGCGGCAGGCAGATGATCGCCGCCGAGACACTGCGGGTCGCGTGGGGCGGCATCGCCGCCAACAAGCTGCGCTCTGGGCTCACGATCCTCGGCATGACGATCGGCGTGGCCTCGGTGATCATCCTGATCGCCGTTGGCAACGGCTCCTCCAAGGCCGTCGCCGAAAGCATCCAGGCGCTCGGCACCAACGTGCTGCTGGTGGAGTCCGGCGGCCTGCGCGGCGCCGGACGGCTCGGAGGCACAGACACGGGCGCGGTGTCGCTCACCAAGCAGGATGCGGCAGCGCTGCAGGACAAGCAGCTCGCGCCTGAGGTAAAGAGCGCCGCCCCGGTCGTCAACGCCACCGGGGTCACGCTCGTATACGGCGCCACCAGCTATGAGCCCAGCACCTTCGTTGGCACCACCCCCTCCTACCTGAGCGCCCACGACTACACCGTGAGCGAGGGTTCAGGCCTGACCGCGGCACAGGTCACCCACCACGAAAAGGTCGCAGTGATCGGACAGAGCGTGGCCGAAGAGCTCTTTCCGGGGCAGGACCCGGTTGGGCAGACGATGAAGGCCAACGGGGTGAGCTTCACGGTGGTCGGGGCACTCGCACCGAAGGGCACCAACGGCATCACGAACCTCGACGAAATCGTGATTGCGCCGATCACGGCGGTTGAAGACTCGCTCACGGGTTACGGCGGCATCGACTCGATCACCGTCGAGGCGAGATCACAGTCGGCGCTCGGCGCCGCCGAAGCTCAGGTGAGCGAAATCCTCGAGCAGCGGCACAAGATCACCAACACCGAAGAACCCGGCTTCGAGGTGATCAATCAGGGCTCGCTGCTCAGCGCCTCGAGCTCGACCAGCAACGTATTCACCACACTGCTCGGCGCGGTGGCCGCGATCTCGCTGCTCGTCGGCGGAATCGGCGTGATGAACATCATGCTGGTCAGCGTCACCGAGCGCACCCGCGAGATCGGGATCCGGAAGGCGATCGGCGCGCGCCGCGGCGACATCCTCACTCAGTTCCTGACCGAGGCGGTACTCGTCTCGCTCCTCGGCGGGCTGACCGGCGTCCTGGTCGGCATCCTCGGCAGCCAGTTCAAGATCGCCGGCGTGCAGCCCGCGATCGCAACCTACTCGGTCTTCCTCGCCTTCGGCGCGGCGCTTGCCTGCGGGCTGTGCTTCGGCACCTACCCGGCGGCTCGAGCAGCGACGCTCAGACCAATCGAGGCGCTGCGCTTTGAGTGAGAACCGAGACCCGACCAAGCCCTCTCCGGAGAAGGAGCCCGCGATGACCGATCAGACCGGCGTATACGAGCCGATCGAGCAGGAGCAGTGGCTCTCCGATTCGCAAGAGCTCCCGGCGCGGCCCCGCCGGCGCCTGCCGGGCCCTGTACCGCTCGCGCTGCTCGGTGTGCTGCTGATCGCTTGCGGCTTCATCGGCGGCGTGCTGGTGGAGAAGGGACGGTCCTCTGAAGGGTCTGGCTCCACAGGCGGCAGCCTCTCCTCGCGGCTGGCCGGCCTGCGCTCCGCCGCGCTCACCGGTGGCGGGGACTCCGGTGGCGGCTTTGCCGCTCGCTTCGGCTCAGGCGGCGGAGCGACCGTCGGCCAAGTCGCCTACGTGCACGGAGACACCCTCTATGTCACCGACGCCCAGGGAAACACCGTGAAGGTGAGGACCTCTGAAGCCTCAACCGTGACAAAGACGGTGAAAGCCGACGTCAAGCAGATCCATCCCGGCGAAACCGTGACCGTCACCGGGATGAGGAGCTCGAGCGGGGCGCTTCTCGCGCGCTCGATCTCTGTTGGGTCCGGTGCCGCGGGACTTGGCGCTCTGCTCGGCGGCGCCCCGGCAGGAAGCTCACGCGCCGGGGGCGCCGGGCAGAGCCTCTTCGGCGGATGACCCCGATCTACGCCAACCCATCTCAGCAACGAAAGGGAGCTCCATGGCACAAGCAAAGCGTGCTTGCCGCATGAAGGCGGCCGTGCTGATCGCAGCGGCCGCGCTGGCAGGCCTCAGCCTCGCGGCATGTGGCGGTAGCACCAAAGACACCTCGGCCAGCGCAGGCACGACTGGCACCTCGACCAACGCCGCAACCCCGCCGGGCGGCGCGGAGCGCTTCGCGGCGCTGCGCACGTGCCTGCAGCGAGAAGGCATCAAGCTTCCGCGGCGCCCGGCAGGCCAGCATGGGCGGCCCTCAGGCAGCCCATCGCGCGGAGGCTTCTTCCCCGGCGGCGGAAGCGGGGGCCTTGCTGGACGCCTGCCGAAGGGCGTAACCGCACAGGAACTGCAGGCCGCCTTGAAGAAATGCGGCGGGGGCCTTGGTCCTGCCCGCGGGCACTTCTTCGACCGCGTCGGCGCCAGGAAGGCGCTCACCGAGTTCGCCGCGTGCATGAGCCAAGACGGCGTCAAGCTGCCGCCGCCGAATACCTCGGGGCACGGTCCGATATTCGACACCAAGGGCATCGACACCTCTGGTACACGCTTCAGGAACGCAGAGACCAAGTGCGCCGGCAAGTTGCCTGGGCCCTTCGCCCGCGCAGGCGGCATCGGTGGCGCGCCTCCGGGTGGCGCTTAGACATCGGAGCAGGACCGGGTGACGCGAGCGCGTCACCCGGCGTCGCAGCCGAGCAGGGGCTCAGGCGTCTGGCTGCGGCTCGGTGCGACGGCGGCTGCGGCGCTTCGGCTCGTGCTGACCCACCCCTGCGCCGATCGCCTTCGCGGCGCTTTGCAGGGCCGGCAGCGATTCCTGAAGCTGCTCCACATCGATCTCGGGGAGGCGGCCGACGAGGCCAAGCGCGGCGACTTGCTCGCCGGTGGAATCGAATACGGGCACCGCGATGCCAACCGTCCCCTGCTCTGCCTCCTCACGCTCCAGCCCGACTCCCTGCTCCTTCGCCTCCGCCACCTGGGCTGTGAGCGCGCGCTTGCTCGTGACCGTCTTCGACGTGAGCTTCGCAAGCGTGGTGCTGGCAAGTGTCTCGCGCAGCTGCTTGGGATCCAATGCCCCAAGCAGGACCTTCCCCAACGCCGTTGCGTGGCTCGGCAGCCGTGCTCCGCGCCGCAGCTGGACTCCAAGTACTCCCTGGCCCTGCGCGGTGCTGCGCGCCACGCCGGCGAGCAGAACCTCCAGATCGACGAGCACTCCGAGCCTGACCGTGCACTTGGTCTTGCGACGCAGCGCAGAGAGCTGGCCGTCCTGCGCTCGCACGACCCGGCTCGCGTCGAGCGCTGCCGCGCCGATGTCCGCCGGCAACAGGCTGACGCGATAGCGCCGCGAGAGCGGATCCTGCTCGAGCATGCCAAGCGCGACGAGCGTCGTCATATAGCGATGCACGGTGCTGCGGCTTGCTTCCATGCGGTCGGCGACGTCGGCGATTCCCTGCAGCGGCTCGCTGTTGGAAAATCCCTTCATCACCAGCAGGCCGGTCTCGAGCGATTGCGAATAGCGCGGTTCGGTCAAGCGAGCACCGCTGCGTGATCCCATCTTCGGGCTCACATCTCCCCCCTTTCAGGACGTTCGACAGCGCCCCCGCGGGCGAGCGCGACTCCCCAGCCCATCGGATGTGCGCATCCGCCAACCGGGCCGGGTGCGTCCCGGTTGATCTCCGCGCATGTCCTCATCTGCGTTAGCACTCTGACGGTGAAAGTCGGCTGCGAATAGTCCAGTAGACGAATAGTCCCCGCGCAACCTCAGACCAGCGAGCGCGCAGCAGAGAGATTCCACCACGCCCCCACGAACGAGGGTTGACATCAAGGGATGATTGGCATCGTACACGCCCGTGCGATATGAGCTGCCAACCGTCGCGCTCTGGGGCTGCGCGCCTGGAGCGCACACCTACTCCTGGTGGCCCAAGCTCGGCGGCACGCGCGCGGCCAACCAACCGGGTCAGGCGACCATCATCAGCGTGATCGCGACCACCACACCGAGCGCAACGAGAACGCTCGTGCTGGCAAGCAGCACCTCGAACACAAGCGCGATTCCGATCGCGATGCCTGCCCCTACGAGTAG
>CAVWTE010000008.1:0-25039 GCA_963757925.1 uncultured Actinomycetota bacterium
GGACATGCCAGTTCGGCCGGCGGATGTGCCACACGAGCAGGACACCTACGGCGGCGACGAGCGCGAGCTTGACGTGAAACGTGGGATCGCCCCACAGGTCAAGATGGAACGCCATCGCGGTGCCGGTCGCCACCAGGACGAGCAGCGCAACGAGCGTGCCATAGCCGAACCTCCGCGCGATCAGGCGCAAGCTCTCACGATCGCCTGAGCGCCGTCCAACTGGCACCACCACGGCCGCGAGCATCATCTGGCCGCCCACAAAGAACGCCATCGCCAGCACGTGCAGCCAACGCACGATGAACCAAACATGGCTCAACTGACGCAGACCCCTATGCCGTGGCGGTGTGGCTCGGATGTCCGGGGCCGGGCCACGGCGCCAAGCACAGAACGAGCTGGCACTCGCTGATCGCGCGTACCTCGTGGCGCTCGCCGGGGTCGAAATGGATCAGGCTCGGCGCGGACAAGGTTCGCTCGCTCGCGCCCGCACTCACCAACAGATCGCCGCGTAGGACGAACACGAGCGCGTGCTCATGGACTTGGTGCTCCTGCAGAGCCTCACCCTGGGGCAGCAGCAGCGCGATCACGCGATTCGCGTCCTCGTCGGAGCGAAGGATCTGCGGATGGTGCGCCGCGACACGCAGACGATCTAGCTCCCAAACCTGCACCCGCCCGATTGTAAGCGCAGGCAGAACCCAGCGGATAGCTTGTGCGGCCAGATGCCCTACACGGCCATCAAGATCGAGGATCTGCATGTCGTGCGCGGCGGGCGCCCCGTGCTCCAGGGTCTCAACCTGCAGGTCGCCAGCGGGTCGGTGACGGGTCTGCTCGGCCCAAGCGGATGCGGCAAGTCCACGCTGATGCGCGCGATCGTCGGCGTGCAGATCATCCAGGCTGGCCAGGTGAACGTGCTCGGCGAACACGCCGGCTCCACAAAACTGCGCCGGCGCGTGGGGTATCTGACGCAGGCCCCATCGGTCTACGCCGATCTCAGCATCGGCGAGAATCTGCGCTACTTCGCCGCGATCCTCGATGTCGGCGAGCAGCGGATCGGCGAGGTTGTCCAGACGGTCGGCCTGGCCGGTCGTGAGCAGCAGGTCGTCGGCTCGCTCTCTGGCGGGGAGCGCTCGCGGGTGTCGCTTGCCACCGCTCTGTTGGGCGACCCCGAGTTGCTGGTGCTCGACGAGCCGACCGTCGGCCTTGACCCGGTGCTACGCGCCGAACTGTGGGGCACCTTCCACGAGCTCGCCCAGGCCGGCAGCACGTTGCTGATCTCAAGTCACGTGATGGACGAGGCCAGCGAGTGCGACGAGCTGCTGCTGATGCGCGAAGGGGCGCTGCTTGAGCAGAGCACGCCCGAGCAGCTGCGCGAGCGCACCGGCGAGCAGGACCTAAGCCGCGCGTTCCTTGCGATCATCGGGCAGGCGTCCAGGTGAGCCCACGGATCACGCTGGCGACCGCCCGGCGCGTCCTGTGGCAGATTCGACGCGACCCGCGCACGATTGCGCTGCTGCTCGTCGTGCCTGTGGCGCTGCTCACTCTGATGCGCTACGTCTTCGACGGGCAGCCCGGCACGTTCCAGGCGATCGGGGCGCCGATGTGCGGCCTGTTCCCGTTCATCATCATGTTCCTCGTCACCTCGATCGCCATGCTGCGCGAGCGCACCAGCGGCACCCTGGAGCGGCTGATGAGTCTGCCACTCGCCAAGGCCGACCTGCTCGCCGGCTACGGGATTGCGTTCGGCGTGCTGGCCGCGCTGCAAGCGCTCGTTGTGTGCCTCGTCGGGTTTCTCCTGCTCGGCCTGCACGCCCCGCACGGTGCGTGGCTGATCGGGCTGCTCGCCGTCGGCAACGCCGTGCTCGGCATGGCGCTCGGCCTGTTCGTCAGTGCGTTCGCGCGCACCGAGTTCCAGGCAGTGCAGTTCATGCCGGCGATCATCTTCCCCCAGCTACTGCTATGCGGGCTGTTCGTAGACCGGCACGAGATGGCCGGCGTCCTCTACGGGTTCTCAAGCGCGCTGCCGCTCACCTATGCCTACGACGCGCTGGCACGGGCCACCCACCCAGGCGCGCTCGGCGGCAGGGTCGCGCTCGATGTCGCCGTGATCGTCGGTGCGACGCTGATCGCACTGACGCTCGGTGCGCTCACACTGCGGCGGCGGACTGCGTGAGCGGAGGGCCGGGGGCTGGCGCGGTCGCCGGCACCGTGATGACCGGCACCGGCGAGGTCTGCAGCAGCTCGGTCGTGACGGTGCCGAGCGCCTCGTGCAGCCGCGAGTGCGGCTTTGAGCCGAGCACGATCGCGCGAGCATCATGGCGCTGGGCAGCCTCGATCAGCGCCGCGGCGGGGTCCTGGTCTGCGACGTGGGTCTCGAGGTCGATGTCGAACAGGGCGTCATCGCCCTCGAGCATCAGCTCATCGAGGATCGCGCGGCCCTGCTCGTGGCGCTGGCCCGCGTTGCTGAGCGGGGTTGGCGGCATGTGCTGTGACCGGCACGCATACACGATCACGAGCTTGCCGCCCGCGGCCAGCTCGCCTGCTGCCCAGCGCGCGGCGTGACGTGAGCTCTCGCTGCGGTCATAGCCGAGCACCATGCAGGGTCGGGCCATCCCGCCACTATCGCTGCTCGTGCGTGTCATGTCGGTGTCGTCTCGCGGTCCAGGGCGTCGAGATAGGGCGCCAGGTACTTGGTGGCGATCTTGCTCGGCGGCGACCAGCTCGGCGTATCGGTCAGCTCCGAGCTGAACCCATGCCCGCCCGTGATCTTCGCCGTCAAATACAGCGGCTTATCGCCGGTGAGCAGCATCCCGTGGATCACAGGGTGAAACGGCTCGGGTGTGACAGGCGCCCCAGCGTTTGCTGCGATCGACTGCGCCACCACGTCGGCCTGCTGGGAGCCAACGCCACCGTGCTTGACCGGGAACTCGGTGCAGTCCCCGGCCGCGTAGACGCCCTCGACATCCAGCACGTGCCCATAGCGGTCCACGCGCAAAAAGCCGTGTTCGCTCAAGGGAATGCCGCGCACGCTGGGGCCGTAGAGCTCGGGCAGAGCGATCACACGATCCACATGCAGCCGCCGGTCGCCGGGGTTGATGACCACCTCGCCCTCCTTGGGAACTTCAGCGTAGGCCGAGTGGATCGTCTGGACGTTCGACCGCACAAGCCGCTCTGTGACAGCGCCGCTCACGTTCTGCCCGAAGATCGCAAGCGGGCTGTCCTCGGGGGTGACGAGCGTGATCGCCACATCCATGTTCATGTCATAGGCGCGGCCGGCGGTCATCAGCGCAAGCTCATACAGCGGCAGCGGCCACGCCATCCGGCCAGGCGCCACGAACGCGAGGCTCTTGATGTAGCCGCCCTCGACATCCTGGATGATGCCGTGCAGGATCTCATCCATGCGGGCAGCGTCGATCGTGACCGCGTGCCGGTAGCGCGGAGTAGCCTTCGCCCCGAGCGCCAGCACCAGCGCGTCGTACTCCAGCTGCTCATCACCCTTGGTGTGGGCGACCCGGTTATCGGGGTCCACCCACGCCAGCTCGTCGCAGATCAGGCGCGCGCCGGCATCGCTGACGATCGGCGTAAGCGGGTAGCGGCGGGCCTTTCCCTGCGCGAAGGGCTCGCGCACGGTCATCGGGCGGTAGTGGAAGTCGGGGTTGGGTGCGATCACTGTCACGTCGGTCAGCTCCGGCGCGAGGTCGTGCAGCGCCAAGGCCGTCTCAAGCGCTGCCACGCCGCCGCCGGCGATCAGCACTCGCTGGGGCTCGGTATTGGGGATCGTAGTGTTCATGCTCATCACCTTATGGTCGCGTGTGGGCTTTGGCAGTCGAGGAAATCCGTGTTCGTCGCAGGTGGAAACTACGGAGCCGGCACATGGTTGGACGGTCGCACTCCCCACACCAACGCGCGGGCCACGTCCAGGCTCGAGAGGACGCCCAGCGGGCGGCCCGAATCCGGGTCGGTCACGATCAGATGCGAGCACTCGTGCTCGCCCATCAACTGTGCTGCGCGCTGGACCTCCTCGCCGGGCTCGATCGTGACGATCTCGGTCGCGGCGATCTCGCCCGCTTCCTCATCCATCCTGCCGGTGGCCGCGGCGCGCATCAGGTCGATGTCGGAGATGAGGCCCCACACGAGCCGCTCGCGGCGATGTGGCCGACGCGCAAGCCCGTCGACGACCACGCAGTGGACGGTGTTCTCGGCCATCAACGAGACGACCTCCGTCAGCGGCGTCTGCGGCGGACAGTCGATGATCCCTGGGTTCATTACGTCAACGACGGCAATTTCACTGAAATGGGCTGGCAGCGGCATTAGCTTTCCTCCTTGCGCATGGCTTGGTGTGGTCTTGAGATGAGGCTCTCACCAGGCGCGTGCTGTGCCATCCGCAGGAGCCGCGCGGAGCGGGTGCGTGTTTTCCTCGGATGCCCGTCGAGGCGCGAGGATCTCTACCGCGAGTGGCAGGCAGCGTGGTAGCACTCGCCCGAGGGCAGATCCATCTCTTGCTCGGCTGATGCGGAGGTCTTGCGTGGCCTGCCGTCCACGACGAGGATCATCGGCTCATAGGCGCCGATCACATCGCCGCAGTGCGCGCAATGTGGCTTCTCCGGCGTTGGGTTGGGTCTCTTAGAAGGGCTGGGGGGCTGGGGCATAACGCGCTCGGGGGGCGCCCTTCGGTCTGATCGACGCCCGCCGCTGAGCGTAGGTCGCCGACGGCCTGCTCTATCAGCGGAATCCCGCAATCCGGTGGGGCGGACTACGGGTAATCTTTGCCCCAAGATGACTGAGGACTCCGATGAGCGATGGCATCGACAGCTGCTCGATGTCGGGCAGGCGCTTGTCACCGAGCTCGACCAGCAGGCTGTGCTCGATCGTGTCCTTGAGGCCGCAAGGGAGATCACCGGAGCGCGCTACGCCGCGATCGGGGTCCTCAACGACGATCGCTCTGAGCTTGAGCAGTTCCTGACCGTGGGAATCGACGCGGAGGCCCACCGCGCGATTGGCGATCTGCCTCGTGGCCGGGGGGTGCTCGGCACGCTGATCGAACACCCCGAGCCGCTGCGCTTGGCCGATGTCGGCCAGCATCCGAGCAGCTACGGGTTCCCGACAGGGCACCCGCCGATGCGCAGCTTCCTCGGGGTGCCCGTCCTCGTCCGTGGCCAGGCGTGGGGCAACCTGTATCTCACCGACAAGCAGGACGGCGAGTTCACGCAGGCCGACGAACAGGCCGTCGTGATGCTCGCACGGTGGGCGGCCGTCGCCATCGAGAACGCGAGACTCTACGAGGTCAGCGAGCTACGTCGCCACGAGCTCGAGAAAGCCTTCCGCGGCCTTGAGGCCACGCGCGATGTGGCCGTTGCGATCGGTGGGGAGATAGCGCTTGAGCACGTGCTCGAGCTGATCGTCAAGCGCGGCCGTGCGCTCGTCGGTGCTGGCAGCCTTGTGATCATGTTGCGCGAGGGGGATGAGCTGGTCGTGCAGGCCAGCGCCGGGCACGCGCAGGACCCCCAAGGTGTGCGCCTGCCGATCGACGATTCGACCTCCGGGCAGGTACTCGAACGCGGGCGCCCGGAACGGATCACCGATGTCGCCGCCCGTCTGCGGATCGCTCCGCGAGAGTTCGGGGTCCCCGACGCTCAGACCGCGCTGCTCGTGCCGATGGTCTACCGCGGCCACGCGGTCGGTCTGCTCGCCGCGTTTGACCACGGAGCCGACCGCGGCGTGTTCAGCGAGGACGACGAGCAGATGCTGCGCACGTTCGCGGTCAGCGCCGCGACCGCCGTGGCGCTCGCGCAGAGCGTGCAGGCCGACCGGCTGCGCAGCTCGCTGGCTGCCGCCGACGCCGAGCGACGCCGCTGGGCCAGGGAGCTGCACGACGAGACGCTGCAGAGCCTCGGCGGGCTGCGGCTGCTGCTCGCCTCGGTGCTCGCCCAGGAGGACCTCAACCCGGCGCGCGGCGCGCTGGAGGAGGCGGCCGAGCACATCGAACGCGAGATCGAAAACCTGCGGGCGATCATCACCGAGCTACGCCCCGCCGCGCTGGATGATCTCGGCCTGCACGCCGCGATCGAGGCGCTGCTGGACCGCCACCGCGAGCAGAGCGGAGCCACGATCGACTCAGAGCTTGACCTACCCGCTCGCTCCACAGACCAGCAGGACATGGACAAGGAGATGCAGACCACCGTCTACCGGCTGCTGCAGGAGGCGCTCACGAACATCACCAAGCACGCCCGCGCCAACACCGTCCGCGTACTGGTCAGACAGAGCGACGGTGAGCTGTCGATCGAAGTGCGGGACGACGGTCAAGGATTCGACACCAGCGCTCAGAGCAGCGGCTTCGGGCTGCTCGGCATGAACGAGCGGGTCGCCCTGGCGGGCGGGACGCTCAGCATCCGCTCGGATGCCAACGGCACGCTCCTGGCCGCGTGCTTGCCGCTGCGCCCCTCAGCTTCCGCGGAAATCTCAGGTGCTCAGCAGGCTGCGTCGTAGCGCATAGCGCACCAGCTCCGCGCGGGTTCGGACCCCGAGCTTGCGGTGGATGTGCTCGCGGTGTGTCTCGATCGTGCGCGGCGAGAGGTGCAGTTTGCGTGCGATCTCGACGGTCGTGTAGCCGAGCGCGATCAGCCTTAGCACCTCGACCTCGCGCACCGTCAAACTATCGTTGGTCAGCGAGCGGTGAAGCGCAGCAAGGCGAGCTGCGACGCTCGGGCTCAGATATTCCTCATCGCCGGCAGCGGCACGCACCGCGTCGGGCAGGTCGGTGTCGGCATGATCCTTGGAGACGAACCCGAGCGCGCCGGCTGCAAGCGCACGCTGCGCGAAAACAGGGTTCTCCTCCATCGTGACGACCACGATCTGCGTGTCCGGGACACGCTCCCGCAGTTGGCCGATCGTCTGCAGGCTCGACACACCGGACATGGACAGGTCGAGCACCAGCACGTGCGGCCGGTGGCCGTGAACATGGGCAACAGCGCCCGTCAGGTCGTCGGCTTCGGCGATCACCTCGATGTTCTTCTCGCTCTCGAGCAGCCGTCGCAAGCTGCGGCGCATCAAGGCGTGATCCTCGGCCACGACGACCCGGATCGGCCCGGCGACATGCAGCGGCGATACATCCACAGAGACACTGGGAGCCAACTGCAAGCGTCCAGACATACCCCCACCGTATGTGCTGGCAGCAGCCGTGTTGAGCGGGGAAACGCCCTTACCCCTGGTGGGAAAGCACGGACTCAAAGACAGTCCGGTAAGCACCCTGGCCGCTCGCGCGAAGACTGATCTGCCGGTCGACGGCGCGTGTCAGCGCCGCCGTCTGCGCCTGCACGCCTTGTTCGCAATCCAGTGCGAGCACGCACTCCTCGGGTAGCTCATCCAGCGTCTGGAAGCGATGAAACTGCGCAGCGACAACCTCTGGTGTTGCGTCTGAGACCCGGCTTGGGCTCTGCATCCGGCTGGCGGCTCGCGCGAGCGCCGTCTGCAACCTAACCTGGCACTGCACGGCGAGGAAGGTCACGTCGTCGCGGCGAAGCAGATCAAAGAGCGCCGCACGCTCGCGGCGCGTGTGGCAGGTGGCATCGACGATCACCCCACCACGGCCCTCCAGGCGCGCGAGCGCCTCGCGGGCCAACGACTGGTAGACAGCGCGGGTGAAGTCCTTGGTGTAGTGCTCAGGTCTTGCGCGCTCGCTGACATCCACCCCCGCGAGACGCTTGCGCAGCACATCCGAGGAGACGACCGGCAGCCGTGAGCGGCGAGCGAGGTGAGCGGCCAGCGTCGACTTGCCGCTCGCCGCCGGCCCACAGACCACTATTACGACCGAGCCGCGAGCCCGCCAGCACAACCGCTCCGCCAACCCCCACAGACGCTCGGCCCGCGCCCGCTCCCGACGACGGAGCCCGCCGTGATGTGTGCCGGCTGCGATCAACGCCACCTTGGCGCGCACGAGCGCCCAATAGGCGCTGTAGAAGCAGCGCAGCCGCTCGCTGCCCGGATCACCACCCGCGTGACGGTAGGCGCGCACCAGTTCCCGCGCGGCCCACCGCCGGCCGTGAGCCTCCAGGTCCATCGCCAAGAACGCCAGATCGCGCGCAACGTCCATCTGGCGCAGCGCCGGGTCAAACTCGATCCGATCAACTACACGGACCTGCGGGCCGAGCAGTACATGCTCGCAGCGCAGGTCCCCGTGCCCATCGCGCACCAGCCCCCGCTCCGCGCGCCGCTCAAGCTCACAGGCATGAGCATCCACGAACGTCTCGCCGAACCCGCGCAGCGTCTCCACCCGCCAGGAGCCAGGGAAAGGCAGACGTTCAATCTCGTGCATGTTCACCCTCCAACTGTCCAGCAGCTGCTCTGGCCCGTCCGCGGCAAGCGCGGGTGAGCGCTGGTGAAAATCAGCCAGGCACTCAGCGACCTGCTGTATATGCGAGCGGGTAAGAGAACCCGCGCGGATCGCGCCCAGCAGCGAGTGCGCCTCCTCAAAGCGGCGCATCACGACCGCGTACTCCACGGCATCGGGGGCCTCCTCCGGCGCGAAGCGAAACGCTCCGGGGCCGTGGAGTATCGCGCGCACCCCGAGATAGATGCCGGGAGCAAGCTCACGGTTGACGGCCACCTCCTCACGGCACGCCGCACGCCTGCGCGCGAGCGTGCCGTAGTCGAGGAACGCGAGCCGCACAGGCTTCTTGATCTTGTAGGCACGCTCGCCGGCAACGAACACCCAAGAGGCATGGGTCTCGTGCACCTGCACCGCCGGGTGCCCTGGATACATCGCCGGATTGCCCAGGGCTTGCACGACTGACAAACCGGCCGCTCCGTCGCGCTCCGCGCCAGCATCCTGCTCGTAGTGGCGCGCTGTGCTCATAGGCTCAAGCGCTGCTTTCAGTCGGCGGCGATGCTCGCCGACACGTCTTCAAGGCTGGCTGGCTCGTCTGCGGCCGGCTCGCTGCCGCGTGGCATCACCAGCACCGGACAGTGAGCCTCCCTCATCACCGCTGCCGAGACGCTGCCGAGCAGCGCGTGACGCACCGGCCCATACGCGCGGGAGCCGAGCACAAGGAGATCCAGCTCACGGGAGCGCTCCACCAGCACATCAGCGGCGTTGCCTTCGACGGTCTGCGTGTGGACGGGTACGCCACTGGCGAGCGCTGCCACTGCGCTCTGCAGGCTCGCCTTCGTCGCCGCATAGGTTTCGGCTTCGAGCTCTGACACCATCGCCGCCTGCGCGGCATAGCTCCTGACGAACAGGCTCAGCCCGGACGCGGCGATCACGCTCAGATCGCCATCGAAGACCTGGGCGAGCTGATCGCCCAAGCGCAACGCCGCCTTGGCCTCGGCGGAGTCGGTATAGCCCACGCCGACACGGCGCAGCCCCTCGCCGGCGACGTAGCCGGCGGGCGCCACCAGCACCGCGCACGGTGCGCCGTGCACCATGCGCTCCATCAGATCGACGTGCAGATGACCGGCGATCCCCTCGCGCGCCGCGCCGATCACGATCAGCTGCGCGTTCTCATAACTGGCCATGCTGTGCAGAGCGTGGATCGGCCACGACGAGCTGCTCCAGTGATAAGTCGCGTGCGCCAGCATCTCACTATCCGGCATGAGCGCCCGCAGCTCCGCACGGATAGCGTCCTCGGCCGCCTGTGCAGGCACAGAGGAAAGCAGCGGGCTGTAGGGGTAGATGACGGTCACGTCGCTGCCCAGCCCAGCCACGATCTGCTCGCACAGATTTACCGCGTCGTGCCCAGCCTCGTCGTCTGAGTAGCCCACCACGATCTTCTCCAACATCGCCAGGCCGCCTTTCGCACAGTTCGCTTAGTCCAATATCCAGCCCCGCAACGGTAAAGGCGCACGAAGATCATCTCCATCGGTAATCTCCTGCGCGCGTTACGCGGCATTCCACGGACCCCGCCAGGGGCATCCGTGGCGGTGCGGGGCTCCCGCCGACACGTCCGGGAAAACCCCGGATGCCCAGCCGACGAGAACGCCAGATCCTTGGTGCATGGCCGTGACCGCCCTTGAACCCAACCCGCCAGCAACCCTTCCACAGCAAGGCTCACCCGACCCAGCAATCCATACCGAGGGGCTATCCAAGCGCTATGGGAGCACTCTTGCGCTGGACTCGCTTGATCTGACCGTCGGCAGGGGAGAGGTGTACGGGTATCTCGGCCCCAACGGGTCGGGCAAGACCACCACGATTCGGCTGCTGCTCGGGTTGCACCGGCCCAGCGCGGGGCGGGCGCAGTTGTTCGGCTGCGACGCCTGGCGTGACCCGGTGGCCGCGCACCGTCACGTTGCATACGTCGCGGGAGAGCCGTTCCTGTGGCCTGGGCTGACGAGCGCCGAGACGTTCGAGTTCCTCGCGCAACTGCACGGCGGCGTCGATGTTGCCTACCGCGAGCTGCTCGTGCAGCGCTTCCAGCTCGACTCGCACAAGAAGATCAGGGCGCTGTCGAAGGGCAACCGCCAGAAGGTGCAGTTGATCGCGGCGCTCGCCAGCCGCGCCGAGCTGCTGCTGCTGGACGAGCCCACGAGTGGTCTTGACCCGTTGATGGAGGTTGCGTTCCGCGACTGCGTGAAGGAAGCCAAGGAGCGCGGGCAGACCATCTTCCTCTCCTCGCACATCCTCAGCGAGGTCGAGGCGCTGTGCGACCGCGTAGGCATCCTGCGAGAGGGCAAGCTCGTAGACGAGGGCACCTTGCAGGAGCTGCGCCACCTCGCCGCACAGACGGTGGAGGTCACGTTCACCGGCCAGGCGCCCACGCTCCCGCCACTGCCAGGCGTGCAGGTCCAGAGTGCAGGGCCGAACGCGCTGCGCTTCGAGGTCTCAGGCAGCGTCGGCCCGTTGATCGCGGCGCTCGCCGAGCATCCGGTCGCCACGTTGACCAGCCGTGAGCCCTCGCTCGAGGAGATATTCATTCACCACTACGACGGTTTCAAGGACCGTGGCGGCGAATAGCAGAGCGCTCTCCGTGCGCAGCTCGCCGCGAGCGGCGAGCGCCGGTCGCGCACCTGTGCTTGCGTTGGCGCGGCGGGCGTTCCGTGACGCACGTGTGCGCACGATCTCCTTCGTCTACCTGTTCGCGCTCTATGCCTACATCCAGCCGATCGGCTACCGCGACGGGTTCCCCACGCTCGCCGAGCGTGTCGGGTTTGCCCGCAGCTTCTCGAACAACAAGGCGGTGCGCCTGTTCTACGGCGAACCGCACAACCTGTTGAGCGTGAGCGGCTACACCGCATGGCGGGTCGGCGGGACGCTTGCGATCTTCGCCGCGATCTTCGGCTTGTTCGCCGCCGTGAGAGCGTTGCGCACCGAGGAGGACACAGGCCGCCAGGAGCTCGTGCTCGCTGGGATTGTCGCGCGGCGCACGGCATACCTGTCCTCGATCGCCGCGATTGCGGCTGGCACCGTGCTGTTGTGGGCCGGTGAGTCCGCAGGGTTCATCGTGGCCGGGCTGCCGGCCGGCGGCTCGATGTATCTCGCGCTCGCCACGGTGTCGATCGTGCCGGTGTGCGCGGGCGCGGGCGCGCTGGCAAGCCAGCTTGCGCCGACACGGAGGATGGCGCTGGAGCTGGGCGGCGCGGTCCTCGGCGTGTGGTTTCTGCTGCGCGTGATCGCCGACACCGCCAGCGGCGTCACCTGGCTGCGCTGGATCACCCCGCTTGGATGGGCCGAGCAGATGCGCCCGTTCGCCGGCGCAAAGCCGCTCGTGCTCGTCCTCCCGGTCGCCAGTGCCGCACTGCTGCTCTGGCTCGCGGCACGGATCAACGCCAGCCGCGACATCGGCACAGGGGTCCTGCCCGCACGCGACAGCGCCGAGCCGCGCCTTGGGCTCCTGTCCTCGCCGATGGCGCAGGCGCTGCGCTCTGAGCGCAGCAGCCTGATCGTGTGGCTCGCCAGTGTCGGCGCGTTCGCATACATCCTCGGCGTGGTCGCCAAGAGCAGCTCCTCCGCCGGGATCTCCAAGAACCTCAACCGTGAGCTCGGCAAGCTCGGCACCGGCTCGATCGTCACACCCACCGGGTATCTCGGCTTCACTTTCATCTTCTTCGTTCTGGTCATCAGCGTGTTCGCGTGCGCGCAGATCGGCATGGCACGCCACGAGGAGGCAGAGCAACGATTGGAGACGTTGCTCTCGCTCCCGGTCGCTCGCCGCCGCTGGCTCGGCGGGCGCATGGCCCTCGCGGCGTGTGCCGCCACCGCGATCTCCCTGACGGCGGGGCTGCTGGCGTGGGTCGGCGCCGAGTCCGGTGGCGTCAGCCTCTCGCTCGCCAAGATGATCGAGGCTGGCGCGAACTGCCTGCCCGTCGCATTTTTGTTCCTTGGGCTCGCGGCGCTTGCCTACGCGATCGTGCCACGAGCAAGCTCCGCGATCGCATACGGGCTGCTGACCGTCGCGTTCCTGTGGGATCTCGTCGGGTCGCTGCTCGGCGTCCCGAAATGGCTCGTCGAACTGACTCCGTTCACGCACATCGGGCTGGTGCCCGCGCAGCCTTTCCGCGTCGGTGACGCCGCGATCATGCTCGCCATCGCCGCGGCCTGCGCGCTCGCAGCAGCATGGGTCTTCGCCCGACGCGACCTGACAGGCGCGTGAGGAGGATGAGCCCGTGTTGCAGAAGGTAGCCGTCGGGCGTTGGTCGCTGGACGCCTACGAGGGCATCGCGCCGGCCCCGATCCTCGAGGAGCTGCGCGAGCACGCACGCGCACTGCGGGGCGCGCGCATCTTGCACGTCAACGCCACCCCATACGGCGGCGGCGTCTCCGAGTTGCTGCGCTCGTGCGTGCCGTTGCTGCGCGACCTCGGCCTGACGGTCGACTGGAAGGTGATCGGCGGCGATCAGGACTTCTTTCACGCCACCAAGGCGCTGCACAACGCGCTGCAGGGAGACCCGCACGCACTCACCGTGGATGAGCAGAAGGCATATCGCAGGTGCATCGAGGAGAACGCCGCCACCTTGGACGGCGGCTATGACTTCATCATCGTCCACGACCCGCAGCCCGCCGGGCTGCTGCGCGCGCACGGCAAGAAGGACGCGCGCTGGGTGTGGCGCTGTCACATCGACACCAGCGAGCCCAACCCTGACGCCTGGCGGTTCCTCGCCCCATACCTGGAGGGCTTCGACGCCGCGGTGTTCACGATGAGCGAGTTCGCACCGCCCGACCTGCCCGTGGGGCGGGTAGAGGTGATCGCGCCGGCGATCGACCCGCTGAGCCCCAAGAACATAGACCTCGATCCGCTCCTCGCCAGCCAGATCCTCGACTGGATCGGCATGGAGATCCCAGGCAGGCTGATAACGCAGGTCTCGCGCTTTGACCAGTGGAAGGACCCGCTCGGCGTGATCGACGCCTACCGGCTCGTGCGCGAGCAGATTCCAGACCTGCAGCTCGCGCTCGTCGGGTCGATGGCGCTCGATGACCCCGAGGGCTGGGATGTCTACCGGCAGGTCTCAGACGCCGCCAACCACGATCCGCTGATCCACGTCTACACCAACCTCACCGGCGTCGGCAACGTCGAGGTCAACGCCTTCCAGCGGCTCTCAGAGGTGGTCGTGCAGAAGTCGATCCGCGAGGGCTTCGGGCTCGTCGTCTCGGAGTCGTTGTGGAAGGGCACGCCCGTGGTGGCCGGTCATGCGGGTGGTATCCCGCTGCAGGTCCCCGAGGGCGTCGGTGGGCTGCTCGTCGGGAGTACCGAGGAGTGCGCGCAGGCGCTGCTCAAGCTGCTGGAGGATCAGCAGTTGCGCGATCGTCTCGGGCGCAGCGGACACGAGCACGTGCGCGAGCACTTCCTGCTGCCACGACTGCTGATGGAGGAGCTGCGGCTGCTCGCAACGCTCGACTCCGCGGGCGCCGGCCCGCCCTGACCGGGGGAGAAAAACAAGTGAGTCTGCCTGCTGATACGGTCGATCGCGGGTCCACCGAGCCCTCGGTCGAGTTCGACGCGACCGAGAGCGCCGAGCTGCTGCTGCGCGACCTGCGCAGCTCACGCACGGGCCTCTCCACGAGCGAGGCGCAGCGACGGCTGCTGCAGTACGGCCCCAACGAGCTGCGCCGCCGCGGTGGCCTGAAGTGGCCGGGCGAGCTCGCGCGTCAGCTGACCCATCCATTGGCGCTTTTGCTGTGGCTGGCTGCGGCCCTGTCATTCGCGGTGGGCAGCCTAACGATCGCGGTCGCGGTGCTGCTCGTGATCCTGCTCAATGCGCTGTTCGCGTTCATCCAGGAGATGCAGGCAGAGCGCGCCGTGGAGGCCCTTGCGCAGTTCCTGCCCCAGCACGTCACCGTCTTGCGCGACGGAGCACCAGCCTCCATCCTGGCCGCCGACCTGGTGCCGGGCGACATCGTGCTGGTCGAGGAGGGCGACCGTATCGCCGCCGACATGCGCCTGATCTCCGGTGGCGTGGAGGTTGACCTCTCAACGCTCACCGGCGAGTCCGCGCCGGTGCTGCGCTCCGCCGAGCTGATCGACACCGGCGTCCCGCGGATCGAGGCGCGGGACCTGTTGTTCAGCGGCACGAGCGCCACCGGCGGAGAGGCCCAGGGGCTCGTGTTCGCCACCGGGATGCACACCGAGCTGGGGCGCATCGCCGCGCTCTCCGAGCGAGTCAAGGAGGAGCCGAGCCCGCTTGAGCGCCAGGTTCGCAAGGTCGCCTGGTTGATCGCCGCAATCGCCATTGCGATGGCCGTAGCCTTCGTCCCGGTCGCAATCTTCGGCGCCGGCCTGTCCTTCACCAACAGCGTCGTTTTCGCGGTCGGCCTGCTGGCCGGCAACGTGCCCGAGGGGCTGCTCCCGGTCATCACGCTGGCGCTCGCAGTCGCGGTGCGCCTGCTCGCCCGCCGCGGCGCGCTCGTCAAGCGTCTCAGCGCCGTGGAGACCCTTGGCTCCACCGACGTGATCTGCACCGACAAGACCGGCACCCTGACTCAGAACCAGATGCGCCCCGTCGCGGTCTGGACCCTCACGAACGAAATCCCGCTCGACCCCAAGACATCAGACCCGCCGGAACACACCAGCGACGCCGCCCTCACAGCCCTGGCCGAGACCGCCGCCGCCTGCAACAACGCTCACGTGGATGGCGACGGCAATAGCAGCGGAGACCCAACCGAGATCGCGCTGCTCATCGCTGCGCAGACGCTCGGTGCCGCCGTCAACGCGGCCAGCCGCGAGCACACGCGCACTCACCAGTACAACTTCGACGCGCAGCGCAAGCTGATGTCCACCATCGACACCGGCGAAGGCCACGACTGGCTGCACACCAAGGGCGCCCCCGAGGCAGTGCTCCCATGCTGCACCACTGCGCTTCTGGCCGATGGTGAGCATCCAATGCAGCCCTCTGAGCGTGAGCGCGTAACCCGTCAGGTGGAGAGCTTCGCCCGGCAGGGCCTGCGCGTGCTGGCGCTCGCACGCAAGCCCCTCGCGCATAGCGGGCCGTCGCCCCGCCGCGAGGACGCCGAGCGCGAGCTGTGCCTGCTCGGCCTGGTCACGATGCGCGACCCACCCCGCCCCGAGGTCGCCGAGGCGGTGGACCGCTGCCACCGCGCCGGCATCCGCATCGTGCTGATCACCGGCGACCACCCGCTGACCGCGGCGGCGATCGCCGGCCAGGTCGGGATCGGCGGCGCCGAGCCGGTGATCGTCAACGCACAGCAGTTCGACCACCTTCACGAGCAGGAGGTGAAGGACATCCTCGCCACCGGCCGCGAGGTGATCTTTGCCCGCGCCTCACCGGAGACCAAGCTGCAGATCGCCGAGGCCCTGCGCGGCCAGGGTCACGTGGTCGCTATGACCGGCGATGGTGTCAACGACGCGCCCGCGCTGCGCACCGCCGATATCGGTGTGGCAATGGGCCGCTCGGGCACCGACGTGGCCCGCGAGGCATCAACGATGATCCTCACCGACGACAACTTCGCCACGATCGTCACGGCGGTCGAGGCGGGCCGTCAGGTCTACGACAACGTTCGCAAGTTCATCCAGTACATCTTCGCTCACGCCACCCCCGAGGTCGTGCCGTTTCTCGTGTTCGCGCTCAGCGGTGGGGCGATCCCGCTGCCGCTCACCGTGCTGCAGCTGCTCGCCTTCGACGTCGGCTCAGAGACGCTGCCATCGCTCGCGCTCGGACGCGACCCGATCGAGCCCGGCAGCATGGACCGTCCACCACGACCACGCTCAGAGGGCGTCATCCAGCCGCCGATGCTCCTGCGCGCCTGGCTGTTCCTCGGCGTCATGGTCGCCGGACTCTCACTCGCCGGCTTCTTCTACGTCCTTGACCGTGCGGGTTGGCACACAGGCGACCCCGTAGGCGCCGGCACGCCGCTTCACCACGCCTACCTACAGGCCACCACGATGACCTTCCTGGGGATGATCGCCGGGCAGATCGGCACCGCGTTCGCTGTGCGAACCAGGCGCGCATCGCTGCGATCCATCGGAGTCTTCAGTAACCGCTACCTGCTCGGCGCGATCCTCGCCGAGCTGCTGTTGGCCGCCGTCTTCGTCTACGCGCCACCGTTGCAGTCGCTGTTGGGAACCGCAGCGCTGCCGGTGCACGACCTCGCGTTCCTGCTTCCCTATCCCTTCATCGTTTGGGGCGCCGACGAGCTACGCCGTTGGCTGATGCGCCGCCATGCGGCGCAAGCATTGCGTGCGCACTTGACACGGGCTAAGGACTGACACTCCCGGCAGTACCTCAGCCACGCGGCGACAGTTGCTCGATCGCCGATCACGCGGCCACCCGGTGTACGACTCACGTCGCTGGGCGTCTCGCAGTCAGCCACCGTCGCAATCGCGCCGGTGACGATTCTCCGCAGGCGTACACGCGAGATGAGCGTCTCCTGTCCCTCGATCTCGTCCTTCACCCACATTTCGGCGTGGAGCTACATCGTCGGATCGGGAGATGTTTGAGACGTAATCGTAGACACCTCGGTCGTCTGCGACGGGCGGGTCCGACCTCAGATGAGTGAAGATCGAGGCCACGCAGTCAATCGGTCCCGGTCTGATCTGTTTGCGAAGAACGAATCGCCACTGCCTTTTCGTCTTTTTCGCCTACGCGACCGTCACCTGGCTTTCACTAGGTTCCTCGATCGGTCGCTCATCCGTCCGTCCGGTCGCTGTACCACTACCTCGGCAGCGCCGCCGCGCTGGCGTGGGCCGCTGGGATCGTCTCCGTGCTGGCGACCCTCATCGCTGGCGCGAACTCCCAGGCACGCATGGTCTTCGACGGTGGGCGCTCCGGGCTGCTTCCGGCCCGGCTCGGTCGTGTCCGCACGTCGGACAACACGCCAGTGAATGCGCTGCTGGCGATGGCCGGCGCCGGGCTCACGATCATCGCGGTGTGGTGGGCCGCTCATCTACTCGGCTTTGACGAGGGATCGACCAACCCGGTGGGACTTTATGCCGAGATGCTCAACTATGGGGACGATCGTGATCCTGTTCGTCTACCTGCTGAGCGTGATTGCCCTGCCGGTCTTCATGTGGCGCCGGCGGCGAGCATCGTTCTCACCCGCAAAGCACCTCGTCGTTCCGGCGCTTGGAGCGGTAGCCCTGATCGTTCCGTTCGTGGAGCTGTGTAAGCCCGGCCAGCCAGCGCCCTACAGCTACTTTCCATATGTGGCACTCGCTATCGCGGCAGTAGCGAGCGTCATCGCTCACGTCGTCGTTCGTCGCCATCCGTCCACAGGCGCAAGCGAGGGGACGACGCTCGCCGAGCTGTGATGAGATGGCTAGCGTGACAGCGCGCCCCGCACCTGCCGCGCAATCTCGATGTCCTCGCGGGCGGTGAGGACCAGCGTGCGAACAGCCGCGCCCTTCACTCCAATCTCCCCGTCGGCACGTGTCTGATCGTTGCAGGCGCCATCGACTTCCACACCGAGGAACCCGAGCCCCGCCGCGGCTTGAGCGCGGAGCGCGCTCGAGTGCTCGCCGACGCCGCCCGTGAACACCAGCGCGTCAAGGCCGCCGAGCGCCGCCGCCATCGCCGCGATCTGACCGCGCAGCCGATGGACATACACATCCAAGGCCAGCCGCGGCGCAGGCTCACCAGCACAAGCACCAGCGACGATCTCACGCATGTCAGCGCTGCCCGCCAGGCCAAGCATCCCCGAACGGTGCTCCAGCGCGTCGGCGAGCTCGTGCGCGGAGAGCTGCTCGTGCTCCATGAGCCACAACAGCATCCCCGGATCGACGCTGCCCGAGCGCGTCGCCATCACGAGGCCCTCGAGCGGGGTGAAACCCATCGTCGTGTCCAGCGAGCGGCCGTCCTCGATCGCGCACAGCGAAGCTCCCGCCCCGAGGTGACAGCTGACGATCCGCAGCCCCGAAGCGTCCCGTTCGAGCAGCTCAGGTGTGCGCCGCGCGACCCACGAGTGCGAGAGCCCGTGAAAGCCGTAGCGGCGCAGCCCCCAGCGCTCCCGCCACTCCGCAGGCAAGGCGTAGGTCGACGCGCCCGGCGGCAGCGTCGCATGGAAAGCCGTGTCAAAGCACGCGACCGCCGGCAGCTCCGGCAGTACCGCAGTGACGGCATCGAGCGCGGCGAGCGACTTCGGCTGATGAAGTGGAGCGAGGTCGCTCAGCTCGCGCATCCCCGCCTCCACATCGGCGTCGATCCTCACCGCCTCACGGAAGCGCTCACCTCCGTGAACGATGCGGTGCCCAACCGCATCCGCTTCGCACAGCACCGTGTCCAGCGCGGCTCGGAGCTGATCCGGGTCGACCTGCGCGCGAGGAGCATCCAGTTCCCGCGCGGCGATCACCGTGTCATCGCCGTCGAGCAGCGTCAGCTTCAGGCTGCTGGAGCCCGCGTTGACGACCAACACCCGCATCGCCGAGCCTATGTCGATCGAGCCTCGTTCGAGCCGGGCCAGCACCAGTCCGTGACATCGGGCGGGTCCTGCCCGTGCTCGCGCGTGTAGGCGCGGTGGCGCAGCCGCTCGTCGACCATCTCCTGACGTATGTGCGCCGCGTGCTCAGCCAGGCCAGGCACCCTGTCGATCACATCCATCACGAGGTGAAAGCGGTCGAGATCGTTGAGCATCACCATGTCAAACGGCGTCGTGGTGGTGCCCTCCTCCTTGTAGCCGCGGACGTGGAAGTTGGCGTGGTTGGTGCGCTGATAGGTGAGACGGTGAATCAGCCAGGGGTAGCCGTGGTAGGCGAAGATCACCGGCCGGCTCGTCGTAAACAGCGCGTCGAACTCCGCATCGGGCAGACCGTGGGGATGCTCAGTATCGGGCTCCAGGCGCATCAGATCAACAACGTTGACCAGCCTCACCTTCAGCTCAGGCAGACGCTCGCGCAGGATCGCCACCGCGGCGACGCTCTCAAGGGTCGGGATGTCCCCGGCGCAGCCGAGCACCACATCGGGCTCCTGCTCGCCGTCGCTGCAGGCCCAATCCCACATGCCGACCCCGCGCGTGCAGTGCGCGACTGCCTCGTCCATCGTCAGGTAGTTGAGCGCCGGCTGCTTGCCGGCGACGATCACATTCACATAGTCGCGGCTGCGCAGGCAATGGTCAGCGACAGACAGCAGACAGTTCGCGTCCGGCGGCAGGTACACGCGCACGACCTCTGCCTTCTTGTTGATCACATGGTCGATGAACCCTGGGTCCTGGTGGGAGAACCCGTTGTGGTCCTGGCGCCAAACGTGCGAGGAGAGCAGATAGTTCAGCGATGCCACCGGCGCGCGCCACGGGATGCCGCGCGTTACCTTCAACCACTTCGCGTGCTGATTGAACATCGAGTCGATGATGTGGATGAACGCCTCGTAGCTGTTCAGCAGACCATGCCGACCCGTCAGCAAGTAGCCCTCCAGCCAGCCCTGGCAGAGATGCTCGCTCAAGACCTCCATCACACGCCCGTCGGGCGCGAGGTGATCGTCGCTGTCCAGACGCTCGGCGTCCCACGCGCGGTTCGTGACCTCGAACACGGCGCCCAAGCGGTTGGATGCCGTCTCGTCAGGACCCATGATGCGGAGGTTCGCCGGGTTGGCGCTGAACGTATCGCGCAGGAACGCGCCGAGCACCCGCGTCGGCTCGCTGATGCTCGCCGTCGGCGCGGGCACCTCGACGGCGTAGTCACGGAAGTCGGGCAGCTCGAGATCGCGCAGCAGCGCACCGCCGTTGGCGTGCGGGTTGGAGCCCATGCGCCGCTTACCCTGGGGCGCGAGCGCCGCCAGCTCCGCCCGGAGCGCGCCATCCTCGTCAAACAGCTCCTCGGGGCGGTAGGAGCGAAGCCACTCCTCGAGCTGACGCAGGTGCTCGGGATTCCCAGCCAGGTTGGAGAGCGGAACCTGATGGGAGCGAAACGACCCCTCCGCCGGCAGCCCGTCGACCACCTTCGGGCCGGTCCAGCCCTTGGGGGTGCGCAGCACGATCATCGGCCAGCGCGGACGCTCGGAGTCGCCATCCTCGCGGGCGCGGCGCTGGATCTCTGCGATCTCCGCCGTGACCTCATCCAAGGTTGCGGCCATGAGCTGGTGCATCGCCGCGGGCTCATCGCCCTCGACGAAGCGCGGCGCGTAGCCGTAGCCCTCCAGCAGGCTGCGCAGCTCCCCGTGGGAGATGCGCGCCAGCACAGTTGGGTTGGCGATCTTGTAGCCGTTTAGATGCAGAACCGGGAGCACCGCGCCGTCACGGGCCGGGTTCAGGAACTTGTTGGAGTGCCAGCTGGTCGCCAGCGGTCCCGTCTCCGCCTCGCCGTCGCCGACCACGCAGCAGACCAGGAGGTCGGGGTTGTCGAACGCCGCGCCGTAGGCGTGCGCGAGGGAGTAGCCAAGCTCGCCGCCCTCGTGAATCGACCCCGGCGTCTCCGGCGCCACATGGCTCGGGATGCCGCCAGGAAAAGAGAACTGGCGAAACAAACGGCGCAGGCCCTCCTCGTCACGCCCAATGTGGGGATAGACCTCGCTGTAGGTGCCCTCCAAATACACGTTCGCCACCACACCCGGACCACCGTGGCCAGGCCCTGCGACATAGAGGGCGTTCAGGTCACGCTCGCGGATCACCCGGTTCATGTGCGCATAGAGGAAGTTCAAGCCAGGGGTCGTGCCCCAATGCCCGAGCAGACGCGGCTTGACGTGCTCGATTCGCAGCGGCTCGCGCAGCAGCGGATTGTCGAGCAGATATATCTGGCCGACCGACAGGTAGTTAGCGGCCCGCCAGTAGGCATCCAGGGCACGCAGTTCCGCGTCCGACAGACCAGCGGGCGGGTCTGTCAGGGTCGCGCCGTCGCTCACAGCCAAGACTCTACGCTTGGCCCGTGGCACACGAGCACATCGACACCCGGCAGGAGATGACCTTCGACGAGGAGCTGCTGCTGTGGCTCGGTGATGAGACCCCGCAGGTGCGTGCCGCGGACTCCGAGCGCGTGCACGACATCGCCGGCGAGTTCGCCCGCGGCTTTGACGCGCTCTCGCGCGTCGATAGGGCGGTGACGGTATTCGGCTCGGCGCGCACGCCGCGCGAGCACCCCCACTACAAGCTCGTGCGCGAGCTGGGGGCGTGCCTCGGCCGCGCAGGCTACGCAATCATCACCGGCGGCGGCCCAGGGCTGATGGAGGCAGCCAACCGCGGCGCACACGACGTAGGCGCGCTGTCGGTCGGCTGCAACATCGAGCTGCCACACGAGCAGACGCTGAACTCCTATCTGGATATCGGGCTGCGCTTCCGCCACTTCTTCGCGCGCAAGGTCATGTTCGTGCGCTACGCCAGCGCATTCGTGATCGCCCCAGGCGGCTACGGCACGCTGGACGAGCTGTTCGAGGCGCTGACACTGATCCAGACCGCGACCATCCGCCACTTCCCGGTGATCCTGCTCGGCGAGGGCGAGTGGGACGGCCTGCTCGACTGGCTGCGCGCCCGTGCCCTCGCCGAGCGGCACATCAGCGCCGCCGACCTCGCCACGCTGCACGTCGTCAAGCAGCCAGCAGAGGTATGCGAGATCGTCGATGCCGCGCACAAGCGTCAGCGCGAGCACGGCACCCGCCAGAAACGACGCGCCATGCGCACAGCCGCAGGTTGAGCCAGCGGCTCAGGATCGCGCATAGGCGCCCTCCTCAGTGGCTGGATGCTCACTCGAGCCCTCGCTGGTGGCGGCGCGGGGCAACACCAGCAGCGAGCAGCGGGCGTGGCGCTGCAGGTACTCGGAGGTGCTGCCGAGCACCAGGCGCTTGACCGGGCCGTAACCGCGCGAGCCGACGATCAGCAGGTCCACCGCGTCGCCGAACGCCGCCAGCTCCTCACCCGCGAGACCGTAGACAGCGCGACCCTCGACATCCGGCAGCTCCTTCATACGGCTGTCGGCCTCTTGAAGCATCATGTCGAGGCCCTCCCCATAGACGGGGGCCATCATCCCGCCGTATGCGACGGTCGGGATCATCACGACTTCAAGCGCATGAACGCTCGCCCTGTTCGCAGCAGCCAGGCTGTGTGCCATCGCGAGCGCCGCTTCGCTCTCCGGCGAGGCGTTGTAGGCCACGCCGATCTTGGCGATCTGAGTGGAGTGCTCGGCGTAGCCGAGCGGTGCGATCGCCACTGCGCAGGGAGCACCGTTGAGCGCGCCGCGCGTGTCGTCGCCGAGCATCGCGCGCCCGAACGCGCCGTGGCTGCAGGAGCCGACCACCAGCAGGTCGCAGCCCCGCTCGTCCGCCTGCTCGTGAAGTCCGCGCCCAGGGCTCATCGCCACGACGCTGACGAGCTCCGCCGACACCTCCGCGGCGGCGCGCTCCCGCTCAAGCAGCGTGTGCGAGGCTTCACGCTCCGATCGAACCAGGCCGGGCGAGATGGCGTGAGACGGGCGCAGATCGCCGCTGTGCACATGGACGAGCGTCAGCTTTCCATCTGGGTCAACGAGATGTGAGGCGAGTGCGATGGCGTCCCGGCCATTTGGCCTGCCGTCCACTCCCACGAGCACGTTCTTGAACATCGCTGGTCTCCCTTGTCGGTGTCCTCTACAACCTAGATCCGACAGCAACACGCAAGCCTCCGGGCTCGCTCCGCGAAGACCTCCGGGCTTTCTACTGACCCAATCGGCGGTGGATGTCGACCCGACCCCTCTCGTGTGCCGTCACCGTCCGCGATCGACAGCGCCGAGAACCCAGCGTGCGCCGACGCCAGCCGGTCAACGCGAGCCGTTAACAGAGAGCGCGGCCCGAACGGATAACACCGTCCGGGCCGCAGGCACTCATCACCCTACGGACGCGGGCCTGGCAAATCGAGCACGGACCCGCGTCAGCTCCGTGGCTCAGGCCCCCGTCGGCGAGACCGTCGTGCTGTGCCGCGCCCTCCGAGCCCCCGCTACAGCATTGTCTCGGTTACGAAGCGCACCGCCGAGCGACAGCACCCCGAAGCCGAGGCCGCTGAGCAGCAGCGCGATCCCGACGACGATCCCGAACAGCGACACCTGGCCCGCCATGTAGCTCGTGTTCAGGCCCGTCGAGAGAGCGGTCTCCTGAATCCACACTTCACGCGCCGGGTTGTCCACCGGCTGGCCGTTCTTGCCCTTCAACGCGGCCGTTTCGACGTTCGTGCCTTCACCGTTGGCGGTGGCATAGCGCGGCATCTGCGAGTAATACTTGCCGCCCGTCGCCTCGAGCGCGTGGATCGTCATGTACTGAGCGAAGCAGCGCGCGTCAGAGCCGCTGGTGATCGCCTTGTTCGCCACCGAACAGCTCGGGATGCTGAGCGCGCTCACACTCAGGCCGGACTTCGATGCCTCGGCCTTGATTCCCGCCGGTGTCATGTCCGGCGTCCCGACGATCTTCTGTTCGGCGAGGCTGTTGTGAACGGTGCTTTGGCCGTTGGCGCCGATCACGATCGTGGCGACCCCGAACGCGATCAACACGACCGCCGCGACTATCCCTGCTATCTCAAATGCTTTGCGCGTGCGCATGATCAGTCACTCCTTGTAGGTGGTTTGTGCCTGATCGAAGCCTGCCTTTTGCACGCCTTGCGGGTATCCCAACAAACGCGCGCACCAGTTCGGTGGTTTCCCGCAGCACGAGTACGTGCCCGGCCCGCGCAGCCACGCAGCCTCTACAGGGTCTGCACTGACCCTCCACCGCCACGGGGCACCGTGCGGATAGCGGCGTTCAACCGCTCGAACACCGCTGCCATGATCCCCTCGCACACCTCGTAGGTAACTCGCATATGGGTAACGTCAGCGAAGTCGGGGGCCAGTTCGTGGCGCATGACAGACATCGGATGCGTCGCCATGTTGCGCACGGCTACGAGAAAGGCGATCGCGTCGCCGACCTCGCCGTCGAGCGTGCCGGTCAAGCCCTCACCGGGCCGCCCACAGGGCAGCCAGCCCGCACCGATCGCCACCTCCACGGCCTGCCCCAGCGTCCAGCGCGACGGGTCCCGCGACGGCCACAACTCCCGCGCTCGCAGCTCCGGCTCCAGGCAGCACGCACTTGCCACGATCCCCGCCTCCAGTGCAGATCCGGTGAGGATGAGCGCCGCGCGCCAGCACCCCGCGCTCGCGCATCGCTGTGCCTCCTCGTGAAGCTCGCCCGCGAGCCTCACGAGCTCCCTGACGGCGCCCTCGCCGAGAGTGAAGCGCTCCGGGCTCATGCCCGCCTGGCGCTACCCGCCGTGCCGCGAAGGGCCACGGCCAAGCCACACCAGCAGCCCCGCCGTCAGCGCCACGAGTGTGCTGGCCAGCAGCATCCCCGCGCGTCCACGGTCCTGGTCATCCAGCAGTGCTCCCTCGGCGGCGTGGGAGAGCACAGACCCCTGCGAGGCAGCCGACAGCACCGACCCGAACGATGCGGCCGAGCCGATCGAGAATGCCGACGCGACCGAGCCCACCGAGCCGATCGAGAACGCAGAGCCCACCGAGCCGATCGAGGCGAACGACCCCCGCGAGCCGATCGACAGGAATGAAGACTCCGACCACAGCGACAGCCCTTCCACCGCCGAAGCGTACAGCGCGCGTGATATGCAGCCGCCGCCCGCCCGGTATCTTGGTGGTCGATGAACGAACAAGACACCGTGTCGATCGAGGATCAGAGCGGCGGCGAGGGCGCCCCCGAGCAGACGATCCGCATCGTGCTCGCAGACGACCACGAGGTC